>DEAD01000008.1:0-215362 GCA_002346645.1 Dehalococcoidia bacterium UBA2991
GCCTCAGCACTACGAAAAGTACGAGTTCGAAAAACGTTATAAGCAGATGCATGTCGCCAAAGTTATCGCCTCGAACTGGAAAATTACCCAAGAGGCATTCATGGAGGGCTACCACGTTATGGCAACCCACCCGCAGGCAATGGCTTTCGGCGGTGATGGGGCCAACATGCAATACGACGTCTTTGGCAATTGGTCCCGGGCGATAACTGTGGGTGCGAACGTAAGCCCGCAACGCGGAATCTTTCCTGACCCTGAACAGGTCTTCGAAATACGAAAGGGCGGAGCCGAGCTAGCGCGCGAGGGTCTGCGCATGGCCCTAGGAGATAAGGCAGACACTTTCTGCGACGCAGAAGTGATCGATGGGTACTTCAATAACCTTTTCCCGAACTTCCATCCCTGGGGTTGCTTTAGTCGCATCGTGTATCGCTTCCGGCCCTATGGAGACGACCCGAATCGCAGCATCATGGAAGTCATCTACATGGTGCCGTGGCCAGAAGGGGAGGAAAAACCACCAGCAGCACCGATGCACTGGCTGACCGAGGACGAGGACTTCACCCTTGCTCCGGAAATGGGAGGTCTCGCGCGAGTTTTAAACCAGGACTGTTACAACCTTCCAAAGATTCAAAAAGGCCTGAAGACCAAGGTAGACCCATACGTTTACTTCTCCGCCTATGCGGAGGGAAAGATCCGGCACTTCCACGAGCTATACGACAATTGGATCGGAGGAGAATAAGCCGTGACAACAGGCTTGGCGGACTATGGTTTCCTCAAGTTAAACGAACAGATCTTGGCAAACCCTTATCCGTTTTACCAAGCACTCCGGGACCAGGCTCCTATCTATCGAGAACCGGATTTCGGGGTATTTCTACTGAGTCGTTATGAAGACATCCTCGAAGTTAACGCTCAGCCTGAAGTGTTCTCTAGCATCCTCGTGGCAAATGCCCCCTACACAGATCCACCCGCACCCTTAGATAAGCTAGCTGAATGGCGCGCAGAGCAGCCATTTAGCGACAAGATCCTTTCGAATGACCCACCCGACCACACCCGGCACAAACGGCTTATCAACCGTTTCTTCACGCCCCGCCATGTCGCTGCGCTTGAGCCACGAGTTCGAGAGATAACCAACGAAATCATTGATGCGTTCATTGATCGGGGTGAAGTGGAGTTCGTGACGGAGTTCGCACATATGCTCCCGCGTCTCGTCGTAGGGGAATTAATAGGGGTTCCTGCAGCGGATGCCGACAACTTCAAGCAATACTTCATGGAACGACTCGCAAAGATGGAGCGCTCTGCCCGGGACCCCAAGGCTGTCTACCAACAACAGGAAGAAGGTCGCGAAGAGATCACGGAAAACGAGTTTCTGACGGACTACTTCATGAAGGCAATCGCCGAACGGCGAAAAGACCCACAGGGCGACATCATGAGCGACCTCGCTAACGCCACCTTCACAGATACGGACGAACCAGTGCCACTGGAATCTCTGGTGAGCATGATTACTCTCCTTTATTCGGCGGGAGGTGACGCTAACACCCCAGAATTGATGACCAATTCCCTGCTTGTACTCCTGCGACAGCCTGACGTTATGCAAGCACTTCGAGATGACCCCTCCCTATCAGGAGGATTCATCGAGGAGGTACTTAGGTATGACACGCCCGTGCCAGGAGTCTTCCGTATCGCCCTCGAGGACACTCGCGTTGCTGGCATACCGGTAAAGCGTGGCGAGAAGCTAATGATTCTTTATGGCTCGGGAAACCATGACCCTGCCAAGTTCGAAGATGGAGAAGTGTTCAACCTTGGTCGCGAACAATCCTGCCCGCACCTTGGCTTCGGGCACGGTGTCCACTACTGCCCAGGGGCAGGCCTCGCCAGGCAGGAGGGACGGGTAGCAGTACAAGAACTACTGCGGCGCATGGGTGATATCGAAATGATGGAGGGCGACCCACCCTATGTACCCAGCGTTATCCAACGCATTCCGATAAGACTAAAACTTAGTTTCACAAGACTAGCCTGACTCCACAGCAGACAGTTACTAAATCACTAGGTACTTATTCAGCGAGATATCAAATGATCAGCAACTGCTCAAAGTCTTCGTCCGGCATGTCTGCTGGCACAGGTTGACCAGGGCCAAAAACGGTCGCATCCCCTCCACCGCTTGTAACTGACATCCTTCCAAGATTGACCAGCTGACGGACAGCACGATCGGCCGCTCGCGGATCATGAAGCACAGGCAATCCCAAACGAGTCCGAAACACTGAACGGGCATCCGCAACGGTCCCCCCAAAAAGTTCCCGCTCTGAGACCTGAAGCTCTGCAAGGGCAACATCAAAGCCCTGCTGAGGAAAACGGTCATATAGAAGGGGTAAGAGGTGCATCGAAAGGGTATCCGAAGCCCCTCCCAGCCTTATCACTTCACTGGAGGAGCATCCCTCAGGGGGAGGTGAATCCCACCAAACCCATCGTCCATAAAGCTTCCTAAGAAGCTCGCCCAAAGCTGTTGAAGAAGTCCATCGCTCCAGAGCAGCCTGGGCCGAGGAAGGCTCGACCTCTGCAGCACGCCGGCAGAGCTCCAGTACCTCACTCCTGATCGGAGAACGGGAGTCACTAAGATCACAGTCGACTTCATACGGTTCCAACAAAAGAAATGTGTTGGCGTGTGCCGTACCCCAATTGACCACTAAGCGGCGTTCGTCCTCCGGTAGTTGCCGTAAAGAAAGAATAGGGGTGAGCTGACCATCATCAAGGGCACGGCGCGCCCGTAAAAATCGCCGCCAAGCTTTCGAGCCTTCGAGATAGACCGGACTATTCGAGAGCTTAAAAGGACGGTCAGTTCGAGAAACATCGTAAATAACCCCTCGAGCTGCTCCAGCAAGATCCTGGAGAGCCCGCAGAAAAATACGCTCCTCTGGGAAATCAGATTGGGGATGCCCAACCAGATCCAAAGACCCCCGCTGCTTGCGCTTCCACAAACCCCTAATAGCCATGCACACAGCCTATCGCATCAATTAGTCGCAGGGCCTTGTTTTGCTTCCTAAAACCAGTGGGAACCAAAGGAAATGAAAAACGCTGGCTATTATAATGTTAGCGGTGTCAGCCAAGAGGAAAGGACCAATTAAACGAAATGCAGCAAGAGCTAAGCTGGAGGCTAGGCTCCTACTGGCATCCTGGCTTAGCTCATGACCTGCTCCAACTGCGGCCAAGCTTTTTCAGGATCTGGGCCATGCCCCTCCTGCGGAATAACTGAACCTTCCAAAGCAACAAGCTCTCCAGAGAACCCTCGCCCTGAAAATGAAGAGATCCGCCAGCTTCAGGAGATGGTTCTTTCACTGACCACAGAAATCAAGAGCTTAGCGGAACGCCTCACCGCTATGGAGGAGGACCCATCTGCCCCTCTTGAGCGCAAAGTACCTCCCACCCCCCTTCCATCCAATGCCACTCCGGAAACTGAGAAAGGTCCTGCTTTCCTCCACCGCCAGCACCAACCGGAGACTGAAACAACCGGCGCTATTCCAGCCAGCAAGCCTGCCCATAGCTCCAGCTGGGCAATTGATGTTAGTCACTCAAATTTCGAGTGGTTATTAGGTGGGAACTGGCTAGCTCGCATCGGGGTCGTAGCATTAATCGTGGGAATAGCGTTCTTCATAAGCCTTTCCATCGATCGAGGTTGGCTCAGTGAGACAGGACAGATCACCCTAGGTGTGCTGGCCGGTGTGGCATTTCTGGGAGCAGGAGAATACTTCCGCAACCGCTACGTCCCCTGGGCGCAGGCCATGGCCGGCGGCGGCCTTGCCATCTTCTACCTATCTATCTATGCCGGGTTCGCCCTTTACGATTTATTCTCCCCTCTAGCTGCTTTGGGCTTATTCGGATTGATCACCCTGGCAGGAGTCATTCAATCTCTACGCCACGAATCGATCGCCTTGGCCGTTTTAGCAATCTTCAGCGGATTTGCCACACCGCTACTTTTGCAAGACCCACTACCGGACAAGCTCTTGCTTTTAGCCTACGTACTAGTGCTAGACGTAGGCGTTTTAGCACTGGCTAGCTTTCGTACCTGGCGTTGGTTAACTTTCCCTGCATGGATTGCCTCTCTTATTGTCTTGACGTTCTGGGTTGACCAGCTCAACCCCTCCACTGGCCTCCAACAAGTTGCAATCTCTGCGGTCTTCCTCCTCTTCATGGGATCTACCATCGCCTTCCATGTCGTCCAACGAAAACCCGCCGGAGTAGTCGACCTTTTACTTTTAGTAGGGAACGGCCTCGCTTACCTCGCCATCAGCTATGACGTCATGTACGACATCTATCGCCCATGGATGGGGGGCTTCACGGCGCTATTGGCAGTTTTCTATGTCCTGCTCACCATTGCTTTCCGCTTTAGGCCTTCCACAGCCCCACTCCCCATAGAGGCCCAATCGGGCCCTACGTTCCTGCCCAAAAAAGGGGCAACCTCCTCAATCCCCTTGGTCACATTTACAGCAGCTTTTGCGGTCTTGCTTGCTGCGCTAGCGGTACCCACCCAAGTAGGGGGTATTTGGGTCACCATGCTATGGGGGTTGGAAGCTCTTGTTCTAATCTGGCTTTCGTTTGCTTTTAGCTTCCCCGAATTGCGGTGGTCTGCATACTTGCTACTGACAACGATGGTGGTATGGCTAGGAGCAATTCAAACTAGCAATTTCGACCTGGAAACCATTCGCCCGGTCATCAATTTGCGATTCCTAGTATTCGGAGTGGGCGTTGGTAGCCTCTATTCCGCATTGTTGATGGTCCGCAGGCGAACCGGTCTACTAAGTTTTGAACTCAACAAGCACGAGGAACAAAGAGCCTCAATAGCTCTGTTTGGACTTGCCAATCTGACCACGCTTTGGATCTTGTCCGCTGAAGTGTTGGCATCAGCAGATAGTGCCTTCTTCGATCTGAGCACATACGCAAGCGAAAACGTTTCCGTCTTAGGCTTAACCTTGTTGTGGAGTATTTACGGGGCCGCCCTCATGGTGGGAGGGATTTTCCTGCAATCACGTTGGGTCCGGCTCGGTGGTTTAGCTCTTCTCTCCATCTCAGTCATCAAATTGTTCGTCTATGACTCTCAGGCACTCGCGCAAACCTATCGAGTTATTGCATTCTTAGGCTTGGGCGCAATCCTTACGGCGGGGGGGTTCCTTTACCAGCGTCACAGCAAAACGATCCGAGGTTTCCTATTTGAATAACAAGGACAACCGGAACCCACATGGTGGAGCACCAAAACGAACCTTTTACGCTGAAACCCATGTAGCTTTAAGCCTGGACGTAGGCAGGAAGCAGCTTGAAGAAAATGGCCCTTCCAAGATTACGCGCACGAAGGGGAAAACCTCCTTCTGCTGGCATACAGTCTCCTCCTAACCTGCTCTCTCATGAAAGGGCAACCTGGTTCCCGGCACTCGCTTTGTCAGCCGCTGCGCTGGTGCTGTTAGCCACTATCGGGTGCGGTTCCGACGAGACGGCAACACCGCGAGACGAGACCTCCCCTTACTTCGACCTCGATCGCGTATTGGATATAGCTATAGAGATAGACCCTGAAGACTGGGAAACCCTGCGCCACCAGACCCGCACTTTCGAAGATCTCATGGCAGAGATCGAGAAGTACCAGCTCTCCCGACCTTTTGCAGACATTTACACCTGGTTCCGAAGCACAGTGACAGTAGACGGAGAAACCTACGAGGAGGTGGGCATCCGCAAGAAGGGATTTCTCGGTTCTCAAAGCGACGAAAAACCGTCCCTCAAGCTTCGGTTCGACAAGTACGTAGACGATCAGGCATTGGGTGGGGTCATGGAGCGCATGACCCTCAACAACAGCGTTCAGGATCGCTCGATGGTCAATACCTGCCTAGCCCTCCAGGTCTTTGCCAAGGCAGGTATCCCCGCGTCACGCTGCAGCTTCGCCACTATTTCAGTGAATGGACAGCCCCTTGGTCTGTACCTTCACGTGGAGGAGCTCAAGCAACCCTTCCTAGAGCACCATTTCACAACCTCCGAGGGAAACCTTTATGAGGGCACAGTCAGCGACTTCACCCCTGAATTCCGGGGCACCATCGAGAAGAAGAACAATGAAGACGAGGACGATTGGTCGGACATCGATGCTGTTGTGGCTGCACTCCAGGACCCTTCCGAAGCCGGGTTAACGGCACTATCCAACATGGTGGACCTGGACAGCTTCCTCACCTTTTGGGCCGTGGAAGTGCTGGTAGGACACTGGGATGGCTATGCCGGCAACAGGAACAACTACCAGTTTTACCGTGAACCCGATGGACGCTTTGTCTTCATCCCGTGGGGGGTCGACTCAGCATTTCTCCTGCAGGAAGACCCCAACCCGTTCGACGGAATCAGCAAACCCCCACCATCGGTGCTGGCCTTTACCGCCATCCCTTACCGGCTATACCACGATGACAACTGGCGAGACATGTACGTCAGTCGGATGAAGCAGCTTCTAGATACAGTCTGGGACGAAGACGAGTTACTCAGGAGTGTTGACGCACTAGCAGCCGTCGTCCAGCAGCATGCTCTACCCAAAAACAAAGCAGGAGCCGCTGTTGATGCCGAACGAGTGCGTCAGTTCATTCTGAAGCGACGAGCCGAGATCCTGGAAGACCTCATGCCGGTTCCCCCAGCGTGGCCAACCCCCGAGTTCCAACCAGAGCAGCGCGAAGCAGAAGACATCTCGGAAGATGAGTACGGCACGTTAACAGTTCATTTCGAGACCAACTGGGAAAGTGTCGAGAATGAGAACGTGTTCGAACAAGGAAAGGTTTCCTTTCTTGAGATAGACGGAGAAGAGATAAATCCCGACCAACTAACCCTGGGAGTACTTGCCGGATATGCAGACAAAGAGGAGCAGGCCCTTCTCCCAAATATCAAAGCCGCCACCATCGTTTTCCTCAGCATGGAGGAGGACTATTCCGTATCAGGGTTCAGCCTTGTCCTGCCTATTGCTGACCTAACCGACGGCACCACACTTATCTTCGGCAGGGACCAGATCGCTGGAGGCGTATGGTGGATTCCTGTTGAGAGCCCAACACCCACCGACTTTATTCCCTTCAGAGAAGGCCAGCTTCAGCTGGTAGAGGCGAGTACGAGCGGGGGGGGGACCATCTCAGGCACCTTTTCCGCCTCCTGGGGAAATCCCCCAGATGCCCCCCCTCCTGCCCAGTCGCAAGAAGCAGAGGCTAGTACAGAGGTCAGTCTTTTAGGTCTCGTGATCAACGAGATCGCTGCCCAGGGGGAACCCTTGGATTGGTTCGAACTCCACAACTCTTCCGACTCTTACCTAGCCCTCGCAAACTTCGTCATGGCAGACGACCTCTCAGATCCCGAGAAGCGAGTAGCCTTTCCTGATGACTTGTTACTTCCTCCGGGCGGATACCTTCGAATTGAACTGGATAAGGATGGCTGGCCCGGTTTCGCTCTAGGTAGAGACGAGGAGCTGGGAATCTGGACAACCGATGGAACTCTCGTAGCCCAAGTGGACTGGGAGAAGGGGCAAGCCGATGAGGGTACTAGCTACGCACGAGTCCCAGACGTAACCGGTAACTTCCAGACCGTAAGCAATCCCACTCCAGGGAGCGCAAATCAGGCCGACTAGTAAGACTCCTCAGATATACCAGAACCCAAGGTGGTGGAGCTGGGGGGATTCGAACCCCCTACCTTTTGACTGCCAGTCAAACGCTCTCCCAATTGAGCTACAGCCCCACATCGGAGGCCCGATCGTAGCAGGCGATTTGCTCTCGGTCCCGCATCGCCAACCACCCTAGTAGCTAACACGAATCTAGGAGGGGCATGGCAAGCCAGCGAGCACGCGGGTAAACTGAGCAGTGGTGGGGTGTCGACCATTCTCGCGTCGATTGCCTTGGTGTGTTGCAAGGAGCACTTGATGCGAGCAGAGACCGGCGATGTCGCCTTCCGACTGCTTCTCGCCCTTGGCGAGAGTTGGGATGCCCTCCAGCGAGCGTCGATAGACCCGTCCTCAAAAGGACTCTATCTAACAAAAGAGTATCTCGGGGGATACACCCGCTTCAGCGCGGGCCCTTCGACAAGCCCTCGATTGATAGTCGAATGGAATGAATCAACTCGTCATCTGCGAGTGCTTCGTTGCCATGATTGGCCAGGTTTCGAAGCAGTAGTTTCAAGCACCGTGGCCTATGTTCGCGATGAGGCGCGCGAACAGGGAATTATCGACAGTGTTGATGACGTGTTGGTCAGGGCTTGCGAGGAACCCACATTGCCAGCAAGGCGCACAGTGCTCCCCGGAGCAATGGAAGAACCTGATGTTGAGCCAGTGCGAAAGCGTGCCTAAAGGCCCTTCGTCAACCGCTATTCTCCAAGTTTTCCAAAGTAACTAATTTAGCTAACGCATTATCTCTGGATCATCGGGTGTCTCAGCGAGTCGGGAAGCACGTCGGGGATTAACTCCCGTGCGACGACGCCAGTGAATGAACCTATCAGCAAGATCAGCCAAGCGCCTTTCGATACGGCCAAACACCCATGAGTGAGTCTTTCCAGTGTTTCGATAGCGATCGCGACGACGATTAAGGCGGCGCCTAGGACGCTCACTCTGAATTGCAGTTAACGCTCGCACAACTGAGCGACGAAGCAGTAACGAAGCCTCATCATGATTCGTGTGAGCACCATCTCCTGGCTCAGGAACCACTGTATCGACGATACCCAGACGGAGGCAGTCATTGGAGGTAAGCCGCAAGCGTTCCGCTACCTCGTCCACATGCGCAGCCTCGCCGTAGAGACGCCGCGCGGCATCCTCAGGAGAAACAACTTCATATACAGCGTTCTCGAGCATAAGCAGTCGATCGGCAACCCCCATCGCCACGGCCGCCTCAGAGGCTCCCTCCCCTGTAATCACAGCTACAGACGGGGACTGAAGACGAAGCATATCCCGCATACATCGGGCAATCGCATTTCCTAGGCCATCCTCCTCAGCTACCAGATCAGGCCTGGCACCGTCCGAATCAAGAAGCGTAATGAGGGGAAGCTTAAACTTTTGGGCCAGACGAATCGCCCGCCTGGCTTTGTGAAAGCCCGCTGGACCGATAGCACCCGGACCAGCGATACCCTGAAGCCGATTCTGACCAATAAGCATTACAGCTTCTCCTCCAAGAAGGCCTATACCGGCACTAACTGAGGAGTCATCTTCTCCACTACGGTCACCGTGGATTTCTATGAAGGTTGTCGTCATTCGGCGGATAAAATCAGGTGCAGTAGGGCGGTTTTCGTGCCGCGAAAGCTGCACCTGTGTCCAGGCTTCAAGATGTGAGTACTCTCTGGGTTCACTCTCTGGTCGACCTACTGACCGCAGCTCGTAATTGCTCATTAGCAAGTCAACGAGAAGACCCAGAGAAGGTCGCAAATCTTCTCTCTTTACGATGGCATCAATAAGACCACGCCTGAGGTGAGCCTCCGAAGTATGCGCGTCTTCTGGGAGTTCCTCCCCCATCTTTTCACGCATCTTGCGCAGTGCTGAATAGCCAACCAGTGCATTCGGTTCGGCAATAATGAAATCCGCGAGATTGGCAAGGCCAGCAAATGCAGATCCCGTCGATGGGTCCGTGAGAAGAGTCACATGAGGAAGACCCCGCTCAGCTAGCTTTTGATGAGCTGTCGCAAGGCGAGGAAGCTGCATTAGCGCCAGCAGACCTTCCCGCATACGAACGCCTGAGGTTGAAACCACAGTGACGACCGCGATACCGCGCCTAGCAGCATGCTCAAAGGCCCGGGCTAGGCGTTCCCCACTGGCAACTCCGATAGAGCCACCTAGAAAGCTAAAGTCCAGCGCAGCAACCATGACCTCGCGGCCGTAGAGAGTGCCGGTTCCAGTGAGCGCCGCCTCAGCTAGACCTGTGCGGCGCTGAGCTTCCAACACGCGGTGCCGATAGGACTGCCGCTCGCGAAACTGGATGGGGTCAAGAGCTGTAACGCTGCGGTCCATCTCTCTGAAGCTCACAGGGTCGAGGATGCTGGCAACGCGTTGTCGGGCATTCAGATGATAGTAGTGACCACAGGCCCCGCAGATACGGTGACGCTCATAACTTTGGGAATCAGTTAGGTCGGAGTCACAGTCAAGGCATCGCTCCAACCGCTCCTCCTCAGAAGGGTCTTCAGGGCCATCAAGACGAAGGAGGCCACGAAGGGTCATGACTTTGAGTCTATCAAGCGTCTTCCCCAGCGGCTGTTCCAACAAGCACCTCGCGGGACTCACCTTCAAGCCTTGGCCCAACAACACCTTCCCGTTCAAGTGCCACTATTAATCGTTCAGCCTTTAAGAATCCAACATTTAGCCGTCGTTGAAGAAGCGACGGAGATAGACGTTTGTGACGGGCTGCAAGGTCACGTGCATCTTCGAGAAGAGGGTCATCTTCTTCGACTTCAAAGTCATCGCTCCCATTTTGTGAGATAAGTGCCTCTTCCAACAGCCCGTCGGAATTTTCGGGGCGTAGAGCGTGGAAGCGCTCATCGGCCCAGAATTCCACGAGTCGTTCAACTTCAGCATCCGATACGTAGACCCCCTGTATGCGCTTAGGTTTTCCCGCATCAGTGGGGAGATACAGCATGTCCCCTTGCCCAAGCAGCTTTTCTGCACCGCCCATGTCCAGAATGGTCCGCGAATCTGTAATCGATGTAACAGCAAAAGCGATCCGGGTAGGGAAGTTGGCTTTTATAAGTCCTGTAACAACATCTACCGAGGGCCGTTGGGTCGCTACAACAAGATGAATACCTGTAGCTCGCGCCAACTGTGCCAAACGACACAGCAGCTTCTCCACTTCAAAGGGTGCCACCATCATTAGATCGGCAAGCTCGTCAATGATTAGAACCCAATAAGGAAGTTTCTTGAGCACCCGGGCATGGCGGTTATAGGCCTCAATATTGCGAACTCCGACATCAGAGAATTTGCGGTAACGCGCTTCCATCTCAGCGACCACTGCTTGAAGCGTGCCTACGACCTTGTCGAGGTCGACAATGACCTCACTGAATGCCAGGTGGGGAAGGCGTCCATAGGTAGTCATTTCAACCCTTTTAGGATCGATCATGATGAAACGCACTTCATCAGGCGTTGCATTGGTGATGATGTTTGTGACGATGGCATTTAGGCAAACGCTCTTGCCACTACCGGTGGCACCCGCAATTAGGAGATGCGGCATCTTTGCTAGGTTCGCAACGACGGGAACCCCCGAAACCCCCTTTCCCAGAGAAATAGCAAGCTTTGAGCTCCCGCTAGTTTCACGGTACTGCTCGCTCTCCATGACCGTTCGCAGAGTTACTACGGAAGCAACCTCGTTAGGCACCTCAATACCCACGATGGCCCGGCCCGGTACAGGAGCCTCAATACGAAGACTAGGTGCAGCCAGGGCAAGGGCGAGATCACTCTGTAGAGCAGTGATCTTATTCACCCGTACGCGGGTCCGTCCCGTTTCGACTCTCTCCTTGGCTGGACGGCCATCCGATCCCATCACTGGCTTACCATCGCCGTCCTTGACAGGAATGTCTTTGTAACGAATCTCCCAACCTGGTTCGACACCGAACTGGGTTACTGACGGCCCTTCATTAATCTCAACAACCGAAGCGTCGACCCCGAAGCTAGCGAGAGTGTCCACAATAAGCTGGGCACGCGCGGCGTTGTCATGCTTATGGTCACTGCTGAGCTTAGGCTCCTGGAGCAGCTCAATAGGAGGTAACTGCCAACCACTTTTATCTTCAAAAGCAAGTTGTTTCGGCTCCTCCTCAGCATCAGGCTCCGGAGGGTGTTCAGGTTCTTCGTCCATTACACCAACGGCTACGGATTCGTTTGTTGCTGTCGTTTCATCCTTTACAGGTAACGGAGTAGCGGGGATAGGCATCATCCCGGCGTCCTCGTGAGGAGCGCCCGGCGCCACGCGAGGACGGAAAACGATAGGCCCCGGCTCAAATTGGACGGGGACACCAGCTCCACCTATTACCGGGTCATCCGAACGAGCTCTGCGCCAACGGAAGAAACGGAGGAAACGGAACAAACGGACCGTTTCGTTTAAACCCCTCCAAATCCCCGAGAGGGCACGGTGGGGCCATCGCTCAGCCCAAGCATGAGCGAGACCGCGACCCACATATCGCACGACAAATTTGGCAAATCTCGGAGCAAGGAGACTAAGCGCGAAGATTCCAGAGGCTAGCCAAACGAGTACGCCCACCCAATTGCTCACGATAGCGTGACCAATATTGCCACCAAGCGTAACTGTGCCGAGTTGAACCCCAGCCACGGACCAATCAGCAGAATTCAGACCGAGGGCTCCCCAAGTAAAAACTCCAAGGAAGGCGTATCCCGCACAGCGCCGGCAAAAGCGCAACCATTCATCGTTTTCGTGGCGCCATAAGGTAATTGCCCAAGCAACCAACACCAATGCCACAGCACCAAGCCCAAAACCAAAGGTCTCTAATAACCAGGTGCGAACATCTTTTGCAAATCCAGCAATGTCAAAAAACCAAGGAAGTGCCGCAGCCGCGGTCGCCAAAAGTAGAACGACTACAATTTGCGCGCGGAAAACACGGGACTCCGGGAGGCCGAACCGAGGCCTCTCCTGATTACGCCCGGACGCAGACCGGGCTCGCGTGCGAGCCGCCATACGGACGATACCCCGACGCGGACGAACTCCCCACCGGCACTGCTCTAGTCAAAGGTTCTCGACTACACCTCGACCGTCACGGGCAGCACCATCGGCCGTCGTCTCGTCTCATCGTACAAGAACTTGCCCAAAGCGTCCTTCATGCCGGCATTAACCGCACCAATAGGATCGGTTTTCTCCCACCCCTTTAGGACTTCCTCCGCAACACGGGCTGCTCGGTCCAAAAGGTCGCCACTTTCCTCTATATCAACGAATCCCCGAGAAAGAACCTTGGCGGGACGGGCCAAAAGCCCTGTCTGCGCATCAACAGTGAGAATCGCTATTACCACACCGTCAGTCGAAAGACTGGCTCTGTCACGCAAGATGCTTTCGCCAACATCACCAACACCAAGTCCATCGATATAAACCAAGTCGGCATCAACACGCCCAGCAAGGCGGGCCTCTTCCTGATCTATTTCAAGCACATCGCCATCGGTGAGGACAAAAGCATTACCAGCGGGTACACCAACTCGCTCAGCCAGGCGAGCATGTGTAACTAAATGACGATATTCACCGTGGATAGGAACGAAGTATTCAGGTTGAAGAATGCTCTGAATGATCTTGAGTTCGTCCTGACTGGCATGCCCTCGAACGTGCACATTTTCAACACGGTTATAGAGGACACTCGCTCCCTGTCGAAAAAGGTTGTCGACGTTACGGGCGACAGCCTGTTCATTACCAGGAATCGGTGTTGCAGAAAGAACAACAGTATCCCCCTCTGCAATAGTAATGTGCCGGTGTGTCCCATTAGCCATGCGCGTAAGCGCACTGGTGGGTTCGCCCTGGCTGCCAGTAGTAATGATTGCCAAGTGGGACGAGGGAGTCTTCCTCATCTCCTCGACATTGATGATTGTGCCCTCAGGTGCTTCTAGATAACCAAGTTGTCGAGCCATTGCGACGTTATCAATCATTGAACGGCCCGTTACGAACACCTTGCGACCCGTGAAGACAGCTGCATCCACCACTTGCTGCGCCCTTGAAATAAGGGAAGCAAATGTTGCGACCACAACACGTCCTTCGGCATTCACCATGATGTTGCGGAGGGAGTCACCCACAATCTGCTCACTAGGGGTGTGGCCCTCTATCTCTGCGTAGGTGGAATCAGCAAGAAGAAGGAGACAGCCTTCACTCCCGATCTGACCGAGTCGCATTAGATCTGTGTGCTGATCCATAACTGGTGTGTGGTCAAGTTTGAAATCACCTGTGTGAACAACAGTCCCAAGAGGAGTTCGGATAATGAGACCGCACGCATCAGGGATGCTGTGAGCAACCGGAAAGAATTCGACCTGAAAAGCGCCTGCTTCCACACTCTCGCCGGGTTGAACTTCCTGCAATACCTCCGTCGGGAGCTTGTGATCCTGAAGCTTTACGCGGACTAGGCCCTGAGTAAGCCGAGTGCCATAAATTGGGACACTAAAGTCCCGGCAAAAATACGGAATGGCGCCCACATGATCCTCATGTCCATGGGTAAGAAACACACCACGCAATTTCTCACTGTTCTCTTCTAGGTAAGAAAAATCTGGGATAACAAGGTCAACGCCGAGCATCTCCTCCTCAGGAAACATGAGTCCCACATCAACAACAATGATGTCGTCGCCATACTCGAACAGCATCATATTTCGCCCTATTTCCCCCAGGCCGCCAAGAGGGATTACACGCAACGAGTTTTGAGTCATAGAGCTACTCAAACAGCTTCATCTGTTGGACACCAGACGCCTCGGTGGACAATTTGGGTTCGTCAACGTCAGTTGCTCCGACATGCTCCAAAAGATCGGGCAGAGTTCGAAAATCATCGATGATGACACCTCGTAGTCGTCGCTGATGCAGGGCAGCTGCCGGATGGTACATGGGAACGACGATGCGCCCATTAACATCGCGGGGTTGGCCATGTATTCGAGAAATAGTTTGCTTAGCAAAGAAGCGAGACATCGAGAAACGTCCCAAGGTAACGATAATGCGAGGATCTATCAGCCGAATCTGGGCACTCAGGTAATCACTGCAAGCCTCAATCTCAGAAGGAAGTGGATCTCGATTACCAGGAGGACGACACTTGAGAACATTGCAAATGTAGACCTCTTCGCGAGTGAGTTTGGCCTCAGCCAAAAGCTCCTCTAGAAAAGACCCTGCTTGACCTACAAAAGGAAGCCCCTGGCGGTCCTCGTTCACACCAGGCGCCTCTCCAATCAACATCACCTCAGCACTAAGAGGGCCCTCGCCTGGAACAGCGTGTGTGCGAGTTTGAGCTAGTGTGCACCGCAAACAACCCTGAACTTCTGAGCGGAGCTGCTCTAATTCCTGGCCCACCGTCATGCGAGAGTTTCCTCCGACTCTCCTCGAGGTTTGTATAGGAACTTCGCAAAGAGCACGCCGAGGAAATAGAGCCCCAAGAGCGGTACTGCCACTACCGATTGGGTAAGGGGATCCGGGGTAGGAGTGGCAATCGCAGCAAGCAAAAAGACCAGGACAATTGCGTATCGCCAAAACCGTAAAAGCTGCCCTGCCGACACGAGGCCCACTCTGGCAGAGATCGCGAGGACCATAGGCAATTGGTAGGCGATCCCAACCCAGAGAATAATTCGGGTGACGAAGCTGATGTACTCATGGATACCAGTAACATTTTCGACGTTTTCAGCAGCAACCCCCAGTAGGAAGTCGAGGGCTCTAGGTAGTACCACGTAATAGGCGAAAGCCATGCCTGCAAGCATGAAAACAGCTGAACCCAAAATTCCTAAAAGCAACGTGCGCTTCTCGCTGGACTTGAGACCGGGCACGATAAAAGCAAGTGCCTGATAGATGATTATCGGCATCGCCAGGAGTAGGCCGGCATAGATAGAGATCTTGAAAATTGCTGAAATACGGTCGGTAGGAGAGAAAGATGCAAGACGGAAGTCCTCTTCACTCTTCCCTCCCAGATAATCAACCGCATCTTGAACGGTGACGATATCAATCAGGTCCCCGTATGGCACTTCAGGGGTGCTCAGCCCACTGGACGCCCGGCGCAGTACCTTATGCAAGATATCTTCGATCTGGCCATCAGTGAGCCCAAGCCCCTTGGGGCGATCGCCTCGAAATTCTGTTTCGGCCGGGATCGCACCAGGAGTGGGATTCTGCTCGTGAACCTCATATGCAGTGACTTCCCGTACGAGGTCCAGGTCAACATCGATACGATCTCGGGCTGGCGCAAGAAGAATATCGAACGTGTTTGGCAAAGAAGACGGGGGGTCCCACGTAAAGAAGAGGGCAACTATCACCCCAAGAATTAGCGCCGCAGAAGCAATAACGATGCGATTCCGTAGCTCAATGAGGTGCTCCATGATCGTGAGATCGGAGCCGTCCTCCTGCTCTATAGCCCCATCGGGCCCATCATCGGCGTTGGCGGAAGTACTCTCGCTGACCATTTGAGCTAAAAGACGAGCGGCTTCTCAGGTTTCGTTTCGTCCTCGACCTCTTCAATGGCTTCCTTGCCAGGTTGCGAGGAAGAAGCGACGGACTTCGCTTCGGGTGCGGCCACAACGGGCATATGAGATGGACCCGGGACCCCCCTGGGCGGCTCATCTCCATTCACATCAGCACTGACAATCGAACCAGTGGTGCTAGCCAATGAACTACTACTTGGCACTTCATCTTGACCATTGGCAACTTCCTCAGGGGCCTGCTTATCAGGAATCAGCCCCCCACTGTGTTCTTCAATACTCGAACGGACTTCTCCCAGCTCCCCAGCTGCCTCAGAACTAACCTCCTCTACCTCACCCTTAACTTCGGCCAACTCCTCCCTCACTTCCCGAACCGAGATTTGAACCTCTTGCATATCAGAACGTACGGCCTCCATCTCCTCATTGAGGTAGGTGAACTCCTCACTAAATTCATCTCTCACAACCCTGGCATAGCGCTGGAGCTTCTTGACTCCCCGCCCAAGGTAATAGGCCATCTCGGGCATGCGACGGGGACCCACAACGATCACGATGAGTACCGCGACGAGGAGTATTTCCTGGTAGCCAACGCCCAGGACTTCCAAAGCTGACGCTCCAGAGCGGCGGGGGACAGGGACCTTAGTCGCTGTCCTCGATGCCGTGGTCTTGGAGATAGTCTACCGCGTCCTGCACGGTGACGATCTTTTCGGCATCTTCATCACTGATCTCAAGCTGAACGTCGCCGGAAAATTCTTCCTCCAGCGACATTATTAGCTCGACCAAATCAAGGGAATCCGCCTCAAGGTCATCAACGAAGGAAGCTGTAGAAACAACATCGCTTTCATCGACGCCCAATTGCTCGACAACAATAGTTCGGACACGCTCAAAGGTAGAAGCCACCTAAGTCTCCTGGGGGGTTGATGTTGGCTCGCACAGCTCTTGTTCTCTAGCTGTACTGATCTCTTTGCCTAAGGTCCGCAGCACACCGTTTACGAATCCCGCTGACGTCTCGCTACCATAGCGATGCGCAAGCTCGACAGCTTCGTTAACAACAGCTCCGATCGGGACCGAATTATCGTGAAGGAGCTCCCAGACCGCAAGTCTCAAGATGATACGTTCAACAACGGGAAGAGTTCCAAGGGGGTGCCGAGGAGCTACCGGCTGAAG
Organism: Dehalococcoidia bacterium UBA2991; assembly: GCA_002346645.1. Lineage (GTDB taxonomy): Bacteria > Chloroflexota > Dehalococcoidia > Tepidiformales > Tepidiformaceae > UBA2991. The sequence continues at coordinate 17,246 of DEAD01000008.1, forward strand.
TCGTCGGTCAAGTTTTTCCCGCGTAGCAAGGACACCTCGAAGGACCTGCCGACCATATGCAGATGGCCTTTTAGAGGTTACCTCTTGGTCCTCTTCGGATACTTCTCCTAAACGGCGATCAAAGGCTACTTCAGCATCATGACCAGCAGTTTCTGATTCGTAGAGGGCCTCAATTACCAAGCAGCGGGCGCGACGCAAGACGTGGTCGGTCACGCCATCACCATGCCGCCATCAACATGAATACACTGGCCAGTAATGTAAGAGGCACCAGGACCAGCCAGGAAACGCACCAGCGGTGCAACCTCTTCGGGGCCTGCAAACCGATCTAACGGAACCTGAACTCGAACACTATCCCGTTGTTCCTCTGTTAATGGAGCTGTTATATCCGTTTCGATAAAACCCGGAGCAATAGCATTCACAGTAACTCCCCTTGATGCTACCTCCCGAGCAAGTGAGCGGGTGAATCCAATGAGGCCGGCTTTTGAGGCCGCATAGTTCACCTGACCAGCATTACCCATTACACCGATAACGCTACTGACGTTGATCACACGGCCCGCAGGAGAACGGAGGAGCGAGCGAAGAGAGGCTTTCGTAACAGCAAACACACCTCGTAAGTTGGTCTCTTGAACAATATCCCAGTCGTCCTCTGACATACGCATCAGAAGTCCATCGCGCGTTATGCCGGCATTGTTCACAAGAATATCTAGACCGCCCAGCTCCGCAGATGCCGTTTTGACGAGCTCTACCGCCTGAGCACTTTCAGCAATATCAGCAGAGATAGCAGTAGCCACCCCTCCTTCAGCCTGGATAGCATCAACTACTTCCCGAGCTGCTTCACCACTAGCGTTGTAGTTCACCGCCACGCTAGCACCAGCACGAGCAAGCTCGAGGCAAATCGCACGGCCAATGCCCCGTGAGCCACCCGTTACCAGAGCTCGGCATCCTTCAAGCTCGGACATAGCTATAACTCGACGCGGACTGACTCGGCACTATTGACGGTGATGCAAGTAGAGCCGCGGAGCATACGTTTGATGATACCGCTCAGAACTCGCCCTGGGCCGAACTCAATAAAGGTACCCACGCCCTGCTCCCCCAAAAACTCTACAGTGCGCGCCCATTGGACAGGCCGGTGAACCTGATCCACCAACTCGTTTCGCACGTCAGTTATGTCATTGATGGCAGTCGCCGTACAGTTTCCAACAACAGGAACACTTAGCTCATTGAATGTCGTAGTTGCCACGGGATTGACCATTCCCTCTGCCGCGGAGCTCATGAGGGAGCTATGGAAAGCACCACTCACATTAAGAGGAATAACCTTTTTTGCACCCCGGGCCTGAGCATAATCGAGAGCCCGCACAACTGACTCACGAGACCCGCCAATCACAATTTGGCCAGGAGCGTTAATGGTGCATATCTCGGCACCAGACTCACGACACACATCCTCGCACTCGCTGACATCAAGACCAATCACTGCAGCCATCGTACCGGGGCGAGCCTTGCCAGCAGCAGCCATCAGCTCTCCCCGCATTCGGAGGAGGAGAATCGCATCATCGAAACTAAGGGCACCAGCGGCAACCAAGGCGGGATACTCACCAAGGGAGTGCCCTGCCACGAAGGCAGGCCTCTCCAACAGGTCGGGGTTCAGATCCGAGGCAACTCGTAGCAGGGCAAGACTCGTCACTGCGATGGCTGGCTGCGTGTTTTGTGTCTCCTGCAGCTCATCTTCTGGCCCTTGGAAACAAATGCGCGAGAGGGGCACCCCTAGAATCTCATCGGCCCGATCGAATAGCTCTCGCGCCGCTGGAAATTCGTCGTACAGGTCCTTTCCCATGCCCACTACCTGTGCTCCCTGTCCGGGAAAAACGAAAGCACGTAAGTCCTGGACGCTCTCTCGAAGCGCAAGGAAAGAAGTAGAAGACGTGGGAGCTACCCTTCCAGATTCGGATCCGGCATCCTCAGAACCTCTCGACCTCGGTATGTCCCGCATACCGGGCAGGTCTGGTGGGCGAGCCGCGGCGCGCGACACTGGGTACACGTCACGATATGGGGCGTGCGCAGGCGATGATGGCCGCGACGCTTGCGCTGGCGCGTACGTGGATACTTGCGCTTGGGAAGGGGGGCCATCGTTCAGCTCCCTAAGAGTTATTGAACTCGCAGCCTTCTCGCTCATGTTGGTCAATTCCGGTCCAGCACGCGAGTCAGAGCTTGCTCTCTTTCAGCTTGGCCAGAGCAGCCCAACGAGGGTCACTGGCCTCAGACACACAGGCACATTTACCTGTGTTTAGATCTATTCCGCAACTTCCACAGAAACCCTGACAGTTAGTGCTGCAGAGCGGCTGCATGGGTGCAGAAGCCTCACAATATTGCCGTACACCTTCCGTAATGTCGATCAGGTGGCTTCGAGAGATGGTAAACGCCTCTGGATCGATATCGGAGTTGCCTAGCTCAACTCCGCTGCCAACATCGAAGCGCTGCTCGTAGACCTCATCGAACTCAATCGGTGTGGGTAGAGCAAGGGGGGTAAGGCACCGCGCACACTCTGCTTCTATTGCGATCTCTAGAGAAGCTCTTACCAAAGCACCAGAGCCTATCCGTACCAGCTCGACCTCTCCACCAAGCAGAGACCCTTCGGCCTTAAGTTGGTGGACCTTAGAGGCACTCGTGTCACCAGAGAGTAGCTGAGCAACGTTGAAAGTTAGGCCAGGAAGCTCCAAAAGCCCCTCCTTCAAGACCAAAATCAGTATATCCCTGCATGTACCCACACCATATCCCCATGCCATATCTGCAACCCCAGTTTGCATTCTTCAGAGTCTCGTGAAACATAAGGATGCAATGGCGAAACAGATCCGGCCGAGAGAGCTCCTCGGCCGTTTACGGGCCCTACATCCTCGTCCTACTCTTTGCCGATAGGGTTAGCCTCCGTATGCCTAAGGTCGCAGACCTCGCTTCTCTCCAACAGCACGACGATATCCTCGCAGGATTGACTACAAACCTGAGCGAGACGCGAGCGGATCTGGAAAACGACTCAGCACACCGAGCGGCCCAAGCCGCTGTCGCTGAGGCAGACGAACACTGTGCGTCCTTAGAACGTGAACAAAATGGCCTGGAAGATGAAATTGCCATCCTCCGTGAAAAGATATCCCGAGAAGAGGGTCGTCTCTACGACGGCACTGTGAATCTCCCTAAAGAACTCACAGACCTCCAACAAGAAATAGCGTCCCTTCGCTCCCATCTTTCCGACATCGAAGATACGGAGCTTGCCTTGCTGGACAAGCTCGAGGCAGCAGAGACAAGCCAAAAGGAGGCTCATGCCGCACTTGGGCGAGAAGAAGCCGCAACTCGGGAGAAACAGAATCGCCTGGAAAACATCATCGTCAAAGTAGAAAGTGAGATAGCAGCGACGAATTCCGAACGAGAGTCCTGCCGGGGAAGGCTAACGGCATCGCTATTAGCCCAATATGACGACCTGCGGCGGCGGAAGGGCGGGATCGCAGTCACCCACCTTCGAGCAGGAGCCTGTACAGGGTGCCGGGTAAGCGTGCCGCCCTCGGCACGCAAGCGCTCACTGGACCCAGAGACACCGGCGCCATGCCCGAACTGCGAACGTATTCTGGTGGGTTACTAGAAAGATGAAGGCTATCGGATACTTCGTAGAAGGAACTCAGGCCAACGGAGCCGAGCGCACCCTAAGCCAACAAACTGACCGGTTTCTTGCCTTCTGCCAAAAACACGGCTACCAGGTGGCAGCTACTTTTGTTGATACAAAAGAAGCAGAAGAAGCGGAGAACGGCTTTCACCAGATGCTGAACTTTATCGAGCGAGGAGACCATGGTTTTGTTGTAGCAGTAGTAGACGGCTTAGGGGTGTTAGGAAGCGACCTGGGCAGAGCTGCTGTAAAGATGCTCACCATCGAAGAAGCAGGGGCCACCGTATACGAAGCAGAAAGCGGAGAGGAGGCGGCCCGCGCCATAGTGGGCCAGTGGAGTGAAAAGGAGGCAGGTACCCCCGTTTCCGAGCGCGTTAGAGCGGCGATGCGCCGCAGAGCAGTCCGAGGAGAGGCACTCGGACGCCCACCCTATGGCTATTGCGTAGGTGCTAACCGGCGCCTCGAGATCGTCCCCGATGAAGCAGTGGTCGTGCAATACATTTTTCGATTGTATTTGGACGAGGCACTCGGAATCAGGCGCATAGCAGGACGGCTAAACGAAGAAAACATCCCCACACGTAGAGGTGGCCAGTGGAGCATGGTCAGTGTGAGGGACATCCTGCGGAATCGCGCCTATCTGGGAACCTACTCACGCTTTGGCGTACGCATTCCCGACAGCCATCCTGCCCTGGTCAGTCCTTCGGATTTCCGAAAGGTGCAGGAAAACATGGCTAAACGCCGCCGTGGAGGCACAGGACGGTCACTCAAGCCGTTTCTGCTAAGCGGCCTGGTGTTCTGTGGGCGCTGCGGTAACCGCATGATAGGTGTAAGTCGACGGCAAAACTGGACCACGCAGGGCGGAGAAGAGCGCAACGCCATATATCGTTACTACCAATGCGAAAGCCGTACGAACCAGAACACATGCTCCTATAACACCCAGCGAGAGGCGGAACTGGAGCTCCGCGTAAGAGAGCTCCTAGAGGAACCAAACGGCAAAACGGCACGGCTACAAAGAGCTGGAGGGGCGGATGCCTACGCTGAGGAAATAACTGGCCAGCTTGGACGCATTGAAGGACGTCTCCGACAGAATCGCCGTCAGGTGGAAACGCTAGTGGGAGAAGCTGCAAGTGGCCAAATCCCCATCGAGCGAATGAAGACCTTGGGATCCTCATTCGTAAGGGAGCAGCGTGAGCTAGAGAAGGAAGCCCAAGACACTCGGGCACGCCTCGCTGCAGAGCGCACTGAAGCCGAACGAAAAGAACAGGCAGAAGCTACTCGTCAACAACTACTTACCCGCTGGGAAGACCTCGATCTAGACAAACGACAAGCCCTGCTCCGAGAAATCGTTGACCGAATCGAGGTCGATGGTGAGGACGCCCACTTATTGAGGCGCAACTGATGAATTTAGCGGTCTTTGCTGATGGCGCTAGTCGAGGAAATCCGGGGCCCGCTTCTATCGGTGCCAGTGTGCAGGACGATAGCGGAAATGAACTCACATCCGTAAGCCAGACGATCGGCCAAGCAACCAACAACGTGGCCGAATATCGAGCCGCTATTGCTGGAGTACACGCCGCTCACCAGCTCGGGGCAACCAGCATTGACCTTCGGCTAGATAGCGAGTTGATAGTTCGTCAGTTAGCAGGCCGTTACAAAGTAAAGAATGCCGCCCTCCAACCCCTTTTCATAGCGTTGGTTGAAGCCCTGGAAGCTGTCGGACCATATACGGTCGGCCACATACCCCGGAAGAAAAATGCGCGGGCGGATGCGCTTGCAAATGCTGCACTTGACCAGGCCCAACGCTAGTCAACTGGCAATTACCGCCGTACGCTGAGGGTGGTCAGCGGGCCGGGCGGCCGCACTGAGGCAATTACGTCACAGTGAGGAAAGTCCGGACTCCGCCGGGTAAGGGCGCCAGGTAACACCTGGGCGGCGTAAGCCGACGGAAAGTGCAACAGAAACATACCGCCCGCAGTGCTGCGGGTAAGGGTGAAATGGTGCGGTAAGAGCGCACCGGTGTCCTGGAGACAGGGCAGCCGTGTAAACCCCGCCCGGAGCAAGGCTGAATAGGGGAGGAGGGCGCCCGGCCCTTCTGTACTCCCGGGTAGGCCGCGTGAGCACCTCAGCGATGCGGTGCCAAGAGAGATGGTCGCCGCCTTCCGATTTAACCCATAGGAAGGCACAGAATCCGGCTTATAGGCCCGCTGACCACATTCCCCTTCTGCACAAAGCCCATGGGTGAAATAGTTGGGCCTTTCAAAACAGCCCGGCAAGACCCAACTAGGAGAACCTTGAGTTGACACCATGAAGCGCCCGGCGTACAACAAAAATTGTTTGCGCCACGATTCACAATCCCCCATGAAGCGCGATTCTAGAAGTCTTCGTGGCCCGCAGGACACAAGGGCTAGGCGAGGAGAAGGCGAGATGCTAAGCATGCCGCTTCCCCGGCACTTGCGTCTGCTAGCAGTAACATTGGCCTCGGGCCTGCTCGCACTGGTCGCCATAGGCACCGCCTCGGCAATCCAACCCAGAGGAATTACTGACGAAGCACACAAGATGAACGACCTCTTCTGGATCGTGCTCATCGTAGCGCTCGTCGTGTTTGTGCTTGTTGCAGCAGCGCTGGTCTATGCGCTCGTGCGGTATAGGCGCAAGGATGACGAACTTCCAGAGCAATTCCACGGTGGCGGCAAGATCGAAGTCGCCATGGTGGGTGTACCTGTCCTCATCGTTATCGCTCTCTTTACTATTTCAATGCTTACGCTCATCGAAATCGACGACAAAGCGCCGGATGATGCGTTAACTATTGAGGTCACTGGGTTCCAATTTTCCTGGCAGTTTGCCTACAAAATGTCCGATCTCGGAACCAACTCCGACCCAAATGCAGACCCCGATGACGCTATCAGCATCATTGGAACCCCCCAAAACGATCCGATCCTGTACTTGCCTGTCGACGAGCCTGTCGAGTTCTTACTCAAATCAAACGACGTGATCCACTCCTTCTACGTGAAGGATTTCCTTTACAAGCTCGATCTGATTCCTGGGCGCGTGAACTCCTTCACGGTAACCCCAAGGGAAACAGGCGACTTTTCTGCGCAATGCGCTGAGCTTTGTGGCACGAACCACGCTCTCATGCGTTTCGTCGTACGGGTAGTCGAGCGAGACGAATTCGACGCCTGGGTCGCCCAAGAGGCGGCCCGCCAGCTCGGGGAGGACACGCTTGTGTCATCCTCAGGCAAACAGGGAGACTGAGGGCCCGATGGCAACGGTTGAAGTACCACAGCTAAGCGGCTATCACCGGCCGGCCGTGCTTGATTGGATCACCACTGTTGATCACAAAAAGCTCGGTATCCTCTACCTGTACTTCACACTCTTCTTCTTCGCAGTAGGCGGAGTTTTGGCGTTACTTGTCCGCACACAATTGGCGGTTGCTGACAACAGTTTCGTCGGCAACGACCTCTATAACCAGATATTCACGATGCACGCGTCGGCGATGCTCTTCCTATTCATAATCCCTGTCTGGGCTGGCTTTGGAAACTACCTGGTTCCTCTCCAAATCGGTGCGGCTGACATGGCCTTCCCCCGTATCAACGCTCTTTCCTTCTGGATGCTCCCACCAGCCGGCATTCTGATGTTTGCTGGCTTCATCGTCGATGGTGGTGCTGCAGACGGCGGTTGGACTGCATACAGCCCACTGGCTCAACAAACGGGCGTTGGCATGGACATGTGGATCATTGCAGTGATTGTGCTGGGAATGTCCTCGACTATCGGCGCTGCCAACTTCCTTGTGACCATGTTCCGAATGCGAGCACCAGGCATGACGATGTTTCGCATGCCAATCTTCTGCTGGACGATGCTGGTTACCGCCCTGCTACAGCTGCTTGCAACACCCGTTCTAGCTGCAGCCCTAGTGATGCTCTTTATCGATCGCAACTACGGTGGACAGTTCTTCGATCCCAACGGCGGCGGAAACGTGGTTCTATGGCAGAACGTATTCTGGTTCTATTCGCACCCAGCCGTGTACATCATGATCCTTCCTGGCATGGGCATCATCTCGGAAATACTGCCCGTGTTCTCTCGAAAACCACTCTTCGGCTACAAGGCATTTGTTTTCGCAACAATCGGCATCGGCGGCCTAGGCTTCAGTGTATGGGCACATCACATGTTCACCACTGGTTCGGTCTTGCTGCCCTTCTTTGGATTTATGACTTTCATGATCGGTGTTCCCACCGGAGTCAAAATCTTCAATTGGTTGGGCACCCTTTGGGGCGGTTCAATCACATTCCCAACCCCCATGCTATTTGCAATCGGCTTCGTCAGCATGTTTCTTATCGGGGGTATCAATGGAACCTTTAGTGCAGCAGTTCCAGTCGACTTTGCTTTGCACGACACATACTTTGTAGTGGCACATATTCACTACGTTCTCTTCGGCGGTTCGGTGTTTGCAGTCTTCGGCGGCATCTACTATTGGTTCCCAAAGATTTGGGGACGGAAATTGAACGAGCGACTTGGCAAACTCCACTTTGCCCTAATGTTCGTGGGCTTCAACGTGGCGTTCTTCCCAATGCACATGCTCGGGCTGGACGGCATGCCGCGGCGTATCGCGGTCTACGCGGAAGGTGCTGGATGGGAAGCCTTAAACATGCTTTCGACAGGCGGGGCCTTCCTCATCGCGGTCAGCATGATTCCCTTCATCATTGCCGTGGTATGGGCGTTCATGCGCCCGATGGACCAACCTGACGATCCGTGGGAGGCCAATACTCTGGAGTGGGCAACAAGCTCACCTCCACCAGAATACAACTTCGATAGCCTGCCGCCTGTGCGCTCGGAACGCCCACTCTTTGATGCTCGCCAAGGCAGCGGTGAGGGCCACTGATAATGGCAGCACACAGCACAGCGGAACCACAAGGCATGACGAACTCGATGCTCGGGTTCATCCTCTTCCTCGCCTCTGAGATCATGTTTTTCGGCGGCCTTTTTGCAGCGTATTTCATCGCACGAGCCGATGCGCCAGCTTGGCCACCAGCACTTAGCCCAGAGCAAATTGCTGAAGGGGTTCACCTCGAAATTGAGATCCTACTGCCGGCAATCTCGACAGGTATCCTTGTAATCAGCTCGATAACTATCCAGTGGGCGGTTTGGCAGATACAGAAGGGGAACCAGTCCGGGATGCTCTGGGGCCTATTTATATCCCTAGCGCTAGGCTTGATTTTCCTTGCCGCACAGCTCTTCGACTACACACAACTCCACTTCCTCGCTGACGATACGATCTATGGAACAACCTTCTACACACTAACGGGCTTCCACGGAGCCCACGTGGCAGGGGGGGCTCTCTTTATCGGCGTCGTGACAGTGCGAGCCCTGGGTGGACAATTCACCGCAGAAAACCACGAGGCAGTCGAGGCATGTTCGATGTACTGGCACTTCGTCGACGTAGTCTGGATTGCTCTCTTCATAGTTCTATACATCATTAAGTAGGCCAGCACGAGGAAGAAGGCTTTGGAGCACGAAAGCAGCGAACACAACGCCCACATTGGGCCTAACGCACATCTGCCAGATCCCAGCATCTGGCCTTTTGTGGCAGGCCTAGCCATCATGTTCCTCACAGCAGCACTAGTTTGGTGGGCAAGAGTTGAGGACCAACGCAGCCTTAGCGGTCCATTACTAGGTGCTTCGGCAGCTATAACCCTAGGGGCAGTAGCTGGCTGGGCCTACGAAGATGGCCGAATGCGCCAGAAAGCCCGCCAGCACGAAGAGCAAGCTCAGGCAGCAGCCCGGAGAACTCAAGTGATTACCTTCGCTATCGCGGAGGGGCAACTTGAAGCAAGTGTTGGTGAAAACGGCATCATCGACGTAATTCAGCAGGCCCACGATGACCTTCGTGCCGCTCCCGGTTTCGAAGACTTCCGAATAAACATTTCTAGCACAGAAGACGGCCCCTCGCAGGTTATCGTCGAGACTACCTGGTCGACAGAGGATGACCTGGCAGCATTTGAGGAGACCCAACACGCAATCCTGGACCTCATCAGCCAACATCCAGACGAGGTGCTAGCAGGATCCACTCAGACGTTCGACATGCAGGTGGTACGCGACACAAAGGACACTTCAGTGCGCTACAGCCTGGGAGCAGCAGTATCCCTTTTCGGTGCTCTACTAGTAGGTGGTTTTGCAGTTGGTGCAGGACTCAATCTGTTCACCAGTGAAGCTAAAGGAGGGGAAACTGTTTCTCCCCTTAGACAAGAACTCGGGCCTTTTGCAGATACCATCACAATTAAAGCAAGCAGCTTCGACTACGAAGAAATCACTCTGCCTCCAGGGGTAGATTTCACAATGACCCTGGATAATCAAGACGATTCCGTTGCTCACAACATTATTTTCTTCCAGGGTGACGAAGCTGCCGCAAACCAACCAATTCTTGAAGGCTGCATCAACGGATGCGACAGCGACGGGGTCCAGGTAAGAACGGAACTTGCAACAGGAATTATTCAACACACCTTTACCTTCACCACCCCACCACCTGGCCGGTACGCCTTCTGGTGCGACGTACATCCCGACACGATGACAGGCATCCTTGTTGTCTCGGAAGACGCCACATTGCCAGGTGCGATGCCTTCAACAGAAGACGCCGCGGGTGAAAACGCAAGCGCTGAAGGAACCGAAGAGGAATAAGGCCCCTTAGTTCCAAGCTACTCCAGAACACCTTCAACAAGGAGTTCGGTGAACTCTTCGTCAGTTATGCCAATCAGGCCCTTTAGTACCCTCTCTGTGTCTTCACCCAAAAGAGGTGCGGCCTTCGCGGGGCCACCAGGAGTCTTGGAGAGACGGAAGGCAGGTGAGTCGTAGGTACGAGAGCCCATGGTGGGATGGTCGAGCAGAGCATAGTGGCCTCGGTGCCGCAGCTGCGGATCTCGATGCATTTCTTCGGGCGACTTCACAATTCCAGAAGGAACACCTTGTTCCCTCATGGCCTTAAAGGCCTGTGCAGCAGTACGCTCACCGCACCAAAAATCGATGTGTCGATCGATCTCCTTCTGCTCGGTTAGTCGTGACCACTTTCGCCGCATGCGCTCCAGGTCAGTCCAGTCTGGACGACCAATTGCAGCCCGAAAGCCCTCCCATTCCTTCTCTGTGAAACACGCAATTACGATATATCGACCGTCTTTACAGCGGTATGAACCGTGTGGAGCCGCCTCGGGGTCTCGATTGCCGAGACGCACAGCCTCACGACCATTAGCGGTCCACTCGAGAATGGCAGGCCCAAGAGCGTGGAGGGCGCCCTCAAACTGCGAAAAATCGATGTATTGCCCTCGTCCTGTACGTCGCCGGTAGTCAAGCGCCGAAACTAGAGCAAGGGCGCCCACATGCGGCACCAGAAAATCTGTATAGGCCACACCCGTTCCTATCGGCTCTCCATCGGGCCAGCCGGTCAGATGATTGAAGCCGGAAGCCGCCTGCAATACATGGCCATAGCCCATGTATTGGGCCCAGGGACCAGTCTGACCAAAGAGCGGCATCGAAATCATTACTAGGTCTGGCCGGACCTTGCGTAAGACTTCATAATCGAGCCCCAGCTTCGTTAGCGTTCCTGGAGTGAACGACTCTGTAACAACATCCGAAATGGCGACGAGACGTTTCAGAAGGTCTTTCCCCTTCTCCGTCTTAAGGTTAATAGTGATGCCGAGCTTAGAACTGTTGAAGTTCGCGTAGTAACCAGAGTTGTCATGGTGCGGCTTATTTTCCGTAAAGGGACCTGCCCGTCTCAGAGTTTCAACACTGGTAGCAGATTCAACACGAATCACCTCAGCACCATGGTCGCCCAGGTATTTTGCTACTGTGGGGCCAACACCCACCCAAGAGAGATCAGCAACCCTTAGGCCTGCAAATGGACTGACTTTGCCGTTGCTCCCATTAGAAGTCATCTCAAATCACCATCCTGCGCCGAAGGCTAGCAACCTCGTCTCGATCAATCCCAAGGATTTCGCCATAGACCTCCTCGTTATGTTCCCCAACATGAGGAGCACGTCCGCGCTGCTTCCAGGGGGTTCCCGAAAGCTTCCAGGGGGCACCGGGATAGATGAATGTCTCGCCAATGTCCTCATGATGTACCTGCACCCAGTAGTCACGAGCATCCAGTTGCTCGCTTTCAACAATCTCCCGGGGGCTATATACAGGGGCCCATCCTGCACCACGCTTCTGTGCTCCCCGAACCAAGTCATCCTTTCGGCGAGTTCGGCAGAATTGCTCGATAACGCCAACTACCAGCTTCTGCTCCTGCTCCTCTAGGGGTGAGACTACCTCAAGACGAGCCCGCCACTCAGGGGAGGCAAGAGGGCCCGCCTCCCCTGAGTCTGCCAACCAATCGATCATTGCATTCGAGGCGGGCCCCATGAGTCCGCCAAAACTTAGGGCAGCTACCCAACCATCAACTGTCTCGTAAATATAGCGTGGGCCCTGGCGGCCACTAACCATCCGCCCCGAACCAGGCCCACGATTGTTGATCTGAAGAATATCCCAAGTCTGTTGAGCATTATCCATAGCATTGGCCATTGCCTCCTGCATGGAAACGTCCACATGTTGACCAACACCCCCCGTGATCCCACGAGCGTAAAGGGCAATAACTGCCCCAACCGCTGCCTGTAAATTTGCCTGGGCGTATGCCTGAGGAACGGTCGTCCGGAGAGGACCCTTTTCATCACTACCATTCAAGTACATGTGCCCCCCCATGGCCGAACCAACAATGTCCGTCGCAGGGAGGTTGCGGGCGGGACCCGTCTGACCAAAGTTCGTGATACTTACAACAACCGCATCCCGGTTGATCTTTGCGAGCATGCGGGGGTCGGTGCCGATGCTCTTAGAGGTACCTGGAGCACCCGTTTCGATAACTACGTCGGCACTACCCACAAGACGGTGAAAAAGGTCGCGGCCCTGCTCGGTGCGAAGCTCACAAGTAACCGAGCGCTTTCCAGCGTTCATAGTCCACCAGAACAGGCTCGACTCGCCGCCCTCCTCGTTTCGGAAGAAGGGGCCGTTAGCTCGCGTCCGATCTCCACCTCGGGGCTCAACCTTGATTACATCAGCACCAAGCTCGGCCAAAAGCCGGGCACATAGCTGACCCTTCTCATCTGCAATATCAAGAACACGATAGCCGGTCAGTGCACCGTTAGCGTGCGGGAGAGGTACACCAGGACTGCGATCGGACACGAGCGAGTTTTACCGCAGTAGTGGTAGCACATTCAACCAGGTAATTGGAATGAATTAACTCTCTAGGACCAATCGAGGGGGAAAGTCACGAATCACCGCCATGAACGAGAGCAGGAATATGGTTCTCAGCAAAACCAGTACGTTCAAGAGCAGCACGAAGAGAATCCATACCCCAGCCACGACTAGCAGAGATATGGCAAACGTCGCCCGGCGCCGGGCCTGCAGCATCAAGAAGGGCTAGTGCCTCCGCTTCAGTTTCAGGAGAGGACCCATCGTCGCGGGTAAGAGCGTCGATCTTGTTGAGCGCCACAATGATCGGCCGCCCAAGGACACTTAGATCACGAAGAACTCCTTCGACCGTCTCGGCATGAACACCTGCATGGGGATGAGAAACATCTACTACATGCAGAAGTACATCCGCGTCCTCCAACTCCTCAAGGGTGGCCCGAAAGGAGGCCACAAGCTGGGTAGGAAGCTTCTGAATGAAGCCAACTGTATCGGTAAGCAAAGCAGGGCGACCAGAGGGCATCACTATCTTGCGAGTAATAGGATCGAGGGTTGCAAAGAGCTTGTTCTCAGCACGTTTATCCGCACCGGAGAGAGCCCGCATTACCGTTGTTTTTCCAGCGTTTGTGTACCCGATAAGAGCAACTACAGGAAGACCGGAACGGCGGCGCTTCCGACGGTATAGCTCACGTTGAACACGAACTTGCTGAAGATCCTTCTTCAGTTTGCTAATGCGACGCCGAAGGAGACGACGATCGGTCTCGATTTGAGTCTCCCCAGGTCCTCGAAGACCAATAGCACCCTCCATGCGTTCAAGATGACTCCACTGACCCCGCAATCGTGGAAGGAGATATTCCGTCTGAGCCAGTTCAACCTGAAGACGCCCTTCCCGCGTGCTAGCTCGCATTGCAAAGATGTCAAGGATCAGAGCGGTACGGTCTATTACCTTTATCTTGAGCGCCTCCTCCAAATTACGTTGCTGCGAAGGCGAGAGTTCGTCATCGAAGATAACCGTGTTAGCACGCAGCTTGATACAGGCTTTAGCAACCTCTCTCAGCTTGCCACTACCGATATAAGTGGAGCCCTGTGGGCTAGTCCGGCGTTGGATTGCTAGCCCAACAACCTTCGCACCAGCAGTGCGGGCAAGCTCCGAAAGCTCAGCCAGCGATTCACGGGCAGGAAGAATGGTCCTATGAGAGTCCACCGCAACCAGGTATGCACGATCGCGACTAGGCGTAGTTGAGTGGAGGCGCTTCGCCATTTAAAGCAAGCTTAGCCGATCGCGGGAGCTGGACCGGTTTTTAGAAACCGGTCCAGTCCTCGAGCCTTTGCAGCCCCTCCTCAACCTGTTCGTCAGGAGTTGTGAGCGAGAGACGAACATAGCCCTCTCCGTTGAGGCCATACCCTCGTCCTGGAGTTACAACAACTGCACACTCATCGATAAGGCGGGCAGCGAAGTCACCGCTGGTCACCCCGTCGGGCAACTTAGCCCAGACATAGAGCGAAGCCTTGGGAGGGTCAACCTTGAGACCAATGTTTCGCAATGTCTCAACAATGCGATCTCGGCGGCGCTGGTAGATCGCATTGTGCTCATCAATGACATTCTGGGGGCCGTTTACCGCCTCTATAGCCATCTCCTGGATAGCCTGCGGAATACCGCTATCTATATTCGACTTTACACGCATAAGAGCGTCAACAAGCTCGCCATTCCCGACGGCCATCCCAATTCGCCAACCTGTCATGTTGTAAATCTTCGAAAAGGAATTAAATTCGATGGCTACATCCCGTGCTTCAGGGACCTGGAAAATAGAAATGGGCCGATACCCATCGTAAGCAACGTCACAATATGGATTGTCGTGACAGATAGTGACGTCGTACTCCTTAGCCCAAGCAACAACCTTCTCGAAGAAGGCTAAATCAGCAGTGGCAGCCGTAGGGTTATTGGGATAGTTCAGCCACAACACCTTGGCCTTAGCCGCGAGGTCGGCAGGAATAGCATCCAAGTCAGGCAGCCAGCCCGTCTCTTGGTGGAGAGGTAGCTTGAATGTGACCCCACCAGCAAACATGGTGCCAATCTCGTAGACGGGATATCCAGGATCTGTTGCAAGAGCCACGTCCCCAGGATCAATAAGAGTAAGCGCCATGTGCGCGATACCTTCCTTTGAACCGATGAGAGCAAGCGCCTCTCTCTCGGGATCAAAGGAGCACTCGAAGCGGCGTTCATACCAACTAGCAATGGCTTGGCGCAGCTCCGGCAGACCTTCAGACTCAGGGTATCGGTGGTTGGCAGGATCATCGGCAGCCCGGTGAAGCGCATCAAGGATATTAGGGGGCGTTGGAAGGTCGGGGTCGCCAATACCGAAGGTGATGACATCAATGCCCTGTGCCTTCTTGGCGGCGATTACCTTGGAGATTTGAGCGAAGAGATACGGTGGTAGCTCTTCAACCCTCTTGGCTAGTCTCATAGATACTCCCAACAGTCAGATCAAGCGTGCCCGCTTACGCCGACGCACCTGGCCGGGGATGGTACCTCGCCCTGGCCGCAGCTGCATTAGGAAGGAAAAACTACAGATCTGAGAGGCGCTGAATTAGAGGCTCCCAACTCTTAACCTCGGCAACGGGGTCCTGTCCATAGGGGGTAATGGTGACAGTCGTCACACCCTCTGCGGCAAACTCAGCAGCGCGATCGAGGAAGCGAGCCCGTTCATCTGCCGAGTCGAGCGGAGGGCCAGTCCATGCGACCGTCTTCTCGATCGCGTTATAGTCCGTTCCCTCCCTCTCGCAGTGAGCGCGCAGAACTTCAAGCTTATGCCGTATCTCCTCAACCTCACTACTGGTGAGATTGCAAGCATCGGCATAACGAGCAACCAGACGAAGGGTCTTACGTTCTCCTCGACCACCTATTAGGAGTTCCGGGTGAGGCCGACTGATGGATTGAGGAACATTCAGGGTTTCAGCAAGTTGAAAGTGCTTCCCTTGAAAGGAACCGTTTTCATCACTCCACATCTGTAGACAGATCTGAACAGCTTCCTCCAATCGCTCGAAACGCTCACCTAGTGGGGGAAAGGGTACCCCTAGACCAAGGTGCTCCTGCTCATTCCAAGCCGCCCCTATCCCAAGCCAGGCACGCCCACCAGAAAGCACATCGAGGGTACTAATCTGCTTTGCGAGCACCCCTGGATGACGATAGGTAACACCAGTAACAAGAAGCCCCAAGCGGATCGTGGAGGTATGCCCAGCAACAAATCCAAGGGCAGTGTAGCCCTCCAGCATGTCGAGTTCCGGAGTGCCAATCCACCCGATTTGAAAGAGATGGTCCATAAATGAGAGTCGTGAACATCCCACTTGCTCGGACACCACACCAAGCTCTGCAAGGCGCGGCCCCATCTCCGCTGGACCACCTTGCCAGGTGAAATTAGCTACATGAATACCAGTATGCATCGGGTGTTAGGAAATTCCTCGGCGCTTGAGCTCCGCAGGCATACGCTCAGAATCAGCACTTAGCTTAGGGCCTTTTTGGTCGTCGGAAAGCGCTCCTAAGGCATCTGCTCCGAATTTTGCTCCGTCAAACAGAATCCACTTTTCTGGAACAATCTCGAGGACAACACGCAATGGCGAGTCAAGTGTACTGACAAAGGCCGCTGCTGCCTCGGGATTGTCGGGGTTCAGCTTGGCGGCGAACTCAGGAAAAAACCAGTCTTTAGTCTCGCGATCCTCATGAATTATGCAACGCCCTTTGGCAGTAGCAGCGCCAAAGGGCGCGCCGGCCCCTGGAGCTGCGGCGGCACCACTGACAACAACGGAAACGCGAGGATCTCGACGAACGGCAGAGATGCGGTGGCGATGTGCACCCGCGGTGATCCAGAAGCTACCGTTCTTCCATAGGAATGACATGATTACGCCAACGGGCCATCCATCCTTGGTACCCCAGTTGAAGGTGCACTCGCCAACTTTATTCAGCAAATCTTCGAGCTGTTGGTCATCAAACGGATAGATAGAAACGGTTTCGTGGTCATCAACACCTGGCATATAGGGACTCCTTTTACAAACGCACTCGGGCCACAAAGAAGCCCTTTGAACGAGCCAGCGACCTACCCTCGCAGTTTGCAACTGCTGATGCAAGAGAAAGTGCGCGAAACTTGCAGACGGACCACAGGCGTGGCCCGTGCTATGCTCCCTATGAGGTCAGCGCGTCAGATCGTCCCCATGAGAGAAACTTGCTCACACGTCGATTGCCGCCGGAACCCAGTTGATGCCCCGGAGGCAATTTCATGACATCGTTCGTCGATCGGACGCTCACTTGCTCGGACTGCAACGCGCAGTTCACCTTTACAGTGGGCGAGCAAGAGTTCTACCAATCACGCGGATTTACCAATGAACCGCGCCGCTGCCCAGAGTGCCGACAGGCACGCAAGGCAGCTCGTGGTGAAGGCGGTGGCGGTGGCGGTGGCGGTGGATACCGCAGCTATGACACTGAGCGCGAGATGTTTAGCACAGTCTGCGCCGAGTGCGGACGTGAAGCACGAGTTCCTTTCCAGCCACGGGGTGACCGCCCTGTCTACTGTAGCGACTGCTTCCGCTCACGCGGACCCCAGCGCGGTGGCGGTGGTGGTGGTGGTGGCGGTCGCGACCGCAACTGGTAGCAACCTGCAAACCTTCTCTCTTCCTCTTTGCACCTCAGCGTAGGCTGCAGGTTTTTTCGTACCCTGAAAAAACCTGCAGCTAGCACATATACTCCGCGCAGCCCTTTTGGCTGTGTGGAGGTATCTCATGAGCTACCCAAAATACGAGAACATCAACGTAGAACCTTTGGCCGAGGCCGAGGGCGTCGTGCGAGTGACCTTGAACCGTCCTCAGGCTCTAAACGCACTTTCAGCAGACCTTTTAGACGACCTCTTTGATTTCCTAGGGCACTTCGAGGACGACCCGCACGCTTACGTGTTACTTCTACGCGGTGCTGGACGATCGTTCTGCGCAGGTTACGACCTAGCATCCAATCGTACCGTTGAACCAGGATCGCCAGGAGATATCTTGCAGGAACAGAGCGTGGGACGCTCCCGCCGAACCATGGTTGATTCGGTTGACCGGTACCTACGGTTGTTCAACACCCGCAAGCCCACAATTGCACAGGTACACGGACATTGCATCTCGGGGGGTACCGAGCTGATTTCGATGTTTGACTTCGTGGTAGCCACTGAAACAGCAAAGTTTGGGCACATCGCAGGACGCCATATGGGCACACTAAGGACACTATCTCTATGGCCATGGACTGTCGGTTACCGGCGAGCAAAAGAACTTTTCATGACGGGTGAGTTGATTGATGGAAAGACAGCAGAAGATTGGGGGTTGGTAAATAAGGCCGTTCCTGAGGAAGATCTTGAAGAAGCCTCTCTGCACTTAGCACGCAAAATCATGCGAATCCCCCTCGAGGTGAACATCTTGCACAAACACTCGGTCAACCGCTGGATGGAGATCCAGGGGTTGCAGCCTGCAGTCCACTCGGCAGCTGAATTCGACGTTTACACAGCATTCATCGAGGGGCGTCCAGGATTCCGAGAACGAGTTGAGGCAGATGGGTTGCGGGAAGCGCTTAAATGGCGCGATCGCGAATGGCGTGGAACCGAACTGTGGGACCACGACAAAGAGCCGAAATCCTAACCTCACCGTAAGATCAATAGCATGGGCGTTTTGCCAAAGGCACACGAGAAGGCCGAAGTGGTGCGGACGATGTTCGACCGTATCGCGCCTTCTTACGACCGCATGAACCGCATAATTACGCTCGGACTTGACCAGCGGTGGCGGCGTTCACTAATTGCGAAACTTGAAGTGAGCAACGGGGACACCGTGCTCGACCTTGCCTGCGGCACAGGTGACTTCGCAGTGGTAGCACAGAACCGGGGAGCCCGTGTAATTGCTCTCGACTTCGCGGGCGCAATGCTCTTAGCAGCGCAAGAACGCTGTCCCGCATCGATTACGCTTACGCGCGGGGATGCCCTCGCACTACCTCTCGCTTCAGAAAGTATTTCAGTAGCAGTCTCAGGTTTTGCATTACGAAACTTCGTTGCGATTTCGCCAGTGCTAGAAGAGTTAGGGCGAGTTCTCCGACAGGGGGGACGTCTCGGTTTACTGGAAGTTGATTCACCACAGTCAAGCATGTTGAGATTAGGCCACGGTTTCTACTTCAGAAAAGTAGTACCTGTACTGGGAGCCCTCCTTAGTGATGGCCGGGCTTACCGATACCTTCCAGCCTCCACTGACTACCTGCCAAGCGATCAGGAACTCGAGGAAATGCTTGAGTCTGCAGGATTTAAGAGCATCGAAAAGCAGCGTCACCTTGGCGGGGTAGCACAGTCGATCACTGCGGTGCGAGCGTGAGTTCCAAGTCAACTTTCCCTACACCGGGCAGCATTGGAGCATGGCAGGTAGCCGCACGTCCCCCAACGCTGACAGCAGCGATAGCACCAGTCCTAGTCGGCACAGGCGCAGCTATCGGAGATAGCACATTCGCAGCTGGACCGTTCGTGGCAGCCCTCTGGGGAGCAATCTTTCTGCAGGTTGGCGCAAACTTCGCAAACGACGTATTCGACTTCCAGCGTGGTGCCGACACAGAGGACCGACTCGGACCACCCAGAGCGGTACAGATGGGACTGCTTACGCCCACCCAGATCAAATTAGGAATGTGTGCTGCCTTTCTTCTGGCTTTTCTAGCAGGCATCTATCTAGTGCTGGTAGCGGGATGGATCGTAATAGTAATCGGCTTAGCCAGCATCGTAGCCGGCCTTATATATACGGGGGGGCCATGGCCAATTGGTTACCACGCCCTTGGGGATGCCTTCACTTTTGGGTTTTTCGGAATGGTCGCGGTCATAGGAACATATTTTGTCCAAGCAGAAACCACATCTGGACTTGTGTGGCTTGCTGCTGTGCCAGTCGGATGCACAGTGACGGCAATACTGGTGGTGAACAACCTTCGAGACCTTGCCACAGATCAGGCAGCAAGCAAAACAACACTAGCAGTCGTATTTGGGGACCGGGGAACCCGAGCCTGGTACTTACTTTTGCTAGTCACCTCTTACTGCATAAGCATCGGGCTTTGGCCCGCGAACCAGACCAATCATTGGGCCTTGCTAGTACTCTTTAGTCTGCCCTTTGCCATTGTCCCCTTGCGAGCAGTAGCCAGTGGTACAACTGGACAAAGCCTTAATAGCACCCTAGTTCAGACAGCACGCCTGCACTTGGTATTTGGAGGATTGCTGGCCCTGGCGCTCACAGGATGGCTTCCTACCTAGTTCCCATTATCTCCGGCGCATAAGTAGTTGAGATGTGGCCATCTGCCTCAAGCTGGCCGTACTCTTCTTCATTAACACCAAGTAGTTCGCGATATACGTATTCATTATGTTCACCAAGTAGGGCTGGCGGAGTACGCAGGGTTACATCGGAATGAGAAAACGTGAATGAAGGCGCAGGGAATTCTGTAGCGGGGTAGTCCTCTGTTCCTTGAAGGCGTTGGAACGCAGGCGACTGCTTGGCATGGGGATCCTCTGTCACATCTTTCGCACTGAGAACCGGCCCGGCAGTAACGCCCGCCTGCTGTAATTCTCGAAAAAGCTCATCACGATCCCGGGTAGCAATCCAGTCGGCCAGCTCAGCCTCAATAATGTCCTCAATCTTACGGCGGCCCTGTACCGTGGAAAGATCGGGAGCCAAAGCCCAGGCGGGTCGTCCCAGATAATCGACTAGAGCAGCCCACTCAGCATTACTGCGGCAGCTGAGGCAGAGCCACTGTTCCTCACCACGGGCCGCAAAGACTCCATTTGGAACTAAACCCTCAGTACTGCGATTACCGATCGCACCGGCGACTCGCCCGTTCCAGGCGGCATCCAGGGCTGATTGAGGAAACATAGAGGCAGAACACTCGGCCTGAGCCAACTCGATAGTCTGTCCTCTGCCAGTCTGTCGCCGGTAGCGAAGAGCAGCGAGCATGGCTAGACCACCATGCATTCCTACGAAGAAGTCACCAGCAAAAGTCTGCACGTTTGTTTCGGGAGAGGTATCGCGATAACCACGGAGGATCGTAGATCCAGCTACGCCATCGATATGAGCACCGTAGCCTCGTCCCTCAACATAGGCACCCGTCCGCCCATACGCGGGCAAATGAAGGATGACAATGTTAGGACTTACCCCACGAATAGCATCGTCATCGAGACCCAGCTTTCCCAGTGTTCCAAGTGCAAGGTTCTCAGCCAGCACGTCAGAAATGGCAATGAGGCTTTTTACAATTGCCAACCCCTCGGGACGCCTGCTATCCACGGTAAAAGACCGCTTGTTGCGGATAACGTGGATAAAGGCAGGGCTGTTGTTCCAAGGCCGAGGACCGGGGTCGCCGTTGGGATGTCCTGCCATCCACGCGGGTAGGCGGGCCGCCGCAGTAGCAGGTAGAACCGGCGCAGCAGCACGAGTTGCGGGATTCCACACAAATGGGTTCTCCACTTTGATGCAATCAGCACCAAGGTCAGCTAGGTACATAGTCGCGGTCTGGCCTGCCCAGACACAAGCAAAATCGCAAACCCGGACCCCTTCGAGTGGGAGGAACGCACTCATGCCACAGCCCCCGAACTACGCAGTTTCTCGATTTCAGCCTCGCCATAACCAACTTCTTCAAGAAGGACCGTTGTGTCCTGGCCGAGGCTTGGGGCTACCCTCCGGATAGCCCAAGGCGTTTCGCTGAGAACGTAGGGTCGACCTAGCATTGGGAAAGATCCCAATGTCTCATGCTCAACCTCGGTCCATAACCCCCGCTCGCGAAAGACTGGATCCTTGTACAGGTCTGCCGCGTTGAAAAGAGGGGCTAGTATGGCATGGCTGTTGCGAGCCGCCTCCCAAATCTCGGCACGAGTGCGCTCCATGAGCCACGGATAGAGAGCGAGATCTATCTCTTCTCGGGCTTCAGGGGAATTCATCCAATTGGGGTCCTGCCACTTTGGTTCAGTGAACTCGGCGTGCCCAATCATCTCAGCAAACCGTTTCCAATACGGCCCTGCCGAAGCAGTCATCTCCACGTAACCATCTGCACAGGGAAAAACTCCTACAATGCCAGCCCCTGTCGAGGGCCCAGCCACCTCTGGCCTCGAATTAATCCGCCCTGAGAAGCGAAACGCCATGATCGCTGAGCTGCGCCGATCAACGCTGTTTAGCTGGACATCGAAAAGCGATACATCCACGCGCTGGGTAATGTTATGGACTTCAGTCGCATAGACCGCACCGAGAGCACCTATCGCAGCCATCGCTCCACATTGAATGAGAGAGGCCGTTCCCCCCATCTTCAATGGTTCCCGATCACTCGAGCCGTGAGAGAACATTTCGCCCCCCATCGCATAGAGCACAGTTTCAGAAAGGGCGTAGTCCCGATAAGGCCCGTTCCAACCAAAATTCGTTAGCGAGAGAACATTAATATCGGCAACTTGGCGAAGAGCTTCGGGGGTGAGGTTGAGACGTTCGGCAACAACGGGAGGCGAACTGGTAATAGCTATTGCAACACGCGAAAGAAGCTTCTCAAGCACCTCTCGTCCTGCCGACGATTTTAAGTCGAGGACGATCGACTCCTTATTTGTATTAAGAAATTGGTAAGTACCACTACGTTCTAGCCCAACTTCATCATTAAGCCAGGGGCCCAAGGAGCGACTGGGGTCACCCCCTGGCCGTTCCACCTTTATTACCCGGGCGCCAAGGTCGGCAAGTAACTTTGTCGAGTAGGGACCTGCAATGTGGGACGTCAAATCTAATACGGTGATGCCATCGAGGGCAGTTGGCTCAGCAGCATGAGGCATCACATTCGCTCCCTGTCCCTACAAAACCAGCTGTTCATACGGGCGACTATTCGCCTCGTTTTCGGACGAAACCGCCCCTCTAATACGAACGTTCCAAATCGCCAGGACCAGGAAGTCTTCAGACCTGATGCAACTACAGCTAGGCCTAACGAGTCTCGAACTAGTGCACCCTAACCTCATCATCTCCATGAGAACTATTGTACGTTCGCATCACGAGAGAAGAGCTAGGGTCTCGACGGTTGGGAACGTTCAGCGTAAACACTGAGGAACCAACGGCGGGGAGGACAAACATGGCAACACCGGACGAGGTGAGAGCAACATTGGCCGCAGCGCGCGCCACGTTTCGCGAGGCTATTGAACAAGCTGAGATGGGGTGGAGGAAGGGGCCTGGAGACGATGAGTGGACCGCACAGGATATAGCAGAGCATGTCATCCAAATCGAGGCACGCCTCACAACAATGATCTGTGAGGCATGTGGCTATCCTGGAATCGAAGTCGGCCAGCCAGATTGCGCTTCCTCAATCGAAGCAGTCGATGAGTTTGACGCAGTCGTGAGCAGGTGCGATGCCAAGCTAAAGCACGTTACTCCAGAGGACCTAGAAAAACCTCATGACAGATTTGGGACAGTCGAGGCACTCTTCGAACTCAACGTTAACCATCTGGCTGAGCACACCGCACAGCTTATAGAGGCAGCTTCGACCTAGGCCTTAGACGTTGGCATAAAGTCTGAAACCAAAATCGTTATAACGCCGCTCCGGGGAGAGGCTTGCGCGAGCAGTAAGCCGGGTAAACCTGACAGCGTGGCGCCAACTACCTCCTCGACTCACTTTGCGGCCTCGTTCAGTAGGTTGTAGCTCCCCAGCATTCCTTTCACTGTAGGCGTCAGGGTAATACCAATCCCAACACCACTCGTGCACGTTCTCAGCCATGCAACGAAGTCCGTAACCGTTAGCACAAGCAGCATCAGGGGAGTGGGGGCGATCGGCAGTAGCGATATGGTCAGCCCTTGGATGATCCTGCCAGTGTTTGCCTGACCAGGGCCAATCCACCCCCTCAAGGCCCCCAAGTGAGGCATACTCGCGCTCTGCTTCAAACGGAAGCCGATATGGAATTCCCGTCTTCGAAGCAAGCCACTCGCAGTAAGCAATAGCATCAAACCAACTAACCCCCACAACTGGCTGAGCGGGAGCGTTAAACCGCTGATCTTCCCAAAACCGAGGAGGATCCTGCCCAGCTATTAGGAAGGGAGCGAACTGAGCGTTCGTGACAGGCGAAACAGCGACATGAAATGGCTCTATCTCAACTGGGTGTACAGGCTTCTCATCGGGACGACCGCGGTCACTTCCCATTAAGAAGACCCCTCCTTCCAGGGTGACCATCTCAGGACTGGGAAATTCTTCCATTGAGAGATCTTACGGCGGCTCTCGGTGCCCGTCGCATTCCTGCTGTCCTATGCAGCGCTCTCTCGATAAACTCCCCCCACTGTGACTGACTCAATCGTGTGGCTAAACGAGCCCAATGCAACAGAACGTCACCTCGGCGGAAAAGGCGGAAGCCTCGCCCGTTTGTCAGGGTTAGGATTCCCCGTCCCCCCCGGATTCGTCATTTCTGCTGAGGAATATGTCTCCTTTGCAAAAACCCAGCGGATTTCTGAACTAACTGCTTCCCTCTCGGAACTTGATGCACGAACACCGATCGCCGCCATTCGTACAGCTTTAGAGCCAATATCTGAACGATTAGTAAACGCAACCTTAGATACCTCCACGAGAACTGCTATCGAACACGCCATAGACGAACTGGAATCCCAAGCCGGACCAGGGGCCAGCTTTGCCGTGCGTTCAAGCAGCATTAATGAGGACAGCGCCGGCAGCTCCTTTGCGGGGCTATATGAAAGCTTTCTCAACCTACAAGGAAAGGAGGCGATCGTAGGAGCGGTGGTCGACTGCTATCGCTGCCTCTGGCAGGAGCGTGCTGTTCAGTACCGAGCCTTCCGGGCCATAGATCATGAAGGAGAGGCGATGGCAGTAGTGGTAATGCAAGTTGTGCGAGCTCGTTCCAGTGGGGTCGCTTTCACGAAGAACCCCATGACAGGAGCCACAGACGAAGTACTCATAAACGCTTCATGGGGGCTGGGCGAGTCGGTGGTTTCAGGTTATGTCACCCCAGACTCATTCATTGTCGGTCCGGATAAAGAAGTGCGGGAACGGACAATCAGCGAGAAATACGAACAGGTGCGTCTAGCCGAGGGTGGCACCGAGCGAGCACCTATTGCGCCAGAGATGGTCGGGGAACCATCTCTCAGCGATCTAGAGGTAGACGAAATCGTCCAGGTCGCACGTTCGGTACAACAGGAATACGGAGCTCCAGTAGATATCGAGTTCGCCTACGACGACGCAGGCAAAATGTTCCTCCTGCAAGCACGCCCAATCACAACTTAATTAGGATTTCCACCTCAGCACGGTAGTCTCGCAATTCCACGCTCCCAAGCGTCGCATCAGGCGAACTTCCGAGCTTCTTAAACCAGCGTTGCGTTAACTCCTGGACTGCACCATCCACGGATAGTTGGGGTCTTCCGTGACCTAGCGGGGAGACAACATCACCGAGGTTCTCTAACTGAACTTCACCCATGAGGACAGCAAGGGCCTCCAGCAGGTGAGTGGGGGCAACCGCCCGCGCCCCATGAGCAGAAGCAACACTAGAAGCCATATTTAGAATATCGAAGAAACGCAGGGGTTCCTCCCCATCAACAGAAGACACAATCGCTACGGGGAGGAGACCTGAAGCGCTGCAAGCTGACGAGCATGGTCAAGCGAGTGAACTCTCAACGTAAGGAGCCATTCCCGCCAATTTAGCTCCCCTAGAAAGGGGTGGAGCCACACAATGTCCGCATCCGGATCGCCATCACCCTCCAGCACAGCACTTACCACTCCAGCGATAATCTCTGCGTGAGTTGCAAGAACCTCCGTACGGCTCTCTGGAACCGGCGGAATGTCATCGAGTAGAACACCCTGGGAGACTACCCCGTGCACACGAGTAGCAGTTCCATGATTGACCTCAGCCACATGACGGATGCACTCCAAAGGACTCCATTCCTGACCTTCCTGACACACCTCTAACAAGTCATCAGGCACAGCAAACGCAGCTTCCTCAAGTTCGTGAACAGCTGCTTGCACCCGCTGCACCATCTCTTCGGGGGTCCATTCCGCTGCTTTCTTGCGGACATAGCTGAGAATGACTTCTGTTGCACCTTCAGGGATAGTCACGAGCAGCCTCCTGGGGGTTCACGAACACCTAAGTGCTTCTCCGATACTAGCGCATAGCCTCCCACATGCATGCGAACTCGCCTGCTCCAAGGTTGCCCGTAGAATCAAGATCATGGTGAAGATCATCCGCCCAGCAGAACGCGAAACAGGGACCGCACAAACTTCCGGTATGCATCGAGAAGCTGGCGTCTCCGGAGAACTGACTGGCTCGAAGGGACTATGGATGGGTGTCGGCCATAATGAACCAGGGGGATCCTCCGACGTGCACCACCACGGCGAGAGCGAGTCCGGCATCTTTGTACTCGAAGGGCACCTCCGCTTCCGTTGGGGAGACACACTAGAGCATGTGACTGACGCAGGACCGGGCGACTTTATCTTCGTTCCACCCTATGAAATCCATGCAGAGGAAAATCTCGACTCGAGCAATGAAGCCGTCTTCCTGCTGGCGCGGACCACAATGGAGGCTATTGTCGTCAATGTGCCTGATCCAAGGGGGATCTAGCTATGGGTTTGCTAGCAATGAAAGTAACGCTTGTGGACGGGCGCGAAGTAGTGGTTGACGCTGACTCGCGTGTTGACACGATTGACGAGGATGGCAACCGGATCATTCGACTAATGAAGAATGGGGAAATCATTGAGGTCTTCAAGCAGAGCGACGTTCAGGAGCCTATCCAGGGATTAACCCACGACTCCTGATAGTGATTCCCCATCCAAGCCATCATCCTTATCGGACGGTCTATAAGAGCCAGTAGTAGCCCACGACCCTCCAACTACCGATAGACGTCAGTGTTTGTTCGCATTGCGCCCCTGCCCGGGGTAATTGGCCCTGGAATAGTGTCAATTACAGTGGTTCGAGTTATCCGCCGCGGAGACGTGGGTCAAGCACATCACGAAGCGCATCGCCAAAAACGTTGAACGACAGCACTGTGAGGGTAATTGCCCCACCACCTACAGCAACTAGAATCGGCTTCGAAGCGAAGAACTGGCGTCCATCATTGACCATTGAACCCCAACTTGGACCCGGCGGTGCCAAACCAAGGAAAGCAAGCGTTGACTCGGCAAGAATGGCACCACCAATAGTCGTAGAGAAGATGATAATTATCGGTGCAAATACGTTCGGAAGAACATGCCGGAAAATCATGCGGGGCGGCTGCACCCCGATAACGCGCCCGGCCTCAACATAGACATCGTTCCGCACAGCGAGCGTAGCCGAACGCACGACACGTGAAACACCGAAAATATTTAGGAACGACAGTGCGATAATCGTTCGCATCAAGGAGGCCTCCCCTGTCTGTTGTAAGAGGAGAAGAAAAAGTAGTGGTGGGAACGCGATAAACGAATCTACCAAGCGCTGCACAACAAGATCGACAAACCCACCAAAGTAACCCGAGACCACACCGAGAACTGAACCAAAAGCCGTAGCAATCAGGGCTGCACCAAAGCCGAGGAGCATCGATCGGCGAGCTCCAAACAACATCCTCGTCAGAAGATCCCGGTTCTTGTCGTCAGTACCAAGTAAATGATCCCAACTGGGAGTTTCAAGCCGGAGTCCAATGAATTGTCTAAACTCCTCTGGATCGTCTGAGCTGACGTCGTACCTGGGATTGGCGATCTGAAAAGGCTCATCTTTCCCATAAGGAGCGATCCACGGACCTATAATTCCCAGCACAAGAATGGTGGTAGCTATCAAAAAGGCGATACCACCAATCTTCTTCTGAATGAAGAAGCGGACCATGGGCCTCGCTGCCCTTACCAATCTTGGCGCTTCCTGCGGACGAACAAATTCGTTCGTGAGCTCTCCTGTATTTGCCGAAACGCTCATGCCTCAGCTCCCCCAACAGTCACCCGGGGATCAATGAGGAAGTAACTCAGATCAACAGCAAGGTTGACGAAAACAACAGCACCAACAAGAAGGAGCGTGAAGGTCTGAGTCACAGGGATATCCCGAATGCGGATCGCAGTAAGGATTTCAAAACCCATGCCAGGAATGGCAAACATCGTCTCAAGGACAACGTTTCCGGCTACAAGTGAAGCGATTATGAAGCCAAGAATAGTTACGACAGGAATGAGGGCATTGCGAAGGACATGGCGAAAAATAATAACTGAGCCAGCCAATCCCTTCGCCCGTGCAGTACGCACATAGTCCTGACGAAGTACTTCTAGCATGCCCGAACGGAGGAAGCGCATCAGGATTGCACCCGTCGCCAGACCCCCTGCAAGAGCAGGAACAATGAATAACTGGAAGCTCGCCCAGGGGTCCTCCCAAATTAGCTCTTGGGAAGTCACTCCGATTGTCAGGATGTCGTACTTAATAGCATAGGCTGAAGCGATCGCAGCCGTTAGGAATGCAGGCGCAGCGAGGAAGAAGATCGCAAAAATGCGCAAAAAACCATCAAGTGCCCCATCAGGACGAATCGCTGTAAGAGTTCCAACCGGTAAAGCCAAGAGCACACCTATTACAAGCGACATGACCCCTAGCTGCACCGTATAGGGCAGAGATTCAGCCGCCACGCTGAAAGAAGACCGATTGTATTGGAACGAATCCTCTGACTTACCGCGGAGAATGCTCCACCAGAAGCGTCCGTACTGCTCGTAGAGAGGCTTGTCACTACCTAGCCGCGCACGGGCAAGAGCCAGCTGCTCAGCACGCTGCTCTTCCGAGCGAGCCGCCGTAGCGAAAAACTGATTCGCCAATTGCTGCTCAGCGTAGTCTCCTGGAAGGACGCGCAGAACAAAGAAAACGAAGGTCAGAACGATCCAAATCGTGACCAGCGCTAGAAAGAAACGCCTAATTACGTACTCGGTCATGAAGGATGTACCTCACACTCCGAGATTGCCCCATGCCTCCCTCGCAATCTTTGCGAGGGAGGCATGAAACAGTTCTTCGCTATTACCAGTTCAGGCGGGGCGCTGCTTCCCCTGGAATGTCGGGTCGTCCTGGTCAATCCAAAGTTCCTGACTGATGGTCGTCCCATAAGTAATGAAGAACGGCCCCTTACGATGTAGGTAAGGCCATTTCACCCAACTAGTAAGGCCACCCACCATCTGAAGATGGCCAGAGCCTGCATCTGTCAGTGCAAAGCGCTGAGCTTCCTTGACAATCTCCTGCGCCTTCTCGTTGTCGAACTCGGTGAACATCGCATCTATATACCCCTCCATGGTTGGAGTTTGGTACTTCCAGAAGTTGATGGTTCCGCGGCCTCCATCCTCGGGATGAGCAGAGTAAACCTGCGCGAACCGAGTTCGGGGATCGGGACTATTCCACTGGTCCCAGCCACCGAGGTAGCCCACCGAGGCTTGGCCGGAGTTGTTGTACTCAAGTAGGGAAGTCACCGGAATTGCCTGCCCACCCCACTTTTCAGTAGCAAGGTTTGCATTGAGCATCGCCGGGAACCACTCAAGTAGCGGCACATATTGCGGGAAGTCGACGGTAGTGACCTTGTAGTCATCGTCATCGTGACCCTCAGCATCCGCCTGTTCCCAAAGGGCACGGGCATCAGCGATGTCCTGGTCCTTAGGTTGGCGATAGCCGGGAGCCTGGGAAAGCTCTTCCTGGGAGAGCGCCCAAGCCGTGAAGGGCCAGTTGACAGCGGGATTTGGCCTACCCAGGCCCTGGAAGTGCTGCTCTGCAACGAGGGCACGGTCCGTAGCGAGGAACATCGCCGTCCGAATGCGCTCGTCGGAAAGAGCACGGTTGGTCGTGTAGTTGTAGGCGAACTCTAGGTTGTTGTTCGGATCGCCCACACGGAAGGACTCAACTTCCGGATTATTAGCCTCAATCTCATCCATCACCGCTTTGTCACGGGAAGCAAGTTCATCGATCTGCTTCTGCTCAAAAGCAAGGCGCTGCGGA
This sequence comes from Dehalococcoidia bacterium UBA2991, assembly GCA_002346645.1. GTDB lineage: Bacteria > Chloroflexota > Dehalococcoidia > Tepidiformales > Tepidiformaceae > UBA2991. Next base: position 47,039 of record DEAD01000008.1, read on the forward strand.
TTGATATCGCCACCGAGGTTCACGAAGAATAGCTCGTCGACCATACCCGGAATGGTTCCGTCCTTACGAAGGAAGTAATCATCATTGCGCACGCCATGCGCGCGGTCCTGTAACTCGAACTCGTCAAAAACGAAAGGACCCGTGCCAAGCACATTGTCTGCACTAAACACACCGAACTCATTCTCATCCTCTAGCTTCTCCCCAATCTCGGGATAGAGAATTCCGTTGAACTCATCGGTCATGTCCCCAAGCCAAGTTACCTGGGGCGAGGACATCGTTACTGTGAAATTGGTGCTATCAACGTAGTCAACGTCCTCGATGCCCTTATAGATGAGGGGATGGCGGAAAAAGGTAGTGTCCTCAGTGCCATCAGCACGTGTGCTAGTACGCTGGCGCTCGATGTTCCAGCGGATATCGTCCATGGTCATAGCCCGGCCATTGGCTGGGGGCTTGTTGTGGTAACTCACATCGTCCCGGATCGTGAAGTTGTACGTCACCTCATCAGGCTGCTCTGGCAGGCCACGTGCAATTTCCCCACCAATCACGAAGTTATCCATGTCCGTAAACTTAAGCAGGTTGTTGTAGGCATTACCGGCTGTGTAGGCAATTCCCCGGTAAAGCTCCCTGTGAAGGTCTAGGGTGGTACCGCTAATACCTGTGTACTGGCTGAAGAAGCTACCATCGACTGGCCCAGCAGCGGGAGCTTCCGTTGGAGCAGCTGTTGCAGCAGCTTCGGTCGCAGCTGCAACCTCCGCATCGTCATCATCATCATCACCGCAACCAACAGCTACGAAGGCGCCTGCACCAACAGCACCCGCTGCTGATGCCTTAAGAACACCTCGTCGACTGAGACGTTTCCTAGCCCAGTAGTTCTCGCGCATAAAATTCCTCCATCGAATAGACCTACGGTTCGCGGGAGCATAAGAAACCTAGATCAAGGCGTCAACGCCAAGAATTACAAAAAACCTTTGCAATGCATCAATTAAACGCTTCCGCAGCTGGCCAGGGAAGGCCCAGCAGCCTAGGCTTCCAGATGACAGTAGGAGAGTGCGTATGCGCGAACAGCCCAGTGAAAAATCGATGAAGAAGATGTGGAACTATGCGGAGAAGTTCGCAACTAAATCCGGAACCCACCTCCATCCGGATCGCTCCATTACAGAGGCAGTCGTCCTGGGCCTCGCAGACAACGTTGACCAGTACGGCCGACCAATCTGCCCCTGCAACTTCTATCCCGAGAAGGATGATGCCGGAAACTGGCCCGAAGGCCTTTACCTACCAAGAGACGAAGAGGCCAAACGACGAGATTGGATTTGTGCCTGCGATGAAATGCAGAAGTTCAAATACTGTCACTGCCTACTTTTTGTTAACGAAGAGGGGCTTCCTATCACAGAGCACTTGCCGGAAGACCATGAAGGACGAGAGATCTACGGATTGATAGAGGATCCCACGCCTGATAAAGGCCGCGCACTGGGGCGAGTACTAGAGGATCGCTAACGGCCACTTCTGAAATTAGCCGAAAGTCAGGCGGCTCCAGCAGCAGCAACTGCCTTCTCTGCAGCTTCACCCAAGCTTTCGGCCCGGATCACGTCGAGACCAGCCTCTGACAACAATTGCTCGCCCTCAGCAAGGTTGGTGCCAACCAAACGCATCACTACAGGAACATCTAGGCCTAGCTCTTTCTCCGCATTGATTACACCCTGGGCGATAATATCTACGCGAGCCATGCCCCCGAAGATATTCACTAGGATCGCCTTTACTGAGGGGTCCTCACTGATAACACGAATAGCGTTCACTACACGGGCAGGATCATTCACAGTTCCAATGTCTAGGAAATTAGCTGGTTCGCCCCCCGCAAACTTGATCGAGTCCATGGTCGCCATCGCAAGCCCAGCGCCGTTGACAATACAACCGATATTCCCATCTAGCTTGATGAAGTTTGCAACCCCGAGATCGTCAGCTAGCACCTCAAGCCTGTCTTCCTCATCCTTATCACGCAGGTCAGCAAGATCTTGGTGTCGGAAAAGGGCGTTGTCATCGACGGTGAACTTAGCGTCGAGCGCAAGGACGCGCCCTTCTTCTGTTACGACAAGAGGATTGATCTCGGCGAGACTAGCATCGCTCTCGACAGCAGCACGATATAAGCCCCCTACAAGCTTATTCAGGGCAGAGGCCTGCTCACCCACAAGACCCAATCGAGCTGCAAGGGTCCGCCCGATATAAGGCTCATAGCCTGACGCAGGGTTTACAGGCAGCCGAACAATCGCCTCAGGATCATGGGCAGCAACCACTTCAATCTCCTGCCCTCCTTCGGTCGAAGCCATTATGAGGGGAGCTGCTTGCGCACCATCGACAATGATCGCGAGGTAGAACTCACGATCGACTGCAGACTGTTCTTCAACCAGCACATGCTTAACGAACTTCCCCTCAGGACCGGTCTGGATCGAGACAAGATGCTTTCCAAGAATATTGGCAGCCTCCTGTTCAGCCTCCTCAGCTGTGCTGGCAAGCCGCACCCCTCCAACTCGCTCACCGCGCACTTGGCCTTCGTTGCTTTCCGGATCGTTAATAAGTCGCTCAAACATGGCAACCGTCTCACCTTCAGAAACGAGGCGCCCCTTGCCTCTTCCACCGGCATGAATCTGAGCCTTTACAACAACCTTGCCACCAAGCTCTTCCGCTATAGCACGAGCTTCCCCTGGAGTTGCAGCGACACTGCCCCCTGGCACTTCTACACCGAACTGCGCGAAGAGTGCCTTTGCCTGATACTCATGAACCTTCATCGTTCCTCCAGGGCGGGCCAGGAGCCAATCACAGGCAGGCCAAGTCCCCGACCGCAGCCTACCGGCGCATGGTCACATGGGAAACTCCACAGATCCCCGGGCTGTCAGGAAATATGGTTAGGTTCTTGGGCTGCATTCATTCCCGCTATGTACCCAAACGTCATACCAGGCCCAAGGGTTCCACCAGCACCCCCATAGACCATAGCAGTGACTCCCGCCATGGCATTGCCAACGGCATATAGACCAGGGATCACACCACCAGTAGCCCTCATAACCTGCGCTTTTTCATTGGTCTGTGGGCCACCCTTGGTGCCAAGCACACCCGACTCTATCTGAACGGCGTAGTAGGGGGGCGTATCGATAGGACCGAGGGTGGTAAACGGAGCTTCCACACGATGATCACCGTTATAGCTGTCATACGCGCTCACGCCACGTTGGAATTCTGGATCTTCCCCTCTAATAGCATCCCGATTAAACCGAAGAACTGTCTCCTCAAGTCCCACCGCATCAACACCAATCTCATTCGCAAGATCAGGGAGTGAGCCCCCACGGCGAATCCATGATGGCGCCTCAGGACCAACCCGGTAACGAGCGATTGGAGCCTCGTACTGACTGTCAACTACAAGCCAAGCAGGAAGATTGATGAACTCGAAGGTATTGGGATCAAAGGTGTGAAAGGCATGGCCAACTGCGTTGTAATTAGCAGCCTCATTCATAAAGCGCTTGCCTTTGCGATTAACGATGATGGACCGCGGCCAGGTGCGCTCCGCAAGGATGAGCCGAGCAAAATCACGGCCTCGCATGTTGTCTCCAGGAACATGAATGCCGGGAATCCACCAGGCTTCACTCATATTGCCAAGCGCTGCTCCTGCACCCATGGCCATAAGGAGCCCGTCCCCTTCATTCTCTGGAGTCGAAGTCGGTGCTGTCATGGGGCCACGCAAAAACGCCTTTACTAGTTCCCGATTCCACTCGAAGCCACCCGAGGCAATCACCACAGCTTTCCTTGCTTTCACAAAGTAGGCCTGCCCATTGCGCTCCGCCCTGACGCCAACGACGGTATCGGTCTCATCGAGAATAAGTTGACGAGCCCGTGTGGAAGTCTGGACAGGAATCTCACGGTCCAGACAGCCCTTAATTAGCGAACCTGCTAGAGCCTGGCCTGTCGAACGCATGTCCTTCGCTCTCCGAGCCTCAAGGACCTCAGAAGGAATCCCATCAAGACCAATCGTGTCGATCTCCAGCATGGTGGCAGGAAGGAAGGTCGCATCGGGCTGATGATTAATTAATCGGGACCATGGACCAAGCTCCTCGAAGGGGAAAAGATCGTTGTCGAGTGAGCGGCCACCGCCGGGCTTCCCACCGGGATTCTCTGGATGATAATCCGGATAGCCCTCAAAAACGTGCACAGAGACAGGAGTGTTCTCCTCCATGTAGCGCAGCATCTCGGGACCGGTATCGACAAGAGTCTCAACAAGCTCATCGTCCATCATGCCGAGAGAGAGAGAGCTAAGGTAGGCGAGTGCATCCTCACGGGAATCCTCGATGCCAGCCTCCAACATATGGTGATTGTTAGGAATCCAAAGCACGCCCCCAGAAAGGGCTGTCGTTCCACCCACAACCTCTGCGCGCTCCAGCAGAGCAACTTCAGCCCCGCTGTCACTCGCAAGAATAGCGGCAGTAGTTGCGCTCGCTCCGGAGCCAAGCACAGCCACATCTACTTCAAGATCCCACCGCTCAGGAAGGGCCATCTTTTCCTCCTTAGGAGAATGAGTTAGGCGCCCGTAATAGTGCCTAGCTCATTCCATTGCCGCGCGCGCCGCGCTTCCCAATGTTCGTTCCAGTCATCACATACCCCTTGGGGACCGTGCCAATAGTCCACCTCTAGGCAAACCTTGCCACCATCGAATTCAAGGCGAGACATTCCCTCCCCACACAACCAACGTCCTGCATTCTCCTCAGCACTTTGGGGAACCTGTACGTAGGCCATCCAAAGCACCGCCACGCCAGTCCCAGCCACATAGATATCTTCAGGAAGGACCTTCAAGGTAGGCGCAGCATGCTGCCAGAATTCTCTGACAGCAGCATGGCCCCTCATGGCCTCAGGATGGCCAACGATGTCCCGCATAACGATGTCCTCAGTCATGAACTGGAGAGGCGCATCAACATGCCCGCCACTCCAACCTTCCTCAAACAGCCTGCGTGCGATCTCGACTTCGGCTTGTCCAACCATGGGTAGCCTTCCCCTTTTTAGATACCTTAATAGCCGCGATGGTAGCGGAAACAGGGTACCTCCGGTGTACCATCCCAACGCAATGACTGAGATCATGACGCCTGAAGGGGCCCGAAGCTACCTACACTACCTGCTCACATTAGGCATTCGGCGCGAGCAATCTTTTGCTCCGCTAGCAGCGGCATTCATTCGTGAAAACGATCTGGATGCCCTTGGCCTTTTGGCAGATGAACAGCTCAACCTACTCTTGGCCGCAGCACAAGCCTTCGCTCCTGAGCCGCGGCGCTACAGCACCAAATTGGACTTCCTAAAGAGAGCACAGGCTCTCTTGCCTCAGACACGACTAGCAGGGACCGCGGTCGAGGCGCAGGTGGCGCAGGAATTACAGAAGACGAGCTATGAGCTTAGCCGCTACCACGAAGCCATCAGAGTTAATCGGTCCACCACTGAAGAGCAGGAACACATCATTATCGAGAGCGTGGCACCAGAGTACTTCACTGACATCGCCCAGAAACGAGCGGCCGCGAGCTACCAGGACCTCTACCACCTAACACCAGAGGCACGCCGAGCCCAGAACTACACGGGCCCAGCACAACAGTTCGAGCCGGAAAACACAGTCGTCCACAAAGAGTTTGAAGGTGCCTGCGGGCCATTCATGAATGCCCGCACACACGCTTTCCATGTACTACTACCCTTTGATCTTAAGCTGAGCCGTTCGCCCGAGGATCCTCTTGAAACAGGCGTACGTATTTTTTATGGCAAGCCTGGGTATTCGTTCCCACTCCGATACCAAATGGGCCAAATTACGAGCGATCGTGACGGTACGGTAGTCGATATTCCCGTAGATGACCCAAACCTCATCTATATATCAGCGTCGAAAGTGAAGGAGCCAGAGTTTCGTTACGACGGACCAGCTCCAAACAACGCCCCCCCAGAACTAGGTTTCCCACTGACGGTACTACAACACCTAGGGAGCCTTGGTCACTACATACAGGTGAGCTGCAACCTCAAGGTATGGTTCGATGCATCCCGCGTTGCAGTATTAATTCAAGGAACACCGGAGCTGCTTGACATTGGACTGACTGGGGCAAGTGGCCTAATGACACGCACCTACGGACTGGGAACAACAGACGATTACGAACACGTTACCGACGAGCCCTGGCAAGAAGGGCTTAGCTATAACTACGTTAACCTTCACCTGGCACTCCGACCTGGTATCGATTCCGCAACAATCCCCTTTAACACTCCGATCTTCACACTCTTTCCAGTGCTAAGTCGACAAGCGGTTCGGTTCGAGGATTCCACTACAGCCAGCGAGCGCATAGCAAAGGGTCTTCAAGCAAATCAGGGGAAGAGCTAATTCCCCTCGGTCAAAGCACTCCCGCATATTCCTGACCAAGTCCGCTTAGGGCCAAACAACCCAAGTGTTGGGCGAAGCAACCAGACTTCCTAGGATTTCGGGAGGAGCTCCATTGAGGGCTTCGAAGGCACGCTCCTGCGTAAGTGCATTCCCCGTCAATTGCCGCAAGCCATCGACACGCTTTTGCCACTCAACTCGACTCTGACTTGCTTCAAGGTAGCGGCCTGGAACTCGTTGGCCAAGGAGAAGGACGTCATATGCGAAATCGCCAAAGACCTCCTCTGTCTTGAAGAACTGGGACTGGCGGTATGTAAGAGGTGCTCGCTCTCGGAACAGTTCCACACGCTCTTGGGCACCACGTATATCGACCGTATTTTGGCAGGCCTTCCAGAAGGGAGTCTGTAACTTTTCATTGAAGCGGTAATGCACCGCAAGGAACCACCGCACATCGTCCCAGTGAGCATTTAATGTGCGATTAACGATGCCCCGGATCGCAGTGTCCTTTTTGGAGCGAGGGAAGTTAAGGACTAGTTGATTGATCTCTAGGATGATCATGTGGAGCCCTGTTGACTCCAACGGTTCAACGAAGCCGTAGGAGTTTCCAATAGCGACCACATTCCCCTTCCAGAAATGCTCGCGTCGACCTGTCTTGAAGCGGATGACGCGATGGTCACCCATCCCCGGATTCTTAGATCTCATCTCGGCAGCGGCCGCGTCATCCGAGAGGAACCGTGACGAAAAGACATAGCCACGATGGTCATCCTCGATGGAAGGTGTGTTCCAACACCAACCTGCATCCATCGTTTCAGCAGTGGTAAAGGGCTTTATGTGGCCGCCATGAGGAACGTTGGCCACAATAGCGCGATCACAGAAAAGGCTGTCTTCGTAGCTTTGAAAAGGAGAGCCGAGAGCTTCACCAATCATCTTTGAATGGAAGCCTGTGCAATCGACGTAAAGGTCAAAGCGGCGTTCTTCCCCATCGTCAGTAATGATGTGGTCTAGGCTTTCTCCATCCTCAGCAGGAACAAAGGTGTTAACCGACAGCTCTAGGCGCTCCACCCCATCACGCGCTGCCTCTTCTCGCAGATAGGCAACAAAACGGTTGTTATCCAGGTGGTAGGCGAAAGGGATGCGGTCGATTAGAGAAGTGAGTTGACCACCCTCGCCCGTGAGAATAGGGGCCCGTTCTTCGGAAATAAGCATGGAGCCGAGCGAGTATTCGTTGAAGTTACCACCGTAGTAGACGGAATCAAGAATAGGACCCGGGTGGAAGGCATAGTTAAAGTAATAGTCACCAGGTTGGCCCCACTCGAACTTAACCCCAAATTTCCATGTGGGCTGGACTTTTCTATACAGCTCCTGCACATCTCGTTCGAGATAAGCGTGTAGGAACTTAACCATGATGGGGGTCGTGCCCTCACCGACACCGATGATGGGGATGGTTGGGGACTCGATTAGGGTGACCTGCAGGTGGGGCAGCTTCTTTCGCAAAGCAAGCGCAGTTAGATAGCCAGCGGTGCCACCCCCGACAATACCTACGGTTTTGAATTCGCTCGTTCCCTGAGTCACAGGCTTATCGTGCCACGGAAAAGGTTCGCAGGGGTGCTAGGGAGCCCTAGCATGGTCCCTGCAAAGCGGTAAGATTCGCGCTCGCTGGAGGGGAACATGGAACTTGGAACTGGTAAGACGGCAGTAGTTACTGGTGGAGGAAGCGGTATTGGAGCAGCTCTGTGTAAAGCATTTGCAGCTGAGAGCCTTTCCGTCGTTGTATCCGATATCGACTTAAGTGCCGCGGAAGGAATTTCAAATTCCATAAACGACACTGGTGGAAACGCGATTGCCGTCCGGACAGATGTATCGGACAGGAGTTCCATAAAGGAACTTGCCGACGCCGCCTTCGAGGCTTTCGGAAGTGTAGACGTTCTGTGTAACAACGCCGGTGTCGTGACCTTCCGTTCTGCCTCTGAGATGAGTGACTCCGACTGGGACTGGGTGATGTCGGTAAACCTACAGGGCGTAATAAACGGCTTGACCCAGTTCCTTCCCCGCATCCTGGAACAGGGTAATGCAGCCCACATTGTTAATACGTCCTCAAGCGCTGGGCTCTTTGCCCCTCCTGGTATGGCTTCATACGTGGCTTCGAAGCAAGCCGTTGTCGGGTTGTCCGAGCACCTGAGCGTAGATCTAGCAGCCGTCAATGTGGGTGTTTCTGTGTTATGCCCTGGGGGCGTAGCAACCAAAATCGTGGAAGCTGGGCGAAACCGTCCCGATACCCATGGAGGACCTGAGGACGTACCTGACTCTGCCGAACCCATTCGACAGGGCATTGCCGCCGGAATGCCCCCCTCTGAAGTCGCAGACCGCGTAATAGATGCCGTTCGGAACAACCACCTGTACGTCGTGACCCACAATGACACGAGGCCAGGGGTGGAAGCGAGACTGGAAGCCATCCGAGCCTGCTACGCGCTCAATGACTGATTTCCCCCCTATCTCCGAAAGGATTTAACCGGACAGGGCAAAAGTAAGACCGCACCTAAGCCTTTGTCCTTTATTAGTTGGTTGCCAAGTATTAAATGGCTCGATAAAGTCCTCGCGCTATGGCACGAGAATTGTTAGCCGGCGAGCATGCGGTCCTGGCTCTTTTGCGCACGCAGCCAATGTACGGCTACGAAATGGCTCGCTACTTCGAGAGTGAAGACCTTCACGAGGTCTGTCCAATTGAACAAGGATCACTCTATACGTATCTACGCAACCTCGAGGGGCGAACGCTAGTCACGTGGTGCGAGGAACGTGAAGGCCTACGTCCACCACGAAAACGTTTCTCCCTGACCCCCAAAGGTAATGCTGTGGTCAACACGTGGCTAAAAGAGCCAGTCGGACGACTGCGCGAGGTGCGATTCGAACTTTTAGTAAAGCTATACGTATTGCACATAGTTGACCCAGCCGCCGAAGCCGCCCTGGTAAGAGATCAACTGGCTGTGTGCGAGTTGTACCAGGAACGTGCGCGAGAGCGGGTTTCACAAGCAGGGGATGGCTTTTCACGACTAGTCGCCCAATCCAAGCTCTCAGCGGCGGACGCTACCGTTGACTGGCTACGAAACCATGTCGCAACCCTCTTCACAGCCGCGGCCACTCCATGAAACAGCGGGTGCTCACAGCGGCCGGTTTCGCAGTGATCGCTCTTTCTCTTCTTCATTGTGGTGGTTCACCAAACCACCACACCATTACGGTGTTCGCTGCAGCATCACTAACAGAAGCTTTTGAGGACCTAGCGGAAGCCTTCCAGGCGCAGCACCCCAACGTTACTGTGCGGCTATCGTTTTCCGGTTCGACAGTGTTGAGGACGCAGGTGTTAGAGGGAGCACCTGCCGATGTCTTCGTAAGTGCCAGCCCAGACGAGGTCGCGACGCTAGATGCAGCAGGACTGGTAATCGAGGCTGAAACTTTTGCAGAAAACACTCTCGTCATCGCGGTCCACAAAGGGGCAAGCAGTGTGATCTCCTTTGCAGACCTTGCCAAGAGGGGCGTGCGTCTCGTTCTTGCCGCAGAAACCGTGCCCGCAGGACGGTATGCTCGACAATCACTTGCACTTGCAGCAACAAACGATGCATTGGGCTCGGAGTTCGCTGCACAAGTACTAGCCAATGTTCGAAGCAATGAAGCCAATGTGCGCGCAGCATTGGCAAAAGTAGAGCTGGGTGAGGCAGAAGCTGCGATCGTCTATACGAGCGATCTGGAATCAGCCAGCAATAACGTTCGGTCAATCGCAATCCCTGAACAACTCCAAACACCGGTGGAATACCGCATTGCATTGCTCTCCAACAACCAGTTTGCGCGGTCATTCATAGCGTTCACCACATCTCCCTTGGGCAAAGCAACCCTGCAAAAGCACGGGTTCAAACGGGCGAGAGGAACACCTTGATTGCATTACGGGCACGAATCCCTCTGGCTAGCGCAGGGTTACTGTGCGCAATTTTTGCCGTGTTCTTCGTTCTGCCCTTCGCAGGCCTAATCGAACGAGGATTGGGAGAGGACGGCGCATGGAAAGCGATCTCTAGCGACACTGCCCTAGACGCACTTGTGCTATCGCTGTGGACTTCAACGCTATCCCTTCTTATCGCCATCGTGGCAGGGACACCTGTTGCGTATTGGCTATCGCACACCCGCTTTCCCGGTAAGGGGGTATTGGAAGCCCTAATTGACCTACCAATCGTCCTGCCCCCGACCATCGCGGGCGTGGCCTTACTAACAGCATTTGGCCGAAAAGGTTTGCTTGGAGGACCCCTCGACGACTGGTTCGGACTAACCTTGGGATTCAGTACAGCGGCCGTAATCATGGCCCAGCTCTTTGTTAGCGCACCTTTTTACGTGCGCGCAGCGAGGGCGGGCTTCGCAAGTGTAGACGCGCAATTCGAGCGCGTAGCACATACCTTGGGGGCATCGCGACTGAGGGCATTCACACAAATCGTATTGCCCCTTAGCTGGCCATCCTTAGCGGCCGGAGCAGCCCTCTGCTGGGCGCGGGCTCTAGGAGAACTGGGAGCAACACTTATTTTCGCAGGAAACCTTCAGGGCGAGACCCAAACTATGCCGCTGGCAATCCTCAATACCTTCGAAAGCGCAGAGGGGCTCACCGCTGCTGTCGCACTAGCGATACTGCTACTTGCGGTGGCGCTTGTTGCACTTGCAATTTTCTGGATGTTCTCCAGCCGCGCGAGGGGAACAGCGTGACTCTAAACTTCAATGCCGAGCTACAACTAAAGGATTTCTCATACAACGCACAGTTCGAAGCGGGCAACGAAATCGTTGTGCTATTCGGACATTCTGGGGCGGGCAAAAGCCTAACTCTCCAGCTAATCGCGGGACTTTTAAAGCCGACCCGGGGACGAATCACAATCGGAGCGGAGACCGTTTTCGATTCTGATGCAGGACTAGATCTACCACCACAGGACCGCAGTCTCGGATACGTAGTACAAGACCTCGCTCTATTCCCCCATATGACCGTGGGTGAAAACATCGCATTCGGGATGACCGGTTCGGCGCAGGAACAACGCCTTAGTGATTTACTCGACCTTATGGGCCTGAACAACTTGCGCGACAGAAGGCCACTGTCCCTAAGCGGAGGCCAGCGACAACGCACAGCCCTTGCAAGAGCGTTAGCGAGAGAGACCAATCTACTATTGTTGGACGAGCCATTCAGCGCTCTCGATGAATCACTACGGGTAGAGCTCCGCCGAGAGCTAATCCGATTGCGCAGCGAGCTGGACCTCAGCGTGATCTTCGTAACCCACGACCTACGCGAGGCACATCTAGTGGCTGACCGACTAGCCGTGTTCGATGAAGGTCGGCTCTTGCAATTCGAAGGTCGTGAGCATGTTTTTCGACAGCCAGCAAACGGGCGGGTAGCAGAATTGACAGGTGTAGCCAACATCCTGCGAGGCCGAGTAAGTGTGGTTAAGCCAGGGGATCTAACCATCGAAGCAGGTGGAACAATTTTACGAGTGCCAGAACCACGCAACTGGCATCCTGCCGAAGGGGATTCGGTCGAAGTCGCTATCCGAGCAGAGCGAATCAACTTAAGACGCCTGGATGTAAATGAGCCAGGCAAAGCAAATCTTGTAGGTGCAACAATTCGGGAAGAGCTAGCTTACGGAGCAACCCACACCTTGCGTTTCACGACTGCATTGGGACAGCCCATCGAAGTGGAGATCGCGGCACGACCCTACGAGGTAATGGGAGTTGCCAAACAGAAGTCGTGGACCCTGGAACTACCTCCCGAGGACCTTCATTTAATGCCCCTCTCGTCTAAGTCAGCTGTCGAAGCCCCGAGGGCTTCGGCAACAACAGCGTAAACAGGGTCTGAAGAGAACGCAGCTGGATTAAGGTTAAAGGCCCGAGCCTCGCCGAAAGCCTTCGATAGCTCGAAATACAGGGCAACAAGGCTTGAGCGCTGTCTATCGTCACAAAGTTGCCAGATTCGAATGGCCTTGGTTGGAAACATACGGTTGGAAAAAGTAACGGCGAATGGTGCACCAGGCTTCAGAACACGTCCCACTTCCGCAAAAACCTCGACGGGCTTGGTGAGGTATTGGACAGACACGCTTACCACAGCACCATCAAACTGGTGTGTCTTGTAGGGGAGGAGGGGATCCCGATTTAGATCGTGGACGGTCCGTTGGGTAAGAACTGGATTTTCGTCAAGCTCGGTCTGATTCATGCCCAGACCCACCACCCCCCCATAGGAAATGTCCCTAGGCAGGTGCGAAACCCAGCTGGACATGAGGTCGAGAACGTTACCCCCCGAGGGAAGAATCTCCCGGTAGAAGTCTCCAATAACACCGATAGCCCCATCATCGATGTGATTGACAAGGCGCGGCTGACTATAAAACTGCGCATCCTCTCCCTCATCAACACGACGAAAATGCTCAGGGAGAAGGGGGGCATCTTCCTTTGACTCAGCTGACAGGAGCGCTAGCCCCCTGTTCGACAATTACCGCATCGTAGAACTTGGCATGGGGATGACCCTCAACCACACCCTCAGGTGGGCCTGCCTGCTGATGCGCCCTTTTGAAGTGGTCGGACTGTGCCCAGTTAAGGAAATCCTGGCGAGATTGCCAGATCGTGTGGGAAATGTAATCACCGGGCTCGTCACCCTTAAGCAATGAGAACTGCACGAACCCCTCTAGATCCTTGAGATAGCTTTCACGGCCCTCCCAAATTTCCTCGAACTCGTTCCCTCGCTCAGGATTGACACTGAAATGGTTCATTGCAACAAACATCGGCCTGCTCCATTCGTGATTGATATATTCTAGCGGTCCTGCAACCACTTACTGGTAAAAGGCCCAACGAACGGCCTTATTATTCATGCGATGGTACGTTTTGCAGCCAACTTGAACTTTCTTTTCACCGAGACAGCATTCCTAAATCGCTTCGCTCTAGCGAAACAGCACGGCTTTAAAGCAGTTGAATACCCCTTTCCCTATGAGCATTCTGAAAAGGACCTTGCGAGCCACCTCCAGGACAATGGACTACAACAAGCCCTCATAAATCTTCCGGCGGGAGATTGGAAAGGGGGCGAACGAGGCATAGCCTGTAATCCGGCCAGGACAGAAGAATTCCGCGAAGGAGTTCTTTTGGCCATTCGGTATGCCCAAGCCCTCGACTGCCCGCGAGCCAACTGCCTCGCCGGAATCCAACCAACCGGAGTCTCTTCTCAGGAGGCTAATGCCACCCTAGTGGCGAACTTAAGGTTTGCAGGACGAGCCTTCCTCGATTCAGGGTTACAACTCTTGATAGAACCTATCAACACAAAAGATATTCCTGGATTTTTTCTCAACACCAGTAGCCAAGGCTTGCGCGTGATTAGTGAAGTCGGAGATGGATTGGTAGGCCTTCAATACGACGCGTACCACATGCAAATCATGGAAGGCAATCTCGCACAAACGGTCGAGCAAAACTTGGAGGCGATCGGTCATATTCAGATCGCTGACAACCCCGGTCGCCACGAACCAGGAACCGGAGAGATTAACTACAACTTCTTCCTGGACCACCTGGACAAAATTGGATACGAGGGGTGGGTGGGCTGCGAGTACACACCAGCCACAACAACCGAGTCAGGCCTGGAGTGGCTTGCTGCCCACACATCAAGCAAGATTTAGCAATGACCAAAATCGCATTTTTAGGACTGGGGATCATGGGTCGGCCTATGGCCAACCACCTACAAGCTGCCGGTCACGACCTGTTCGTCGTACAACACCAATCATCGCTTCCTCAGGAACTACTAGACGGGGGTGCTGTTGAGTGCTCTACCGCTGCAGAAGCAGCCTCGCGAAGCGAATTCGTGATCACGATGGTTCCAGACACACCTGATGTGGAAGAAGTCCTATTCCGTTCCGAAGGAGTTGCAGAAGGGCTTAAGGCGGGCACTACTCTCATTGATATGAGCTCAATCTCGCCAATAGAAACAAAAATCTTCGCGGAACGTATAGCTGAAAAAGAATGTGCTTACTTGGATGCCCCCGTTTCAGGTGGAGAAGTCGGAGCCAAATCTGCAAGCCTTACGATTATGGTGGGCGGCAGCGGCGAAACGTTCGAACGCGCCCATCCTTTACTAGCGCTGATGGGTACAAACATCACACTGGTAGGAGATGTGGGCGCAGGGCAAGCATGCAAAGTTGCTAACCAAATCATTGTTGCCCTAACGATCGAAGCGGTAGGCGAGGCACTTCTTTTCGCCTCTAAGGCTGGCGTTGATCCAGTTAAAGTCCGCGAGGCCCTTATGGGCGGCTTTGCTGGTTCGCGCATACTCGAAGTACACGGGCAGCGCATGCTGGACCGAACATTCGAACCGGGATTTCGCATCGCACTGCATCAAAAAGATCTTAGCTTGGCCCTGCAGGGCGCTCGTGCACTAGGAATCAGCCTACCTAACGCTGCCACGGCACAGGAGCTGATGAACGCCTGTGTTGCCCAAGGGTGGAGCGACCTAGACCACTCGGGTTTGGTTAAGGCTCTGGAAACTTTGGCCAACCACGAAATTGCCTAAGTACTTAGAAAGCAAAGTTCGTATGCGATACTGCGACGGCCCCTGCACATCTGTGCATGGAGTGGCCAAGAAAGGAAACCAATGACCATCCAAGAAGTGGGCGTTGTTGGCTGTGGCATCATGGGTGCAGGAATCGCCCAGATCTGCGCTGCTCATGGCTACCGCGTCCGCGTTACCGAAGAAGATCCAGAGCAGCTTGAGAAGGGGCTCTCTAGGATCCGACGGCGCCTTAGTCGGGATGTCGAGCGTCGTCGTCTAAGCAGAGAACGCCTCGACCGAATACTCTCCCGCCTTCACGGCGCATCATCAATGGAAGAATTTACCAATAGCGATCTCGTGATCGAAGCAGTCATCGAAGATCTTCCGGTAAAGAAAGACCTTTTCGAAAAGCTCGGACAGATTTGCAAGGCAGACTCCATCCTGGCGAGCAACACATCTTCCCTTTCCCTAAGCGAAATGGCCGCTTCGTCAGGACGACCTGAGCAAGTCATCGGCATTCACTTTTTCAATCCACCCACAGTGCTTCCTCTGGTAGAGGTGATCTCCTCGGAGAGCACCTCTCAAGAGACGATTGACTCGGCAATGTCTTTCTGCGACTCGATTGACCGCCTGACCGTTCGAGTAAAGGACTCTCCCGGCTTCATCGTTAATCGCCTACTGGTGCCCTTCATTTTTGACTCCATTCAAATGCTGGATGGGGGCATCGCCACGGCCGAGGACATCGATCAAGCCTGCAAGGTGGGACTCAACCATGCACTCGGGCCACTGGCGACAGCCGACCTTGTAGGGCTGGACACTATGATCCATATCAGCGAGGCCATGTTCGAAGAGTACGGAGAACCGCGGTTTAAGGCTCCAACGATGCTTCGACGACTTGTCTCCCTCGGTCACCTTGGGCGCAAGAGTGGCCGAGGATTTTTCGAATACAACTAAGGGGAGGATGACGTGGCACTGCTCTATGAAATCAGCGACCACATCGCAACAATCACCATCAATCGGCCGGAGGCTTTGAACTCAATCGATCTAGCTACATGGAACGAGCTCTCTGATGCCTGTGCAAAGCTCGAGGCCGACGAAGACGTTTGGGTAGGAATCATCACCGGAGCCGGCGAGCGTTCCTTCAGCGCCGGAGCAGACCTGAAAGAGACGATCCCAACACTAATCGACGACCCACGAAGCAAGCGCTATAACGAACCAGCAACGATCATGCGGGGCCAGACGATAACAAAGCCCTTGATCGCAGCCGTTAACGGCCTCGCGCTTGGAGGAGGCCTAGAGATAGTACTGGCCTGCGATCTGCGCATCGCAACAGAGGGTGCCCGCTTCGGAGCACCAGAAATTACACTCGGCTTCATTCCTGGCTGGGGAGCCACCCAGCGGTTAGTTCGTGAACTACCTTGGGCAATTGCCTGCAGCATTGTTTTCTCCGGTGATCAAATCGGTGCCGATACCGCACTTAAACATGGCCTCATCAACGAGGTCGTTCCCGCGGATCGCTTGCAGCCCGCAGCTCGCCAGCTTGCGGAAACTCTTTGCTCACGTGGGCCACTCGCACTGCAGGCTGCTAAGCGGGCAATGCGAGAAGGCCTTGATATGGGCCTCAATGAAGGCCTCCAACTAGAACACGACCTCTTCGATGATCTCGCCTATACAGAAGACGCAAAAGAAGGCGTAGCTGCCTTCCAAGAACGCCGCACGGCAACCTTTAAAGGTCGCTAGCAGCAGCTACACACCTAGGAACCACTACGACAACAACCGGCGACCTTATTGAAACACAACGGCCGCTCGTCTAGATTCGCGTGACTTTCACGGCCAGGGGTCTTCATATCCACCCAGCCGTGACGAAGGGGTGCTCATGGCTACAGAACTAGACGACTACGCCATCCACCAGATAGTCGAGAACATGGAACTGGTCGAGGGACGTAACCCACGCTGGGTCGACGAGCTCTGGTTCCATGTCGGCATGACAGACGGCTCAATCAGCGTAGCTGGACACGTCGGCGTATATCCACAAACCGGAACCATGGATGGTGCCGCAAGTGTCGCCTATATGGGAAAGCAGTACGACGTTCGTTTCGGGCGACGCGTAGAGGGTGACCGCGACCGGCGTGAGGTTGGGGGCATCACCGCTGAAATCCTGGACCCCTTTCGCGCATGGCGTTTCAAATTGGAACCTACAGAAGGACAACCTATCAGCTTCGACCTTCAATTCAGGTCCGAACTGCAGCCGATGGAGGTGGCCGGACCTGTGCAACACAGACGGGCTGGACGCCAGGTAATTTGGGACCTCTACCAATACTCCCAGACGGGCATTGCTAGCGGCTCAATCACTATTGAAGACGAAACATTTTCTCTGGATGGAGCGATCGGAGCTCGCGAACGATCATGGGGGGTAAGGCCCATATTTGGACAAATCCCCCATCTCGGCCGTTCGCCCAGCTCTATCGGACGTCAGTCTTTCTGGCTTGCGACTCACGGCAATGAACAATCGGCGTGGATCTGGCGTATCGAAGGCACCCGTGCCGGAGCACCTGGGAGCCTTGGAGACGATACAGGCCGAACACGGCTCGACGGGTGCATAGTAGGGGCACATGAAGGAAGCCCCCCCAAACGCATAACTGACGCTGAGCTCACGCTACGATTCAAACAGGATGGCAAGCGGCTAGAAGGCGGTGAGATTAGCTTGCGCGATTGGGATGACAGAACGCTCAAACTCAACCTGAGGCCTTTGACAACCATTTACTCAAAGGGGTTGGGCTATGGGCATCCAGACTTCCGTCATATTGAGCACAAGGACGGCATAGCCCAGGCGGAAACCCACAACACTGAGGATGCAGCCACCATTGGGCTACTACTCGAAAATAATTCCGGACACATAAACCCATTCGGAATCGAGCACCTTTGCGAGATTACTACAGACCAGCAGACCAGCTACGGCGTGGTCCGCTTGAACATCTAGTTAAGGCACAGAGGAGAAGAGCGATGACGATGCTGACCGAACTCGACGAACATTTCTATCACCAAACACCTAGCCCTGTGGATGCCCTCCGTGACACTGACCCGCGTTTTGTCGATCAACATTGGTTCCAGTGCATGGATGTTGATGGGCGCTGGATCGTCGGTGCCAACTGGCCGATTTGGCCCAATAGCGGGCTGATGGAAAACGGCCAAATCATCGTCCACGGTGATACCCAGTACAACCTTAGATACTCAAGCTCCATAGAACAGGTCGGTTATAAATCAGCACGAACAAACCATCGAATAGGCCCGGCAACCATGGAAGTTATCGAGCCACTAAAAAAGGCTCGATTCACCCTCTCACCGGATAATCACTGGGGCATCAGCTACGACCTCACTATGGACACTTACCTGCGGCCTGTGCAAACACGCACTCCTATCGCCTTTGCAGGTTCGCCAACGCTACCGGGGGTCCTACCCTACTTCGAGATCATGGGCCGCTGGACGGGAGAATTGCACGTTGATGAGCAGACCTACGAGGTGAACCACCAGAACACCTGGGGTCAGCGTGACCGTTGCTGGGCAAGCCTTGGTGGCGAACGATGGCAAGGTTGGACGGGGCCCGCACCTGGTAGCGGAGGAGTGTCACCCCGAGGTGAAGGCCGCATTCACTGGCATAGCCACATACAGTTTGAGGATATTGGCTTTTGGTGGTGGATGGACGAGTTCATTGGCAAACCACGTCTAGGAGGGACTCTCGCCGACAATCGCGGCGGCCATTTCGACGGAGCGGTCACCTGGAGGCTAGACGATAGTAGAGAGGAAATTCGCATTGTCGATTTCAAGAACATCGACATCTTGGCCCAACCAGGCACAAAAAAATTCCAGTCGGCAGAGATCACCCTCATCGATGAGGGCGGAACGGAATACGAGCTAGAGTTCGAAATCATCAAGCCAAATTCGACACGCCATATCCGTGGCGAGGGCTACGGCCAGGCCCGCTTCCTAGGCGGCTGGCAAGGTGACTGGCATGAGGAATACGACAAGTACGACCTTAGCGACTACTCCACCTACGGGGACTTTGCGCCCCAGATTTGGGATGGAGAACATGCAGTACGCTGCCGCTTCAAGGATAGGGAGGGCATCGGTCACATGGAGATGAGCGGTACGCCACCCCTTAGTCAGTGGGGCTTTTCCTAATGCATCTACGAGGAAATATTCCAGCATGACCGAATCCATGAAGGGCAAATCAATAATTGTCACGGGAGCAGCCTCCGGAATGGGGCGGGGCGTAGCGCAGCTACTCACTGAGCGAGGGGCAAACGTGGCCATCGTGGACCCAGCTGGCAAAGGGTTGGCAGAGACTAAAGAAATACTCCAGAAAATAGGCGGAGAGATCATTGCTGAACCTATTAGCGTGACCGATCTGGAAGCCGTGCACAGACTTATCTCTCAAGTCCAGTCTGCTTGGGGCGGAATAGACGGATTAGTTCACTGCGGAGCAATCTTGCGTTATGCAGGCTCCCTCGAAACCGATTTGGAAACGTGGCGCGAGGTCATCGAAGTGAACCTGACGGGAACTTTCATCGTGGGACACGCAGTAGCGAACTCAATGGTAGCTAGCAACCGGAAGGGGGCCATCGTAAACATAGCCTCTGTTGCAGCAGTGATAGGGCTACCAAACCTGGCTGCTTATTCCGCCTCAAAGGGTGGTGTAGCTGCGCTTTCACGCTCTATGGCAGTGGAGCTACTACCACACGGAATTCGTGTGAATTACATCTGCCCAGGTTTTGTTGAAAGCGGAATGACCGAGGACATCCTTGAGGAAGAGGGAGCCCGCGAACGAATGCGTAAGGGAACCGCCACGGGTGATATCTGCAGCCCCCGCGACATAGCAGAGGCATGTGCCTTCCTCTTAAACGAGCAGACCGGAGGGTACATCGTGGGCAATGGACTAATGGTCGATTCGGGCGTCACCATCCAGTAGCATCCAGTAGCATCCAGTAGGAGGAAAGCCATGGGTATCCAGGGAGTTGGCCATACCTCAATCACGGTGCGCGACCTCGAGCGCTCGATCGCCTTCTACAAACTGCTCGGCTTCGAGGACACCGGAACTCGTTTACACCTAGACGACGAGTTCATTGAAACGCTTCAGGCAATCCCAGGAGCAGACATCACTGCAGCAGTACTTCGTCTAAACGACTACTCCCTGGAAGTAATTCGCTACGACGCTCCCGTCGGCTACAACCACAACCCACTACGAACCTCCGATGTAGGAGGGTTCCACATCTGCATCAGCGTGGACTCAGCAGATGAGGAGTACGCGAGGCTCAAAGCATCAGGCATGGAATTCAAGTCTGAAGTGCTGGATTACGCAGGAGGCATTCGAGTGGTCTACGGCTGGGATCCAGATGGCAACACAATCGAGCTACTGTCCCAGTAACCAGCCCTAGTCAGCAACGACTAGGGCAAGTCGATTTCTATAGCGGAAACCTTGGCCGGTCCATCCCCATTGTTGGTCCACGAATGGAGAGTGTTATCACCCTCAATGACAAGATCCCCTTCATAGACCGTCACTGAGTCGCCACCATCTAAGGAAAATTCAAGCTGACCTTTGGCGATGTATACATAGACGTCACAGTGAACCGCGTGCCAGCCAGTAGTTTGGCCCGGAGCAAACTCGACCATGAGCCAACGTCCACCCACACCTGCAGGGACATCGAAATCTTGGGCACGACTGCCAGGAAGTTCTCGGTTCTCAGCGATGACTGCCTTCCCAACACTGTTGTTACGGGTCCGAATGAACTTGCTCACGCGCGCCGCACCCTACGCTCGCCCTTGTAAACAATCAGGAGATGAAGAATTTCATTTTCAGAGGCAAGCTGCATCGAGACGATTTTGTTTTGAATATGGTCGTTCAGCCATTCGTCAGCGGCTTTATCAAGAGAAGAAGCGTCGGCGGCGGAAAGAACGGCTGTGTAGAGAAAACTTGCGCTAGTTTCGATCACGTCACTCATTGGCCTGGCAAGGTAACGGCCCGCGGCATAGACAAGCAAGCGGCAACTACCAGATCAAATCACCCAAAATCCAGCCGAACGCTGCTGCCGTAATGACAACCGGAATGGCGTTGATGAGGAAGTAGCGCATTGGCATGGATAAACCCTTGACCTCAAATGTTAATTATACATCGTCATTTACCTGGAAGACCCAGGTCGAGCACCACAGCTAGAATCATGAAGATGAACACCTTCGACACAATTGTGGTGGGCGCGGGACCAGCAGGAAGCACAACCGCGAGGGAGTTAGCAACCGCGGGGGCACGCGTCCTCGTGGTAGATAGAGCAAAGTGGCCACGCTACAAAGCATGTGGTGGTGGCGTTCCATTGCGAACAGAGCGCATGCTGCCCTTCCCCATCGACAGTGTGGTAGAGGACTCAGTCTCACGCATGGAGCTATCGGCGCGGGGCAGAATGGCCTTTACAAAGCTCTCCCATGGGCCATTTGCACGGATGGTAATGCGAGATCGCTTCGACGCTCTTCTATTGGAGCAAGCTCAACAGGCAGGCGCGGAGCTACGCACAGAAACAGTGATCCGCAATCTAGACATGAATGGAAACGTACACGTTCGAGGCGATGGGTTTGAAGCCGAAGCTGAAACCCTGATTTGCGCTGACGGTGCGCACTCACCCGTCGGGAGAATGGCTGAGTTAGGAGTAGGTCTCGCCGAATGTGCAGCATGGGAGGTGGAAGTAAAGAGCCACCCCAAACAAGCCTCAGTGGGCGAGGCAACGGCTCTCATCGACTTAGGCTACAACCCTTGGGGCTACGCCTGGCTTTTCCCAAAAGCAGAACTGCTCTCTATCGGCATTGTGCTTGCCCGTGAGGAGGCAGGGAGATTGAAGCCTCTAGTTGACAGCTACCTCAAGCGGCTAGGCTTAGAAGGGGCAGAGGTTGAAATCGCCCGGGGACACAAGATTCGCTTTCGACGCGGCGGAGAACTAATCGCAAGCGAACGCATAGCATTAGCTGGAGATGCTGCAGGCCTGGCAGACGAGTTCACGGCAGAAGGCATTTCCTACGCTATCCACTCAGGACAGCTAGCAGCTCGGGCTACCTTAGAAGCACTTAGCGGCGAAGGAGATCTACGCCAGTACCAAGACAGCCTAGAAGCTGAGATTCAACCGGAATTAGATGCTGCTCGAGCGATTGCGTACATGTTCTACGGGATGTTGAAGCACGCACAACGCCCCTGGATGCTAGCAAGCAAGTTCACCCCATTCCTTTGGGACTCACTGTTCGCCGTACAGAGAGGGGAGTCAAGCTACGCACGCGAGGCGAAACGGGGAAGGGCGCTCACTGCCACCGCAATTGCGATGCTGCGTCGCCAGGATCGCCAGCAGACAGCTTAAAAACGGAACCAGTTCCCATAGTGACCTTGCCGCAGGCGCGGCTGCGGTCGTAGGCTGGACCTACACCCTCCACCTGGAGTTCATTAAATGCCTCAGAGTGCTACGCGGGAAGTACGGCCCGACGGGAAGTTACGGCTGCCTCCCGGTCAGCGACTAACCGCAGACTGGCCAGTTCTCCACTACGGTTCCATCCCAAGGCTCGATCCTAAAACATGGCAGTTCCACGTATGGGGTCTCGTTGAAGAAGAACGAAAATTCACCTGGGACGAGTTCAACGACCTTGGCAACATGACAGATACCAGCGACATCCATTGCGTAACGACCTGGAGTAAGTTCGACAACGACTGGGAAGGGGTGCCCTTCAAGGCCGTGTACGACGCCATCAAGGTGAAGCCTGAGGCCAAGGTCGTCATGGTACATAGCTACGGGGGCTATACGACAAACGTCCCCCTAGAGGACTTACTTGCTGAGGGAGTGCTTTTTGCGCGCACGCATAACGGCGAGGCCCTTACCAATGAGCATGGCTGGCCAATGCGCCTCGTTGTGCCCCACCTCTATTTCTGGAAAAGCGCAAAGTGGGTGGGTGGCATGCAGTTCATCGACGAAGACCGGCCCGGATTCTGGGAGATGTACGGATACCACATGTATGGCGATCCTTGGCTGGAACAACGGTACTCCTAGGGCTTTTCTCACTCAGCCTTCGAAAGGTCCAAAGGTCCGCTTCCCTCACTTCTCCTCCGAGTAATTGAACCAAAAGGCCGTGCCTACGCTTACCTATGTGCTGCACAGGTAGGGGACTTAGTTTTGCCGATAGGGCTGCCTGCTCAATCCCCATTGTTCATGGCGCTACTGAGCTGCACCTCCAGGCGTTCCGCTAGATGCCCAAAGAAAGATGAAGGCTGGTCAAGAAGAGCGAAACAGGCAGCATGCTCACTAGCCATCAGCGAGACGCTGGCACCTCCGGAGAGGGACAGATCCTCCTGCCCATCAACCGTAAGGATTGCTCCCTCGTCGGAACGCACACTTAATGTCACGGTGGAAGAGGGTTCGAGAACGAGTGAACGGCCAATTGCGAGATGAGCAGAGACAGGCGTCACAACGAGATGCCGTTCCACTGGAGCAAGAATAGGCCCCCCCGCACTGAGGGAATACCCGGTACTGCCCGTTGGAGTTGCAACGATCATGCCATCGCACCGGTAAAGGGCGACCCGTTCATCATCGACAGCCAGCTCCACGTAGACGGGTCTACCAGGGGACCGTCGACTAAGAACAATATCATTGAGCCCAATGAAGGTTTGCCCCATCGCCTCACCCTCAGTAACGGTGGCGGCAACCATGAGGCGCTCTTCCACTTCCCATTCTCTTGCCAAGATGCGATCGACTTGAGCAAAGAATGCATCGCGATTAAGGCTTGTGAGGAAACCGAGACGACCCATGTTAACCCCCAGAATCGGCAAGGAGCGGGGTACTGCTAACCGGGCTGCCCTCAGAACTGTGCCATCACCTCCGACGCAAATGATGAGCTCAGCACTGGAAAGCAAGTCAGGAGGAACCTTTCCCCAGACGCCTTCGACTCCCACCTCAACACCAGACTGCTTAACCGCCTCAGCTATGCGAGCAGCAAGAGTAACCGCAGGCGCTATACCTTCGGGCCGCAGAATGAGGATTCGCTTCAGCACGACAACTCCGCTCGGGTAGGACTACGCATATATAAGACCATTTCACGATTACCGCGATCGCCCTTGATCGCACAATCCGCCCAATCAAGGACTTGCCACCCCGCATCGAAAGCCCATCGGCGAAAATCTTCAAGCACTCTTTGCCGCACTGCCTCGTCTCGAACAACCCCACCCCGAGGTACGTCAGCTGGACCTGCCTCAAACTGAGGCTTAAGCAGAACCACACCTGATGAACGCGAAGGAAGACGCTCCGCAACAGAAGGAAGAACCTTGCGCAATGAAATGAAAGAGACATCTGCAACAAAAAAGTCGAGCGGCGGAAGCTCGGGCAAATTTCGTGCGTTAGTGCGCTCCATGACAGTTACCCGCATATCGTCCCGCAGCTTCTGGTGAAGCTGTCCTCTCCCCACATCGACAGCAAACACTGATGCAGCGCCTCGTTGAAGTAAGCAGTCAGTGAAGCCTCCTGTTGATGCACCAACGTCCAAGCAACGTAAATCGATGACATCAACCCCGAAGGTCTCTAGAGCCGCTTCCAGCTTTCGGCCCCCACGGCTCACATAGGGCTCTACTTCAGTAAGGCCCAGCGGCGCGGACTCATCGAGCATCGTCGCAGGCTTTACCAGAGTCAACGTTCCGCTGCGCGCACGCCCAGCCATGATTAGGCGCCGGGCGCTCTCGCGGCTTTCGGCGAGGCCTCGATGAACTAATAACTGGTCGGCACGAACCCGAAC
This sequence comes from Dehalococcoidia bacterium UBA2991, assembly GCA_002346645.1. Classification (GTDB taxonomy): domain Bacteria; phylum Chloroflexota; class Dehalococcoidia; order Tepidiformales; family Tepidiformaceae; genus UBA2991. Next base: position 71,737 of record DEAD01000008.1, read on the forward strand.
CATCTCCTAAGGCTAGCGCATGCGAGCCTATATAGGCTGCCCTATGCCTTATGGAACCATCACCCAGCTATTTTCACCACCGTTCAGATCTTGTGCCTATCGGTTGTTTTACATACGCGCCAAATCAAATTTCAATATCCCATCAGCCCTCAAGATGAACGGAGCAACTCAAACAAAATGCCTTCCCCCAGACCAATCTGGTTGAATGGTTGAGACAGATCTTGACGAGGAATCTGGCGTGAACAACGGCAACGCAAATGGAAACATGGATGGACCAGCCAGAGTTGCTAAGGCAATCAGCATATGTGGGCTTGAGGCTTCTATCGAGCGGTTCGACGATGGAACATCAACGGCAATTGACGCAGCAGCAGCGCTCAAGTGCGAGCTTGGACAAATCGTGAAGACACTAGTCCTGTTAGCAGAAAAACGGCCAACAGCCGTTCTTGTTCCAGGGGATCGCCAAGTGGATATGGCTGCCCTAGCAAGACTCCTGGGTATCCCACGTAAGCGTCTAAAGATGGTACCGCTGGAACAGGTGCTCAATCTGACAGGTTATCCGGTCGGGGGAGTGCCACCGGTGGGACTCCCGGGACAGTGGGATGTGATTGCAGAAAAGAGCCTTATGCGCTTTTCGAAAGTATGGGCAGCAGCAGGGGCTATAGACGCTCTCTTCTGCACAAGCCCGGAAAAACTCCTCGAAGCAACCCAGGCGCAACTCGCTTCTTTCGGCAAGGTGGGGGAATAGGAAAAAAACTCAGGCAGTTTCGCCGTGAATCTCAGTCTCCTCTACGGCATCTTCAAGTTCGACAGGCTGTCCGCCCTTTGCCATCAAAATAGGCCGCTGACGATTCACAATCGTGTCCCCTTTTACCACACATCGGTCAATATCCTCCCGGCTGGGAATCTCGTACATGACATCCACAAGTCGGTCTTCTACCACCGTGCGAAGACCCCGGGCACCCGTTTTCAGGCGAATAGCCTCGTCGGCGACGGCATCGAGGGCATCATCTGTAAAGGTAAGGTCCACACCATCCATGGCTAAGTAGCGCTGGAACTGACGGACAAGAGCGTTCTTGGGCTCGGTAAGGATCCGGACAAGATCATCACGATCGAGCGAGCTAAGGGAGACAACTAGCGAGAGCCGCCCTATGAACTCAGGAATGAGACCGTATTCAAGCAAATCGTCGTGGGTTACATGGGCGAGCAGCTGATCAGTGCGTTGGGGGCCACGAAGCCTTCTCTCAGTCCGGAATCCAAGGCTTACCTGGTCACGCTTCAACCGGCGCTCCACAGTATCTTCCAATCCTTCAAAGGCCCCGCCGCAGATGAAAAGAATGTTCGAGGTATCGATCTGAAGGAAATCCTGATGGGGGTGCTTCCGACCACCCTGAGGAGGAACATTAGCGAGACAGCCCTCGATTATCTTTAGGAGTGCCTGCTGCACGCCTTCACCTGAAACATCGCGAGTGATACTCGGGTTGTCAGCCTTTCGGGCAACCTTGTCTATCTCATCGATGTAGATGATTCCTCGTTCGGCTTTCTGTATATCAAAATCAGCAGCCTGGATGAGATGCAACAGAATATTTTCAACGTCCTCACCGACGTATCCAGCTTCGGTTAGGGCAGTGGCATCCGCTACAGAGAAGGGCACATCAAGATATCGCGCTAAAGTGCGGGCAAGTAGCGTTTTACCAACACCGGTTGGCCCAGCAAGGAGAATGTTTGACTTCTCCAACTCGACACCTTCGTCAGAGCTGGCATTTATCCGCTTGTAGTGGTTGTAAACAGCAACAGAAAGAACTTTCTTAGCAGCATCCTGACCAATGACGTAGGTATCAAGATGGTCATGAATCTCCCGCGGAGAGGGCACGACATCAGTAATCGTAGCTTCAGCCGCAGGCTCAGCATTATCAGCCCCAGATTCCTCTTCAATGATCTCGCGACAAAGTTCTATGCACTCATCGCAGATATAGACGGATCCCGGACCTGCAATTAGCCGTCGCACCTGATCACGGCTCTTCCCACAGAAGGAGCAGTGGTATTGGGTGCGCTTCGATCGGCTGCTAGCCATACTTAGCTATCTCCGCTCTTGGCCGCAATATCGCTCTGCTCCAAGACCTCATCTACAAAACCGTAGGCTTTAGCCCCGTCTGCATCGAGGTAAAAGTCCCGATCAAAGTCCTCCTGGATCTTCTCGACTGCCTGACCCGTACGACTAGAAATTATGTCCCGGATGATCTCGTTGTTACGCAAGATTTCCTTGGCAGCGATCTCTATGTCGCGAGCCTGCCCACGCGCGCCGCCAAGAGCTTGATGCATGTGCACAGTGGCATTAGGAAGGGCATACCGCTTCCCCTTGGCCCCCGCGGCGAGAAGAACAGTTGCCATTGAGGCAGTTTGACCAACCGCAATTGTGGAGACATCCGGTTCGATGAGTTGCATCGTGTCATAAATGGCGAGGCCGGCAGGAATGATGCCACCAGGAGAGTGGATGTAGAGGCTTATATCCCGTTCAGGATCCTCCCGCTGAAGGAAAAGAAGCTGCGCAACGATAAGATTGGCGATCTGATCGTCGATAGGTGTACCTAGGAAAATAATCCGCTCTTTCAGCAAGAGGGAAAAAATGTCCAGGGCCCTCTCAGAGCGAGGCCCTGTCTCAATCACAGTAGGGATTATGGCCCTCGGGCTCACTACCTGGAATTCGCTCATTCGGTCTCCTCCTCCACAGGTGTTTCTGCAATCTCTTGCAAGCGCGCGAGCGTCTTGTCGGTCAATAAGCTATTGCGAATGTTGGCAGAACCTCGATCACTTTCGAACATAGCCCTCATACTCTCAGCATTCTCACCAAGAGGTTCTAGCATCTTCTCCATCTGTTCAGCGACATCCTCATCGTTGACCTCTATGCCCTCGGCGCTCGTTAATTCTCCAAGCACAAGTGAGCGGAACAGGCGCTGCTGGCCAGGCTCCCGAAACATCTCACGGTACTCCTCAGTAGATTTGCCAATCTGGGCAAGGTGAGCTTGGTAAGCACGAACATCACTCCCGTGGCTCTCACGAATAATGTCGTCAATCTCACGGTCCAGAAGAACCTGCGGGAATTCAACCTCAGAAAGCCCGACGAGCTCATCGACAACCTTCAGGCGATAGGCCTCGTCAGCCTGACGCTGAAGAGTCTCCAGAAGGTCAGTTCGAACGCGCTCTTTAAGCTCATCGATTGTGTCAAACTCCTCTGCATTGACCTGCTGGGCCAATTCATCATCCTCTTCCGGCAGCTCCTCCTCCTTCACTGCTTTGACAGTGAGAGTGAGCGTGGCTGTCTTGTTGGCAAACTGCTCCGGAAAATCCTCAGGCACGGGCAACTCCACGGTTTTTTCGGATTCTGCCTCCATGCCAAGGAACTGCTCAGCAAGATCAGGGAGAAAAAGGCGCTGACCCTCTCTGAGGGGGAACTCAGCGTCCTCGTCTTGCACAAAAGGTGTTTCCTCGACGGTGCCTTGAATGTCAGCAGTAAGAATGTCATCCCACTCCGCACCACGCTCAACAGGCACAAGGGTAGCGAACCGCCGACGAATCAACTCCATCTGTTCTTCAAACATTTCTTCGGTTACTTCCACGGGCTCCGGAGCAATACGAATAGAGTGGTAGTCCCCTAGAGTGATCGTGGGACGGACAGATACTGTCGCCTTGAAACGAACAGGCTCCGTCTCAAGAATATCGAGCTCAGGCTGATCTACGGGATCAATTGCTTCACTTTCAATAGCTTCCGAGTAAACGGCTGGAACGAGAGCGTCCAGTGCCTCGTGAATCAATCGCTGACGCCCGACCATTTGCTCGACAATGCGCCGCGGGGCCTTTCCTGGTCGAAAACCCGGGATGCGCAGGGTGGGCACAAGACGCTTGTAAGCGGCATCGAGGGACCGCTCAAGGCGCTCCGGTTCCACTTCGATCTCTAGCTGCACACGACTCTCAGGGAGCCGTTCGAGATTGACCTTCACCGAGCCGCCGTGCCTCCGAATTTCGAGTATACGGTATTCACTCGCTAAGACTTAGCGGCGAAAGGTGCGCGGTTCGACCAGATCGACCATGGCATCCCCGAGCAAATTCCATGCAAAGAGAAACAGGATGATGGGAATAGCTCCAACTAAGAGAAGATGTGGGTATTCCTGGAAGGTACGCACGCCACCTGCCTCGAAAATCATGGTGCCAAAACTAGGTGTTGTAGGGTCGACCCCCAGTCCTAGCCAACTCAAGGCCAACTCTGCACCAGCAATTCCAGCCATGCTCGCCGAGAGGCCAACTATATAAACAGGGAGAACACCTGGAAGGATATGCCTAAAAAGCAAACGAACAGTGGAGACTCCCAGTGCTTCAGCAGCTAGGACGTACTCCTGTTCTCGAATAGCAAGGACCTGACTTCTAACAATGCGGGCGGAACCCACCCATGCAAAAGGAACGGCCACACCCACAATGATGAGAAAGTAGAGCAAGGGTCGGGCATCGTCACCAAGAAACGTATTGTCCTTCATCCAGAACGCTAGATCGTTAATCCGCTGTCGGTAGGCCGCCGCAATGACTAGCATCAAAAATAGCGTGGGAATACCGCCAAGAAGTTCCCCAACTCGCATGATTAGATTGTCGACCCAGCCACCACGGTAACCAGAGAGCAAGCCGAGACCGAGCCCGAGAATGAGACCACCAGTAACAATCACAGCGATCGTAAAGAGAATGGTGGTTCGGGAGGCATAGATAACCCGAGAAAGCAGATCCCGGCCTAGCCGATCGGTACCAAGTAAATTCTGACTCGATGGGGACTGCAATCGAGCCTCGACAGTTAACTCTTGCCTATTCGGGTCATGGGGCGCCACCAATGGAGCAAAAAACCCAGCGACATAGAAGACAAGCAAAACTCCGATACAAATGAGCGCAATCCTCTTGCGAAGCAACAAGCGGAGGACACGCCACCGAGACTCACCAGACGTCTCTAGCTCACTCACCTCAGTCATACGGGCATCAACAATCATTGTTCATCCACCCTTCGCCGCACCAACGCGGACCCGCGGATCGATGAAGCCATAAGCGATATCTATGGCGATGTTGGCAAGAATGAACAGGACAAAGATAAAAAGACTGAGGCCCAGCATCACGTCGTAATCTGGAGCCCGCACTGCGGCTAAAGCTTCAGCCGCAATTCCAGGAATACCGAATATCAATTCGATGAAGAGCGAGCCAGTGAAAATACCAGGCAACGACAAGCCAATGACGGTAATCATCGGAAGGAGAGCGTTCCGCACAACGTGCGTAATGACGACCGTATGCTCACGGAGGCCCTTTGCTCGAGCAGTCCGTACATAGTCCTCGCTAATGACCTGGATTACTGAAGCCCTCATCAACCTCGCAACACCAGCCACTCCAGGCAGGGACATGAGCAATACCGGCACCAAAATATTAGGGTGAAGGACTCCCTCGTAAGCGAGATGGATCCATCCGAGTTTCAGTGCAAGAAACCATGGGACCCAAATAGCAGATACAAATACAGGTATCGAGTCTATGAGAAGCCACGAGCCAATCGTCAGGGGGTCAATAGGGGTCCCCCGCATGAGAGCTGCATAGACCCCAACAGGGATACCCAGCCCAAAGGCAAGTGCAATGGCCATAACCCCCATTCCAGCAGAGACACGCACCTTAGGAATCACAACTTCTGCAACAGAAAAATCGCTGTGCCGAGTGGAGACACCAAGATCGCCTTGGAACAGGTTCTGCACATACTTCAGATACTGGATATGCAAGGGCCGGTCATAGCCATACTTGGCCTTCAAACGTTCTGCCATCTCCTCGTCGTAACGGAGGCCTAGTAGCGAGTCAATGGGATCAATCGGGGCCAGTCGAACGAGCAAGAAAACAAGGATTGAGACACTAAGGATCACAGGCACAGCCCAGAAAAGGCGCCTGATTATGTAGCCTGCGAGCCCCTGGCTCACTACGCCCTACTCTCTCGAAGCGTCGATCTCAATGTAACGGTACTTCGGAACGATAGTGCCAACATCCGGCCAGTTTTGCACGCAGTCTCTGACAAGGTAATGACCGATTGTCCAGAACGTCGGAATGATAGGCGCATCATCGACAATGATTTGTTCAGCCTTATGGTAGAGCCGATAGCGAGCATCTTGATCCTGAAGGGTTGCTGCTTGCTCCAAAAGTGCATCGACTTGCTCGTTTGAGTAACCAGTGTGATTGAGTCGACTATCACTGGCGAAGAGCTTGCCCAAAAAATTCTCAGGATCAGGATAGTCTGCAATCCACCCAGCCGCGTACATCTGAAAGGTACCCCGCCGCAACTCTCTCAAATAGGCGGACCACTCGATAGCCTCGATTTCGACCTCCACGCCAAGTGCATCCTCCCACTGCTGTTGGAGAGCCTGAAGCCTATCGGGGGAGTCCCCTGCAGTTCCACTGTACGTCAGGATGATCCGAGGCATATTGCCCGCATAACGGGACCGTGAAAGCAGCTCGCCAGCGCGGTCGGGGTCATAGCCGTAGCTCGTCACGTCCGCGCTATAACCAGGCAGGGTAGGGGGGAGAATTCCGTCTGCAACAATCAGAGCATCGTAGAAAAGCACCTCATTTATCGCCTCACGGTTTGAGGCAAGGGCAAAAGCTTGCCGCACCAGAGGATCATCAAAAGGGGGCTCATTTACATTCATACCTATGTAGAAGATGGAAAGCTGCGGAACAGGGCGATAGAACTCGCTGAGGGGGCTTTCACCAGTAAGAACGCCAGCAAGTTCAATTCCAGGCACACCTGCGACATGGATTTCGTCATTCTCAAAGCGGGTCAGCAAACTGCCACCACCCAGCGAAAACTTCACCTCGTCAAGCTTAGGTGGGCCAAGGTGATAACGATCGTTGGGGATGAGGATGATCTCTTCCAGCGGACGCCACACCTTCAGGCGAAAAGGCCCGGTTCCGTTGGGATTGCGCGTCCATCCGTCCGGGTCTTGTTCGATCTGCTCACGATCAACAACGTAAGCAACGGTATAGGTGAGCTGGTGAAGGAAGTAACTTACTGGCCGATCGAGTTCTATTCGAAGCGTGTACTCGTCGATTACCTCAACGCCACTGACCTGGTCTGCCACACCGTTAAACTTATCTCGAACACCAACGATATCCCCTAGATAATCGAGCACTGTAGGAGAGAAATTGGCCGGGTCGGCAGCCCGCTCGAAGCTGTATTTAACATCGTCTGCCGTCACACGGCGTCCGTTATGAAAGACCACGTCATCACGTAAGAAGAACGTGTAAACCCGGCCACCATCAGAGACCTCCCAATCCTCGGCGATGTCGGGAACGATGTTGAGATCAAGGTCAAGACTGACGAGGCCACCAAAAATTTCCGCGGTGTACTCCGCAGTGCTCGCATCGCCTACCTGAATTGGATCGAAAACGGTCGCCGGGCTATCACCCGGCACAATGATGCGGTTCTCCGCACAAATTCCGGACACAGAGGGGCTCGCATTGTTGCGATCCTCGGAACGATTACCACTATCTTCAGGGCCACTGGATGCTTCACTCGTACCAGCGGGAACCGAGGAGCTATCGTCATCATCTCCACCAGATAACACAAGTATGAACACGACCGCGACCGCGACGATCAACAGTGCAACGGCCCCCATCATGATTGCGAGAGTGCGGTTTGACATGCAATTTCTCCCAATAAGTCACTTTGAAGCAGACAGTTGGGCTATGCCCAACCCTGGGTACGCTCTCAGAGGATAGCGCACCAGCAGCAGCGCTTACCGACTTTACTCCAGAGACACAATTCGAAGCCCAAGCTCATCAAGCTGATCCTGACCAACTGGTTGGGGCGAACCCATAAGCGGATCACTTCCAGAGGAGGCCTTCGGAAAAGCTATGACATCTCTGATATTAGGGGAGCCAACAAGCTCCATCAGCACACGGTCGATGCCAGCAGCTATGCCACCCATCGGGGGGGCTCCGTACTCAAGTGCATCCAGCAGAACACCGAACCTTTCCTGCATCTCATCGTCCGTGTAGTTCATCAGACGCAAAACCTGTTCCTGTTCAGCTCGCCGATGTAGGCGAACGGAGCCACCTGCTATCTCGGTACCGTTCAGGGTTAGGTCATACTGCTTTGCCCGAACAGACCCCGGATCTGTTTCTAGCAAGGGAGCATCTTCCTCGACGAAACCACTAAATGGGTTGTGCAGTGAATCCCAGCGCTGTTCCTCATTACTCCATTCCAATAGCGGAAATCCAGTAACCCAAGCAAATGAAAGAACATCAGGATCGGCGAGTTCCAAACGCGTGGCTAGCTCCTCACGTACAAGGGCCAATGAGGCGGAAACAACTGCCGGCTGGTCAGCGGAAAGAAAGATCATGTCGCCGTCATCGGCAGAGGTTAGAGTGCGTAATTGGGCGATTTCCTCTGTTGAAAGGAACTTGGCAATAGGGGAACGAAGTTCCTCCCCAGCCAGGAAACCAATATTAGCAAGCCCCTTAGCACCACCACCCCGAGCAACCTCGACGAGAGAGTCTACAGAGCGGCGCGCCATTTCGGCCTGCCCAGGTACCCGCATTGCGCGGACCTCACCACCAGCCGCAATTGCACTGGCAAACACTTTGAAATCCGACTCACGGACGGCATCGCTTACGTCAACGAACTCGAGACCAAAGCGAAGGTCGGGCCGGTCGATACCGTAACGAGCCATCGCATCGGCGTAGTCGATTCGAGGGAATGGTTCCTGTGCCAGGCGCTTTCCACCCCCAAACCGCTTCGCCACCTCGATAAATAGCTCTTCGATAAGGGACATGACGTCCTCTTCATCAACGAAACTCATCTCGAGGTCAAGCTGAGTAAGCTCAACAATTCGGTTCGCCCGGGTGTCCTCATCACGATAGCAACGGGCCATTTGGAAGTAGCGCTCGAAACCGCTGACCATGAGCAATTCCTTCATAATCTGGGGAGACTGCGGGAGGGCGAAGAAATGGCCGTGCTGAAGACGCGAAGGTACAAGGAAGTCACGAGCTCCCTCAGGCGTGGACTTAATGAGAGTTGGCGTCTCAATTTCATAAAAGCCCTGCTTAGCTAGGAACTGCCGCATGAAGAGCACTACCTCGTGACGGAGACGGATGATCTCAGCAACACCAGGACGACGAAGATCGAGGTAGCGGTGCCGAAGGCGTACTAGCTCATCAACTTCGCTCTCTTCATTGACAGCAAACGGTGGGGTTAAAGCCTCATTGAGCACTTCAATGCGGGTGGGAACAACCTCTATCTCCCCGGTGGACATGTCAGTGTTCACAGTTTCCGCGGAGCGACGCCGAACAGTTCCCTCAACTGCGAGAACCCACTCGGAGCGGGCCCGATGGGCAACCGCGTGAGCAACAGTGTTTTCTGGGTCTACAACTATTTGGACAACCCCATGGGAATCCCGCAGATCGATGAAGATAAGGCCCCCGTGGTCGCGGCGACGGTGGACCCATCCCGCGAGCACAACCGTCCGACCCTCATCAGAAAGGGTTAGGTCACCCGCGTATACGTCTTTGAGCATAAGTCAGCCTAACCCGAGGACATTCAACGACCAATGCAATTGGAGGAAAGGCTTAGGGGGACGCCAGCAGGTCGCGCAATTCAGCTTCGTAGGCTCCCTCTAGATCATCTTCGACACGCTGCTGGAAACGACGGTAGGCAATGACAAGCTCCTCAGCCTCAGGAGTTAGCAGAGTACGCCCCCCGCCTGCTCCTCCTACCTCAGAACGAACCAGTGCGCGGCCCAAATTGGCTTCAATCTCCTTCACTTTTCCCCAAGCACGACGGTAACTTAGTCCAAGAGCGGAAGCAGCTTCTGAGAGGGATCCTGTCTCGCCAACCAGCTCCAATAAACGGACGCGATAGTCGGACATCACAAGCTCACCATCGATCTCAATCCAAAGTTTTTGGCGGGGTTCCGAAGAAGCCATCTGAGCGAGCCTAGCACGGCCGCAGGTGCAACTCAGCCATTCAGGTCATTTCGAGAGGTCTGTACCTCGTGAACATGCGAGAAATCGTTCACTGAAAGGACAGCCTGACGGTCACCATCGACACGAATAGTGGTGATCGACGTGTGGTGAAGCGGAAACATCTGATCGATGGACGAAGACAAGGTTTCGGCAAGGTAGTGATTGATAACGCCAGCGTGGCAGGCAACGACAACGCGCCTCCCTTGATTCCCCGCTGCGATCTCGGCAACAGCACGAGTCACTCGCCGACGGAAGGCAGGCACGTCTTCCGCATCGGGCCAAACAGAATCCCTACCCGTACGGCTCTGCTCACGCATCAATTCAACAAAGCGCTCGGCTCCGTAATGATCGATTACCCCAAGTTGCTGGGGCATTTTTTGAAACTGATCGATCTCCCGCAAACCCTCATGGACAATGGGGCCCAGATCGTGGTGACGAGCGATCTGCTCACCAGTAATACGGGCCCTACTGAGAGGGCTACAGTAAACGGCATCAATTTCAGCCGTAGCTAATCGTTCACCTACAACACGGGCCTGTTCATGCCCAAGCGACGAAAGTGGTGCATCCACCACGTCACCCACTGGCATGTTTGCCGAGATTTGTTGCTCGCCATGCCGAACAAGTAACAACTCGGTCATACCCTCGAGGGCTGTAAGGAATGGGTTTTTAAGATCAAGCCAGCGCGCACGCTTCGGTTTCGCGGTATCAGACATTGCCCAGGACTGTAGCGCCCTTGCCACAAACGGGACAGTTTGGCCTTAGGAGAGGACAATCCAACTATGGCACTCGACTTGGACCCCGGGCTGGCGGCTGCAGGAAACCCAGAGCTAGTCAAAACAATCATTGAAGAAATGGACGGCGGGGCAATCTCCTTTGAGCGATTCATGGAGATTGCCTTGTATCACCCTGAACACGGTTACTACCGGAAGCCAGGACGCATCGGTGCCGGCGGAGACTTCCTCACCAGCCCGGTCATCCATCCAATGTTCGGGTGGGCAGTAGGAGCGTGGTGCGAGTGGGTTTGGGAAACGCTGGGGCGTCCCTCTCCTTTCACCATCGTGGAAGCTGGAGCAGGGGACGGAAAACTGGCAACGGCACTTCTCGACTGGGTGGAAGGGCGCGAAGGCAACTTTGCAAAGGCACTGAAATATCTGGCCATCGAGCCAAATTCACACGGAGTGGACCCTCGAATCACTTGGCTTGTAGATGCCCCACCGCCAGTAGAGACAGGTGTAGTTCTCTCTAATGAACTTTTTGATGCACTTCCGGTACGACTCTTCGATGTGGAAGACCGAGGACCAGTAGAAGTCTTCGTACGTTGGGACGGCCAAGCGTTCGTAGAGGTACGGGGGAGCGTGGCAACCATTGACGGGTCCCCTTCTAATGGTCGGTTTGAGGTAAACGGACGAGCGGCTGCCACAATGACCAACATGTGCGCCTTGATTGAGCGAGGGGCAGTTCTAACGTTTGACTATGGCTTTCCGAAAGAAGAGCTGTGGGCTGACTGGCGTAGACAAGGCACCCTTCTTTGCTTCTATCGACACACAGCGCATGAGGATCCTTATCAACATATCGGGGAGCAAGACCTCACAGCGCACGTTAATCTTTCAGAACTACAGCTAGCCATGGAACTAGCGGGATTGAAAACTTTCGAGCCGGTTAACCAAGCAGCATTCCTAACAACGTTAGGTCTCGGAAGCTTGATGGAAAGCGTCCGGGACAACTTACCGGAGTTTTTTGCACGGCGGCGGGCCTTTCAACAGCTCACGGACACAGCCGGGTTAGGGCGAATCCGAGTCATTGCGGGAACGCGGAAATTAGAGGATGTTCCTCCAGGCTTTGGAGTTGATACTTGAGCCCGGAACAGCGCCAACCGGCCACTAGCGCACCCCCTCGAGAATCCCCCATTGCTCCAAGTCAGGTTGCTCCTGACTTCTGCTTGCCAGCAATAACTTCGAAGGGGGACCGGATCACAGTAGACCTGAAGAACACGCTACCGCAAGGCAGGGTATTGCTTCTCTTTTACCAGGACGATGGAATGCCGATCTGCACAAGCCAGTTGAAGGCTTTTGCCCAGGAGCACAAGACACTGGCGCAAGCAGATATCCAGACATTTGGCATTAACACGAACGGCCTTGGATCGCACGAGCGATTTCAGGAACGAGACCATTACCCTTTTCCCCTCATCAGCGACTTCTTCGGCGAAGTTATTCAGGCCTATGGGCTCTGGGACCACGACACTAGAAGATCAAGACGTGCCCTAGTTCTAATCGAGAGAGACGGAAGAGTTCTTTACGTGGAACCCCACTTCAATCCAGGAAACCTCGCAGCATTCGAGGCCCTCTTTGCAGCGCTAGGCCTCACCTAGAAGCACACCCGTAGCAACATGCCCCGAAAAAAGGTTGAAAGAAAACAGTGACAAAGAAGCACAAGCTCCTTGCAGGAAGCATAGGGATCGTCACACTCATCGCTATCACAATCTTTTTGACCTGGTGGTTCCTGTTTCGTCAAGAAACACCAGCCCCAGTCAACTTGCAGAATGCGATCTCGTACGTCCAAGACGAGAAAGCTTCTACACCAACAGCCCAGGCGGGTACATCAACCAATCCCGGAGGCGCTGCCCAAAATGACATCTCGGGCAGCGAGGGATCGTGGACCCTGAAAAAAGGTCTGGAAAGCTTCGTCGGTTATCGCGTTGAAGAAGAGTTGGCGACTATTGGCTACAAGGAGGCAGTGGGCCGAAGTCCCAGCATCGAAGCAACTATTACGATCTCGGACGGCATGCTAACAAGTGTCCTTGTCACAGCCGATGTTCGGGATTTAAAGAGCGATGACCCCCGTCGGGACCGCGCTTTACGACAACAAGCCCTGGAATCAAACACTTTCCCAACAGCCAAATTTGTTTTGACCGAGCCAATCGCAATTCCTGGTGGCCTTGCCCATGGCGAGCCCGTCGACCTAACAGCGAAAGGCACTCTCACCCTCCATGGCGTTACAAAGTCAATAACGATCACGATCAATGCAGTGCTAGAAGACGACACTCTGGTTGTAGTTGGTTTTTGCCCTATCTTGTTTTCCGATTACAACATCGCACAGCCACGATCACCCATTCTCGTTTCGATCGAAGACAACGGCATCATGGAGCTACAGTTGTTCTTGAAGCGCATTCCATAGGCCAAAACTGGTAATTGACGACGCATCGAGGGCATTCCTAGCATGGAGCGGCATGAGTACCTATTCCAAAACTGTCATTAAACACTTCGAGCATCCGCAAAATGCAGGTGAGATGGACACACCTGATGGTGAGGGAACCGTCCGCAATCCAGTTTGCGGAGACCAAATGCAAGTAATGCTCCGCATTTCAGAGGGTCGCATCAAGAGGATGCAATGGCTCACTAGAGGTTGCCCACCCGCTATTGCGACAAGCTCGTGGACCAGCGAACAAGTTGAAGGGTGGACACTAGAGGAAGCCGAGGCTCTCACCCGAGAGGCGATCGCAGAAGGAATAGGAGGACTCCCAAAAGACAAGGTGCACTGCAGCGTCCTCGCGGCCGATGCACTAAAGATCGCAATCACTGATTACCGGAACCGCAAACAATAGGGCTAGGGAGTATCTGTGCATTTGGTCACAAGCGATCGTATGATGCAGCCATTGTTAACGGAGGCGCCTTTCGATGATTGATGCCTTGCTTCCCCTGTACAGCCCTACTTCACTTGGCGTGATCTTCGTGATGCTCTGGATAGCAACATCCGTAATCTTGACGATCCCAGCATTCGCGACGCGAGGGACACCACAGATGATTTGGTTTGGAGCGGCAGGATTTGTACTGACGGTGGAGGCAGCAGTTCTTATCGCTCTTGCCGTGCTAAACAGCCAAGGAAAGATTTTTTAGCCAGGCTTTCCTCGAGAATATTAGAGCAAGCGGCGAATCGGCTTACGACCTGGCCGCGGATCATAATTACTCTTGAACATTTCCAGCTTGTCGCGCTCGATGAGGTATTTACCTGCAAAAAGCGTGGCTGGAATCTTCTTTTGCTTAATAAGGCGCCTGAGGCTCTGAGGATGAATCGAAAGCTCACGCGCTGATTCAACAAGGTCTAGGTAGCCGTCAAAAGGAGTGGCCAAAGCGTCATCTCCACCGGCCTTGTTAGGCCGCAAACGTTAAACTGAGTACGCAATAAAATCTAACAGAGGTCCTCCTTTATGTCTAAAAAAGGAAATGTGGAAGGAGTACTTGAGGGGAGGAGTAGCCCCTGAGCAGGGTTCGGCTATCCTGCCGCGAATGGCATCAGTGTTGTGGCTAGATTTTGAGGGCGTCGTTGTTGAAGCGGGCCTTACCAATGCGCTCCTAAAGGAGTTCGCCGTACAGCCACCAATGGCCAGTCTGAAACATCCGGAGTTATTGCTAGCTGCGGCAATCAGCGAGTTCGAAGCGCCGCGCACAGTAGTTGAAGAATGGGTACGCGACCATGCAATGGTGCGCCCCGGCTTAGAGGATCTGGTGGGTTGGGCACAGTGGCACGGATGGTTACCGATAATCGTTAGTACCGCACCAGACCTATGCGTAGAAACGGTATTGGAAGATTCAGCATTTGACCGCGTGACACGCCACTGCGGGCGAACCCAGCAGATATACCGTTGGCGCCTTACCTACTCAAGCCCGAAGGGGATTGAACTAGAGGAGGGATTCCTCCTCTCCTACGCTGCTGCATTACGGGATGCTGGGGACCTCATTGTATATGTAGGTCAGCAGGAGGACGGGTTGCCAGTGGCCCATACGGCATATGCAAATTGCACAGGAGGAGCACTAACCCAAGCATTGGGTGAGGGTCCCCGTTCATCTAATTTTGAAACATTGGAGGACGTTCGGAAGGTTTTAGAGAAAGAGGGGGAAGCCTGGAAGTCAGCTTTTGCTACGGGCGCCTCGACGAAACGGTAGAGCAGACTTCGCAAGACCAACGGAGGACTAAGCCGTACCCTCGAATTGGCGGAGGGACTCGCCAACATCCAAATCGAAGGATTCGCATTTCATCCGGGGAAGAGCTGGATACTTTTGTAGAGCAGGGACATGACTGGACTGTTCGCAGAGCCAAAAGGTAGCGCCTCGAGAACTTTCTACTATGCGACCATGCTCGCACAAGCTGCAAAGCCCGACAGATAAATCCAATGGAGAAAATTCAGTCATGCCCGGAGAGTTGCCCCTAGATCCTTTTCCAGACGACGGAGCAAGCCTTGTTCGATACGACTTACTTCCTTCTCGCCAAGGGTGCGGTCTTCGGCGCGGAAGCGCACCGCTAACGCCAAAGACTTCTGACCAGGAGGCACCCCTTCACCTCGGTATTCATCAAATACGTCGACTGTAATACGAACGCCACGAACCCTGTGCGTGCGAATAACATCCAGAAGAGGAGCTGCGGGCATATCGGCCGGAACAAGGAGCGCAAGATCGCGCCGTGCCTCTGGATACCGGCTAGGGGGACCATAGTCGGGACGGTCTGGAATAACCCGAGTCAGAGGTTCCAACCAAAGCTCGAAAAGAAATACCGGCTCCTCTATATCAAAGGTGGCGGCCACGTCAGGGTAGACCTGGGCAACAACACCTACTGACTCATCTCCAACAGAAATAGCAGCGGTATGTCCTGCCAAAAGCCCAAACTGCTCTTCCGCAGTAAAGATTCCTTCCACTCCTAGATCTTCCAGCAGTGTTTCTATAGCCCCCTTTGCATCGAAAAAATCCAGACTCTCTGTGCCAGCACGTTTCCAACGTTCCAGACGTTGGCCACCTAACACCGCGCAAAGAACAGGCCTCTCCTGAGGCAAAGTGGATTGGGCGGGAATGTACTCAAAACCAACTTCAAAAAGACGCATCGCCACATCTTCGTGCCGACGATTAGCAGAGTAAGCCGTGAGCAACGAGCCTCGCAGAGAGGTTCGAAGATATGTGTGCTGCGAAGCTACGGGATTGGTCGCGGCTAGCGGCTGACCACGTTCCTGATCATCGGCAGCAACAACTCGCCCAAGTATTTCGCTGGAGGTCAGCGTATAGCTAACGACCTCCTGGAAGCCTAGGCCAGCAGCTGAAGACCGAACACGCTCCCGAACGCGTTCAAGGGGACGGGGCGGAACCTCAGGCAGAGCCCCCCTAAGGACTGTTGTCGGAAGTTTTTCATACCCATAAATACGGATGAGCTCCTCCACGAGATCATCAGGAAGAGCAACATCTGTTCGCCAGAAGGGAGGTGTTACCTGGAATACACCACCGGTTTCACTCACCTCGAATCCTAAGGCAAGCAAGATACGGATCACCTCAGCTGGCTCGATGGAAATACCGAGTACTTGCTCTATGCGAGCAGCAGGGAGAGCAATAGGAGAACTTGGAAGGGGACTAGGAAACGAATCCACAAGTCCAGTAGCGGGGCGGCCACCCGCAAGTCCCTCTAGCAGACACATGGCACGCGCCTGAGCAAAGGGAGCTAATTCGGGGCCAATACCCTTCTCGAACCGAAGGGAGGCCTCGCTTCGCAGGCGGAGCCGGGTAGAGGTGCGCCGGATCGAACCTGGCTGGAAGTTGGCAACCTCAAGAAGAACAGTGCTAGTCGACTCAGAAACCTCACTGTTCTCCGCGCCCATGATGCCAGCGACCGCTACCGGGCCCTCGCCATCACAGATCATTAACATCTCAGAGTCGAGGTCACGCTCAACTTCATCGAGAGTAGTAAGAATCTCTCCCTCGTGTGCACGTCGGGGACCGATTTCGGAACCGCGGACCCGCTCATAATCAAAGGCGTGGAGCGGCTGTCCAGTCTCGAGCATCACGTAGTTGGTTACATCAACTACATTGTTAATCGGGCGCATCCCAGCGCGTACAAGGCGTTGTTGCATCCAAGGCGGCGAGGGACCGACCTGCACATCTTCGATAATACTTGCCGTGAAGCGCAGACAAAGATCGGGTGCTTCGTTGGTAACGGAGACAAAGTCCCCAACCTGGCGATCTGACTGAGAGTGCGAAAGATCAGGTTGGCGCAGCTCTTCCCCGGTTACGGCGGCCACCTCTCGAGCAAAGCCAAGGATTCCAAGCAGGTCAGCTCTATTAGCCCAAGTTGAGACATCGAACACCACATCACCGATGACCTCTACAAGAGGAGTACTGATAGCAGCATCCTCGGACAGCACAAGGATCCCTTCGTGTTCATCGCTTAGTCCTAGCTCCTTCTCGCTAAGGACCATGCCGGCGGATTCAACCCCTCTGATCGCACGAAGCTTGAGCTCAGAAAGCTTGCCAGTATGGCCATCGATAAGCATGGCCCCTTCGGCAGCGAAGGCCACCTTCTGACCTGCAGCAACATTAGGTGCGCCACAGACAACTGTGCACGGGCCTTCTCCTGCATCAACGGTAGCTAGTCGCAGTCGATCAGCATTAGGGTGTGGCTCAACAGTGAGCACCTCGGCAACACGAACAAGCTTGGGATCCCACTGTGCGCCAATTAATTCCCACCCCTCAACCTCCGCAATTGCGTCAGTCACTCGCTTTGCAAACTCAGCAGGCGGGAGCTCTATATCAACGTAGTCTTTCAGCCAGGAAAGTGGAATCTTCATATTTCGACTCGCTAGAACTGACGAAGAAAGCGCAGGTCGTTCTGGTAAAAGTGTCGAATGTCCTCAATTCCCCAACGGAGCATTGCAACTCGTTCGATACCTACCCCAAAAGCGAAGCCGGTATACCTCGATGAATCGTAGCCTGCATTCTCGATGATCTCAGGGTGAACCATGCCCGCACCGAGAATTTCGATCCAACCTGTTCCGTGACAGGTTCGACAGTTGCTTCCGTCGGCACGACAGAGAAAGCAATCTATTGCCATCTCGACACCCGGTTCGACAAAGGGAAAGTAGCTGTGATGGAAAATGATCTGGCGTTCATCCCCGAAAAGACGCCTCGCAAAAGCATAAAGCGCCCCCTTGAGATCGCTCATACGCACGCCTTCGTCCACCGCAAGCCCCTCTATCTGGGTCAACATCCATTCGTGGGTAGCGTCGGTCGCCTCCTGCCGGTAACACTTGCCTGGAACGATGACTCGCATCGGAGGATCACTCTGCTCCATTACGCGGATTTGGTTAGGAGATGTGTGCGTGCGAAGCAACATATTGCGTTCACCATCGATAAGGGTATCTATCCAGATGGTGTCCCACATATCACGAGCAGGATGATCTTCGGGGATACGAACAGCGTCGAAGTTATAGCGAGCCCATTCGACTTCAGGACCTTCAAATACTTGAAATCCCATATCGGCAAATGCATCGATGCAGTCGTTCATGGTCTGAGTTACAGGGTGCAGGCGCCCCAGGGACTGGGGACGTCCAGGCAGAGTGACATCGAGCACAGCTTCGGTGGATAAGGCAGCAATCGCTGCAGCACGTGCAGCCTCCCGACGAGCTTCCAACTCCCCTTCGAGAGTCGCCTTAAGATCGTTCAGGGACTTACCGAAAGCCGCCCGTTGCTCAGGCGGGGCATCTTTCAAGCTACGCAGATGGAGAGTGAGACGCCCGTCTTTTCGGCCAAGCCATTGAGCGCGCCAAACGTCTTGCTCGGCCTCGCTGTCAGCCCGGGCAAGCTCTTCCAATGCCTCCGCACGGAGGGAGTCGACCTCCGCTTCAATCGTGGACATCCGCAATAAGAATGATAGGTAGGGCTGGGTAACAAGCGAGCGGAAAGCCCTCTCCAAATGCAACAAAGGGGAAGTCAACCAAATCCAGCATCGTTCCCTAAAGTACCTAGACATCCCATAAAGGAGTCCCCACTCGAGCCCAGGTACTACTTACCGAAGTTCACAAGCTAGTGAACTTCCTGCTCCGGCATCGGACCTACAGTTGGGGCTATGCTGAGTATCGGTGAAGGGATTGAGAAACATTCGACGACGACGTGCGGACCGCCCATGGTAGGCAACCAACGCCCGAGGCCCCACCACACCAATCGCTTCCCCGCTCTTCGCGTAACCGATGAATCCTAGTCTGCACAACAAAACAGGATGGTTGTGATGAAGAAGGGGATGTTGTTGAAAAGAAGCTTCGCTCTTCTCGTTACAGGAGTGCTACTAGGAGCTGCTTGTGGCGGCCCCAACACGGATACCGAACCAAACGCAGCGTCGGAGGCAGTACATAGGGGAGTTGAATCAGAGGCAATAGCGAGCCCTGCGCCGGAGTTTCCCGAGGGGCTCACATGGTTCAACGTCTTTGAGCCGATGAGTTTCGCGGATCTAAGGGGCAAGATCGTACTGCTAGATTTCTGGACACAAGGTTGCATAAACTGCCAACACATCCTCCCAGACTTAGCACGCCTCGAACGAGAGTTTCCAGACAGCCTGGTCGTCATCGGCGTACACACGGGAAAATACTCTGAAGAACAGAAGGACTCGGCCGTAGCCGAAGCGATCGCCCGCTACGGTCTTGAGCACCCGGTCGTCAACGACCCCAACCGAATCGTCTGGCGGCAATGGGGGGTACACGCATGGCCAACCCTGATCCTAATTGACCCTCGAGGAAACATCGTTACGAGCATTCCTGGAGAGGGAGTCTATGAGAAGTTCCACCCTCTAATCCAAGACCTCTACAACGAGTTCACAACCCGCGGACTTATTAATCCTCAGCCAATACTTTTAAACCTCGAGGCCCAGGTCGCCTCCTCCTTCCTGTCCTTTCCCAGTGAGGTGCTTGCTGACGAGCAGGGGGATCGCCTCTTCATTGCCGACGCCGGCCATGACCGCATCGTAATTACTAATCTGAACGGTCAAGTGCTAACTACCTTCGGTGCAGGAAAACCCGGCTTCGCCGATGGCAATCCTAAAGAAGCCCACTTCCGAGCCCCTCAAGGCCTCGAACTCTCACCGGATGGCAACACCCTATGGGTTGCAGACACCCGAAACCACGCCATTCGTGCCATTAACCTTTTGACAGGCCAGGTCACCACTATCGCCGGAAACGGTAGCAGAGGCTACCAGAGGTTTCACAGCGGAGACCCTTTAAAGTCAGCACTTGCCTCACCCTGGGACATTCATCATCACGATGGCTCTCTTTATATTGCTAATGCCGGTACTCATCAGATCTGGGTCCTCAATCTGGAAACTAACTACCTAGAAGTCTTTGCCGGAACCAGGTACGAAAATATTGATGATGGCCACCGCCTCAAAGATGCAACCCTTGCCCAGCCCAGCGGATTAACTGGAGACAAGACCTACCTCTACTGGGTCGATGCTGAGTCCAGTTCCGTGCGCCGCGTCCCTTTTGAAGGAAAAGGGAAGGTCGAAACTCTCGTGGGATCAGACCTGTTCGAGTGGGGAGACGTAGACGGACCGGCTAATGAAGCCCAGATCCAACACCCACAAGGGCTCGTGCTCAGCGATGGGGTCGTGTACCTCGCCGATACCTATAACCACAAAATCCGAGCGCTTTCACTCATCGATTCCTGGGTGACCACAATTGCAGGCAGCGGGCAGCGAGGCTGGAAAGATGGAGACGCCTTGAAGGCCACCTTTAAAGAGCCCAATAGCCTCAGCCTGGTGAACAATAAGCTTTACCTAGCAGATTCAGGCAATCACGCCCTCCGCATCATTGACCTCAGTTCGGGAGAAGTACGAACTCTCCAGTTTTCCAACCTAGCTTCCGCATTGCCAAATATTCCGGAAGCCAACACCCTGCTGGTGCAACTCCCTACACAAGTGGTCGCACCAGGGACCAGCACACTGTTGGTCTCTTTTTACTTTTCAAAGGACTACCACTTCACAGCCGCTACCCCATCGCACCTCAAGGTTTCACCCAGCAAGCACGAAGCGGTAATCCTGAGTGAAACGCTTTTAACGTGGAGCACCGACGAAACCTCCTTCACTGTCCCCATCCTTTTTGAAATGATCGAGAACGAAGTAGAAATCACTGCCACAGGGGTAATCTACTTTTGCCGAACAGGGAAAGAAGCGCTATGCCTAATCCAACCAGTACAACTAGTAGCCCCGATACAGGTAAGCACAACCACCACTGAAGACGAGGTGCTTGTCGAGTACATGCTTCCTGCGATAAGGAACCGGCACTAGGGTTCTTGACAGCCCCCGAACCGGCCCGAATCATGGCAGCACCTGAGTGTGATTGAGGAGGAAAGCGTGGTTCGAGGGTACGTCCTAATCGAAACTGACGTCGGAAGCGCAAAGGCGGTCGGGGCCGCTGCAACCGAACTGACTTACCCGGGAGCAAACGTGCTCGCCGTTGATACAGTAACTGGACCCTACGACGTCATCGTACAACTGGAGGCCGAAGACCTTGATACGCTCGGCACAGCTATCACGGACGCGATCCAGACAGTGATGGGCGTACAACGCACAACGACCTGCCTAGCGGTTCGCCTCGGCTAAACAAGCACTATCCTTTAAGCCGTGACAATTCCCACCTGGGCAATGATCAGCGTGGAGGAGGCGCGGGAGCGCATCCTGACCTTCTTTGAACGTCTTGGACCAGAACCAACTCCAGTCATTGATGCCCTAGGGCAAGTTCTAGCCGAAGATATCCTCGCTGATTTCGACATCCCGCCATTAGACAACACCGCCATGGATGGCTACGCCGTACGCGCCGCAGATACAGAGAACTCGAGCGAAAGTTCCCCCAAGCGCTTGACAGTTATCGCAGACCTAGCAGCCGGATACGTGCTCGACACCTCAGTAAGCAACGGACAAGCAGTACGCATCATGACTGGGGCACCAATCCCACCTGGTGCAGACGCAATCGTGCCCTTTGAAGAGACCGACGAGCCCTTACGAGAACCGGGGGAAGCACCGACAAGGGGCGACACCGTGGGGGTTTTCAAGGAAGCCTTAACGGGGGCCAATATTCGCCGTCAGGGAGAGGACATCAAAGCAGGACAGGTCGTTCTTAAGGCGGGAAGAGAGATGCGTCCATCCGAGATCGGCGTTCTTTCCAGCATTGGGCAAACTGAAGTTTCCGTTTACCGCCGGCCGGAAGTAGCCATCCTCTCGACAGGGGATGAGATCGTAAAACCCGGAGAGAACCGCCGCAAAGGTCAAATATATGACGCGAATGCCCACAGCGTAGCAGCACTCGTAAAGGCCTTTGGAGGCCAACCGCGGCTTCTAGGAATCGCCCAAGACACGGTCGAAGATCTAACGGAGAAAATTCATTCCGGCCTCGACGCAGACATGATTGTAACCAGTGCAGGTGTCTCACGAGGAGACTTTGACGTGGTCAAGGATGTCCTTGCCCGCGAAGGCGCAATCGATTTCTGGACCGTGAGAATGAAGCCAGGGAAGCCACTTGCATTCGGAGCATTTAAGGCCCCAGACGGACGTCGCGTGCCACATTTAGGTCTGCCAGGAAACCCGGTTAGCTCCATGGTGGCATTCGAGTTATTTGGCCGACCGGCAATATTCAAAATGTTAGGTCGAGTGGGATGGGAACGACCAGTGGTAAAGGCAATCACTCGCGACCCTGTGGTGAACACAGACGCCCGACGCTTCTTTGCTCGTTGTATTGTGACAAAGGGAGAAGACGGTCGTTACTACGCTGACTTAACCGGCCCACAGGGCAGCGGTATCCTCACAAGTATGAGCGCGGCTAACGGATTGACTGTCATTCCCGAGGATCTTCCAAGAGCTGAACCTGGTGATGAGATTGACGTGATGATGATCGACTGGGAGCAACCCGGGTAAGCTCAAGAGCCATCAAAAATTACAGTCCAGACTTGGATGAGCTCCTAGCCACCCTCTTCGAGCAAGTCAGGACGGCGTTGGCGGGTGCGACTTAGTCGCTGCAACTGCTTCCACTTCTCAATTTCGGCATGATTCCCACTGAGTAGGACTTCGGGAACGGACCAGCCACGGTATTCTGCGGGGCGAGTGTACTGGGGATATTCAAGAAGGCCATCCACGAAGGACTCTTCTAGCGGGGACGAGGCATCTCCAAGGGCACCAGGAAGCTGACGAGCCACCGCCTCGATGAGCACCATTGCCGGAAGCTCCCCACCAGTTAGGACGTAGTCACCCACGGAAATCTCCCGGTCAACGCAATGTTCGGCAAAACGCTCATCAACCCCCTCGTAGCGCCCCGCCACAAGAACAAGACGCGGAAGAACAGCAAGCTCACGGACAAGCGCATCGTTTAGGAGCTCACCCTGAGGAGAGAGGTAAATGACATAGCCGGGCTGTTCAGCTGCCGACTGTGTAGCCTGAAGAGCAGCATCAAGCACATCTACCTTCATTACCATCCCGTGTCCACCACCGAAAGGCTGATCATCAACAGTGCGATGCCGGTCCGAAGCATGTTCCCGAATATCATGAAAAAAGAGGTCAATTAGCCCGCTTTCGCGGGCCCGCTTAATTATTGAAACATCCAAAGGCCCGGTGAATGCCTCAGGGAAAAGTGTGAGGACATCGACCCTCATCCGTCATGCTCAACAGGGCCGGCAAGTAGTTCTGCAATATGGGAAAGAAGAGGAAAAAGAACCTCGAGGCCATCAGCGACGCCATTAGGACTGCCTGGAAGGTTCACGATCAGCGTGCTGCCACGAGTGACAGCAAGTCCACGAGAAAGAATGGCATAAGGGGTTTGCTTCAGTCCCTGCTGAGCGATGGCGAGGGGAATTCCGGCAACATCGCGCTCGGCAATAGCACGGGTAGCCTCGGGGGTGAGATCGCGGGGAGTAAGGCCCGTGCCACCAGTGGTCAGGATCACATCCGTGATGTTGGTATCGCACCAAGCAGCCAGCTGCGTCGAGATAGCTTCGGGGTCATCTGGGAGGGCTGCGCGTATCACAACATCATGGCCCGCCTTGCTGCAGCGGCCTTCAATTAAATCCCCGCCATGATCAATGCGCGTCCCAGTGGTCACGCCATCCGAAACAGTAAGGATCGCTATTCGTGCCATTAGGACAGTCTAGCGTGAGCTTCCGAAAGAACGGGGACTTAAAGCAAAGTCATTGAACATCAGAGCATTTCTATTGACACCCTCTGGGGGGCTACCTATAGTCCAAGTGGGGAGAAATGGGGAAAGATGGGTTTATCCCCCAGTTTTCTTCCAAATTTGGTAGGGGTTTCCCGCTTCAGGGGTCACCATGGCGTTCCGTGGGAACTTCGAATACCAGTTGGACGACCGCAATCGGGTAACTCTGCCTCCTAAGTTCCGTGAGGATTTCGCGAAGGGTGCAGTTCTCGTCCCAGGTCTTGACGGCTGTATCGAGGTATATACACCGGAGGGCTTTGAAACTGAGGCAGGCGTCGTTGAGCGAGTTCCTGCATATTCCGAAGAGGGACGCCAACTAAGACGCGCATTCTTCGCCCTCTCCTTTGATGTACAGCGTGATGGTCAAGGCCGCCTGCTCATACCAGCGAAGCTTCTGGCCTACGCCAGCATCGAGAGGGACGTGGTTGTGCTGGGAAACGACCAACGCCTCGAGATATGGGACCGAACCGCGTGGGAAGAGCAGGAATCTTTACTACCAACGGCCCGCGCAGACGCCCTGCAGCGATTAGCAGATGGGGCCGCTTCCGAAGGCGAGGGGGGCTGACGTGACAGTCCAAACCTCTCCACAAACACCCCACACTCCAGTTCTGCTAACAGAAGCACTCGGCTACCTTGCAGTTCGCGAGGGTGGCACCTATATCGATTGCACCGCAGGAGCGGGAGGTCATAGCGCCGCCATCGCCAAGGCGATGGGGGAAAAGGGAAGTCTTCTCTGTATCGACCAGGACAATGAGGCATTGGAGTTCGCGCGAGCGAGGCTGGCTCCGTATGGGAGTCGGGTCAGCTTCGCCCGCGGAAACTTCCGCGACCTCCACAAAATCGCCGCGGATAAAGGGTTCGAGTCCGTGGATAGCATCTTGATGGACCTAGGAGTTTCCTCAATCCAGCTAGATACCCCAGAGCGAGGCTTTGCCTTTGCCCATGAGGGTCCGTTGGACATGCGAATGGACCAGTCGTCGGACGGCATGACGGCTGCGGACATCGTGAATACGTGGGACGAGCAGGCTCTTGCAAACCTCTTCCGGGAACACGGAGAGGTGCGCGGTTCGCGCCGTATCGCTAGGGCAGTAATAGCGGCACGGCCACTTCGCTCGACCTGGGATTTAGCCAAAGCCGTCGAGCAGGCTGCGGGGGGCGCGAGAGACCGCACCCAACAACACCCCGCCACCAAGGTCTTTCTCGCGCTTCGGATTCGTGTAAATGGCGAACTCGACTCGCTTAGCACGGCCTTACCGCTCGCCCGCAGCCTGCTCGGCTTTGGACCTTCTCACCAGGGAGGGCGGATGGTCACAATCGCTTTCCACTCACTTGAAGATCGCATTGTTAAACAATTCTTCGGACGAGAGTCACGCGATTGTCTCTGTCCACCAGTTCTACCGGAATGCCGCTGCGATCACCGGGCAACCCTTTCTTTGTTGACACGACGGGCAGTTCGTCCGAGTGACAATGAAGTAGCACGAAACCCCCGCTCCCGCAGTGGCGTACTCCGGGCAGCCCAACGAAAGGCAGTCGAATAACCATGACTGCCCTGGAACGAACAGCTCCCAAAACCTACAGGGGGTTCAGTCTCCCCAAGATAGGCGTAAGCGGCTGGGTGATCGCGGGAGCGCTCATCGTTTCAGCTAGCGCAATGGCTCCAGTCATACAAAACAGCTTAATGACCACCCAGGGACGGAATCTCCAAGTTCTGGAAGGACAACACACCACCCTAAGGATTGAAATACGCCAGCTTGAAGCAGAAATCGCCCGACTCGTGTCCGTCGAACGAATCGCCCGCAGGGCGAGCGAGATCGGACTCGTTCCGGGAGCAAGCACCATCTTCGTGACTATCGGGGAAGCCGGACCGGAGCCCCCGAAGATTCCTGCGGAGCATCTCCTCGAGCATTCGGAGCCTGGCTCCGGGCTCGCTCCGTAGCCGCGGAACACCTATGGAGGAAATGCCGCTGCTGAACTGAATTCGAACCGGCCTCGGGAGGGGGCCGGCGGGAGGGCGCCCAATGGCGCACCAGCGAGCAAAGCGCACCAGCCGGGTATGGCTTCCGGCGATCGCGTTCACGGTTTTTGCCGTGTTAGTGCTGGCACGACTGGTACAGGTCCAGATCCTCCAACACGACCAATACGCCGAAGAGGCCCGCAGCGAGCTTTACTCAAGCGATACGGTTTTCGCCCGGCGCGGCGCGATTCTCGACCGCAATGGCTTTCTGCTCGCAATGAGCATGGACACATGGGATCTTTACGTAGCATCCCGCGTCTGGAAGGACGACAAGACCGCAAGGTCCGCCGCCGAGGCTATCTCAGAGGCAACAGGACACGACGCCACCTATCTCCGAACTCTTGTGAAGGAAAGCGGTCTTGTCGACGTTCTCGTTGCACGAGATGTGCCTTACGACGCAGGCAAGGCACTTCTGGACGCGAACGTACCCGGGCTGGTGGGTCTACCCAACACTGTGCGCGTACATCCAGCAGGGAATCTAGCATCCTCGGTAATAGGAATCATTGGTGCAGATAACACAGGGCTCACAGGCATTGAGGCCTGGTACGACAGCGAACTACTAGGTACGCCCGGTCGTGTGATTTTCGAGCGCGATACAACCGGATCACCTATTCCCTACGGAGAGACTTTCACCACAGAACCGGTACCCGGTCCAGACATCATCTTGACTATTGACCGCCGCATGCAGTTTACCGCTGAGCGTTCTCTGCAAAGGGCGATTGAAAAACACGACGCTTCGAGCGGGGCAATCATCATCATGGATCCCCAGACCGGAGACATCCTAGCGCTGGCAACACACCCTCGCCTCACTTTTAACACACTCGACCTGTCGGACCCCAAACAGGTGCAGCTCCTCCGCAACAGCGCAGTCAGCGACATCTACGAGCCCGGCTCAGTGATGAAAATCATCACCGCAGCGGCGGCCATAGACGCCGAACTGGTGACTCCCTCCACCACATATGAAGACACCGGTATCGCCTACGTATTCGGTGTACCTCTCTACAACTGGAACAACGGAGTTTACGGAGAGCAAACGATGACCGGTGTGCTCCAGCAAAGCATCAACACCGGCGCGGTTTTCATGATGGAGAAATTGGGAGTAGGTCTGTTCCACCAATATCTGGATGCTTTTGGCTTTGGAAGGACCACTGGCATAGATGTAAGCGGCGAAGCCGCGGGCCTCGTTAGGCGCCCGACCGACCCCGGATGGTCACCAGTCGATGCTGCCGCACAGTCCTTCGGGCAAGCCATCAGTGTCACTCCAATCCAGTTAGTTACTGCGCTCGCCGCAACCATTAACGGGGGGCGTCTAATCGAGCCACGACTGGTAAAGGCCATGGTGGCTAGGGACGGGACCCGCGATGAACTGTCCTCCCAGGTGATTGGTCAGCCGATTTCCCCCGAAACGAGCGCAATCATGAGGAGCATGCTCGGCAATGTGATAGACCCTGGATGGTACCACCCAGGCAAGCCACACCTTTATTCCGCGGGAGGAAAGTCAGGCACTGCTAACGTGCCTATTAACGCTGGTTATGACGACACGCAGATCGTCTCCTTCGCCGGCTTCGCACCGCTACAAGATCCCCGCATCCTCATCCTAGTGAAGCTCGATGAGAACGCCGACTTAGTCACAGGCACAGAGGCAGCAGGACCAATCTTTGCAGCCCTTGTTGATGAGGTCCTGGGCTACCTTGGTATCCCCCCTGATATAGAGCAGGTGGCAGCCAGATGACCTTTCTCACAACGGCGTTCCTTGCAGAGAGCATGCGGGCCCATGGCTACCAAGTAATCGAAGGCGACACCAAGCCGATCACAAGCGGGGTTCCAGACTCACGACTGGCGACACCTGGCACCCTCTTCGCGGCCTTCCGAGGAGAGAAACTCGACGGCAATGACTTCGTTGGGGAGGCCCTAAACCGGGGAGCCTCAGCTGTTATCTGCGAACGTGCCCCCCAGGGCAACTGGCCCAACAGCACCCTCATCATTGCAGATAACACGCGTACAGCTCTAGCGAAGATCGCCAGAGATTGGCAGCGCAACTGCGGTGCGCAAGTTATAGGAATCACAGGAACTGTGGGCAAGACAACTGCAAAGGAACTAAGTGCCGCCGCCATCGGTGAAGCCTTTCTTACACACCGCAGCCCGGGAAATTTCAACTCCCGCGAAGGCTTACCTCTAGCACTGTTGAGCTTGCAGTTAGACCACGAAATCTCCGTGCTAGAAATGGCAATGGATAGCCAGGGGGAGATCGGGGAGCTGTGTAGCATCGCCGAACCTTCGGTTGGAGCCATCCTCAATATCGGCACCACCCACTTGGAAAAACTCGGAAGCGTAGAGGCTATAGCCCGGGAGAAGCTCTCATTAGCCCGCTCTCTGCCGCCCCACGGTGTTGCAGTACTGAACGTGGATGACGAGCGAATCATACCGGTCATCAACGAGCTCGAATGTCGAGTGATCGGCTTCGGTAAAAGTGAAGCCGCCAGCCTCCGTCGCAGCAAGGTTCGAGACCTCGGCCTCAAGGGCTCAGAGTTCCGAGTGACCTACGAAAACAGGGAGGCAGAAATACGGCTGCAAATGCCAGGCGCACACCTGGCACAAACAGCGCTAGCAGCAATCGGCGTGCAGTTAGCTCTTGGTTTACAGCTATCCGCGGCCGCTGAGGCCATCAATAGCGCCAAGATCAATGAGCGGCTGCAAGTACGCCACGCCACAAGCGGCGCCAACATCCTCGACGATACTTACAACGCCAGCCCCGACTCCGTAACAGGCGCATTACATCTACTCCGGGGTCTTGGAGGACAACGCCTAGCCCTATTGGGGGAAATGGCCGAACTAGGAGATAGATCCGAGCAGGAACATCGCAGGATAGGAAGTATCGCCTCTGAGTGCTGCGACGTTCTGGTGGCAGCAGGTGAGTCTTGCAGGCTTCTCGTAGAAGAAGCTCGAGCGAATGGTCTCAGCGAAAGCCATTGGTTCAGTACCAAGGAGCTGGCAGCAGAATTCGCTACAAGCCGACTAGGAGAGGGAGACCACATCCTGGTAAAGGCCTCGCGAGGGCAGGAATTCGAACTGCTCATTCCAATGCTGGAGGGACAGGAATGATCCGTGCCTTGCTTTCCGGGGGCATCAGCTTCGCCCTTACTGTCGGGCTTGGTTGGCCCATGGTTCAGTACCTGAGGGCCCAACGAGCGGGTAAGGCTATCAGCGAGGACCAGCCTGCATCCCATAAAGAAAAGGCAGGAACCCCCACATTCGGCGGATTGATTATCTGGGTGCCCACCCTGATTGTCACTGCAATCGCCATCAACTGGGTGGACCATCGCTCGATCCTGCTCCCACTAGGAATGATTGCTGCAACTGGTGCAATTGGCTTCATCGACGACCTGGGCACATTGCAAGAACGAGTGGGGTTCCGAGGGGGCCTCAGCTGGCGAGTAAAGATCTGCCTACTAACGCTACTCGCCATCGGGGCAGCTTGGGTCCTGTACAGCGGATTAGAGGTGGAATCTGTAAACGTTCCTTGGGCTGGGAGTTATGCGCTCGGCCCTGCCTATATAGCAATCGCCGTGGTAACGATAGTTGCCACTACCAGCGCAGTGGCAGTAACGGATGGGCTTGACACTTTGGCTGGAGGCACAACTCTCTTTGCCTTCGTGGCCTACGGAGTAATCGCGTTCGTTCAGGGCCAAGACTTTGTGGCAACCTTCGCTTTCATAATCGCAGGCGCCAACCTAGGTTTCCTCTGGTACAACGCCCACCCTGCTCGCGTCATTATGGGCGATACCGGTGCCCTGGCCCTCGGGTCCAGCCTCGCCATCGTCGCGCTCATGACTGGCCACTGGCTACTCCTCCCTTTAATTGGAGTTGTGTTCGTAGCAGAGGCTGTCAGCAACATCATTCAAATCAGCTACTTCCGGCTAAGTGGGGGCAAGCGAATCTTCCTTCGAGCACCGCTGCACCACCATTTCGAGGAACTTGGCTGGAAGGAGCCCACGGTTGTTACTCGCTTCTGGGTAGTTGCATTCGTTGCCGCAATGGTCGGTGTGGGTCTAGCGCTGGCGGTACCAGAGTGACGATGCTGTTTGAACGAGACACCACAACAGCATTCCCAGAGATGGCGAACACCCGTGCACTTGTCTACTCACTTGGGATCGAGGGTCGTGATCTCGCACGCTGGTTGCTAAATCAGGGTGCCACCGTATGGATGTCAGACAGCCGGACAGCGGAACAGCTTGAGATTGCAGACGCCTACCCGCCAGAAGGTGTCGAGCGCACTATTCGTGGTGAACTCCTCGACCCAAAAGGCTTTGACCTTTTGGCTGTCTCGCAGTCGGTTCTAAAGAATCACCCCCACGTGGAACGAGCACGTGAACTTGGGATTCCCATCATCTCGCAAATGGCTCTTGCTCTGCAGCTGTGCCGCGGACAGGTCGTCGGTATCACGGGTTCGAGCGGAAAATCGACAACTACAGCTCTTGTCGGAGAGATGGCCGAACACGCAGGTATCGAACACTTGGTCGGGGGAAACCTGGGGGGGGAGTTACTCGATCGAATCGAAGGTGTTCCAGAGACTACCAAAGTCATCCTTGAAATCAGCCACACCCAGCTGCAGTACACAGACCGTTCACCTGCAATAACTGCAACAACCAACGTCACACCAAACCATCTCGACCAGTTCAGCTGGCCCGAATACATCGACCTTAAACGCAATATTTTGCGTTACCAGGGCAGGGACGACCTGGCCATCCTCAACGCAGACGACAAGATTAGCCGCGACCTGCGTTCCAACGTGCGAGGGCAACTAGCCGAGATCTCATTAGAAAGACCGATTAGTGGAAACGGTGCCTGGCTAGAGGGTGATGAAATCATGTCTCGCTGGGGAGGCTCCCCCCGAGCAGTCGCCAACGTCAGGGACCTGCGAATGCCAGGCCGTCACAACTTGGCAAATGCCTTGATGGCCGTAGCCATCGGAGAGGCAATGCATCTCCAGATGGACTCGATTACAACCGCCATCCGGAGCTTCCCCGGACTTCCCCACCGCCTAGAGGTAATCGGCCGGGCCCACGGGGCGACCTGGATCAATGACAGCATCGCAACTTCACCAGAACGCACCGTAGCAGCCCTGAATGCCATTTCTGAGCCCACGATTTTGCTGTTAGGGGGACGGGAAAAATCTTTGCCCCTAGAAAGACTAAATCGTGCTGCTGCAAATCACTGCCGAGGGGCTATTTGCTTCGGAGAGGCCTCTATCAATTTCTCAGCGGCGATGACGGACGCAGTGGAGACAGTCGTTGAGGTAGAGACGCTTGCCGAGGCCGTAGAAGCGGCTGCTTCAATGGCACAACAAGGAGACGCCGTACTACTTGCACCTGCAGGCACGAGCTTCGACGCATTTCCACGCTTCGAAGCTCGTGGAGAAGCTTTCAGAGCACTTGTACGAGCCCTCGAGGGGTTCGAGGAGGTGTCGTCATAGCCATCAACTCCAACCGCCGATGGCCTGTTCGGAGCCCCGACTACACGTTGCTGGCCTTGATCGCCGTTCTCACTGTTACAGGCCTAGTAGCGGTGTATAGCGCTTCCTTTGTAATTGGCCTTGCGCAGTTTTCAGACTCCCACCATTTCATCGTGCGCCAAGCATTGTGGGCAGTGATGGGAGGGGTCCTGCTTCTGGCTGCGACTCGACTCGACTACCACATGCTGAGGCGATTCGCATTTCCACTCATGGGACTCACGTTAGTGCTACTGCTATTCACTTTGATAATTGGGACTGAGGCAGGAGGTGCGCAACGCTGGCTAACCCTAGGGAGTTTTAGCCTGCAGCCTGCCGAGTTCACCAAGCTTAGCGTCATCATCTACCTAGCGGCATGGCTCAATTCCAGAGGAGACAACCTTCGCAGCTTCGAACACGGCCTCTTGCCATTCATTGTGATTATTAGCGCCATCGGACTGCTACTGATGCTACAGCCAGATCTAGGAACGACTGGCATCATCATCGCAATTACCATCACCATGTTTTGGGCTGCCGGAGCCACATTCCTACAGATGAGCGCACTGTTCTTATCAGGCGGTATCGCAGTAGTTTCGCTAACTCTTATTGAGGGATACAGACTAGACCGGTTGTCCGCCTTCCTAAGCGCAGAGTCCGATCCACTTGGCAGTGGCTTCCAGACCCTGCAGGCGCTAATTGCCCTAGGAAACGGCGGTGCTACCGGTCTGGGCCTAGGGGCAAGCCGAAGCAAGTTCTTCTACGTACCTGAAAGCCATACAGACGGCATCTTTGCGATTCTCGGGGAAGAACTAGGCCTGGTGGCAACCAGTGCCGTGTTGATCTTATTCGTCACTTTAATGCTGAAGGGTTACCAAATCGCGCGTCGCGCGCCCGACCAATTTGGCTTCCTGCTAGCAACAGGCATTACGACATGGATCGCGACACAGGCATTCGCAAATATCGGCGGCATCACTAGGATGATCCCTCTGACCGGAGTTCCCCTCCCATTCCTCAGCTATGGGGGAAGTGCCCTTGCGGCAACCCTGTTGGCAGTAGGCGTACTAGCAAGTGTCTCGCGATTCAGCGACACACGAGAGACTCGCCACGATTACACCGAAACGCCCTCCCAAAGGAGGGATGAGTCTTGAGGATCGCATTGGCAGCAGGCGGCACCGCGGGTCATATCTTGCCGGCCCTGGCGACCTTGGGAGCCCTTCGAGCCAAGGGGGCACCAGTTGAAGCTCGCTTCTTCGGACCGGATAACAGAGGTGAACGCAGTCTCGTACAAGGCCATGACGTGCCCTTTGAGGCAGTGCCAGCAGCACCTTTGCGGGGCCGCTCACCGTTGGCAATAGGACGCGGCCTCGTGTGCACAGGGATAGGGGTGGGGGCCGCTATAAGCTCACTTCGACGCTTCAGGCCTAATGTCATGCTTAGCACAGGCGGTTACGGAAGCTTCCCGGCAAGTCTAGCGGCACGAATTCTTGGACTTCCATTGGTTGTGTTCCTGCCAGACGTGAAGCCGGGGCTAGCAGTACGAGCAGAGAGCTACCTAGCAACACTTATTGCTGCAGCTACGGATGCTGCACTGCCTGAACTTCCAGCAGGCAAGACCGTCGTGAGCGGTTATCCCGTTCGCAACGCCTTCCACACTTCTCGAGAAGAGGCACGCAAGTCGCTTGGCTGGGCTACTGACGAGCGGGTGCTGTTAGTTACCGCAGGAACACAAGGGGCACAGGCAATCAACCGGACTATCTGGAAAGCCCTGCCACAGCTCTGCGAAATAGCTCGAGTCGTGCATGTGACCGGGAAAGGCAACGAAGAGGCTAAAACAGCAAGGGCATCCCTTCCAGAAACACTACGTGACCAATACGAACCTACCCCTTTCCGGGAAGATCTACCTGCATTGATGGTGGCTGCCGACCTAGCAATAATGCGCGCCGGAGCAAGTACCCTGGGAGAGATTCCAGCGGCTGGGCTTCCAGCACTCCTCATACCGGGAACCTTCGCAGGCGGCCACCAGAGAAACAATGCATGGTGGCTAGCGGGTCACGGCGCTGCCTTTGTGATCGAGGAAACAAAGCTAGAGACCCTAAAAAGGCATGCGATAGACCTCCTCCATGACGATGCGCAACGGGGATCTATGGCAAAAGCTGCCCGCTCAGCAGGGGACACCGAAGGCGCTGAGCGCCTCGCCACAATCCTCCAGGAGGTGGCGACGAAATGACCAACATTGAAGGGCCCATTCATATTGTTGGGATCGGCGGCATGCATATGTCGGCTATCGCTCAGTTACTCCATGAACAGGGTGAATTGGTAAGCGGCAGCGATCTTGAACAATCGGCAATCACCCGAAACCTTACGGCAATGGGCGTGACAGTCTTCGGCGACCACATGCCAGAGAACCTCGGTAATGCACGCTGTGTAATCGCCACTGCTGCAGTGGGTAATGAGAACCCCGAAATAGCTGAAGCTTACCGCCGAGGCCTTCCAGTACTGGAACGACCTGCCGTGATAGCGGAGCTGATGAAAGGAAAGCGAGTTATTGCAGTGGCTGGCTCGCACGGCAA
This sequence comes from Dehalococcoidia bacterium UBA2991, assembly GCA_002346645.1. Classification (GTDB taxonomy): domain Bacteria; phylum Chloroflexota; class Dehalococcoidia; order Tepidiformales; family Tepidiformaceae; genus UBA2991. Next base: position 105,816 of record DEAD01000008.1, read on the forward strand.
GACCACCACTACGAGCCTAATTGCCTTCATTCTCAGTCAAGCCGGACTCCAGCCTATGTACCTAATCGGGGGTGAGAGTCGCGACCTTGGAGGTAATGCCTCGTGGGGAAGTGGCGATATCTGCGTAGTGGAAGCAGACGAATACCAGCGAGCATTCCACGCTTACGAACCTGACATCGCAGTAATCACCAACGTCGACCCAGATCACCTGGACCTGTATGGAACACCTGCCGCCTACGAAGAGGCCTTTCTCACTTTTGCACAGCGCCTAAAAGCGAGGGGCAAGCTTTTAGCGGGAACCGGAAATACAGGCGCAGCCCGGGTGGCCAAGGCTGCCCAGGGAAACTTCACAGTCGAAACATATGGAGTGGAGAAAAGCTGTACTTGGCAAGCCGCCAAACTTGAGCTTAATAAATCTGGCGCAAGCTTCACTGTGGTACGAAACGGATCAGTTCTAGGCGAGATTGCCCTGTCCATTCCAGGGCAATATGCAGTAGAGAACACCCTAGCGGCTGCCGCAGTCTGCACAGGTGAAGGAATTCCCTTCGCCACAATCCGGAAAGCTGCCGAACGTTTTCAGGGTGCAAAGCGGCGGTTCGAACATCTTGGAGAGCCAGGTGGCGTGCTCATCATCGACGAGTATGCCCATCACCCAAGCGAAGTGAGGGCAGTGCTTACAGCCGCACGAACGCGCTTCCCAGAACGGCGAATAATTGGCATCCACCAACCTCATACCTACAGCCGTATTGCCTATCTGTGGAAATCATGGCTGTCCTGCTGGAACGGTCTCGACGCACTCGTAGTCCTAGAGACTTACGCCGCCCGCGAAACACCCACATCAGGCCGCGGTGCAGAAGATCTTGCGAAAAATATCTCGGGTTTAACCACCTCATACGCGGCTGATTTTCCAACTGCAGTGGAACAGGCAACAACGCTGGCTCAGCCAGGCGACGTGATCATGCTTATTGGCGCAGGAAGCGTTACTGAAGTAGGCCCACTTTTACTGGAGAAACTCTCATGACGGCGCTCAATCGCCTGGCGGAACGGCTAACTAATGTGGGAGACATCCGCAGGAACGAATTGATGTCTAGACATACGACTTTCGGCGTCGGAGGACCTGCAGACCTCTACGTGACCGTTCGCAGCGCTGATGCCCTAGCAGAGGCTACACGCCTCGCAGCAGATGCCGACTGCGAACCTTTCGTGCTAGGAAGCGGTAGCAACATTGTCGTCGCCGATGGAGGAATCCGCGGGGTTGTAATTGACAATCGCGCACGGGAGGAGAAGCAAGAAGGGCTACAGGTACGCATCGGAAGCGGAGCAAGTTTCGCGGGCTTCGCACGAAAAATGTGTCGCACTGGCTTAGCCGGCTTAGCGTGGGCTGTTGGCATCCCCGGAACACTAGGTGGGGCTGTGTTTTATAACGCAGGCGCCTACGGCGGCTGTCTATCTGATGTGCTCACTCGCGTACGCCTGCTAAATCTCGAGGATGGAACCAACTGGCTAGATGCGAATGACCTTGAGCTCGCCTATCGCAGCAGCGCCTTTAAAAATGGTGCCCTCGCTCGACATACAGTGCTAGAAGTGGAACTTACTCTAAGTGACGGCAATGCAGCTGCCTTAGTAGCCGAAGCAAGTTCTTACGACCAACGACGTTTAGCCGCCCAACCACGTGGTCGCAACGCTGGCTCGATGTTCACCAACTCACCGGACAGCCCTGCCTGGAAACTCATTGACTCCGTTGGACTGCGAGGAGAGCGGCGGGGGGAAGCAGCTATAAGCGAGCAACATACAAATTTCTTCATGAATCTTGGCAAGGCTAAAGCGAGCGATGTGCTTTGGCTGGTAGAGGAAGCAGAACGAAGGGTTTTCGAAACTCACGGCATTCATCTTCACCGCGAAGTCGGATTTGTGGGGGCATGGTAATGCCAAAAAAACGGGTAGTAATCATTTTTGGAGGAAGCTCAGGGGAGCACGAAATAAGTGTCCTCAGCGCGAAGAGCGTCATCGACGCTATCGATAGAGACCGTTGGGAAGTGGCTTCCATAGGTGTGACCCGCACAGGCCAATGGCTTTCAACCACAGAAACCGAATCAGCGCTCGCAATTGGGGAGGGAACACTCAACCATGGAGGAACCCCCCTGACCTCAGGCCAGGCCCTGACGGAGCTGGATACGGCCGACGTCGTTTTCCCGCTAATCCATGGAACACAGGGCGAAGACGGATCTCTCCAGGGCTTGCTGGAACTAGCAGGCATCCCTTATGCCGGAGCAGGGGTAGCAGCTAGCGGCGTGGGTATGGATAAGTCCCTACAAAAGGCACTTTTTAGAGAGGCTGGCATTCCCGTAGCACCTTATGTCGTGCTCCGGCGGTGGGAGATCGAGCGCGACCAAGAAGGGATTCGTACGTTGATCGGCAAGAAATTGGGTTACCCCTGCTTCGCCAAGCCAGCCAACGGTGGATCAAGTATCGGAATCACCCGTATCACCTCGCAACAGGATCTTGAACAAGCACTTTCTACGGCCTTGTCTTACGACGAAAAAGTATTAGTTGAAAAAGCTATGTCTGGACGTGAAGTCGAATGCTCCGTCCTAGGAAACGAGAAACCAGAGGCAGCGACAGTAGTAGGCGAAATTGAACCTGACCGAGAGTTCTACGACTACGAAAGCAAGTATGCGGGAGACTCCCAGACTGCTCTTTACGTTCCTGCCCGCATCGATGAGGAAGCAGTCAGCCGAGTGCGCGAGCTCTCCGTGCGGATGTTCCTTGCAATGGGCTGCGAAGGATACGCTCGCGTCGACTTCTTCGTAGGTCCAGACGGACACACCACGGGCAGTGAGGTCAACACAATTCCCGGATTTACCAGCATCAGCATGTTTCCAAGGTTGTGGGAAGCAAGCGGAGTTGCCTATCCAGAACTTCTCACGCGCATCCTCGAACTCGCTATTGAGCGAGGAAAACGAGGGGCCGGCCAATGATTCAGCGCCACGAGGAAGGCAAACCAACCCCTCAAAGAAACAGTATCGTTCGGCGAAGTCGCCCAATGCCCTACGGCTCTTCAACCTCTATCGTCGATCGGAGACAGGAAACGAACCGGCAAAGGTTTGTCGGTCACCGAAAACCATGGCTGACAAGCCAGCTTTTAAGGCTCCAGCGACGCTTCACCTCCTGGGTGCAGACCCGCTGGGTAGCGATAGCAGCTACAGCGATCCTCATGGCTATCGCAGGAGCAGGAACCTGGGCGTGGCAATCACCACTCCTGAAGATACGCAATATCGAGATCGTAGGAGCAGTCTCGACACGCGAAAGTGACATCAACGAGCGGATCGAACTATGGGATAAACGCCTATTTACAGCTGACCTTCAGGCCACCATAGATTCTATTGCCGAGCTACCCCTAATTGCATCAGTAGCTATCGAGCGCCTTTGGCCAGGGGGAGTGCGCATCACAGTGCAGGAACGCCAACCCTGGGGTTCTTGGGAGCAGGCCGGACTGAGCTACACCATCGACCAAGATGGCTACGTTTTAGGACACGGATCACCACCAGCTGGCTCCACCACGATTGTGAGCAACGAATCTTTCTCCCTGCGGCCGGGAGACCGAGTCGACCATCATGCGGTAGACGCAGCCGCAAAGATCACAAACGAGATCCACTTAGCACTAGAAACGCGCGCCATCGAGCTTACGTACTCACCTGGTGAAGGTATTCGAGTTCGTACCGCTGACGGTCAAACCGCACTCCTCGGTGACTCAAGCGGCATTACCTACAAGCTTGCCGTCTGGGCGCGTGTCGTAGAGGAAGCCACAGAGAGAAACATCACCTATTCAACCATCGACCTGCGGTTCGGAAACAGGCCCGTACTGCGATGAAAAACGTCAGCGAGGGAGACCATGAAGCGAAGTAATGCCATAGCAGCTATCGACATTGGGGCAACAAAGGTGACCGCGCTCGTCGCCGACGTGAACGAGTACCGACAACCTCGCCTATTAGGCGTAGGTGTGGCGCCAGCAGCAGGCCTATCTCGAGGGGTAATCGACAACATCCAGTCGGCCCGCAATGCCGTGGCAACAGCAGTTGAGAAAGCAGAGCAATCGTGCGGAATGCGAATTCTTAGTGGGGTTGTGGGGATCGGCGGAGGGCACCTGTCTTCCCAGAACAACAGAGGCATTGTTGCTATCGCCGACCGAACAGAGCCAATCACATCGGACGACCGCGCCCGAGCCATCGAAGTTGCAGGACAAATCAGCATCCCGTCGAATAGGCAAATCCTGCATGTGATTCCTCGAGGTTACTGGATTGAGGGGACAGACCCTGTATCCGATCCCGTCGGAATGTACGGCGCCAGACTCGATGCAGAGACCCACATCGTAACGGCAGCGGTCTCAGCAGTTAGGAATCTAACGAAGTGTGTAGAGGACGCAGGAGTACAAATCGATGAAGTTGTTCTTAGTTCTCTAGCAGCAGCGACAGGTGCCCTGACAGCCGAAGAACGAGCCCAAGGGGTAGCTGCGGTCGACATCGGCGGAAGCACAACTTCGATTTGCGTTTATGACGAGGGAGCTGTCGCACATACAGCCACCCTTTCGCTGGGCGGAACACACTTAACTCAAGATCTTGCACGCCTACTGCGATGTCCCTGGGAGAGCGCAGAACGACTGAAGTGCGAGCACGGCTCCGCAATACCAACAGCAGAACTCGGGAGCGTGGACGTAGAAGTAAGAGCTTTTGGAGCAAATTCTCAAAAACGCGTCTCTACCAGTCATGTTGCTGAAATTTTGCAGGCACGTACCGAAGAGATTCTGGAGATGGTAGCCATCGAACTAAAGCGCGCTGGCTACCTAGACCGGCTCGCAGCCGGGCTCGTCCTCACTGGGGGAACGAGCCAACTCCCCAATATCGAAGAGCTAGTAGAGCAGCAACTCGACCTTCCAGCGAGAGTTGGCGGTCCGCGTGGCTGCACAGGGCTCACAGACCTTATCGCAGCTCCTGCCTATTCAACCGTGGTAGGACTCGCGAAATACGCCCTGCGGGAAACAACCGCTGCTCAGCGGCCCGCGGGGGCACGCAAAGACGCACCGGAGACTGGCTTCCTCAAGCGCATTGCTGCATTTGGGCGAGCCTTCATCCCCCAGTAACTAAGCACATCTCTAAGTAAGGAGGCCTATTCCTAACCATTACAAGCCAGACCAACAACCAATCCGCTCACACCCCAAAGACGGAGGAAGAACGTTGAGTTACACAGTGGACAGGGAACTACTGCCAGACATCAAGGTAATCGGAGTAGGCGGAGGCGGCGGCAACGCCGTCAACCGCATGGTGAACGCCAATATTCCAGGCGTCACCTTCGTAGCAGTGAACACCGATGCGCAAGCACTTGCGAACTCCGATGCTGAAATGCGAATGCGCATCGGCGAAAAGTTAACGAAGGGCCTTGGCGTCGGAGGCGACCCGACACGTGGTGAACGCGCCGCCGAAGAAAGTCGTGCCGAACTTGAAGAGCTACTTAATGGCTCCGAGATGGTATTCGTCGCGGCAGGCATGGGTGGGGGTACAGGAACCGGAGCCGCCCCCGTGGTAGCAGAGGTAGCGCGTGAAGTCGGCGCCCTCACCATCGGCACGGTCACCACACCATTCGCCTGGGAGGGAGCTGCCCGTACCCGCGCAGCCCGCGGCGGTATCGAAGAACTGCGGGAAAAGGTAGACACGCTCATATCGATTCCCAACTCACGACTTCTTGAGAGTTGTCCCGACGACTACACAGTCGAGCAAGCTTTCGAGATGGCGGACGATGTACTGCGTCAGGCAATCCAGGCAATCTCGAACATCATCAGTCAAAACGGCGCGATCAACCTGGACTTCAACGATGTACGCACCGTGATGAGCGAAGCTGGGCCTGCTCTTCTAGCCATTGGATCGGCATCAGGAGAGAACCGGGCTGCCGAAGCAGCACAGAAGGCCACCTCTAGCCCGATGTTGGACCAGACCATCAACGGCGCTACCAATGTGCTCTTCAACGTCACGCACGACGGCAACTTGAAGCTGCGAGAGCTTGATATCGCTGCGCGAGTGATCGCGGAAGTGGTAGACAGCACTGCCAACATCATATTTGGAACGGTTGTCGACCCTTCCGTCGGGGATTCGGTGAACATGACCGTAATTGCCACGGGTTTCTCAGAGACCCAGGCCCCCACAGTTGGACTCAACCGGGAAAGCACCAGCAAGCCACGAGCAGTGGCACTGGAGCTACCTGGGATTTCGAGTGAAGAAGACGCTGAACTGCCGGCGTTTCTTAGGCGCAATATTCGTTCAATGAACGAGATCAGCACCAACGGAGACCGAGAAGTAAGGATGGCTGAAAGGAGGTAGCCGCCAACACCGAGCGCACGGTCCAGTCCGAAAGGACTGCTTCTCGACCAGACGGGCGGGATCTGGAGCCTTGGGAGATGGCGACAGGTCCCGCCCCTTTTAGTGAGCCATGCACCGGCCACCCCGCCGGCGACACCTCTCCTTTCAGCCGAGGTTTCACGGTAGCACAGGAAAACAACTACCTGCCACCGAAACCAGATCCCGATGGCCATTCCACTGTACGGACGCTCTCCATCGGCAGCCCCTGCAAACGAGCGTCCACCCATTGATTCAGAAGATGGTCAAGCTGCTCCGCTACTGTCTCTAACGAGTGATCAGCGTCCCCATAGATGACTAGTTGCTTGGGATCCGATGCACGCTGATAAATATCTTCACTTGCTTCAGAGCCGAGGACCTCATCGGCACTCCCATGCACAAGAAGAAGAGGCCTAGGCATTTCTTCAACCTGCCCAGTTCCGTAAAGCTGGGGACAAAGAGAGACCACTGCGCATACAAGCGGATGAAGTGCTCCCGCCTTTACAACAACTGCGCCACCAAAACTATGACCGATAAGGACAACATCTGTAGCACCTATTCCTTTGAGGAATGAACAGCCGGCAAGTACATCAAGCACGCACTCTTCAAAGACGTTGGGCTCTCGATATTCCAGCCGAAGGATGCTGACACTCTTGGCCATCAGGAGCCCAGGGAGCCGGGCAAATAACCCTCTAGCTGGACCATCAAGCCCACCCATAGCCCCACCCACACAGATAACCGCACCGAAACCACCCTGTACGGGATGAAAGACCCCGGAGATGTCTCCCCGACTGGTAACTAAGATAACTTCAAGGCTCTCGTCGGAAGGACCAGGAGCGGCCTTTACGTTGTGAAGGCTAAGATTGAAGTCTTCCGACTGGGGACTCGGGCGTTCGGGCACATACCCAAGATACAGCGCCGATGATGTCCCAAGGTCAGGTCAACCAAGCATCTTCAGGAAGGGGTTCCCGGGGGACCTCCTCATGAGCATTGACCATATGGTTGGCCAGCGATTCCAGGCGCCCCCAAATAGAATCGAAGTCCTCCCTTTCAATTTGTTGTAATTCGAGGGCCGATCGCATGTGCTTAAGCCAGAGCTGAGCATGATGCTCAGCTATTACAAAAGGGAAGTGGCGTCGACGCAGGCGAGGATGACCGTAGCGCTCAGAATAGCGGGGCTCACCGCCAAGCCATTGCTCAAAGAAGTATTCCAGCTTCTCACGACTGGGTGTGAGATCCTCGGGATACAGGACTCGTAACGACATTTCGCCCGCAACAGCTTCGTAGAACGAACCCACTACGGCCTCGACAGCCTCGCGGCCTCCAATACGTTCGAAAAGCGATTGCTCACTCATGGATTTGAGCGTAGGGGATGGTTGTAATCGGCGACAACCCTTCCAAGAAGACTAAGGCTATCGCTATTGATTCCTTTCACCCCTGCGGTGAATACACGATCGAGTTCTGCAAAAGAATTAACAGGCCACACGTAAACCGATACACCACGGCTAGCAAGTTCTTGTATAAGCGGGCGCTCCACAAGACTGATGTGCAAAGAAAGGGTGTGATACCGCTCACCAAGAAGAGGCTTGAGAGCGCTCAGTTCATCGGCCCACGCCGCTGAAGGAATAAGGCAGACATGCTTACAGCCCTCAAAGGGCTCTAAAAGCCACCATTCTCTGGTGGTAACGGCATAGGCCTTGCCAGGAAGAGCACGGTCAAAGGCGGAGGCCACAGCCTCCGAAAGACAGAGAGACTCGGACTTAAGATCCACCATCAGCTGCATATCAGAACCAGCGGCTTCAATTACTGCATCTAATTCGAGCCGTCGGCCCCAACCGGGCAAAGGCCGCCAATTCTCTCGAAGAAGCGGGAGCAATCCAACAGACCTAGCATGCCGCACCTCCAGCCGTCCACGGTGCAGCCAAACATCAAGCTCTACGAGATCAACGCCGATAGCCTTGGCCCGTTCTAGGTTAGAAAGATTATTGCCAGCCCTATGGGCTATAGCGACCACCTGACCCTGGGGTGGAACACTGCTCACGAGGGGGGAGTGCCTCGCTGAAGGAGATACTGCACATCTGGAGGGAGAGGAATCCCTCGGAAAGAAACGGTGTCAAGCCACGCCCAGACATGTACAAACGTCGCAATAGCAGTCCCTGTCGTAGTAGAGCTCACAGAGAATTCCTGCTCGAAGCCCCGTTCATTAGTGCTGGTAGTTGTTACCTCGATGGTCGCTCCCTCCTTCCAAGGCAGGGGTGCGTGATACACGGCTCGAGTCTCGCGCTGAACAGCTACAACATGTTCGGGCTTAGAAATGCCGCAGTGCTCCTCAAAAGCAGCATAGGCGAGATCCGTGAGAGCAAGCAGCACGCCTGCGTGCACGAAGCCCGTGTCTGTGAAGGTGTCAGTATGTCGGGTAGGAAACGAACAAGAAAAAGGCACGACCTGATCGTGAAAGCCTCAAGCGCCAGAGGCAAGCCCCTAGAAGATTACAGCGTCTACACCCCAGACCTCACCGGCTCCAGACGCAAAAAGTACAACAGCTATAAGAATCATCATTAGGTTCTGACCTTGCTCGCCTTGGTCCTTAAGGCCAGCTAGCAGCAGGTAGTTAAGGTTGAGAAAGGCCGCCAGGATGAGACCACCGAAGGTGAGAAGGCCCAAGGTGATACTAATCCCAGCAACGAGTTCACCAAGGACCACCATCCAAGAGGTGATCACCCAGGTGCGCTCATTACGCAGTGCAGTGGCCTTAAGGATATTTGAGAAGGCGGAAACCGGATGATCTTCAACAAGACCGTCAACCCAGTTACGCGAACCTCCTTTCAGGAAGTCCTGTAGGTTTTTATGGCGCACACTTTCCAGCCACCAGAGACCAAGGCCGATGCGGAGGATGGCAAGCCACTCCTCCTTCGTAAGCCAGTCGAAGATGTCCAATGGTCCCATCAGATGCCAAGTCTAGCGCCCTAGGGCCCACATCGGGTTACGATCCAGAAATGTCAGACCAACCTCGCCCCCCACTGATCTGGATCGATATGGAAATGACAGGCCTCAGTGTGGAGCAGCATCACATTCTCGAAGTAGCAGCCATCGTCACCGACAGTGAACTGCGCGAGCTCGACGAGGGCCTCGATTTGATCGTGCATCAGCCTGAGAAAACCCTTTCGCTAATGGACGAATGGTGCGTCAATCAACATGGCCAGTCCGGCCTGACAGAGGCTGTTCGGGCCTCTCGAATAGAGGTTCCAGAGGCAGAAGGGCTACTCCTACAGTACCTCCAAAGCCATACCTCAGAGGGGCAGTCTCCTCTGGCCGGCAACTCGGTTGGGCAGGACCGGCGTTTCCTCGAACGGTGGATGCCATCAGTTGCGCAACACCTCCATTACCGCACGATCGACGTGTCCACCATTAAGGAGCTTTCCCTTCGCTGGTTTCCTGAGCTAGGAGGATTTCCAAAAGGGGGATCTCATCGGGCAGACGACGATATCCGCGAGTCCATCGCAGAACTGCGGTACTTCCGAGAACATGTATTCCGCTAGTGACCGCGAAGCCGGTTGGTAGCTCTTTTGATAATGCCCGGACGACGAATGCGTTCACGCAATTGGGCAAGACCCTCAGGCTCGCCAACAAGAACAGGTCGAGACCAGTCACGCAGAGTAGCTGCACGCTCCTCAGAGATACGAGAGGGTGGGGAAAACCGTTGGAAAGGCTCCCAAGTTTTCCCTTCACGGATCAGGGCCTCCCGCCCTGCTGCTTCTATCAACACGAGCCCCGCCGCAAGATCCCAAGCACGGACGCCCCAGAATTGAGCTGTTGTAAAGACACCTGCAGCCACATAGGCACACTCAATAGCAGCGGAGCCAGTAACGCGATTGTCCCAGCTAGCGGAACGTCCCGGACCACCCCCAGGCACCGCGCTAAGACTACGACGAACACCCTGATTCTCGACAGCCTTCACTACATCCCCTTCAAACCTAAGCGGCCCGCCCCAATGCGCGTGATAAACCCCAGACCCCAAGGTGTGACTTGCCGAGCACCAGACAGCACCAGCCACAGGCATACCCTCGTGCAGCACACCAACAGAAGCGGCAAAGAGAGGGTATCGATTAACGAAGTTTGTCGTGCCATCAACAGGATCAATTGCCCAGAGATATTCGGCGGAAACCGGAGGCTGGTCTTCCTTTTCTTCTCCTAGGATTGCGTGATCAGGGTAAAGCTCTGAAAGGCGGGCACGAATCATTTCCTCCACGGCTCTATCTATTTCCGAAACAGGGTCGGTAGGTGCAGCCTCCAAAGATTTACCTTTCGTCTTGTAGTCGACAGTGATTGAGCGCCCAAGCGCATTTGCAATCTCAGTGCCAGCAGCTTGGGCTAGCTCACGGGCCGTAGCTTCAAGCTCTTCCCAAAAGGCAGTATTCGACTCTGTAGGTTGTTCTCGTGGTTCCGGCTCTTCCGTCATATCGAGACTACGCTCCAGCCTCTGTAAGCAGCTCCTCAAGGCTGACACGAGCAACCCGACGTCCCCGAGCAAGTAGTACTTCAAGATCACCCTGTGCCTGAGCTGCTTTAAGCTGACCAAAGGAATAGGGCTTGCCCGGGATCGAGGCATCGACGGGGTCATCTCGCACAATCTGAACAAAGGCCCCACTTGCAGGGCCACCCTTATGCAACTGGCCCGTGGAGTGCAGATAGCGGGGGCCAAAACCAACGGTCGTAGCAACCCCATGCTGATTTCGCAGGTTCAGACGCAGATCCTGAAGGGCAGTAATGTAACCCTTCGTTCGCGGCAAATACGGGAGGAGCGCAAGATAATCTCCAGGTTTGAGCGACTCAAGAACTTCAGCAAGGGTAGCTGCCTGGGGGAGTGGGGCGGCGGCAGCAAGAACCCGGGCAGTAGCATCCTTTGCCTCCTGCACATTCGGCTGGTCGAAAGGCTGGACACCAAGCACGTGCCCGGCAATAGCCGTGGCAACTTCCCAACGCACAAACTCAGCCGGAAGCTGGGCGGGGTCACAGTAAGGGAGCCGCACAACAGGATGGCCAGCAACTTCTAATTCATCCAGCCCATCCTGCTCCCCGAGAGCTACAAAAATTCGGTCCTTACCATAGTTTTCGGGAATCCCCAGTGGTTCCCCCTCGATAGGAACTATGCCCTTCCCTTCCTTTCCAAGTGACTCCGCAATGATCTGCTCAATCCAGATTCCAAGCTCCTGGAGCTCATCTGGAAGGATGAGCGTGAGCTTATCGCGACCTGCCAGAGAAGACTCGCCAAGAATTGCACCAAGCAATACCCCAGGATTCCCAGAAGGCACTGTTCCACGGCAAGCTTCGAGCATCTCTTGGCCACGCATCACTAGCTGGCCAACATCGGCACCCATAAGAGCAGCAGGCAGCATTCCGAACACAGAGAGGGCTGAGTAGCGCCCTCCTATCTCAGGATCTCCGTAAAAGACACGACGGAAGTCTCGCTCGCGTGCGAGTAGATCAAGAGGGGAACCTTCATCAGTAATAGCAGCGAACCGGGTCCCGTTAGGTACCTTCTCAAAGAAGTAGGCTAACTGGGCACTCGTCTCTATAGTTTCCCCACTTTTGCTGGCAGCAATAAAAAACGTATGGGCAAGATCGAGGTGAGCTTCCAAAGCTAATAGCTCTTCGGGATCAGTGGTGTCGGGAACGTGCAATTTCAGGGCCCCACTAGCGGTGCCCAATGCACCATGGAGAACACTTGCGGCGAGGCTCGACCCACCCATTCCCATCAATAAAAGATCTGTAAAGCCTTCAGTGGAGATCTCAGCGACAAAGGTGTTTAGGGCAGCCACGTTTTCCAAGGTCTTTTGTGGCGCCTCCAAAAAGCCAAGGCGATCGACAATCTCCGCGGGATCAGACTTCCAGACAGTATGGTCACGGCGCCATAAGCGTTGAACAACCTCATCTTGGTCAAGAACCTCAAGCCGACCGGCGACAGAGCCCGCCAGATCACCAAGCTCCAGCCCAGAGGCAGGAGTACGACCAGGGGCAGTCAACAAGCGCCGTTCTAACTTCTCCATGAGCGCCTTGTAACTGTCCTCAAAAGAGGCGAGGCCTTCCACAAGCAGCGTATCGGTAATCTCAGTCATATCGATCCCAGCAGCTTCAGCACTGTCCAAGATGCGACTAGCCTCGGCGATTTTCTCCTCCGGGACGGAAGTCACCTGCAAATGGTCAAGGACAGCGTCCAGGGTAGCCTGTGGCAACGTGTTAACCGTATCTGGAAGGATGAGAGTTTCGACATAGAGAATGTCTGAGTAAGCATCATTCTTAGTGCCGGTTGAAGCCCAAAGTGGCCTTTGTGGACGGCCTCCAGCCTTCGCGAGACGCTCCCAACGCTTGCCAGCAAAAATGTCATTGAAACGGGAGTAAGCGTGACGAGCGTTTGCAACAGCAATCTGCCCGCTAAGGGAAGAACTAGCGGGGAGTTGGGCATCAACAGCAGTGTCCACTCGCGAGACGAAGAAGGAGGCAACACTAGCGATGGTGTTCAGGGAACCGCCAGAGTCGAGGCGCTTCTCAAGGCCAGCGATATATGCCTCAGCTACGCCCTCGTAAACGGCAACGCTAAAAAGCAGAGTGACATTCACGTTGACACCGGCAGCGATTAATTCTGTCAGCGCCGCCACACCGGCAGGCGTGCCGGGAACCTTAATCATTACGTTGGGGCGATCAACTAGCTGGAAGAGACGCAGTGCCTCAGCAATCGTGGCATCCCGATCGTTTTCTATGCCAGGAGGAACCTCAAACGAGACGTATCCATCTACCGCTTCAGTAGCCTGGTAGACCGGCTGGAGAGCGTCTGCAGCCAGCTGGATATCTTCGGCGGCAAGAGCGACAAAGGCGTCGTAGGGCTCTACCTCACCCTTTCGTATCAGGGCCTGCAAGGCCTCCTCGTAATCACCAGACTCAGAGATGGCCTTGTCAAAGATAGTGGGGTTGGAGGTCATTCCAGTAATCCAACCCTCAGCAACCATACGATCGACTTCGCCTGACCGGAGCAGGCCTCGACGGATGTAGTCGAGCCAAACACTCTGGCCATGTTGAAGAAGCTGCTCAGTCGCGAGCGGCACGATTGCTATCCTCCCGCGGAGCCATCTGCACGCATCCTCTCAACCAGAGATGCTGCCTGCCGCGTGATGGCTTCAACCGTAAAGCCGTACCGCTCCATCATGACGTTGCCAGGAGCAGATGCACCGTAACGATCGATTCCCACCACTTCGCCGGCAGTACCCACGTAACGCTCCCAACCAAGGCTCGTCCCCGCTTCTACAGCGATGCGAGCAGTTACTTGGGGTGGAAGCACTTCATCTCGATAAGACTGAGGTTGCTCGGCAAAGAGCTCCCAACTAGGCATGCTCACCACCCGAGCCGCGATGTTCTTTTCAGCCAAGGCGGTGGCAGTCTCACGTACAAGCGAAACCTCAGAACCTGTAGCAATCAGGATTAGATCAGGCAAACCTCCGGGAGGGTCATCCAGGATATAGGCACCCCGAGGAACACCGTCCTGCACACGCTCCTGCACACTAATTACAGGAACTCCCTGACGGGTGAGGACAAGCAGGGTCGGTCCATTTCGCCGTTCCAGGGCAATCTTCCAGGCCGCACTCGTTTCATTGGAGTCGGCAGGACGAATCACAGTGAGATCCGGGATTGCGCGGAGAGCCATCAACTGTTCAATTGGCTGATGCGTGGGACCATCCTCGCCCACGCCGATGCTGTCATGTGTGAAAACATAGATGGAGTGGCAACCCATGATGGCTCCGAGGCGTATAGACCCCCTCATCCAATCGGAGAATGCGAGGAACGTTCCTCCGTAGGGAATCAAACCCCCGTGCACAGAAATGCCGTTGAGAACTCCCCCCATAGCATGCTCTCGCACGCCGAAATGAAGGTTACGCCCCTCCCAGTTCCCCTTTGCGAAATCGCCGTAGCCACTCAAATAGGTGTTATTTGAAGGTGCAAGATCAGCAGAACCGCCCACAAGGTTGGGAATGATGGGGGCCAGCGCACCCAACACTTTTCCTGATGCAGCTCGGGTCGCCATCGACCCATCGTCATCAGAGAAGGCAGGCAGGTAAGCCTCCCAGCCATCGGGAAGCGTACCGGCAACGCCACGGCGCCACTCAGCGCCATCTTCAGGATAGGCTTCCTGGTAGGCATCCATTCCTGCCTGCCACGCTGATTGGCGAGCAGAACCCTGCTCCAGGGCTACTCGGAATTCAGCAAGGACCTCTTCAGGCACGTAAAACGGGGGCTCAGCGGGCCACCCAAACACTTCCTTGGTAAGACGTACCTCTTCTTCGCCAAGAGGAGAGCCATGCGCACCAGCTGTCCCAGCCTTATTCGGACTACCATGGGCAATCTCAGTGGCCACAATGATGATGGAAGGTTCGTCTTCCACAGCATTCGCAGCAGAAAGAGCATCATCAATTCCATCCAGGTCTTCACCATCCACCCTCTGCACATGCCAGCCATAGGCGCGAAACCGATCACCGACATTTTCCTGAAAAGCTAGATCTGTACTGCCTTCAATTGAGATTTGATTGTCGTCATAGAGAAAGATCAACTTTCCCAGACCCAAAGTTCCTGCAAGAGAACAGGCTTCGGAGGCAATTCCCTCCATAAGATCACCATCACTGACCAATGCGTAAGTCCGGTGATCTACAACCATGTGACCGGGCCGATTGAAACGCGAGGCTAGCATCCGTTCCGCTATAGCCATGCCAACAGCGTTGGCAACACCGGAGCCCAGAGGACCTGTTGTCGTCTCAACACCAGGGGTAAGTCCATACTCCGGATGGCCTGGAGTCTTACTCCCCCATTGCCTAAAGCTCTTTATCTCTTCGAGAGTCAGTTCGTAACCAGTCAAATGGAGGAGGCTGTAAAGGAGCATCGAGGCGTGCCCAGGAGAAAGCACAAAGCGATCCCGGTTAGGCCAAGCGGGATCAGCAGGGTTGTGCTGAAGATGGCGTGTCCAAAGCACATATGCCATAGCAGCAGCACCCATGGGAGCACCGGGATGGCCGGATTTAGCTGCCTGAACAGCATCCATAGAGAGGGTACGGATCGTATTGATCGCCTGATGGTTGAGGGTACCGACAGGTGCGGTCATCAGATGGGCGCTCCACAGCGTCATTGGTCTGGCAAAAGCCGTTGGGTCGTAGCGGGGGCAACGCCCGCAGGAAGGCTAGCACGTTTGTTTCTCACCAGACAGAAAACATGACTCAAAGGCGTGCGGCTGCGGGTGGGAGAGGCTACGATCGATCTACTTACAGGGGGACCAGCAAGGTTCCCCTCCAGAGTCTCAAGAGGAGCCACCATGCGAGAGATAGAGGCGGGGGTAATAACTGAAGCTGTCGCAAAACTCGCCGTCGAGGCTACACACTTCCTACCGGAAGATGTGGAGGGTGCCATTCGCGGCGCACGGGAGACAGAGCAATCACCACTCGGGGTGCAGATTATCGACGAGATATTAGAAAATGCTGAGATTGCCCGTGAGCAGATGCTGCCACTCTGCCAGGACACCGGTACAGCCGTCGTGCATCTGGAGCTAGGACAGGACGTACACATAACCGGCGGCTTCATCATGGATGCGGTCAACGCCGGTATCGAGAAGGGATACGGCGATGGCTACCTGCGAAAGTCCATCGTGGCCCATCCATTCGGAGAAAGAAAGAACACCGGAACAAACACACCAGGGGTAATTCACACGGAGATTGTTCCTGGCGACAAGATACATATCGGCTTTATGCCCAAAGGAGGAGGTTGTGAAAACATGTCCCGTTACCAGAACTTCCTCCCGGGGGCAGGGCGCGAAGCCGTCATCAAATTCGTTTGCGAAACAGTAGACCAATCAGGCGGAAATCCATGCCCACCCTTGGTTATTGGTGTAGGAGTAGGGGGGACAGCAGAGAAAGCGATGACTATGGCAAAGCACTCGCTTTTTCGCAAAATCGGTCAGCGTAGTGAAGACCCTGAAGTTTCAATCCTCGAAAAGACTTTGCTTGATGCGGTCAACGCACTAGGGGTGGGGCCACAAGCAGTTGGCGGCTCAACTACGGCGCTTGATGTATTTGTAGAAACATACCCAACCCATATCACAGCACTGCCGGTAGCAGTGAATATCCAGTGCCATAGCGCACGCACTAAACACACGGTCCTTTAAGGGGTACTGATTATGGAGAGTAAGGAAATCAACCTGCCCCTAACGGACAAAGCTATTGATGGACTCCAAATAGGGGACCGCGTGGAATACAGCGGGATCCTATACACGGCTCGGGACGCTGCCCACAAGCGACTAATCACTTTGGCAGACGCAGGGAATGAGCTGCCGGTAGCCTTACAGGGCCAGGTCATCTATTACGTAGGCCCCACCCCACCAAGACCAGGAAGAGTCATCGGTTCAGCAGGCCCAACAACAGCAATGCGACTCGACCCCTACACACCGCGCATGCTAGAGCTGGGGGTCAAAGGGATCATCGGGAAGGGTGGACGCGGCCCAGTAGTCCGCGAAGCAATTCAGAAGCATCATGCCATTTACTGCATCGCTGTTGGAGGCACTGGGGCACTTCTAAACCGCCACATTAAAAACGTCGAAGTCGTGGCGTTCGAGGACCTGGGGACAGAGGCAATTCGCCGACTTGAGGTGGACCATTTCCCCGCAATCGTTGTGAACGACGCCTATGGCGGCGACCTGCTAGAAGCAGGAAAGGCAGAGTACCGCACGAAGGCCCCACCAAGCCCTTAGGTACTACGCATCGCCCTCATCGGCCATGATGGCGAGAAAACCAAGCCCCCCCTGGTCGTTGTCTTCTTGCGGATGAACGTCGACACGAAAGATAGCCGTATATGGGATAAACACCTGGACATCCTGGTCGTATTCCTCACGCTTGGTATGGAGCGCAACCCAAGTATCCGAAACTCCAGAGATAGCCTTAACAAATAATCTCCCTCCATCGACCGTGTAAAGCTCAACGATAGGAGACTCGCAAACGACCTGCGTGCAAAAGGAATTTATTGCCTGAGGAAGAACGTTTTCAAAGAAACTTCGACCAAAAGGCGGGCCACTGGGGACAGGCGGCGACGGATCGGATTGAACTACTCCAGGAGGTAAGAAAAGTGCTGTTTCTGGTGGCATAGTGTGAGAAGGGTAACCCCACTTAAACCAGACCGCCATGTAGTGACCGGCCTCTAGGCCATAGAGTTCGCTAAACTTAGCAACGCAAGGAGCCTCTGTGAGCGAGACAACGGGAGCTAACGGAACACAGCCCAGCCTGTTTTCCGACGAAGCGTTGGCAGAGCTTTCACGTGTCGTACATGGCTGGGAAGAAGGGCCACTAGCAAAAGCACTTCAGCGCTCTCCGGAAAGATCACAAGGGTTTAACACAAGCAGCCAGGACGTGGCCCGCCTCTACACCCCGCTCGACATAGCGACCCTGGACTACGCCCGCGACGTAGGTTTTCCGGGAGAGTATCCATTCACCCGTGGTGTACAGCCGACCATGTATAGAGGTCGCCTGTGGACAATGCGCCAATACGCTGGGTTCGGTACAGCCGAGGAATCAAATCAGAAATTCCGCTACCTACTCAACCAAGGCCAAACAGGTCTTTCGGTTGCCTTCGACCTCCCCAGTCAACTCGGTTATGACTCAGATGATCCCATGGCAATCGCTGAAGTGGGACAGGTGGGGGTGGCTATCGATTCTCTCTATGACATGGAGACCCTTTTTGAGGAGATCCCCCTCGACAAAGTTTCGACGAGCATGACCATTAACGCGCCGGCGGCAGTAATGCTAGCGATGTACATAGCCGCAGGAGAGAAGCAGGGGGTTCCTGCAGAGAAGCTGCGAGGTACAGTCCAGAATGACGTCCTGAAAGAGTACGTAGCACGCGGAACCTACATATTTCCCCCCGGGCCCAGTGTGCGGCTCGCCGCCGACGTAATGGCATTCTGCGCCAAAGAGGTTCCTCTTTGGAATACAGTTAGCGTTAGTGGATATCACATTCGTGATGCCGGATCGACAGCAGCACAGGAGATTGGATTCACCTTTGCCAACGCCTGTACGTACATCGAAGCAGCCTTAGCACGAGGCCTCGAGATCGACGATTTCGCACCCCGTATTAGTTGGATCTTCAACACTCACAACCACTTCTTCGAAGAGATCGCAAAATACCGGGCCCTTAGACGCCTGTGGGCAAAATTACTGAAAGAGAAGTACGGCGCTCAAAACCCGCGGTCAATGATGCTACGCACACACTCGCAGACAGGAGGCAGCACTCTTGTAGCCCAACAGCCAGAAAACAATATCGTGCGGGCTGCAATCCAAACGCTAGCTGCTGTGACAGGCGGAGTGCAGAGCATCGCCTTAAGCTGCTTCGATGAGGCTTTAGCGCTACCCACTGACGAAGCACAGCGCATCGCGCTCCGCACCCAGCAAATCATTGCCCACGAAACAGGCGCCGCAGATACGATTGATCCGTTCGCAGGAAGCTACTATGTAGAACACCTAACAAACGACCTGGAACACCAAGCGATCGCAATAATGGACGAAGTGGAGAGCATGGGCGGTTCTGTTCCCGCGATCGAAAGTGGATGGATGCAGAACCAGATTGCAGAAGCGAGTTGGCAACATCAGCAGAAGGTGGATGAGGGATCGGAGATAGTAGTTGGAGTCAACGACTATCAAGAAGGGGGCGACCAGCCGCAAACAATCTTCAAGGTGGACCGGCGACTCGTAGACGAGCAATTAGGGCGCCTACGCCACCATCGTCTCGAGCGAGATCCTGATGAAGTTGCGAAAACTATCGCGAGACTGAAGGTTGCATGCGAAGGCAATGCAAACCTATTACCGCCCATCCTCGACGCAGTTCGTGCCTACGCAACATTGGGTGAAATCTGTGGAGCCATGCGCGATACTTTCGGGGAATACCAGGCGCCCACTGTTATCTAGCTCGCCCAATTCCTAGGAGGAATCCCATGCCAGAAGAAACAGCCACTCTTTCGTATTCCTGCACCAAGTGTTCGAACCCCGCATTCAAAGAGGAAGAGATTCGCGCTACAGGAAAGTATGGGCGGTTCTTCGACATGCAGAGCAAGAAATTCACTGCCGTGATTTGCGAGAACTGCGGCTATACGGATTTTTATCGCATGCAGAGCGGCCGGGCTGGAAACGTCTTGGACTTCCTCTCAGGCGGATAAAACCTTGGATAGCAATCTCAGATAACGGACGCCCCCCGCAGGTCTTCTATGTCCTGCCAGGAGTAGCCTAGTTTTGTAAGGTAACGCTCAGTAGAGTCGCCAAGTTCTGGTGGCGGTGCCAGCTCCGTCAAAGGTTGGCGACCAAACTCGATAGGGCAGCCTGCAATTAGCATCTGTCCCAGCGTCGGATGAGGCATTGTGGCAATGTACCCGTTAGCGCGAGCCTGAGAGTCGTCGAGGATTTCTGCGTAAGTCTGCACTGGTCCACAAAAGATATCGCGCGCACGAAAACGCGCGATCCACTTTTCATTCGAACCAGTTCTGATAGCAGCTTCGAGTTCAGGCATGATTTCGGTCATGCCTGAGGCGCGAGCTTGGTCATTTGGATAACGATCCGCAAGATCTTGAAGGCCAAGCTCGTCGCAAAGAGCAGCGAACTTTTCAGTAGTTGCTCCCCCTATGACAATCCAACCATCATTAGTTTGAAAGGCTCTCCAAACCGCCCGAGGAGTAAGGAGGGGATGGCCCAAATCAGCGCGCGGAGAGGACTTACCAGTAAAAGACTGGTTGTTGATTTCCCACGACTGAAGGGCAATCTGGGAGCCATAAAGAGAAACATCGACTTGCTCCCCTTCACCAGTTCTCTCCCGTTTAACGAGAGCAGCTAGGATGCCGGAACAGAGCAACAGGGCTCCCACCTGATCTGCAATAGCGGCACCAGTGGGCGTAGGGGAACCTCCGTCAGAACCACTACGCAACATGACACCCCCAGCAGCCTGCCCAATGATGTCGTTACCAGGGACTTGAGTTAGGTCGCCGTGAGGACCGAAGGCAGAACCACACGCATAAACGAGGCCAGGATTGATGGCGGATAGAGTGTCGTAATCAAACCCGAGGCGATCCATCGCTCCAGGACGCATATTGCTTACTACCACATCAACTTGCTCAACAAAGCGGTAGACAATATCGCGGGCCTCTGGACAACGCACGTCCAGCGCAACACTGTGCTTACCCCGGTCGTGAGCAACGAAATACGGAGTGGGCGGAGCTTTCCTTCCGCCAACACCCCTGCCACGTTCACCTTCACGGTGTTCGATCTTAATAATCTCAGCACCCATGTCCCCTAAAAGCACGGTTGCATAGGGGCCCTGCTGGGCCCAGGTGAAATCTAGAACACGAATACCTTCAAGTGGACGTCCCATGGCACTCCCTCAATAGTCGAGAGCAGCATGGCACAAGGGCTGGGAGGGGCGCGAGGGGTTTGGGTCGGACCATGGACAGCTACACAATCCCTCGGACCCCACAGAGACCACTAATGCACCTGACTAAATCCAATGGCATCAAACGCCTCGTGCCTGGTCCTTTTCTACCTATGTAACCAACCTTACTTTTATGGAGCCAGAAGCTTTGTCGTCGGCGGTACGGAAGGCTTCGCCGGCCTCTTCTAGAGGGAAAGTGTGGGTAACTAGGGGCTGGAGAGGTTCAAGGAGCTCGTCGAGAAGATCGGTGGCCATGCCAAACTCACTGCGAGGTCCGGATCGGCCATAGCAGACAGTCCCAACAAGTCGGACCTCCTTTAAAAGGAGAGGAGTGACAGGCAATGCAAAGTCACTGTCAAAGGCACCGAGCATGACTACAGTGCCTCGGTTCCGGACGATGGAGATGCCCTCGGCAATGGTTGGGGCATTACCACCAACCGTCTCGATGACAGCATCGACTGGAAGACCCTTCAGTTCCCTACGAGCGGCCTTACCGTCGGGAAAGGTCGCAGTAGCACCAAGGGCCAGGGCCATCTCAGCCTGAAAAGGATGGCGAGCGGTAATGAATATCTCAGTGGCACCTGCTCGCCGAGCTACAAGTAAGTTAGTAAGGCCCACTGTCCCTGCACCTAGTATTACAGCACGGCTACCAAGCCGGATTCCCGACTCATTTACCGCATGCACTGCAACTGCAACGGGCTCAGCGAGGGAACCATCCTCAGGCGGAACACGATCGGGAAGCGAGTAAACAGAGGTCGCGGGAGCAAGCATGAACTCTGCCATACCCCCTGCACCGTCGCCACCAAGGAAGACCCGATTCTGGCAGTGCCAAGTGTTGCCCGTCAGGCATTCGTAACATTTGAAACAGATTGCTACAGGTTCCACGGAGACTTTAGCACCCGTTTCTAGTTCGACCCCATCTCCGACAGCTTCAACAACACCACCGACCTCGTGACCAGGAATACCCTCAGGGAAACCACCCCGTCGATAGGTATGCAAATCGCTACCACAAATACCAGCCCCAACCACTCGCAATCGCACCCAGCCAGGAGGGGGGTCTTTCAACTCTCGTTCAGTTACATCGACAGCACTGGGACCAGACCAGGAAACGGCACGCATACTAGCCATGGGGCCATGATACCGGGGAGTACCCGCAGAGATCCCCAGGAACGGTATGCTGGGCCAGCAAGCACCCTTCTGGAGAGACCGTGACCCCAGAGTTCAACCGGGATTGTTTTGCTCTCATAGCTAACCGGATGCGAAGCGTTACAGTCTTCACCTACTGGATTGGTATAGCTGTCGTAATCGCGGCCGCGCTAGGTGTGCTGATCATGTTGGCGATCCTGGTCAACCCTCTCACATCAACACTAGCCGGCGTTATCGTGATAGCACTGGGCGTCACTATGACAGGTGCACGCCGAGGACCTCGTCTGCCCCCAGAGTTGCTCTTCTACGCAGCACTTGCATTGGTTCCGCTCTTCATCGCCTTAGCACTGATCGTTGCCGTAACGTGACCCCGCCCTTTGCTTAGGCCCCACCTACTTAGAAGCAGTTACCAGACAACACGTGCAACGAACCGCCGCCGGCCGATGGCTATAAATGAAGTAAGGGCTGTTACGCCCGTTTAGTAGCCCTAGACACTCCGGCAGCGAGCAGCCGTTCCGCCTCTTTTAAGTCAGTGGCGGTGTCAATGTCGTACCAAAAGTGACCACTGACATCCACAGTCCCCAGACAGCCATCACGAGCAAGGAGGGCCATGATGACGCTTAGGCCGCAATCCTTAGGGGCAGCGGCAACTGCTTCCCAAACCACCGGCGAGCAAATAAAAGCGCCAGCATCGAGCGCATCCCAATCCGCTAATTCCTTGCCGATTGCGGTCACAAAGCCAGTGCTAGCTATAGCAAGTTTGGTAGCTTCCTCAACGTAGGCTTCGGGACGGGCAGAGGAATCCGCAGCAACACGACAGGTCCTTCCCAGGGGTTGAGCAGCGGCAGACTGCAGTAGTTCCAGAATTAGGCCAGTTGAAAAGGCATGGTCACACATAACCAGAAGGAACGGTTCGTCCCCACACCAGGACCGAGCCGCTGAGAGGGAGTAAGAAGCACCCTTATGAAAGAGAGGGTTAGCTGCAAACTCTACGGGCAGACTTGACCCCTCCAGAGCTCCCTTACGCACAGCACTTTCGCCATAGCCAGTCACAACCAAAGCCTGCTCAAGGCCTGCCTCAGCCAAGGCGTGCAATGTGTGGCTAACTAGGGGCCTTCCTGCCAAAGAAACGAGGGGTTTGGGAAGGCCTGGACTGGCCCCACTCAAGCGTTGCCCAAGACCTGCCGCAAGAACAACTGCCCTCATGCACGCTCCGCAAGGCTTATGCCCACAATTGCGAGTTGATCTTATCCGATTGAAGAGATGCAGGGGGTTGATAGGAGGGCCTATCTAGGATACTTTGCCATGGCTAACATTAAGATCGAGGTCAAGTTTGAAAGGGCTGGAGATACTCAAGCGCACCCGTTTAGGGAAGGATCTGGAACCTTCCTCAATGGCGGCTGCGGGCCTCCTCACAAAGAACCTCTCCTTTTCCTATGGAGATGCCAACACAATTGATGAAGTATCTATCAATGTTCCCTGGGGAACGGTGACGGCCCTACTTGGACCAAGTGGCTGCGGTAAAACAACCCTGCTGCGACTAATTGCTGGACTAGAGCGCCCAAAGTCTGGAACTATTCAAACCGCCCGGGAGACACTAAGTACCTCTGACCACATAACACCACCAGAAAAGCGACGCATAGGCATGGTGTTTCAAGAAGGGGCACTTTTCCCCCATCTGAGCGTAGCCGAGAACGTGGCATTTGGTCTGGATAAGGAAGCATTGCGCAACCAGGCAGTCGAATCAGCTCTCGAACTCGTAGGGCTCTCGGGAATGGGGTCACGTTCACCAGAATCACTCTCCGGGGGCCAACGTCAGCGTGTGGCCCTAGCCAGGGCATTGGCACCAAAGCCCGAGGTGCTATTACTTGACGAACCCTTTGCAAACCTCGATCCGGCCCTTCGTGTGGAATTACGAACCGAAATGGCCACGTTGCTGCAGCAGCTCAACATCACGAGCGTTTTCGTAACCCACGACCAAGAGGAAGCGTTCGTGATGGGAGCCCAGGTTATCGTGATGCGAAACGGTCAGGTGCTTCAATGCGCAACGCCTAGCGAGCTTTACAGTCGCCCCGCAAACCGCTGGGTAGCCACCTTTGTAGGTGAGGCAAACGTATTGCCTGGGAAGGGTGGAACAAATTCGGCCGAAACAATCGTGGGCTCTGTGCCACTAGCCGAAGCAGCACCCGAGGAATGCGAAGTACTGCTTCGGCCCGAACATCTCGCATTGGATGCAGGCGAAGGATGGGAAGTTGAACAGCTCGAGTTCTACGGCCATGACACGCTCTTCATCGTGCGTGGCCAGCACGATCAGCGGTTGATGGTGCGCACGGGAGGCTCGCCCCGCTACGGAACTGGTGATCGGATCTCCGTCCACTACCAAGGCCCCCCTACCGTCGCCTTCGAAGCTTAACAATTGTGCTTCATGTGCCAGCCCTATTAAGGGCCGTCATACGGGCGGCAGGCCTACGTGGACCACTGTGGTTGTGGCTGCCTGCCCTGATCATCGCAACACTCTTCCTCATCCCAATCGGCTACCTCGTTGCTCGGAACATCACTGAAGGGAGCGCGACATTCACAATTCTTTTTTCGAGCAGTACTGCCAAGCCTCTAATGAATACTCTGTTACTAGCCCTGAGCGTTTCGGCAGCAGCAGCAGCAATTGGCACGTTGCTAGCTTGGCTTACGATGAGAACCGACCTGCCTCTACGGGGAGCCTGGAGGATTATCTGCCCACTACCGTTGGTACTGCCGTCATTCGTTGCAGCCGCGGCCTTGCAGGCCGCGCTCTCGCCTGGTGGACTCGCAGAGGAAGTGCTACATCCCTTTGGACTGCAGTCCCCTACCCGAATGGAAGGCTTTTGGGGATCATTCTTCATCCTGACAGCAGTCTGCTATCCGTATGTATACCTCCCTGCAGCAGCACGCATTGGAGGACTACCACCCTCTTTGGAGGAAGCGTCTCGGCTTTTAGGTAAAGGTGGCCTGGGTACTTTTCGGCGGGTGATCTGGCCACAGGTACGCTCCGCCATCCAAGCTGGAACCCTGCTCACCTTCCTATACGTGGTCAGCGACTTTGGCGTTGTCAAACTAATGGGCTTCGAGACTCTTTCCACTAACGTGTTCGTAAACCGCCTCTACGACGCACCTCTAGCTTTCGCCCTGGGAATTATTCTGGCCGTCGTTGCACTGGCAGTGGCCGGACTTGAACGGGCATCAGCAAACC
Source organism: Dehalococcoidia bacterium UBA2991 (assembly GCA_002346645.1). Classification (GTDB taxonomy): domain Bacteria; phylum Chloroflexota; class Dehalococcoidia; order Tepidiformales; family Tepidiformaceae; genus UBA2991. The sequence goes on from DEAD01000008.1 coordinate 131,058, forward strand.
GTTCACAGATCCAATTGGCCCCTAGCGGCATCCGAGCAAGGCGGGTTGCCCTAGGCCCATGGAAAATCCCCGCAACGCTGGGGGCATTCCTCGCAGTAGGAGCAGGACTGCTAGCACCCATTTCGGTATTAGCTTGGTGGGCAATCCGAGGCCTTACCGGCACTGGTAGTGGCTTTGATCGAACCCGTGTGGAGCTTTCAGCACTTGGAGAGCCCGTTCTCAACACGGTTGTAACCGGGCTGGTGACCGCGATTTTGGCAATAGCGCTAGTACTTCCCCTGGCCTACCTCACAAGTCGCTATGGAGGACGGGCGGCAGCGGCCTTACATACGATCGTGGCGAGCAGCTTTGCTGTTCCAGGGCTGCTGATCGCACTTGCCCTCGTGTTCATGGTGCTGCGCATTCCAGGGCTCGATTTCCTCTATCTCTCGCTGCCACTCCTTGTCTTCGCATACATCGTCCACTTCGGTGTACAGGCGCTACGAAGTGCCGAAGTAGGAGTAGCCACTGTCGACCGCCGTTTGGAAGAAGCCGCAAGAACACTAGGCGCAGGGCGACTTCGACGATTTCTAAGAATCGAACTACCTCTTATGGCACCAGCTTTAGCTGCTGGTGCCGGACTGGTATTGCTCTCAACCATGAAAGAACTACCAGCAACACTACTAGCTGCTCCTGTCGGCTTCGAGACCCTAGCTACACGCATATGGAATGCAAACGAAGATGGCTTCCTAGCAGACATGGGACTCACAAGCATTGTTCTGGTTGCGGTCTCAGCTGGGCTTACCTGGCTTCTTGTTATTAGAAACTCAAACCACTTAAATTGAGAGCTGTTGAAAACGATCGATAACGTTTTCGCTAAACCAGGTGATGTCTTTAAATCCTGAGGAGGAAATCGCAACCTCAGCCACACCCACCTCAGCAAAAGCAGCGACTTGCTCCAACATATTGTCTGCGTCACCAAAGAAAACACCACTGTGATTCCACTGTGTAACCTTTGCAGAACGTCCCCATCCCCGCGCCATCTGCGCGATACCACCAGCAATTTCGTTGGCTTCTTCTCTCGTCTGCCCGCGAGCTAGGATGACATCTGAAGTAACTGCAAGACTTGCAGGATCACGATCAATCCCAAGACATTCCATCCGGACCTGTTCGGAGATTTCAGCCACCTGAGAAGGGCCAAGCTGCCAGGTATTGATAGCATTGGCCATACGAGCAGCAAGGCGGAGCAGGGCACCTTTGCGGTTGAGGCCTACGACAATCGGCGGGTGAGGCTGCTGCACAGGCTTAGGAGAGAAGGTAGCCCCACCCTCTAGACGGTAAAAGCTCCCAAAAAACTCAGTCTTTTCTTCTGTCCAGAAAGATTTGAGGATCTGGATCCCCTCTTCGAGTTGTTGTATGCGACTAAGAAAGTCGTGCATCTGAAACCCGTAGGGTTTGAAGTCAGCGTGTTCATAGGCCGTGCCTATACCGAGAACAGCGCGGCCACCGGAAAGCTTGTCGACGGTAGCAACTTGCTTAGCAAGTTGGAGAGGGTGGTGAAAAGGCATGCCAGTCACATGGGTTCCGAGCCTCAATTTAGTTGTCTGGCTAGCCACCCAACTAAGATAGGTCCACGGATCAGGGGAATCAAAGGAAGGATGATCAACAACGTAAAAGGAGTCAAAGCCAAGAGCGTCTAACTCGCTAAAATTACCGTCGAGATCACCGCCAGCAGTTGCCACTAGGCCAAACTTCACGGTGAAGAACTTCCAGCTGAAGAGTTTCCTGGTCCTTGACTCGCAAGTAACTCTAGGTCATCAACTTTGCCGAACATATAGGGAAGAAAAGACTCCCCAGGAACACGAGTGAGAATTTCGCCGTGTGTGTAGGTGTCGCCCTCGCTGTAACTAACACCCAATAGTTCGCGGACCGGTATATCAGCCACGGGATCATGGGAAGACTCCCGAAGAACCACCTCACCCTCAAGTCTCTCGACCAGGCGGGTACTGCCAGTGTGTCGCACTCTCACGAGGACAGGGTCATTATCAAATCCACGACCATCTGGGGCAGGCATAAACTTGAAGTAAAACCTAGAAGTCTCAGGCGACTCCCTCGGTGCAATCTGCTCGACAACACGGCCACGGATTTCGATATAGGTTCGGCCATACCGCTCGATGGTCCCCACAATTTCATCCCCATGGCGGCGAACGTGAATGTTAGCGACTTTCTTAGGCTCGCCATAAAGTTCACGGCCGAAGATTACAGCGCTGTCCGTCGACATCGGCATCGTGATTGGATAGTCACCAACGATTCCCTCATAGCAGCAGCGAACATTGAGTCCACCTGCGCCAAATGGCTGCAGGGTATTGCTAACCCCAATGTGAGAAACACTTACAGAGGCAATGGGGTCATCTGCAGGTTCAAGGGGCGGCGGAAGAATTGCAGCAATTACATCCGGGTCGGTGAGAAACGTGGCCCCAATGCCACGGAAAGATTCGAACTCTGGGGTAGCGTAGAGCTTCTGTAGCTTTCGGACCTCTTCAAGCGTTTTCACGTAACGGAGTTGCATATAGGCCTCCTTTTGGCGTGATTCATAAACGGCGCTGAAGTCAATCCATGCGACTCCCACCGTCCACATTGAGTGCCTGCCCAGTCATGTAGGAAGAGTCATCGGAAGCAAGAAATGCCACTACTGAAGCTTGTTCTTCAACCGTAGCCTGACGACCCATCAGAAGCATACTGCGCATAGCAGCCTTAGAGGTTCCTGGCTCCTGACCAGCAATCTCGTCATACCGCCCGAAGGTACTGTCCATCATGTCGGTATCGGTTGACCCGGGACAGACAATGTTGACGCGGATGTTGTCCTTAGCAAACTCCAGAGCGAGCTGCTGGGTAAGACCGTGCATAGCCCACTTCGTAGCACAGTAAGCACCATAGTTAGGGATACCGATCCGTCCAGCTGTCGAAGAAATATTAACAATGCTGCCCCCACCCCCCTTAACCATCTCGCGACCCACTGCACGAATGGTGTGATAAAGACCATGGAGATTGACATCCACAGTCTCGTACCAGTTCTCATCAGTCATCTCGAGGATGGGAGCAGCACCAGCCTCACTCGGTAGGGCTGCGTTGTTGACGAGGACATCTATCTTTCCAAACTCTGCTATTGCTGAGTCAACGGTACGCTTCAATTCATTCTTGTCAGTTACGTCACAGTTGAGGGCAAGGGCCCGTCGTCCCGTCGCACGTACCTCCTCAGCCACACTTTCGATACCCTTCCAGCCCATTTCCTTCTCGTGGGCCGCGAAAGTCGAAGCATCACGAGCGCGAGCGGTAACCACCACATTGGCTCCCTCCTCTGCAAGGCGGAGCACGATGGCACGACCAATCCCGCGGTACCGGCCAGCACCCGTGACAAGAGCAACACGGTCATCGAGCCTCCCCATCGCGAGACCCTAAGCCCCTGTAATTGCGCCGAGGTCTTCCCACTTCATAGCGCGACGAGCATTCCAGTGTTCTACCCAACTATCGACAAAGCCTTGGCTACCATGGTGATAATCAACTTCTAGGGTGACCTCGCCCTCGTCGTTAAACTCGAGACGAGACATGCCCTCGAAAGAGCTCCACCTTCCGTAGTTTTCGTTGTCCTCGTCCATTACCTGGGAATACGCCATCCAAAGGATAGCTATGCCCCGGTGGCCTTCCGCAACATAGACCTCCTCAACGGGAACGCGGAGTGTGATACCAACCTTGCGACTAGCCCAAAACTTTCGAATTTCCTCTTTACCACGGAGCGCTTCAGCATGACTCACAATGTCGCGCATAACAGCATCATCAGAGAACCACTGATCAGGGCCGTAAGGATCACCACTGCTCCAGCCACCCTCCTCGAAAAGCTTACGTCCGGTTTCGATGTCGTTGGGTCCCACAGGCATGTGTTCATCTCCTTTGCCGTGCCGCCCAAATCATAACGAGGCTTGAACCACATACCGAGAAAATTGACCACGAGTTTTCCAGGCCTAAAAGAAACCCGTTGCATCCAGTAGTAGCACTGTCCGGTGGCATAGCCGAGACAGCCTTCTGGTAACACTTAGACTGAATCAACCCCCACCTATGGCAGGAACAAACTGGATCTCGCTAGATTCATCTACAGGCTGGAGGAGACCAAGATGGTTTGTTTCCCCATCGATGGCTGCCATGATTTCGGGAATTAAGGCCCCTCCATCATCGAGAAGGCGCTCCTTGATTCCTGGAAAACGCTCATCCAGGGTGTTAATCACCTGCCTCAGGTTACGCCCAGGAACCTCCACAATGCGGGTCCCGCCAGTCAGACCCTCGAGCAGCGAGGGGATAAAGACAGTGGCCACAGGCCCTCCTGCTATTCCTCAGAAACCGCCCCCAACGCCTCGAGGACATTACCGGGTGACATCGGAAGATGCGTCATGCGCACGCCGGTGGCGTCGTGAATAGCGTTAGCAATAGCTGCCATTGGTGGAACAATAGGTACCTCTCCCACACCCCGGATTCCGTAGGGATGGCCAGGATTGGGGACCTCTATTAACTCGGTGTCTATCATTGGAAGGTCAAGACTGGTGGGCATGCGGTAATCGAGGAAACTGGAGTTGGACATCGTGCCATTTTCCTGCCATACGTATTCCTCACTGAGCGCCCAACCGATTCCCTGCACCGCACCGCCCTGTATCTGCCCTTCGACATAGCTAGGGTGAATAGCAGTTCCAACATCTTGAATCGCAGTGTAGCGAAGGATGTCCACCTTCCCCGTCTCGGGGTCCACCTCAACATCAACAATGTTGCCTGCGAAGGCTGGACCAACTCGGGTCGGGTTAGAGCTTGCAGAAGCGCTAATGGGCCCACCCGTACGAAGCTGCTTTCCGGCAACCTCCTTCCAGGTCAGCCGTTTTTCATTCTCAAGAGAGAAGACGCCGTCTTCAAAACCAACTTCATCTACCTCGGCTTCTAGCAGAATGGCAGCTCGCTCACGCATCTGCTGCTTGACATCCTCTGCGGCAGTGATAGTAGCGATGCCTGTAGAGAATGCAGTGCGACTGCCACCGGTGACCCCAGTCCAGCCCACTGAATCAGTATCACCAACCGTAGGCTGGACTTCGTCAACACCTAGCCCCAGCACCTCAGCAGCCTGCATCGCAAGAACGGCTCTAATACCTCCGATATCAACAGAGCCTGTAACCAGAGCAATAGTGCCATCCGCGTTGACAGTGACAGTAGCTGAAGACTGGTTGCCACCATTGAACCAAAAGCCCATGGCTACACCTCGTCCGCGATTCGGGCCTTCTATCGGAGCCGAATAGTGGGGATGGTTAACGATGGCTTCCTCAACCTCAACACAACCTACTGTCGGGAAGGGCATGCCATTAGGCATGCGATCGCCTTCCTTTGTAGCGTTCCTTAAACGGAAATCCATCGGCGCCAACCCAATTTGCTCTGCGATTTCATCCATAACGCTCTCCACTGCAAAGGCAGCTTGCGGAGAACCAGGTGCACGATATGCACCCACCTTGGGCTTGTTAACGACCACGTCAAAACCATCTACACGAAGGTGCTCAATGTCATACGGAGCAAGCGCGGTGGAAGCACCTGCCCCAACAGGAGAACCGGGGAAAGCACCTGCCTCATAGGCCATCCAAAGATCGGCAGCGGTAATGTCTCCGCTGTTAGTAGCACCAATCTTCGCGCGAATAGTCGTGGCAGAGGTGGGGCCCGAAGCCTCAAAGACCTCGGTGCGACTCATAGTGACCTTCACAGGTTGCCCGCTCTTCTTCGAGAGTAGCGCAGCAACTGGATCCACATGGACGTAGGTTTTGGCACCAAAACCACCGCCTATCTCCATAGGAACAACAGTGACCTTGCCTTCCGGCACACCAAGGATGGCGGCAGCCTGGCCCCGAATACCAAAGGCACCCTGCGTGCTGGTCCATATGGTGACATGCCCATCCGGATCCCAACGGGCAGTGGAAGTATGGGGCTCGATATAGCCCTGGTGAACAGTACTGGTAGTGAACTCCCGCTCCACGACAACGTCAGCCAGTGCAAAGCCTTCCTCTAGGTCTCCGCGCGTGAATTGCAAGTGGCTGGCTACGTTGCTGTGCACACCTGTGTCGTCACCGCGGGTGAAACGCTCTGCGATTGATCTAGTGGTCATAGCCTCATGGAGAAGAGGCGCGTCATCGCTCATAGCATCGATAGCGTTAAGCACCACTGGAAGTGGTTCGTACTCCACCTCAATCAGGGCAAGTGCTTCCTCGGCCACGTGAGGATTAAGAGCAGCGACAGCAGCGACAGCATGACCCTTATAGAGCACTTTCTCTTGGGCAAGGCAGTTCTCAGCAAGTAGCCTGGCATTCCCCATGGTTTCACCGAAATCGATCATCATGTCCTGCACGATGGGAACATCGGCAGCAGTAACAACCGCTTTCACATCTGGAAGAGCCTCAACCTTGCTCGTATCAATAGAAACAATGCGGGCATGGCCATGCGGGCTGCGAAGGATCTTGCCGTGAAGTGTGCCCGGTAGATTGATATCAGCGCCGTACTGGGCACGTCCCGTTACCTTGTCGACACCGTCGTGACGAATGGGGCGACTTCCGACAACCTTATAGCCCGCTTTGGGCTCTCTACGTTCCTCGACAGTGGTCATTTTGCTGCCTCCTGGGGATTGCAGGGCATAGCCTACCGGATCCCCGCGGTTACCCGTGAGAACGCTGAAGATGAAAGTATTTAGAAAACAGTGCAGAATCCCGCTGTGATGAAGGTAAAGAGTTGGAAAAGAACAATTATTTTGATAGCAATGGCTTGTGCTTTCGCATTAGCCTCGATCTCCTGTGGCAGTGGCAGCGGTGATGGAAAGAGTGATGGGGCGACTCTTAATGCTGAGGAACTGCGTGAATTCCTAGACCGTGCGATCGAAGAGTTCGACTCCCAAGAAAGTTTTCACTTCGTTATGGACTTCGCCGGCAGGACAACACCACTTGATGTTTTTCCCGTTGAGATGAGGAAGGTGGAGGGCGATATCATCGTCCCCGACCAACTGCGGGCAACTATCGACGCAAAGGCAACCGACTTCGGCGGGATCGCGGTAACTATGCAAGTCATAGGAATTGGTGATGTTGCCTGGATGACCAACCCCTTTGATGCGACTCAGTGGGTTGATCTCGACACCGGGAACCCCCTTAACGGGCTCTTCGACCCTAGTGCAGGTGTCTCAGGTGTTCTTAGCGGAGTGCAGAATCCGCGCGTGATAGGAGAGGAACTGATTAATGAGATTCCTACCTGGCGCATCGAAGGTACATTGGACTCAGGGGATCTAGCCGGCTTTGCACTTGAAGTGATACCAGGCTACGAGATTCACGGGACTGTGTGGATAAACAAAGAAACTGCCCTCATCCACCGCTTGCATGTTTTGGGTCAGTTAAACGAAACCGAGCACGCTGACATCCTGCGCCGCCTCGACTTCAGTGGTTTCCACGAGGTAGAGCCTATCGAACCACCCCAGTGACCGTGAGGGGCACAGGAGCGGGATTACGAGCCGGCTGGCCCATCGTTATCGCGCTCGGCTTTGGTGTCTTTATTGGTGGGTTTGACCAGACCTTTGTCGTTCCTGTGCTCACGAACATGCTGGGAGACTTAAATGTAAGCCTGGACAAACTCGAGCAGGCGTCATGGATTCTCAACGGCTATCTGCTCGGCTACACAGTGGCTCTGCCACTAATGGGCCGAATGGCAGATGTACACGGACACTTTCGTATCTTCGTAATAGGCATGCTCATCTTTATGGGTGGGTCCGTGATTGTTGCCCTCGCCCCCAACTTGGCCATCCTCACTATAGCTAGGGCAATCACCGCCCTCGGCGGCGGTGCATTAGTACCAGTAGGCCTGGCAATAGCGTCACACTCCCTGAAAAAGTCGCATCGCACGATGGGAATCGCAGCCATTTCCACTCTCGACGATGCCTCAAGTTTAGCCGGACCCCTTTGGGGAACGCTGATTGGGGTATGGCTCGGCTGGCGAGGACTGTTCTGGATGAACATTGTGCTAGCGCTGCCAATCCTAATTCTGGTGCTATTTCTGGCCCGCAAAACTTCAGCGCCACCCCGTGCGAACGAGAAAGTCGACTATCAGGGAGGGCTATTACTTTCCGCAGCATTGGCGGCGCTGACATTCGCGATCGCAGGAGCTGGAGAAAGCCTGACGAACCTCTGGGCCATCCTGTCGCTCTACGCGGCCGCAGCGATTTTCTTTGCACTGTTCACGGTTCGTCAGCTACGAGTCGAGTCGCCGCTCATCGATATGCGCATGTTCCGCCTCCGTCGCATAGCGATAGCAAACATCGTGTTCTTACTCGAAGGCATGGCACTGATAACAGCCCTAGTGAGCGTGCCACTCCTGGCAGATCATGTCTGGGGCCTGAACGGAGCCGGACCGGGGCTCATGCTCGGAAGAATGGTTCTCTTTATGGCAGTAGGAGGCATTGTGGGCGGAGCTCTCGCTACTATCGCTGGCTATCGAATTACCACCCTCATCAGCTTCTGTATTGCAGCCGCAGGGCTTTTCGCCATGGCAAGTTGGGGAAGCGAACCAAGCCAGATCGCACTTTGGGTCTCGTTAGCACTAGCGGGGCTGGGCTTTACGCTAGCCGATGCCTCGCTCTACTCGACGGTAATGGAGGGGGTTGAAGCAGGCAGGCGAGCTTCTGCAACCGCAGTACTCCAAGTTTGGCAGACACTAGGCATGGTAATCGGCATGGCACTCCTCGGGTCTCAGGGGCTCAACCGCTTTGGTGAGCGAACAGGAGAGATATTCGAACAAGGGGTGGCCAACCTGACCCAAGGCAACGTATTGGAGGCTCTCCGCCAAACTTTGACCGAGATGTTCTTCATCGCTGCACTACTAATGGTGGCTGCAGCAGTTCTTTCTTTAGGACTAGGAAGTAATGGGACTTGGGGTACGGGACGGAAGAACAAGACGACACATGCACCCATTCCGGCAGACCCCGAACATTGGACAGCGCCAAAGGAATAACGGGTGGATCAGGAAATACACGAACAGAACGACAGACTTGCAATCATGGGAGTGATTAACCGGTACGGCACGACAATAGATGCGGCAGATTACCAGGGCCTTGCTGACTGCTTCACAACTGACGCTTTGATTCAATACGGCAGCCACAACGAGTTCCGCGGAGGAAGGGATGTAGCAGAGTTTGTGCGCAAGAGGACCACGGGCCTAGCAGTCCAGCAACACCTGCTCGGGAACCACGAGATCTTGCTTCACAAGGACCGAGCAACAGCCACAACTTACCTACACGCCACACAGGTTGAGCAAGCAGGCGCTGGGGGAAGAGTAATCGTTACAGGGGGTATCTACCGCGACAATCTGGCACGAACAAGCTCCGGCTGGCTTATCACTAAACGTGAAATGGAAGTCCTCTGGCGAGAACGTAGGAAACCAACCCCTTAGTCGGTAAAGACACCCCCATGAGGATGCAACAAGGCTCCGGTATAGAAGCTAGCATCATCGCTAGCAAGAAATAGTGCCGTTGAGGCCACTTCTTCAGCGGTTCCCATACGCCTCATCGGAGTAATTGCCATCGCCCACCGACCTGTTTCACTTACATTCAGGCCCGCCGTCATGGGCGTATCAATGAAACCAGGACCGATAGCGTTCACTCGGATGTCATAAGGGGCGAGCTCCATGGCCATAATCTTGGTAAGCATCCAGACCCCTGCTTTGGAAACACAATAGGGGCCAACGCCTACTTGGGGCACTTTAGCCATAATCGAAGCAATATTTATTATGACGCCACCATTCCCCGCCTCAATCATGCGTCGACCAATGGCACGGTCAGAGAGCATGACGCCGTTTAGATTGACGTCAATTACTCGCTGCCAGGAGCTCAATGGTTGGTTAACAAGCAACATCGCAGAGCTATCATCAGCGACATCTGAAGTAGCGCCTGCGTGGCCAATGCCAGCAGCTGCTACCAGTACGTCGATAGCACCAAACTTTTCAATAGCTAAAGCAGCAAGATTTTCACAGGAGCCTTCCTCACTGGTATCCGTCGCAATGAAGACCGCCTCACGCCCCCTTTCCTGCACAGCAGCGACGGCGCCATTGCCTTCCTGCAGGTCGGCAATGACGATATTTGCGCCCTCCTCTGCGTAAAGCTCGGCGCAGGCACGACCTATGCCGCTCGCCCCACCAGTAATTACCGCCACTTTGCCATCGAGCTTACCCGCCATCCATTGCCTCCTTACCTGTGAATGGCGGGACTATAGGCGACAAGGCCTCCGTAGGGGAGAAGGCATCACTACCAAGGCCCTGCAATACGATGGCCCAATGCTCGACAAGTAAGCATTTCTATAGGCACTGTAGGATGCAGGGGTGAGCGAACAGGCACAGTCCGCGAAGCCTCAAACCCGACCCACATTACCTACGCTCGAAACGTTTTCAGCTTTCAAGTCGCGACCCTTCACCTACCTGTGGATCAATACCGTGAGCTTCGCGTTAGTGCAGGCAACGCAGCGCTTCGCCTTCGTTTGGTTGGTGATCGAAGCAGTTAACGTTGGCGGTCTGGGAAAGGGTTCGGCCTGGTCAGGCGCTGTTTTCTTCGCCCTAGGAATTCCCGTTCTTTTCATGACCATTCCAGCGGGTGTGCTGGCAGATCGCATCAACCGACGCTCCCTAGTTCTCGTGAGTCAGCTAGCGGCAGTGGGTGTAACTATTACAGCGGGAGTGGTCTCCATCTCTGGGGCAATGACTACCACGATCGCACTGGCCTTGGCGGGAGGGGTAGGCGCGACAATTGCAGTTGGCTTACCTGTTCGGAACGCAATCGTTCCCACAGTGGTAGACCGAAAAACCCTCCTTAAGGCCATCGTGATGATGAGCATGGCGTTGAACATCTCGCAAATCGTCGGACCAGGCCTAGGCGGCCTTGCTATCGACTTGTGGGGAATAGGGGGAGCATTCATAGCCCAAGGGGTACTACTACTTATAGGAACTTTGGCCCTTATCCCCCTTAAGGTGCCTAACACCAGAACAGCAGAGGAGCACAAAGCACCGCTGCAGGAACTAAAGGAAGGACTAGGCTTCGTCTGGGGCCACCGAGGCATCCGCACCCTAATCTTGTTACTAGCGGGGACAGGCCTTTTCATGATGGGCCCCTTCGGAGCACTACTCCCACAAATCGCGAAGGAAGAGCTGGGGCAAGGCGCATCTGAAGCAGGACTGCTCTTTACCTTCATGGGTGCAGGCATGATGGTAAGTTCCTTGGCCATAGCTTCGATGCCCAAACTGAAGAACAAGGGGGGATGGTTCATCGGCTCCCTGATGATGGCTGGCATGATTTTGCCAGCCTTAGGCCTTTCGCCCTGGTATGCCCTGACAGCCTCGGCAATGTTCATCGGTGGCATGGGAGGAGGAGTATTCATGAACTTGAATCAAGTGCTAGTACAGGCCAACACACCGCCCGAGATGATGGGGCGGGTAGTTGGCGTTCATACACTTGCATTCCAGGGTCTGGGACCGTTCGGTGGGCTACTCGCAGGACTCATGGCGGCGTTAATGGGGGCACCACTTTGGATGGCGATCAGTGGAGCAATCTTGTTCACTTTTACAACGACAGCGCTATTGACCCAACCCTCACTGCGGAAGATGGAGTAGCGAAAAGGTCGTTTACGACCTAGGGGGGGTCTGTTAGCGTTCTGGCGTCCCGAACACAGTATGGAGAGACCTCGATGGACTTCCAGGACACTCCCGAACAAGCTGCCTGGCGAAAACAGGTGCGCACCTTCATCGCGAACGAGCGCCCCCAAGAATATGAACCAGATAAAGGAATGATGGGGGGGGAGGAAGGCCCACCGCGTAACGCTCCCTGGTACAGACGGTGGCAAGACAAACTCACAGAGCGGGGATGGATCGCTCCTGCATGGCCTAAGGAGTACGGCGGTGCGAGCTTAGGCGTCATGGAACAGTTCATTCTGAATGAGGAGTTCGCCGAGGCCCGGGTTCCTTCCGGAAGTATCGGGAACGGAGTCTCCATGCTAGGCCCAACGATTATTGCCCACGGCACTGAAGCGCAGCAGAAGGAACATCTAGGCCGCATGCTCCGAGGTGAGGTGATCTGGTGCCAAGGCTATAGCGAACCAGGTTCAGGCTCAGACCTCGCCTCGCTGCAGACACGCGCGATCCGTGATGGCGATGACTACATGCTCAATGGCCAGAAGATCTGGACTTCTGGAGCCCACTATTCAGACTGGATATTCATGCTAGCGCGTACAGACCCCGATGCACCTAAGCACCGTGGCATTAGTTACTTCCTTTTGGATATGAAGACTCCAGGGATCACAGTTCGACCACTAGTCAACATGGGCAACATGCACAACTTCAACGAGGTGTTCTTCGAGGATGTTCGCGTTCCTGCAGAGAACATCGTAGGTGAGGTGAACCGAGGCTGGTACGTAGGAGCCACAACCCTGGACTTTGAACGAAGCTCCATTGGTAGTGCAGTAGCACACCGACAAACCCTTGAACGTTACCTAGATTACTGGCGTGAGCACCGCGACGCGGTTTCGAATCCGGAAAGCGTACGAGAGTCCTTAGTAGAGCGTTGGATCGAGGCTGCGACCGCAAAGATGTTGAGCTACCGAGTGATCGGTATGCAAGCTGCAGGTGAGATTCCCAATGCCGAAGCCTCGATTGCAAAGATGTTTAGTACTGAGCTCTCGCAACGAATCGCCGGGACAGCGATCAAGATGCTGGGCACAGCCGGACAGCTCAATGGGGGCGAGAATGCACCGTTCGAGGGCCGCCTGGGGTCTGGTTATGTAGGCTCTGTGTCCGCCACAATTGCTGGCGGAACGAGCGAGATCCAGCGCAACATCATCGCCACGCGGGGACTAGGTTTACCTAGAGCCTAAGCCCCTGCTACCAGAACTCCTGACTCCCTAGATGACATTGCCATCTTTAAATCGTTCGATGTCCTCCCAACTATAGTCCAGGCCTAACAGGATCTCCTCCGTATGTTGCCCCAGGTCCGGCGCTGTCGATCTTGGGCCCGATGGCGTCTCGCTCATGTTGATAGGAGTTCCAACTATTCCAATCTCTCCAAGATTCGGATCTTCAAGGGTTGTGAGGTACTCGTTTGCGATGACCTGCGGTTCCTGCGCAACAGCCGCGTAGTCGTTAACCGGACCGCAGGGGAGGTTTGCAGCCTTGAGGCGAGTTAACCACTCATCTCGAGGCTTGGTACCAAAAGTCAACTCAAGCTCAGCAATTAGCTCGTCACGGTTACCGATCCGACCGTGAGGTTCAGCAAAACGTTCGTCAACAATCAGATCTTCCCTCTCCAGGACTTCACAGAAAGCAGGCCACCATTTCGGATCGAGGAGGCCAAGGCTCAAATAGAGTCCATCAGCACAAGGGTAGTGCGTAAACAGTGGATTCCAGCGAGGACCACTAGGTCGTTGCTCCTTCTGGCGAAGGAAGCCGGTAAAGCCGAGCCCCTGCAGTGCGAGCTGGGTTCCCAGCAGGGAGGAGTCCACGTGCTGACCAACACCCTGCAACTCACGAGCAGCAATGGCAGCAGCTATACCTAGCGCGAAGATCATCGCACCGACCTGGTCAGCCATTCCCCCAATGATGGTAGCCGGTACCGAGCCAGGACCTCCCCCTTGCGCAACCATAATCCCTCCCATCGCTTGACCAATTGAGTCAAACGATGGCTCATGTGCATGCGGACCCTTGGGGCCAAACCCAGAGGCGCTGGCTGTAATGATGCGAGGGTTAATGGCTACAAGGGACTCATGATCTAGCCCGAATCGCTCCATCGTCCCAGGCCGGAAGTTATCAGTGACAACATCAGTCTCAGGGATCAGGCGGTAGATGATCTCTCTCCCTTCAGGGGTCCGAGTATCCACGGTAAGAGAGCGCTTATTACGGTTGAGCGCTTGGAAGTAAGCGCAGAAGCCATCGGGTTGTAAGCCGAGGCTACGCCCCAGGTCGCCATTGGTGGGCTCTTCGACCTTGATTACTTCGGCACCAAGGTCAGAAAGCAGGACCGTGGCAAATGGGCCTTGCTGATAACGTGTGAAGTCGAGGATCCGGACTCCATCGAGAGCGCCTGGCATGAGCGCCTCCTATGACAGGTATGTTGTCGAGCATCGTACCCAACTCCCAGCCCCTGCGCCCCTACCCCAGGAGGGCGTTTCCGTAGGGAAAGTCTGCGCTACGCTGCCGCGAACACCCAAGAGAGGCTGCTAGGAACTGTGTCCCCCCTTAGTCAGGTGAACCTTCCCACTTATCCCCTTGAACGCTTTCACAAGGTCGTAGAACCAGATGTGTTGGAACACGCATCGGCAGTCCTTGAACGCAGTCGGGATCTATTGGACGGCCGAACAGTCTGGCATGTTAACTCAACCGCAGAAGGTGGCGGCGTGGCCGAGATGCTGCGCTCTCTGTTGGCTTACGCACGAGGCTCTGGAATAGACGCTCGCTGGGCCGTGATAGAAGGGGAACCAGAGTTTTTCCGCATCACAAAGCGGCTACATCACGCACTGCATGGCTCACTCGGCGATGGGTCGCCCCTAGGCGCACAGGCAGCACGCGCCTACGGCGAAGTACTTAATCCGAACCTCAAATCGTTCCTCGATGACGTGCGTCCTGGTGACACTGTCTTCTTGCACGACCCCCAGACAGCAGGCATGGCAGCCTCGCTAATGGCCCACGGCGCAACCGTTATTTGGCGTTGCCACATCGGTACAGAAGACTCCACGCCTGAGACGGAAGAAGGATGGAGCTTCCTTGCTCCGCATATACGCGACGTCCCTCTACGCATCTTTTCGCGAAAGGCTTACATTCCTGCGGTACTCAACGACAACCGCAGCAAAGTAGTACAGCCTTCTATCGATGCTTTCTCAACCAAAAACGAAGAACTCGAGGACGATGTAGCTCGCGCAATCCTCACCCAAGCGGGCCTCATAACCGGACCACCTGGTGACGGGCCCAGGAGCTTCACCCGGGGCGATGGCTCAACAGGATTGGTCGAGCGACAGGCGAGTGTACTTCGAGAAGACGCAGCCCCAGTCTGGAATGATCCATTAGTAGTGCAGGTTTCCCGCTGGGACCCTCTGAAGGACCACGGTGGGGTAATGCAGGGCTTTGCCTCCTTCGTTGACCGTTACGACCAGAATGGCCGAACGCAGCTAGTTTTGGCAGGACCCGATGTCTCTGGAGTCACCGACGACCCGGAGGGAGGCATCGTGCTGGAAGAGCTGAAAGGGCTTTGGGCAACATTCCCCAAGCACCTGAGGTCACGGATGCACCTCGCATCCCTTCCGATGGAGGACGTGGGGGAGAACGCAGCCATCGTGAATGCGCTCCAACGACACGCAACCATCATTGTGCAGAAGAGCCTTCGCGAAGGATTCGGACTAACGTTGACAGAAGCCATGTGGAAAAGTCGTCCGGTTATAGCCAGCCGCGTGGGGGGCCTACAGGATCAGGTAACTCACGAGGAAGATGGACTATTACTCGATAACCCCACAGACGTAGAGGCTTTAGGCGACGCGCTTGGCCGGATAATCAAAGATAGACCGCTAGCAACACGACTAGGTTCGAATGCCAAGGAGCGAGTTCGGGCGAACTTCCTCGGCATTCGACATCTTGCGCAATACCATGACCTCCTTAATACGTTACTTTCTTAAAGGTCTCTCTCTTGGTTCCCTTAGGGTCTAACCCGATTCACTCAACTCACGATTGAGATAAGCACGAGCCAGAATTAGCTGTTCGTACGAGAGATCATTATCGAGAGCCTCACGTAGAGGCTGGATTGCGGCAATTGGTCGAGCCCCCATGATTAGCCGGATACGAGCAAGATCGGCACTATTGATCCAGGCACGTACATCCTCAATCTGGCCCTCTTCGATGAAGGAAGCTAGGTGCTGTGCGATCGTCTGAGACCTCAACCCACGCCGAACAGCAATCTCCTCGATGGTGAACCCCTCGAGATGGAGAGCAAAGGTGCGCTGAGCAGAGGACGGAAGGTTTAAAGCAGCACCAGTTTTTACAGAGAAACTGGCAGGGGGTTCAATCGAAGCATCGGAAGGAGAGGAGAGCACCTCGGTATGCGACTCCATCACCTTTAGAAAGACCGCACCATAGCGCTCAGCTTTCACACGACCGATACCACGGACCTGGAGCAGGCCGGCCTCACTAGTAGGCCGTTGCCCAACCATGTCGTGGAGAGTGGCATCACTGAAGATTACATAGGGAGGTACCCCCTCCTCTTCGGCAAGCCGGCGGCGAAGCGAGCGTAGCTCAAGAAAAAGCGGCGATTCTATTTCGCGCTCTCGTTGACCAGTAGGAGCAAGGCAGGGCCCACAGTTACCACAAGCACGAGCAACCCGAGTCTCTCCAAAATAATCCAGGATGCGAGCGCGCAGACAGGTAGCCGATTCCACAAGAGCTTGCATAGAGTCGAGCTTGGCGATCGCGTGGTCTCGATGCGCCTCGAGACCAGCAAGGTCGATTTCGGCCTCACCATCAGGCCGAAGGGCCCAGGCAAAGTTCCCCTGACGACCAGCAAGCCCCGACTCAACAAGCGCTTGGATGGCTGCGTTCACCCCAGGAGTTTCTTCCCGATCTACAAGGTCATCTATCACTTCGCGGTCACCAAACCGCCGCACTAGAGCTCGATACACCTCAAGAACAGTCTCAGTTGGAGGGTGGGAAAGCTCGATAAAGAACTCCCGCAGGCCACGATCCCGAGGGGCGAAGAAAAGGACACACTCTGCAGGATCTCCGTCGCGTCCGGCACGGCCAGCTTCCTGGTAGTAAGCCTCAATCGACTCGGGAAGATCGTGGTGGACGACAACTCGGACATCGGGCTTGTCAATCCCGAGACCAAAAGCGTTAGTCGCAATTATTACCCGAACGCTATCCCGAGCAAAAGCATTCTGAATGCGAACACGATCCTCCTCTGGCATCCCTGCGTGGTACCGAGCACAGCGAATACGTCGCCGCTGTAACGCCTCCGCTAAGGACTCGACCCGCTTCCTAGTAGCGCAGTAGACAATGGCAGAGGCCTGGCTTCCCAGGGTCTCAAGTAATTCTGCGGTTTTTTCCAGCTTCTCCTTTTGACTACGCAGTCGAATAGCCTGAAAGCGGAGGTTAGGGCGATCAAAACCAGCGATCCGGACATCAGGGTCATTAAGGCCAAGACGTTTGGCAATATCGTCACGAACAAGTGGGTCAGCTGTAGCAGTAAGAGCAACTATCGGAGGGTTCCCCAGCCGGTTCCGAGCAATGCCAAGATCACGGTAGCTTGGTCGAAAGTCATGGCCCCACTGGGAAATACAGTGGGCTTCATCAATAGCAAGAAGAGAAACCCTCACCCCCCGCAATGCAGCGACGAAACGCCCATCAGCAAAACGCTCAGGAGCGACGTAAAGCAGCCGCAAATTACCTTCCGCAGCTTGGCGCAAAATTGCCACCTGTTCATCGCGAGGCACCGTTGAATTAATAGCCCCCGCAGTAACGCCATTCCTAGTGAGCGCATCAACCTGATCTTTCATCAGCGCAAGAAGAGGAGAGACCACCAATGTGAGACCATCCTGCAATAGGGCAGGCAACTGATAGCAAACGCTCTTACCACCACCTGTAGGCAGGACGGCGAGGGTGTCTCGACCTGAGAGAACAGAAGCAACAACTTCGGCTTGCCCGGGTAGGAATTCCTCATATCCAAAAACTTCACGGAGATGTTGCCGAGCGGGAGCTAGGGCAACGGGATCATGAGGTGGCGCGGGAGAGCCAGTATGGGAAGCGCTCACAGGCTGAAGTGTAGAACATTTGAGCGCCAGCTGGGCAGGAATCGTGCAGAGCGGGGTAGGCTAGAGATATGGGAACGCGGCAAGAAGTCCGACTGCGGCTAGCGCATCTTTACGCCGATGTGATGAACGTATACGGCGACCAGGGCAATGCGAGCGCGTTGCGCTACCGATGTGAAGCACGTGGTATTACACTCGAAATAGCCAGTATCTCTATCGGTGAGACATTCGACCCGCGGGATTACGACCTACTCATTGTCGGCGGTGGTGAGGACCGGGAACAGCGACGAATTGCCGACGACCTAACAAAAAGAGGTGGGGCTATTCGATCAGCAATTGCAGCTGGACTTCCGGCGCTAGCTGTTTGCGGGGGCTTCCAACTGTTTGGGAATAGTTATGTGGGGTCCGATGGGAAGGCACTACCAGGTATTGGTGTCTTTCGCATGGAAACAATCCACCCCGGCAATAAAACGAAACGTTCTATCGGTAACGTCCTCCTACAAACAGAGTTTGGGGAAGTAGTGGGATTTGAGAACCACGGGGCCTCCACGTGGCTGGACAACAGGGAGGAACGCTTTGGCACAGTGGTCGTTGGCAGGGGAAACAACGGCGAAGATGGTTCAGAAGGAGCACGGGTAGCGAATGCAATCGGCACGTATCTGCATGGGAGCCTCCTTCCCAAAAACCCCTCTATCACGGACTTCCTATTAGAAAGAGCCCTCTCCAGACGCTTTGGAGAGGGCGTAACACTGGAACCCCTCGACCAGCACCATGAGGAATCCGCTCGGAAAGAGGCCAGCCGGATAACACGTCGGAGGAAGGGACTGCGCCAACATTTGCCAGGGCTCTTAAGGCGCTAAGCAAAAACACCCCAACTCGGATTAGCACTCTTGCTATAAGAGTGCTAATATACGCGCCATTGATTTCCGGGAGAGGACCATAGAGCCATATGCCCAAGCAACTGCTTTTCGATGAAGAAGCCCGCCACGCCATGAAGCGTGGCATTGACGCGCTCGCTGACGCGGTCAAGATCACACTGGGCCCGAAAGGGCGCAACGTGGTGCTGGACAAGAAGTTTGGCGCGCCAACTATTACAAACGACGGCGTGACTATCGCCAGGGATATCGAGCTAGAAGAAGTGTTCGAGAATATCGGCGCTCAGCTAGCTAAAGAGATCGCTTCAAAAACAAACGACATTGCCGGCGACGGTACGACCACAGCAACCGTGGTGGGACAAGCAATCGTCCAGGAAGGCCTGAAAAACGTGGCAGCGGGTGCAAACCCCATGTCGCTGAAACGTGGCCTTGAAAAGGGTGCCGAAGCGGTTGTAGAACGCGTGGGCCGTAACTCCATCAAAGTCAACTCACGCGAGCAGATGGCGCAAGTCGCCTCGATCTCCGCAAACAACGACCCGACAATCGGTGTATTGATTGGCGAAACGATGGAGAAGGTCGGCAAAGACGGGGTAATCACCGTCGAAGAGTCCAAGGGCATTCAGACCGAAGTTGAATACGTGGACGGCATGGCATTCGACCGCGGTTTTATCAGCCCTTACTTCGTGACGAACCCAGATCGAATGGAGGCAGAAATTGAGGATCCGCTGATTC
Organism: Dehalococcoidia bacterium UBA2991; assembly: GCA_002346645.1. Lineage (GTDB taxonomy): Bacteria > Chloroflexota > Dehalococcoidia > Tepidiformales > Tepidiformaceae > UBA2991. The sequence continues at coordinate 150,505 of DEAD01000008.1, forward strand.
TCATCACCGATAAAAAGCTTTCTTCGATTCAGGAACTCCTGCCACTTCTAGAGAAGATCGTCTCGCAATCGAAGAACCTAATGATCATCGCTTCCGACGTAGATGGTGAAGCGCTGGCAACTTTGGCTGTGAACAAACTACGCGGCACGATGAACGTGCTCGCAGTGAAGGCTCCAGGCTTCGGCGACCGCCAAAAGGACAACCTAGGTGATATCGCTACGCTAACTGGAGCACAGGTAATCTCCGAAGAGATTGGCCGAACACTCGATAGCGTGACACAGGACGACCTGGGCAGCGCCCGCCGAGTGATTTCGACAAAGGAAGATACAACGCTCATCGAGGGCAAAGGTAAAAAGAAGGACATTGATGCCCGCGTGGGCCAGGTCCGCGCCATTCTCGGTGAAGCGAAAAGTGACTGGGACCGAGAGAAGGCCCAGGAGCGCCTCGGAAAGTTAGCTGGAAGCGTCGCGGTAATCCGCGTCGGCGCAGCCACTGAGGTGGAGCTAAAGGAAAAGAAGCACCGCGTAGAGGACGCTCTGAGCGCGACCCGAGCGGCTGTTGAGGAAGGCATTGTTCCAGGCGGCGGCGTCGCCCTACTAAATGCCATTTCGTCTCTTGATCGAGTGAAGCTCGAAAGCGACGAGGCTACTGGTGCACGCATTTTACGACGTGCCCTAGAGGAACCCCTTCGCCGCATAGCTATCAATGCTGGCAAGGACGGCTCGGTAGTTGTCGAAGAGGTGAAGGACCTGAAGAAGGGCCTTGGCTACGACGCTCAGAGTGACGAATTCGGTGACATGGTGGATAAAGGCATCATCGATCCGGCAAAGGTCACCCGTGCTGCTATCGAAAATGCTGTCTCAATCGCAGCCATGGTGCTGACCACGAACTGCCTAGTCACGGAGAAGAAGGAGCCTGCAGCAGCAGCTGCAGCCGCCCCACCGGCTCCAATGTACTAGGCTCAAACCACCCGAGCCTGCCGGTTACGGCAGGCGAACAGGGAACTTCAACAAGGGGGCCTGGCGAAAGCCGGCCCCCTTGTTTCAACTCCAGGGGTATCACTCATGGCCCACTCGGAGAATGGTCTGCAGATTGACCTCGACCAGCTCCGCGAGCAAATGGAACAAGCAGAACTGATCGTGATCGGATTCCCCACCTTTCCAGAGCGCCTGCTACTTGATGCTCGTAGCTCCCCTTCTGAGGGGCCCCTTGTTGCGGTAGTGGCACCGGTTTCGAGCGTGCAGGAGAGGTACGCCTGGTTAGGGAAGCACCGCAGCTCCTTCGGAATGCCAGACGACTTCATATTCGCCATGTGGCCACATTCCATCGCACTGATTCGCGACCACGACGTGCTAGAACCAATGGGTGCCCGTATGGCAGCAGTTTCAAACGAGGCAGACCTAGCAATGTCCCGAGCAGTGGCAAGGCTGGAAGTGTTGGAACGCCGTGCGATCAGAGAGGCTGTCCTGGGGGGAGGCGCATGGGAAACCCTTTGGCCGGAGGAAGATTAAACGACCGGGCTAACCTCCGATATGAGACATCTCCACGCGGTTAAGATCGGTAGTAGCCTCGGTTCGTAGGTCGGAATATCGATCTTCCCGAATGCCCCAAAGCCGAGCGATGGCGTCTCCTAGTTCATCGTCTTTCGCACCGCTTCGGAGAAGAGCACGCAGATCAAAACCATTTGTGCCAAATAGACAGGTATAGAGCTCACCCTCAGGAGAAAGACGAGCTCGGGTACAGTCACCGCAAAATGGCTGCGTGATGGAGGTGATCACCCCGATCTCGCCACCTCCATCCTGATAACGGTAGCGTTGCGCCACCTCACCTCGATAATTCGCTTGAATTGGTTCCAGGGGCAGAACCTGGTGGATACGTTCGACAATCTCTGCGGCAGGCACAACATGATCGAGTACCCAACCATTCGTTGTTCCCACATCCATGTACTCGATAAAGCGCACAATGACGTCCGTGCCATGAAAGTAACGGGCAAGTTCGACAATAGTATGGTCATTGAGTCCACGCTTAACCACAGCGTTTACCTTGATAGGCCATAGACCCGCTTCCCGAGCAGAGTCAATACCAGCCAGGACAACATCAACTCCAACATTGACATCATTCATTGCGCGGAAGACAGCATCATCAAGGGAATCCAGACTAATGGTGACCCGCTTCAGTCCTGCATCATGTAGGGGTCCCGCCTGCGCGGGTAGAAGCGCTCCATTTGTAGTAAGCGTGAGATCTTGGAGCCCATCAAGCGTAGCTAGTTGTTCGATTAACAGAGGTAAATCGCGGCGGACAAGGGGTTCCCCACCAGTGATGCGGACCTTCTCAATACCTTGGGCAACAAAGACTCGCGCAAGCCGAACAATCTCTTCGTAGGTAAGAAGCTCCTCGCGTTCAAGGAACTGAAAGGAGGGACCAAAGACCTCCTTCGGCATGCAATAGACACAACGAAAGTTGCAGCGATCCGTAACGGAAATACGGAGATCGCGTAGAGGTCGCCCCAAGGTGTCCTGCACTGCCATAGGAGATAGTTTAACGGTCCATCCGTTTCGATGTGCTGACCTCAGCCGAACGCCTGATTGTTAATCGCCTACGGCGACCGGCTGGGAAATATCAGTAAATCGCCGCAACAGCTCATCATGCTTAGCAAGACGTTCAGCCAATTGGACCCTCATCTTTTCCATCTTCTGAACCTTCTGATCTAAAAGGGCAATCTGGCGCAAAGTTACCTCACGGGCTATGCGGACTTTCTTGGCCTTTTCCTCAGCCTCATCATCGTTGTTCCATTTGGCACGGATCTGCATACGGACATCTTCCGCTTCAAGCATCTCCTTGATATCTGCAAGGGAGAAGCCCAGCAGCTCCTTGAGCTCCTTAACCCGCTCGATGCGCTCCATGTCTCCAGGCGAGTACAGGCGGAAACCACCAACCATTCGGGTAGGGGGTGGCAGAAGCCCCCGCTCCTCGTAGTAACGAAGAGTCCGCTGGGTTAGCTCCGCCAGTTCAGCGGCTTCCCCAATCTGGAGATATCCGTCATCCCTTTCCATTTCGGGTCGTAGTCTAGCGATCGAAAACCCGCCGTCAACGCAGATTATTGACCGTTGTTTCCTTTTTCTTGGGTTGCGCAAGACCATAAGGTGAATAAAGCCGTGAAAGGTCCGTTAACGAAAGGACGAGGACACCCAAAAATGGTTGCCTGCAATACGCATGGGGCGCTAGCCTCTCTTGGTCGCTCCGGAAGGTTCGCGACACCACAGTTTTTCATCGACGAATAACCGTCCAGGGGTGTCCGTGCGCCTCCGGAAGGGAGCGCGCGCTCGTGCCAAGCAAGAGACCCCAGACTCCTCGCCTGCTGGAACGCACCTGGCAGGCAGTGCTAGGTCGACTTGAGCTCGAGGTAAACCGTGCGAACTTCGAAACCTGGCTGGTAGGAACTGTTGCCCATTCACTTCACGACGGCGAACTACTGGTGGAGGCTCGTTCAGCTTTCCGAGCCGACTGGCTAAACGAAAACCTCGTGCCAACGGTAGAGCGTTGTCTAGGAGCAATCGAAGGCGAACAGCTGTCTGTTCGATTCGTGGCACAGGGAGCTGCATTGGTCGAGAAGCCAACCTCCTTAATAGTTGAGAAGAACATTGGAGAGGACCCACTCCACGTTTTAGGGCAGGTGAATCGATCTTTCACATTTGCACGCTACTTTCGATCACAAGGCAGTGGCCTTGCACTTGCGAGTTGCCTAGGCCTCTTAGACAAGGAAGAACCAGCGATTAGCCCAGTCGTGGTGTATGGGCCTCCAGGGATGGGAAAGACTCACCTTCTTCATGCCCTGGCAGCAAAGGCACATACTGAAGGAAGACGAGTGGCCTGCCTGAGCGGCGAAGAATTCACCACACGCTACCAACGAGCGCTTCGAGGAGGCACTATCGAAGCGTTCCAAGATTCCGTACGGGGAGTGCAACTTCTCATCGTTGACGACCTGCAGGATCTAGTAGGGAAGACCGGAACATTAAGAGAATTGACTCATACCCTTGACGCAGTCACCCACGCAGGGGGAGCCGCAGCCCTCGGAAGCGAGCTGCACCCAAGACAGCTCGGACTCCCAGAACGCCTTTGCTCCAGACTCGAGGCCGGAATCGTGGCTAGGGTGGATCCATTCGCTGTAACCGAGCGACGAGCTTTTGTGAACCAGCATCTGGCGGAACTGCGAATAGGACTACCAGCCTGGTGCCTAGAACAATTGGCAAGCGTAACGGGCTCTGTACGGGCGATCCTTGCAGGAGTACACGCGGCAGTGGGACTCCAGAAGCAAGGCTTACTAAACGAAATGAGTCTAGGAACCGAACTGGGAGCTCTCTTGTTGCAGAGTGAAGAAAAGGAGACCGTGAAAGCAATCATCGAGCGAATAGCCACACATTTTGCAATAGAGACCTCTGAGGTGGCTGGACGAAGCCGGGCGGCTAAACAAACCCGCGCTCGAGCTGTCGTAGTGGCAGCCCTACAGAAGCGAGGCAACAGCTACGGCGAAATCGGCTCCTACCTAGGGGGACGGAGTCGAAGCACAATCAAGGGGCTAGCCGAGAGAGGTTGGACTTTAGGTAAGAACGACCCTGCAATCGCGACCTTATTGCAAGCGGTCTAGCTGCCCTTACCCAGAAACGCAACGGCAGCCTCCACTCCGGCAATCCCGAAGCCAGCAACCACGCCCGTGGCAGCTACAGCAACGGGTGAATTGCCTGCGCCATCCCATCCCTCCAACTTGACTTGGATTACCTTTCCAGGAACACGGGAAGCTGCTTTGACCAACTCTTTACTTTCCTCCAAACCTTCTACACAAAGCACAACGTGACCAGCAACAGAACAGAGAGCCGCGACAACCTCAGCAGTAGTCCGACAAGGACACAACTCCGCGCCATTAGGGAGTGACTGTACCTCTATTCCCGAGGGCAGGATTACGAGGATGCCAACCATCAGAGACTTGGTCCGGCAACGTACTGGGGAAAGTCGTTAGTAGCCCCTACCGTGTAGAGCGTCTCAATCTCAGCATCGCTCATGCCAAGTAGCTCTACAAAGACCTCTCGATTGTGCTGCGCAAAAAGGGGAGCCGGCCGGGCAATCTTCCCCGGTGTTTTCTCAAAACGCCAAGGGAACCCAGGAGAGAGATGGGTCCCTGCAACCGGATGACGCACTTTTTCGAAATATCCGCGGTCATTGAGATGGTTATCACTTACAACCATCCAATTAGGCATAACTGGCGCTGCAGGCACATTGACTTGCTGAAGAGCAGAAGCAGCAGCAGGCATCGTTTGCTGGAGCGACCATTCCGTTATGGCCCTGTCAATCTCCCGACAGGCAGCCCGCCGCCCGTCGACAGTCGATAGACCTGGGTCAGAAGCGAGTTCGGGGCGACCGATAACGGTCGCTAACGCAGCAAAATCACGCTCATCCCTAACAGTAAGAGCAAGCCAGTTATCCTCACCAGCACAGGGATACACCCCTTGGGGTGCATGGACTAGGGAAGCATTGCCAATCGGTTCTGGAGCTTTACCGGTAACAGAATATGTCAGTAATTCCTGGGAAAAGTAAGGAAGGACAGCCTCAAACAGCGACATGTCGATCCAGCGCCCACGGCTCGTTGCGCGACGACCATGAAGGGCTGCGAGCATAGCCACAGCCCCAAGGTTCCCAGTGACTGGGTCTGCGTAGTAGCTACCAGTACCGAAAAACTCATCAGAGTGGTAACCGAGCACACTGGCTAGGCCACTCATCGCTTCGATATTGCTGCCATAAGCAGAATAGTTACGCTCTGGGCCAGTAGCTCCAAAGCCCGCCATGGAGCACATCACCAAATTGGGATTGACCTTCCTGAGGGCTTCGTAGTCAATGCCCAGATGTTTCATGACGCGGGCGGCATTGTTTTCGATGAGCCCGTCCGCGTGCTTCACCAGATCTAGGAAAACAGAGTGCCCCTCGTCAGTAGCAAGGTTTAGACAGATCGTTCGTTTGTTTCGGTTGAGCTTATTGAAGTAGCCAGCTCGGTGGTAATGATCCGGCCAAATGTCTGCAGGCACCCATGCAAGGGTTCGCGTAGCGGGCTTGGTGTGAAGTTCCACTTTGATCACATCGGCTCCGAGATCAGCAAAATGCCGCCCCGCAATAGGACCTGCCCAATTGGCAGTCACTTCGATAAAACGCAGGCCATTAAGGGGGCCGTCCCCGGTCGCCTCGGAGATGGGAGACAACACCGTATCGGCGTTTACCCAGTCAAAGTTGTCCTTAAGGACAACAGAGGTGTGTTCCCCCAAGGCAGGGGCTGAACTGAGAGATTTGAAAGGGGCGCTTCCGAGGTTCCAAGGTAATCCCGGGGCAAGAATCTTTCGATCGCCAACAACAATGGTGTCAAACCAGTCGCGCTCAGCCAGCTGTTGGCTAGAAGCCACATCCTCCATGGTGTTGACAGGAGTAACAGCAATTCGCAGCTCTTGGGCAGCATGGTAGATCTCATTCTTTGTGCGTGTCTTGGTCCACTCCGCGAAGGCCTCCAACACCTCGCTAAATCGCTCTGTCCAGACAAGAGGTTGCTGCAACGACTCGTCCTCGAGTAGATCAAAACGCTCGATCAGGACGAAGAGATTGGGATAGGGAGCAAGGTTGAAGAGGAAGACGAAACCATCCGCACAGGGGACAAAAATACTACCCGTCCGGCTCTGTACGACTCCCTGGTGGGTCCAGATAGTCGTTAGCCAAGCATGATCGTTGAGAATAGCCTCCTGATGCGAAACCTCAATTCGCTGACCTAAGCCACCTTGACGGACATGCCAAAGCCCAGCAAGGCCTCCAACTGCAGCGTGTGTTCCTGCATGGAAGGCAACCTGGTGTCCAGGAAGCGCCAGCGGTTCACGTTCAGGATCTCCCCCGAAGTAGTGGTAGCCTCCAGTGGCATATTCGGTAAATGAGGTAGCCTGCCAATCTTCCCTTTCTCCACTACGTCCGTAGGGAGAGAGCGAAAGAACTACAGCATGCTCGTTAGCAAGAGCCAGGCGCTCCTCAAGCATATCTGCGGCTCGTCCCCGCTCACTATGAATCACAATGTCGGCATGGACCGCAAGCTGCTCGATACGAGGGTCTTCCAGGGGCAACGTTACGCTCAACTTACCCACTGCCAGCCAGTTAAAGAATGCACTCCTACCATCAATAAGGGGTAGTTCAGTACGCGCGGGGTCACCCGTTGCAGGCTCTACCTTAACCACCTGTGCCCCAAGATCTGCCAGGAGTCGGGCACAGTAGGGACCAGCAACGCCTGTGGCCAGCTCAAGCACAACTACATCCTGAAGGGGCAGTAGTGGAGAACCAGAAGCGTTTTCAGTCACGACACTTCCTCTGCCGAGAGCACAGTAAAGACCCGGGATGCGGCCTCCTCTGGGCCAGGAGCATCACGCCCTACAACTTTAATGCGGGGCCCTCCTGCTCCAAGATGAGCAGACAGAGCAGCGTTAAGAGCCTTCTCGTCAGCAGGATCACGCTCTGGTGCGACGAAGATGACGACACCCACACCCTGTTGACGCATTAGTTGGCCAAAAGCCTGAGCTGCAAGAAGCGGCGTGCGATGTCTTCCCGCAAAAGCACGCTTTTCCTCCACTGGAGAGTCCGAGCTGGGAGTAGGAAGAGAAGAGATCACAACAAGGCAGTTACAGGGCCCAAGCTCACCCCAAGTTTTCTGCGCGAAGTCCCCCATCTGATCGGGATCAGAAGCTTCAATTACGTCAGCAAAGTGTTCACGACCAACAGCCCAAACTTCATTTGCAATGGAGTTCACAGCAAATTCCTGCTGAGGAAGGGAATTGAAGGTGGCGAGTGCGACAGAGGCCCCTGCCTCGGCAACAGTCACCGCCACAGCTCGGTGGTAGTCATCGCCCCCACCAATAGCAGCGATAACTTTCCCAGCTAGTACGTCATCGGGCATAGAGTTACCTACCGGAGAGCGATGAGGACCGTGGGTAGGATCATCCCCATCAACAGCATTAGTGCGATACCGATACCAATCGTGTTCCAATCGCGAGAGCGGTTGTTACCTGAGTAGTACTTTTGCTCCCAAGTGCCGTCTAAGAGATCACGATCACGTTCGTCAGGACCGAGGACACTTCTATCATCCTCTGCCGCGCTGTCGTCATGTTCCTCGATCAAGTCGGTTTCGCCCATCGCCCCATGCTAATCAAAGGAGGCGCTGTGGTCGTGGCTACTATTCCCGCTCCTGAACAAAAAAACCCTGCTCATTACGAATCTCAGGACGGTCAACAAGGGCCCGCTGATCACCAAACTTATTGTCTCGCCACTGCAAAGCAGCCTTCAGGCCATCCTGGCGGGAGCGTGCACCAAATTCGGAGGCGCTAGGGGCAAGGTGCGCACGAGCGTCATTCTCTGTAGCAATTCGCTGCAGGGTACGAGCGCCCATTATCTCAAGTCCAATATTGATGATCCGCTTGTTTGCCGACAAAAGCTCCGTATCGATCATCGCAAGACGGTCGGCCAAACCTTCAACTTCCTGCTCCAGCAGATCAAGGGGAACAGCCTTCAGAACAAGTCCAATCTTCGCCGCATCCGCACCGGTAACGAAGTCCCCTGAGAGCATCAGCCGCTTCGCCCACTGAGGGCCTACGTTATAGAGCCACATATTGTTTGGAAGGGCACCCTGAGCACGGGCTGGTGGGAATCCAATCAGAGTGTCATCAGCGGCGATGATCATGTCGCAAAGGAGAGCAACATCGGTTCCACCAGCCACACAATAGCCATGAATCTGAGCAATTACTGGCTTATGCATATCGAAGATAGCCATGCGGAGGCGCTGACTTTGCTCCATACGCCAGGCATCATCATCGAAAGTCCGACCATCTCGGGAATGATCGTCAAGATCGCGCGGAGCCGGATTGCGCGGAGTGAGGTCATAGCCAGCACTGAAGGCGCGTCCCGCTCCGCGGAGGATGACTGTATGTACGCGGTTATCGTTGTCAGCTTCCCAAAGCGCCTGATTGAGCTCCTCTTGGAGCTGTATCGAAAGAGCATTGAGCTTTTCAGGCCGGTTGAGGGTAATACGGGCTCTGCCTCGCTCAACTTCGTAGATGATAGTTTCGTAGTCCATGCCAAACCTCCTGGAGCTTCCGTGCTAGTAGCACGGGTTAAATATTCTAGCTTCCCACCTCAGGCCGTTAGCGGGCGCTGTGTTATGGTCAAAATGATAGTGGGCGCAGCGCCTATGCTGGGAGACGAGCTAAGGAGCCATTCGAAGCTCTGGCGCATGAAAGAGACGCCCACCCGCCGCGGCAAACAGATTCGCGGTGATGAGAGGACAGATTCCCCCTTTGCCATTGCGATTATTCCGGCGTACCCCAAAGACTGAAACCAAATCTCCCGAAAGAGCTGCCGACACCAAGCCAAAGGCCAAACCCCCAGCGAAAAGCCATGTTTCTCCTTCGAGCAAGAGTTCGCAAGAAGGTGCAGGCCCTTCACCTAGGCGCCGGCGCACACGGAGACGGGGGCGGAAGCGACCAGAAGAAGCACGCTCTGTCCAAGAAAACGGCACTCGTGACCCCGATAAGACCAAGAGGGCGCCCAATGCCCAGGATAGGAACCTAACCGAACCCGCCGCATTCCATGCCATCGGCGTACGCGGCTCCGGACTTCGCGCAATCGCAGCACTGGGGTTCCTGGAACCCACACCAATCCAGGAACGCGCCATGCCACTTTTGTACGAGGGACGGGATGTTGTGGGCCTAGCCCAAACAGGCACGGGAAAGACCCTTGCCTTCGGCGAACCACTAGCCCGCTCAATTAACCCTTCCCGCAACGAGGTACAAGGCCTGGTGCTTCTACCGACACGTGAACTATGCGACCAAGTTACCGATGTCATGAGCCACCTCGGCGACTTCTACGGGTTCACAACCATCCGACTAGTGGGCGGTAAGCCAGTACAACGCGACATCGAAGCACTCGAGCGCGGCGGTCATGTGATCGTTGGCACACCTGGCCGGGTAATCGACCATCTTAAACGGCGGACCCTATCACTGACTCGAGCCCAATTTGTAGTCCTAGATGAGGCCGATGAAATGCTAGACATCGGCTTTGCAAAGGACATCGACCAAATCCTGCGGCAGGCCCCACTAGACCGACAAACAGCACTTTTTAGCGCAACCATGCCGATGAGCATCAGCAGACTTGTTTGGCGCTACATGCGCGATTCGGAGCGAGTTGAGGCCTCCCCCACCCAACTGCAACCAGTCGAAACAATCCGGCAGCTTTATTGCGAGGTAGCCTCGCGAGATAAGTTTTACGCCTTGGAGCATTTGCACGACTCGATGGACTTGGGACGATCACTGATCTTTCGGCGAACAAAGGTAGGAGTGGATCGACTAACAGAAGGATTGCGGCGCGATGGCATCCATGCACGAGCTATCCATGGTGACCTCCGTCAGAGCGAGCGCGACAGGGTGATGCGCGACTTCCGAAGTGGAAAGCTCGAATGGCTAGTCGCAACTAACGTTGCAGCGCGCGGTTTAGACATACCTGATATTGCACACGTCGTTAACTACGATGTTCCACAGAACGCAGAAGAGTACATCCATCGTGTAGGCAGAACCGCTCGCGCCGGTAAGGAGGGGTCGGCAATTACCTTCGTAGGTGAGTGGGAGCTAGGAGAATGGGAGGCCATCGTAGGGCGGGTAGGAGAGGACGCCCTTGAGCACCTGGATATTCCGACACGCTTTGACTAGTACCCAGATTTAGCATTAATGGTTAGGCATCCTCAATAGTAATTGCGCCACTGGGGCAGATCTCCGCGGCGTCCTCAGCCGCCTCGAGGTCGTCTTCCTCTTCAAGCTGCTCGATAATAATTTCTGGCCAACCCTGAGAATCAGCCTTGAAGACGCTGGGCTGGAGGTAGTAACACTGACCAGCCTTTAGACAAATAACCCTGTCCACCACAATTCTCTTCATTCCAGCACACCTCCAAAGACTTCAGAAAGCATAGCTGATGCCAGACTCAACGACCGGCGATTACAGGGTTAATTAGTACCCCGGCCCCGGTAACCTCTACCTCCACGGAATCACCATCGTTTAGCCCTTCTGGCTGGCCAGGAGTACCACTGTAGATAATATCCCCAGGCAGAAGGGTTATAGCGGTAGAGGTGTAGCGAACAATCTCGGGAATATCGAGGATGAGTTCATCTGAGCGGCCTCGCTGAGTCTCAATGCCATTGACACGAGTACGCACCTCAAGGGAATCATAGGCAAGGCCTGTCGCAATCGAAGGACCAAAAACCCCAAACGTATCAGCACCCTTGGCACGCCACCACTGACCATCATTTTCTTGCCAATCGCGAGCACTAACATCGTTCCCAGCGGTATATCCAAAAATACCACTCAAAGCTTCTTGACGAGTTGCTGAGGCAAGCTCTTTGCCAATGACTATGACGATCTCCCCTTCGGGATCTATGCGAGCAGAGGCAGCAGGTAGCCGAATAGGATCACCAGGCCCTGCGATAGAGGAAAGGGGCTTTAAGAAGAGGGTGGGGGGGGCAGGGGCAGGACGGCCCCCAAGGTGGCTAGCATAGTTAAGTCCCACACAGACTATGGACCTTGGTTCACAGGGGGGTAGCAGACGCACACCTGCGAGATCCAACACTTCACCGGTGCGCTCCGTGTTCTCCCAGAAAGGCAACGCAACAACAGAAATCTGGTCACCCTCGAGCAGCCCGGCACCCACAGAACCATCCAACCGGACAAAACGAACATAGCGATCCATAAAAACCTCCGGGACAGGCTTAGAAAAGCACGAGGTTGTCACGGTGAATTACCTCGTCACCATAGAAATAGCCGAGTGTCTTAGCAATAAGGTCGCTGCGTAAACCACGGATACTTAGGACCTCATTACTGGAGTAGTTGGTGATGCCAGCGGCAACACGCTTACCATCAAGATCACGAACTTCGATAGCCTCACCCCGCTCAAAAGTACCCTCAACGTCCCGGACACCTGCCGGGAGCAAACTGCGACCATGTTCACGTAGGGCGGCAACAGCACCAGCGTCGACAACAAGGTACCCGCTAACACCAGCATTTCCGAGAATCCAGCGCTTCCTACTCTCAAGCTGGTTGGCAGCAGGCGAAAAGCGAGTCCCTAGAGCAATTCCCTCAGCCGCAGTCACTAGGGCATCGGGGGTACGACCGTTGGCGATAACAACCGTAGCACCACCCTGCGTCGCTATACGGGCAGCTGAAATCTTAGAAGTCATTCCACCCCGGCCTGGACCATCACCCGCAGCATCTTCATGGGACTGATCAATCCCTTCGACTTCGGGGATAAGTCGAGCGCCAGGATCTACCGATGGGTCCGCTGTAAAGAAGCCATCAACATCTGTAAGAATCACAAGCAGATCGGCATCGATTAAGTTCGCAACGAAGGCGGAAAGACTATCGTTCTCCCCTATACGAGAAGCGAGTACCTCATCAAGAGCCACTGCGTCATTCTCATTAACGATAGGCACAGCGCCACAGCCAAGCAGGTCACGAAGGGTGTTGCGAGCATTTAAGTAGCCGAGTCGATCACTAAGGTCTCGACGGGTGAGGAGCACCTGGGCAACGACAACATCATGCCACTCAAAGAGCTCATCCCAGCTTTGCATTAGATGGCTTTGGCCAACACTAGCAAGAGCCTGACGACTTAAGTCGGGTGCATCGGAATGACGTCCCAGAGCGTGCCGACCAGCGGCCTGCGCACCGCTAGAGACAACAGCAACCTCACAGCCTGCTTCGCGCAGCCTTACAACCTGGCCTACAAGCAGGGACATAGCCTCCAGATCAAGGCGATCAGACCCCCCCGTTAGGAGACTAGTCCCGAACTTTGCCACAATGCGACGGTAGCGCATGACTCCATGGTAGCGGCGTAGCTCGATGGCGCTACGCCAGACACATACTGCGACGGCAGATCAGCTAGGCCGTACCATTCCCCACATGGCCATTGGAGACTCACCCTTGGACAGGATGGGCATAGCTCGACAGGGACTCTTAATCGCAGGCGCCATAGTTGCCTTCGGATTCCTTGGCTCCCGCCTTCTAGGCTTAGCACGAACTGCCATCATCGCGAACGAGTTCGGTGCGAGTCCAGAGCTAGACGCCTATTGGGTAGCGTTCCGCATTCCTGACTTAATCTTCCAAGTGCTTGCCGGAGCAACGCTAGGAAGTGCATTTATCCCTGTCTTCACTCGCCTATACCGAGGTAAAGATTCCACATCGGCATGGAAACTTGCAAGCAACGTCCTGACGATCATTTTCCTGGCAACGACCGTTCTATGCCTCCTCGCTTTGGCGCTAGCGCCTTGGCTCGTTCCTATCTTTGCCCCTGGACTTGGGGAAGATATCGGGCGAGGAGACCAGCTGACCGCAGAGGCAGTAAAGCTAACGCGAATCATGCTGATTTCCCCACTTTTACTCTCAGTAAGCGGAATTATCACTGGCATCCTTAATGCACGTCAGCAGTTCTTCCTGCCAGCAATAGCACCATCGCTCTACAACCTAGGCATCATCATCGGAGCAGTGGCCCTTTCAGGACGCTTCGGGGTAGAAGGTTTGGCAATCGGCGTAGTCATTGGGTCAGCCGCTCACCTGGTCATCCAAATACCAGGCCTGGTGAAAGAGCGCATGCGCTATGCATTCCGAACGAACCTAAGAGATGGACCAACCCTAGAAGTAGCCAAGTTGATGGGCCCACGGGTGCTTGGCTTAGCTGCAGCACAAGCCAATTTCGTGGTCACCACTACGTTCTTCGCCTCAAAGGTGGGGACCTCAGCCATCTCAAATCTGACCTTCGCGTGGCTGATTGCTAACCTTCCAGTAGCACTCTTCGGAATGGCACTCTCGACTGCCGCATTTCCTCGCCTTGCAGAACAGGCAGCGGACGCAGATCACCGCGGCCTCGTCGAGACAGTCTCTCGGGTACTACGAACGATCCTTTTCTTCGCAATTCCCGCAGCACTGGGCATCGCATTTTTGAGAGAACCTGCAACAACAGTTTTACTCGAGCGTGGAGCTTTCGGTGCGAGTGAAACAGCCATTACCTCCGCAGCACTGGGGTTCTTATGCCTTGGCATCGTGCCCCAAGCAGCCATTGAGATTCACAGCAGAGGCTTCTACGCCCTTGGAGACACCCGCACGCCAGTGCTCCTGACCATTGCTTCAGTTCTCATGAACGTGACGCTAAGCGCAATCCTATGGGAGAGGTTCGCTGTTGAGGGGCTGGCAATCTCTCTCTCAGTAGCGTCCTGGCTGGAGTGGGGGGTGCTGTTCTGGCTTTACTCCTTACGCACAGGCTCAGCCTCTTCCACATTCCGCGACCTCCATGCCATCTCCAGGATCACAGCAGCAGCAGCAGCAATGGCGCTCTTTCTTGGAGTCGTGTTACCAACATTTGATGAACCGGGCACAGCCGCAGCTTGGGTAACTGTATTCGCCGCCGCAATCGCCGGACTAGCGGTATACCTAGCAATCTGCCTTCTGCTGCGGGTAGAGGAAGTGTTAGAAGGTCGTAACAGGATCCTCTCACTCCTGAGGCCACACTAGCGCTGGCACCGCTCAAAGTCTGATTAGCTCGGTATCTATGTCGACAACCTCAACATCAAGGTGCCAAGCCTCAACGGTCCCCGCAATACGGTGAAGCTGGGAATCAGCGTGCGCAGCGTCACTCGCCAGACAGGCAACAGCAATGGTAGCTAGATCGAGGGAGTTTAGGTCACTAGCCTCGGTCACAGCTGCGTTAAACCGGTGACGTAAGCGTTCGACTACCGACTTCACAAAAGCACGCTTTTCCTTACGGGAGTGGGCCACAAAACGAAGGCGGATTCGCAGAATACCTAAAACCATTGGTCTGCAGCACAGGACTCAGATATCAACAGTTTCGGAGGGATCGTCTTCGGGTAAAGGCGGTAGATCCGAAGGTCCGAGGAGGCCAAAGTGCTCGTAAAACCGGGTGGCAGGTCTATAAAGCTTGGGCCGACCAGGGGAACGGGCAGTTCCCACGTTCTCAATAAGTTCGCGTTGTTCGAGAGACGCAACTATTCGATCGGAGTTAACTCCGCGAATGGCCTCGACCTCTCCACGAGTGCAGGGTTGTCGATAAGCAATGATAGTCAGGGTTTCGAGGGCAGCACGAGAAAGGTTCACTGCCGAATCATCGCCAAGAAGACGAGAAACATAGGGGGCATACTCAGGGGCAGTTACCAACTGATAGCGACCGGCCTCCTCCTGTAGGCGTAATCCACGAGCCTCGTAATCACCAGCAAGGCGTTCAAGACCAGCACGAATAGAACGCTCGCCAACACCAGTAACCCGAGCAAGGGCAGCAGGACCGATAGGTTCTTCAGAAGCTAACAGGAGGGCTTCTAGCACCCAGGGGAGCTCGTCGCGTGATGGAGGCGTTGGTTGCGGAGTTGTGTCAGTCATACGGAGCTACCTAGGTCAGCTGCTAGGCCGTCAGCAAAAGGCCCTCGTAACGCAGCCAAAGTGATCCTTCCGGTTAGATCATCGGTGCTCTCAGCGTAGACAGAGCAATAGTTATCGGTAAGACCGTGCCAACGGACACCCTCTTCGGTCATTCGAGAATCCTCCCAAAGAACAGGCCTTATTTCACCACTGAAGCGGGCGCGAAAAGCCACTGCGAGATCCTTTCCAAGCGCAAGAAGACGACCCATACGCTCCTTGCGCACTTCTACAGGAACCTGATTAGTCATTCCGGCGGCAGCAGTGCGACTTCGGGGGGAGTACGGAAAAGCGTGGATGCGAGCAAAAGCAGCCTCCTCGCAAAGAGCAAGGGTGCTATCAAAATCTTCATCTCGTTCGCCAGGAAAGCCCGCAATCACATCGGTGGTGACAGCAGCATCTGGAACAGCCGTACGAATGCGGTCGAGTGCACCACGGTAAGCGGCAGAGTCGTAACGTCGTCGCATCCGCGCAAGAACGGGGTCGGCACCAGACTGGAGAGCAAGATGGAAATGGGGCATAAGGCGAGGGTCATCCCAAAGACTCACTAGCCCTGGAGTTATGTCTTGTGGCTGGAGGGAGCTAAAGCGAAGGCGAGGCATTTCCGTCCTAGCTAGTACACCTGCAATCAAATCGAAAGGGCCTAGGGGCTCGGGGAGGTCACGGCCCCAAGCACCTAACTGCGTGCCCGTCAGGACAACCTCACGGGCACCTCGAACATGGGCAGCTTCAACATCCTGCGCTACTGCATCAATGGATCGAGAAATTTCCCGACCACGGGTGCGAGGCACTATGCAAAAGGCACAAACATCATTGCAACCCTCCTGGGCCTTTACAAAAGCACGGGTGTGCAACTGGGGCATGTTCTTCTGAGAGGCCCCAGGTAACGGTGGAGCGGCAGCAATCAGTCGAGCCACCAATTGCGCTTGATCTTCTTCGGACGTCCCACCGACAAAGTCAGCCCCTAGAGCTTCAACGGCATCGGCACCGACCGAGCGTGGAAAGCAGCCCGTAACAGCAACCGGCGCAGAAGGGGAGAGCCTGCGGGCAGCACGTATAAGGCGGCGAGACTTGCGATCAGCAGCGTGCGTCACGGAACAGGTATTCACCACAACGGCATCAGCCTCGCACATGGAATCGACGACGTCATAGCCCTCCGCCCCTAGCCGCCTAGCAATAGCCTCGCTATCAGCAAGATTGAGCTTGCAACCCAAGGTAAGCACGGATACGACTCGACGGCGGGACATAGCGGTATGGTATCTCCACAGAGAGGCAGAGGGCAGGGCGGGGTGTTTCACCAGGAGGCATCGTGCAGCAGGAACAGAGCACATCGCGAGTAACAGTCTTAGCCCTCGACCGCTGGGGTAGCATCCTAGTAAGCAAGGAAGGCCCTCCTTGGACTTGGCTACAACGGGACGAAAGCCCTGACACAGGCGCGCTCCGAATCTTCGAAGAAGCGACTGGAACACTCCTGGAGGAACTCCACTTGTTTCATCACGGAGAGCCAAGCCACCACGTGTACTACTGCGACCCCGACCTGGAAGTCGCGGACCTCTCTCCCCCTCCAGGAATGTCTCTCCATTACATTTCACCGGTGGAGATCGACGTCGCCACCTTCCCCAATGAGGCAAGGTCTCTGTTAACAAAATTCGTGATTAGCACCGCTTACCGAGCAATGTTTCATTAGCTAGGTTACTGCACCCAACAGCGCGAGCCGTACCATGGAAGGCCGAGGGGGCCTCCGTGTCTGAAGTCACGATCACCATCGGCCTGTTGGCTGTACTCGCACTTGTTGCTGCAAACGGCTTATTTGTCGCTACTGAGTTCGCCTACGTAGCGGTACGACGAACTCGAATCGAGCATCTTGCAAGCAGCGGCCATACACGCGCGCGTCTATTACTGGGCTCACTGAATCAGCTCGACATGTACATAGCTGCAACGCAGCTTGGCATCACGATGTCGAGCCTCGGCTTGGGGTGGGTGGGTGAGCCAGCATTAGCCAGCCTCATCGAGCCCGTCCTAGAGGACTTGTTCGGGGACTGGGCAGGAACTGCGGCCTCACACACAATCGCCGTCACGATCACGTTCATCCTGATCACTGTCTTACACATAGTGTTCGGAGAGCTTGCACCCAAGACCCTGGCCTTATCGCAGTCCGAGCGCACTGCACTTTGGGTTGTTGCACCTATTGAAGTATTCGCTCGCATCTTTCGGCCATTCATCATTGTGCTAAACGGGATGGGGCTGGCGGTAACTCGTCTAGTAGGGGTGCAACCCGTTTCTGAGGAAGACTCCACCCTTGCACCCGAGGAACTAGAGCTCGTGATGGAGGCAACCGCACGAGCCGGATTACTCTCGACTGCAGAACTCTTGTTAGCACGTAGAGGACTTGAATTCGGAGAAATTCAGGCTGACCAGATAATGGCTCCACGGACAGAGGTCATCGCTATCGATACCAACTCATCGATCACAGAAGTCATTGCTATCACCACTTCCCATACCCACCGAAGGTATCCAGTTTACGAGGACGACCTCGACCACATCATTGGCCTTTTAGACACCAAGGAACTAATGGGCCTCGTTGGTGAAGAAGGCCAGGACTGGCGGTCACTAGTGGGACCGGTGGTGGCAATTCCTGAATCAGTAAGTGTCGAGGTCGCAGTGACTGAGATGAGGGCCCAGGGCGCGAAGCTAGTAGTGCTCGTGGACGAACACGGTGGGACAAGCGGCATCCTTAGCGGGGACGACGTCTTGGCCCGACTCCTGGGGGAGTGGCACGGTGGAACAAGACAGCAGGCCGGAGAACGTATCCGCCAACTACCGAACGGGAATTTAATGCTCGACGGGCTAGCACTGGCGGCAGATCTGGAAGAAATTACCGAAATCAAGCTCGAGGGGACCGGTGAGGACTTCGACACCATCAGTGGCTTTGCTATGGAACGACTAGGCCATATCCCCGCTGTTGGCGAGCGCTTCGCTGAAGGGGGCTACGAGTTCCAGGTCACAGCCATGGACGGCCGGCGAGTAGCACGCGTAATAGCGCGCCGGAACGTTACTCCGGAGCTGCGTTAGCCAGGGGGCCGTGGTCCCGTATATGAGGCGGAACGGTATAAGCGGCCTAAGGCCTTAGCTTTTATAAAAGCTAAGGCCTTAGGCCGGACTCTTCGCATCCCCTCGGCAACAGCAAGACCAACCAAAGAGACCACCGCACCAAAAACTGCATCGATTATGAAATGGTTTGCCGTCATCACAATTGAAAAAAGCATAAGCACAGGCCAAAGCAAACCCGCAGCAACCATCAATGGCTGCCCACGTCCCACCCAGGCCAAGGCACCACCGAGGAGCATCGACCAACCGAAGTGGAGACTAGGTACTGCAGCGTATGGATTCACGAAGGCCTGTGCCTCCTGGGCCTGGTAACCAACACGGTCCAGCACAGCCATAGTGTCAACATAGCCAGCAAAGGGAATCAGGCGAGGCGGGGCAACAGGGTAGAGAGCATAGATGATCACACCGATCGCGCCGGAGGCAAGAAAAGCAGTTCGCACCAAGCCATAGGTAGAGCGGTGATAAACCCACAAAAAAATAGCCAAAACAATGACAAGAGGCATGTGGCCCCAGAAATAGATCCAATTCATGAATCGGACGGCCCAGTATTCGTCAATTACCCAGGACTGCCACTCAATCTCCCAATAGATACCAAGAGCTTGTTCAAGAGCAATGAGATCTAGCCCATTGGAGAGAGCTTCACCAGCCCGGTCTACAACAGCGCCACGAATAAAGAAGTAGACAAGGAAAGCAATGACAACCACAATCGCTTCCTGAATACCCGTACGGCGAGAAAAACTCCAAAACAGAAGCGCTTGAACTCTTACGGTTTCCAAGTTGATAGCCATCTCAGCGGGACTCAGGCCTTGCCGCCTCAAGGGGGAAGGCTACACTCTCCGCAAACGCAAGCTACCAAATTTCTAGAAGAGGGCCAAACCATGGATATTTCCGTAGCCCAGGGTGACATTAGCAAGACAGAGGCAGATATCGTCATCGTCAATTTATTCGAGGGCGTGAAGACCCCGAGTGGGGCCACAGGCGCTGTCGACCAAGCGCTCGAAGGAGCAATCAGCCATCTAATCGAGCTGGGTGACATCCGAGGTAAAGCAGGAGAGCTAACCATCATTCACACATTCGGCAAGATTGCAGCCCCTCGGGTAGTTGTAGCCGGCCTTGGAAAAACTGAAGACTTCGACATTCACAGCATACGGAACCTCTCTGCGGAAATAATCCGGTCCTGCCGAAAGCCCGGCGTAACCAATGTTGCCAGCATCACACATGGTGCTGGCATCGGAGGACTCTCCCCAGACTCTTGTGCGCAGGCGATGGCAGAGGGTGCTGTTCTAGGGGCCTATCAGTTCCTGCGCCACAAAACAGGATCAGACGAGGACGCCAAGGCCGCAATCACTCAACTTACACTCGTTGAGCAGGACAACACCAAGATCGAAAGCATGGTGAATGCGGCAGAGCGAGGACGAGTATTGGCAGAAGCAACGAACCTCGCACGCGATCTCGCAAATGAACCCGCAAACCACCTCAACCCAACGGACCTAGCCGCACGGGCAGCCGGAGTAGCAAGTGCTCCCAACCTAGAGCTCGAAGTCATGGAAGAAAAGGAGATGGAAGAAAAAGGCATGGGCGCGTTGCTTTCCGTGGCACGGGGAAGTGTGCAACCAGCCAAGCTCATCCGTATCAGCTACAAGGGACGAGGTGCGGAAGGATATGACCTGGCACTCGTTGGCAAGGGCATCACGTTTGATACCGGAGGAATCAGCATTAAACCCGCGCAGGGCATGGAAGCTATGAAGGCAGACATGACAGGCGCGGCTTCAGTCATCGCGGCGATGCAAGCAATAGCAGCACTCGCGCCAAACGCCGATATTCTCGCCATAGCCCCCTGTACAGAGAATATGCCCGGCGGAAACGCAAGCCGGCCAGGTGATGTGGTAGCCGCCATGAACGGGAAAACTATAGAGATCCTGAATACTGATGCGGAGGGTCGGTTAGTCCTAGCCGATGGACTCTGCTACGCACGCGAGCTAGGCGCCCGTCATATCGTCGACGTGGCGACATTGACCGGGGCAATCAGTGTGGCACTAGGAGAACAGGCCTACGGTCTCATGACAAACGACGATAGCCTCGCCAAAAGATTCGAGTCAGCAGCCGAGGCAGCAGGAGAACGCAGTTGGCGCCTACCAATGTTCAAGGAGTACGACGATCAGATAAAAAGCACAGTGGGTGAGATCAAGAACACGGGTGGGCGGGGTGCAGGAAGCATTACGGCTGCCAAATTCCTGGAGCACTTCGTCGACACCACACCCTGGGTTCACCTCGATATCGCAGGCGTGGACATGGCTTCGAAGGACAAGGGATGGATCTCCAAGGGTGCAAGTGGACAAGCGGTGCGCGCGCTCGTAAATCTGGCACTCGACTTTGCAGTTGATTAGCCGAGATCCTCTGAGAATCCTCACTCACAGATTCGTCGGTAAAAGGACCGCATTTTTACCGACAGATAGGCTAATGGGCCCCTTTAGGCACGCTGCAATCAGCAACACCCTCTCCCAAATGGAACGCCGCCTGCTAGGATTCCGCCATGCCTGAATACCAAGACATCCTCATTGAAAAACGTGACCGCCATGCGATCATCACTCTCAACCGACCGGAGAAGATGAACGCACTTAGCCACAACCTTCGCGCCGAAGTATTCGATGCGATGAAGCACTTTGAGCTCGACGAAAGCGTGAAAGTGATAATCCTGCGCGGCTCGGGACGCGCCTTCAGTGCTGGATACGACCTCTCAGGTACTCCCCCGGACGAGCACAGCTATGTCGACACGCGTAGCGGACTGCCTAGGGTAGGGCCGATCCATCCGGGACAAGGCCAATGGCCCCAACATTTACTCAGCGGTTACTGGCAAATCTGGGACCTTACTAAACCGGTTATTGCTCAAGTGCACGGATACTGCCTGGCAGGAGGCACAGAGCTAGCAACTATGTGCGACCTCATGTTTATCGCTGAGGACGCCATCATCGGTTACCCCCCAGTTAGAGCCATGACGAGCGTGGACATCATCTACCACCCCTGGCACATGCATCAGAAGAAAGTCCGAGAACTGCTCTACACCGGTGATAGCCTTACAGGACTAGAGGCAGTAGAGGTGGGTTGGGCAAACCGAGCAGTGCCGGTTGAAGGGCTGTGCGAAGCAACCGAAACGTTCGCCGAACGTATTGCTAATATCGACTCACCCATGCTGCAAATGACGAAACGCCAGATAAATCGGGTTTACGAAATCATGGGGATTCGCACCTCGATGGCGGCAGGCGCTGACATCCAGGCATTGAGTTCAGTGCGTCCCGGAGGCGGGGAATTTGGCCGTATTTCCCAGGAGAAGGGATTAAAGGCAGCCCTCGACTGGCGAGACGGACCCTTCGAAGACTACGGGAAGGCCCCTCCGGGCACGGCACGACCCAACCCCGCAACCTGGTGAGCACGGAGTCCGGAGACGCCATCTCCGAAGCTTTCGCAGAGCACTTTGAGAAGCATCCGCTACACCAAGCTCTGGGCGTGCGGCTAGAGGCACGCCAGGAGGACTTTGCAAGAATCTCTATTGCTCCTAGCGAAGTCACCCAGGGAGGTATAGGAGGTAGCTTGCACGGGGGAGTCCTCGCTGCCCTCGTGGACATCGTAATGCTGGCCGCTTTATCAACCGTGCAGAGCGAAGGGAAACATCCCGCGGGAACTGCCGACCTCAACATCACCTACCTGAGACCAGCGCTAGGAAAACTCATCTATGCAGAGGGAACAGTAGTGAAGCGAGGCCAGCAGCTTGCCATGATCGAAGTGTCCATCCTCGACGAACAGGGCCGACTCTGTGCCAAGGGACGAACGCTTTACGCCTTCCGCAAAGCTTAGGAGCTTGAAGCCTCAATGCTTTCGAAAACCGAGAGGACTCGCTCGTACATACGTCTAGCCAGACGGACATTTAAAGCGATGTCCTCGGTCCCATCGAGCCCGCTCTGTCTAACAGCGTGCACAACGCGTCCAGTACGGAAACACACAACCGTCTCAACAAAACGACCGATCTCCGGAGTCTGCTGGCCTATGAGAAACCCTTGCACACCCTCCCCGATATCGGCGACCCAGAAATCAGTGAGGTCGGTTGCCGTACGCTCATCGACCAGGGTTCCGCAAAAGAGACTCATCGAGCCTTTAGCTGCATCGATATTGGAGTAGAGCGTGGACTGCACCGTAATAAGGGCAGGGCCTCCAAGATGAGTAAACGGTTCCTCCCAGGAGAATTCACGCAGAGCACCGATGATTCGCCCTCTAGCCTCAAGCTGGTTGACTTTACCCCGAAGGTTTTCTTCTCCGAAAAGCTGGGCCCAAGATGCGTTATCAAAGGTGTTGGTGATCTCCTGTTCCATGGGGATGGGCAAGTCATCGAAGGTGAGGAGCATCTCCTCAAGGGGGTATTCGTTATCAGGAAGTTCAGTGAGAAAACCTTCCTCTTCAGCCGAACAGCTAGCGAACAGCAAGAGGCAAAGGGCCAACAGGGCAGGGACGCTAATGAGCCTAAATAAGAGACATTGCACGAGGAATGACCATCGTAACGGACAGTGGGACTGGCGGCTTCGTCTCCGGAGGGTAACGATCAGTGCACTACTTCGAGGGAGGATGCATTGACCGGTTTCCTGGCAGGGATGTTAGTTCTATTCGGGGTGGGAGTCGTGGTGGGCGCAGTGATATTCCGCTGGCAGCGGGCAATTGCAGCCCTACGAGTCTTACGGCGAATCGGATGGGGTTACGTAATCGCCATCCTTGTACTTGCAGGAATCTACATTTTCCGAGATGGCGGGTTTTAAGTGGTACATGTCCTAGTCGCACCTCAAGAGTTCAAGGAAAGCCTGACCGCGAAAGAGGCAGCTAGATCGATCGCTCAAGGCATCGCCAAAGCGAGAAGGGATTGGACGATCGAAGAACTTCCACTCTCTGACGGAGGTCCGGGTTTCATAGACATTCTTTCTCAGGTAATAGAGGGCCAGCCTCATGCCACAGTCACCCACGACCCTCTCGGACGGATACGGACTACCCACGTTCTAGAAGTGACGGGAACTAAAACATGGTTCATCGAGTCAGCACTGGCCAACGGTCTCTCGCTTACCACCCCGGACGAACGAGCCCCTTTACAAGCGAGTACCGAGGGAGTGGGGGAACTAATCTCAGCAGCGCTCAAAGGGAAAGCTAGACGCCTTGTCATTGGAGTCGGGGGTAGTGCCACCAGCGACGGGGGCTCAGGCATGGCGAGAGCATTGGGCGCCCGCTTCCTCAACAGCTCTGGTTTTGACTTGGAGCCGGGAACAGAGGCACTGGCAGAGCTAGCCCGAATCGACTGGTCAGCACCTGATTCTCTGATAGGGGTGGAGGTCGTTATTGCCACTGATGTGACAAATCCGTTGACTGGGCCGGAAGGAGCAGCAGTGGTCTTCGGCCCTCAGAAAGGCGCCTCTACGCACGACATCGAAAAAATGGAGACCTCCTTGCGGCGCTACGCAGCAATCGTGGAACAGTGTCTTGGTGTATCGCTTGCGGAAAAACCTGGAGCGGGAGCAGCAGGTGGACTAGCAGGAGGCCTAATGGCCTTCCTGGGAGGCCGCATCACAAGCGGGTTCGACGTCGTAGCAAAGGCTACAGGCCTAGAGGAGCGGGTACGGCACGCAGACATCGTCGTGACTGGGGAGGGGAGCTTTGATGGGCAATCGGAGCAGGGGAAGACAGTAGGGCGTGTGCAACAAATGGCTGCGGCAACAGGGACTCGTTGCGTTGTGTTAGCCGGGCGCGCCCTCAAAGCATCGGGAGAGCTCCGCACAATAGATGAGCTTGAACCTGACATGCAGGTATCTATGCGGAATGCAGCAGACCTGCTACAGGAGTTGGCTGAGGATTGGGGAGCCTCAACTAGCGTCTGAAGAGCGCTGGACCGCACGAAGAGCTTGGCGCACACGCGCAGCATCGACAACCCTGCCATTACGACGAGCAACCCAATCTCCTTTGAGTCGCGACTCATAGGCTTCTATATCAGCGCGGGCATGTTTCAAAACGGTCGCAGTGGGAGTGAAGACATCGTTAGCTACAGAAACAAGGCGGACATCATCAAGGATGGCACCTGAAAAACCGTAGTTCGCCATATCACGCAGGGCCAAAGAGCTGCCATCGATCAAGGCCACTCCCTCGTGAGCGGCAGCAACGGTAATAACATTACCCCGCGCATAGGCCAGGCGGGGGCCGCTCTCCTCAAATCGAGCACCCACATCGCGAGCAAAAGCCTCCGAAGACAAGATGAGTCCAGCGGTACGGGGTACAGCAGCAAGGCTCTCACTAGCACACAGAAGGCCACGCGCAGTATCAACAATCGGAAAAAGAGCAATCTGTCCAGGCTCGATTCCACGGGCCTGCTCAAACTCACGAAGAAGGACAGCTGTATCACGAACATCCTGGGGCTCAGTACAGTGTGGCAGGAGCACTGCATCCAATTTCGCATCCGTGACAGCATCGAGATCGCCGCGAGTGAGTTGGGTGCGAGGGTGATTTACTACAACAAGTACGTTCTTACCCGCCTCAGCGATACGTCCAATCGTCTCGTTGGTTGAAGCACGTAGTTCTGCAATGGGTTGGGATTCATCGGTAAGGCTTAGGAGTGTGGCATCAGCATCTGACTCAAGAACAGAGTCGAGCAATTCGCCAGGGTGGACACGGAGGATGCTACGAAGACGCAACTTAGACCCCCCCTGCTACGCCACGGTCAAGAGCAGCAAGATTGAGATCTCCCCTGAGACCCATAATGCCCTGGAGGTGATCTAGTGCGTGTCGGTAAACGACTTCAGCGATCCACTGGCAGGTCACTGGACCCCAATTGCCATCATCCCGAAGATGCAACCACGCGGAATCGTCTAGTTCTCGAAAAACATCAAACTCTTCATCACGAACCCGCCCGAGCTGTTCCATTTGAGCTCCTAGAGGACTCGAGGCGTCATAGCGTTCATCTCGCCAGAGCCGACGACTGTAATTCGCCGGCTCTAGCATGTCTGGAATAGCCGCCCAACGAAGGAGCGGTAGGTAGAAGCGTTCTTCCATATCCACGAGATGCGCAACGTGCTCATGGATAGACCACTCATCACCGTCAGGAGCCCAATGGTGCTGCTCACCTGGAACATCCCGAACAGCCCAAGATAGGTCAGCGTTAGTGGCGCGGAGCCTGGCAATCAGCTGGGTGCGGTATTCCCCGGTAAGACTCACGCCTGTCGAGTATAGACGCTGTTTAGACTATCGGCTGTTGAAAGACTACTACTACACCAGTTCAAGGGGTTCACCCTCAAAGGTGCGCGAACCGCGACGGAGCTCAATAAGCTCCCCCACCTTAACCACACAGTCAGCCACCGGTGCATCTTGCACTCCACAGACATTGCAAGCGCCATGATGGCAGTCCCCAACAGTGTGCTCCCGAAAAACATCACGCCACTGACCACGCAGATAGCTCTTGTTTACGCCGCTATCGATATGGTCCCAGGGTAGGGGAGCAAAAGTATCCCACTCAACGTGAGCAAACCATTCCGCATCCACGCCGGTTACAGCAAAAGCCTCTTCCCAAAGCGCAGGACGGAAGTGCTCGCTCCAGGCATCAAACGTAGCTCCACTACGCCAAGCATGCTCTATCGCCTCCGCGACACGACGATCACCACGACTAAGAATTGCCTCCACGCGGCTGTCTGCAGGATCGTTCCAACTAAAGTCAACTCCAGCCGCACGACAGCCTTCCTTCAGGAGGCGGTGCTTGGGAGTAAGCTCTTCGGCAGTTTCCTGGCGAGCCCACTGAAAAGGAGTATGGGCCTTGGGCACATGATTGCTGGTGCTCACCCTGACATTGGAACGCCTCCCGACCTTATCACGGCCGATCTCTTTCACTCGACCACCAAGAGTCACAATGCCTTCCACATCATCCAGCGTCTCCGAGGGGAGGCCCACCATGAAGTACATTTTGATGCTGGTCCAACCGCGGCCAAAAGCGTTAGAAGCAGCACCGAAGAGGTCATCCTCACTAACAAGCTTATTGATGGCATTACGGAGGCGCTGGCTTCCAGCCTCAGGAGCGAGGGTGAGTGTGTGTTTTTTTCCCTTAGCAATGGCATTCGCAACATCAACAGAGAAACTGTCGACACGCGTACTGGGAAGGGAGATCTTAAGTTCGGGAAAGGTCTCGGTAAGCTCTTCAACCATAGGTACAATCCGGCTGTGATCTGTTGTACTGAGAGAGAGCAATGAGAGCTCTTCGTACCCAGTATTAGCGAGAAGCTGACGAGTCGTTTCCACTACTTCCTCTGGACTTCGTTCACGCGTAGGGCGGTAGATCATTCCGGCCTGGCAGAAGCGACAGCCTTGAGTACAGCCTCTCTGAATCTCAACAGCAGCCCGATCATGGACAGTCTGGAGAAACGGCACTATTGGCTTCGTGAGGGCAGGAGGAAGTGACTCGACCACACGACGTTTGACGACAGCTGGAGCAGCTTGCTCAGTGGGCTCAAGGGCTGCGAAGTGGCCCATCTCATCATAACTAGCCCTGTAAAAGGCAGGAACATAGACGCCGGGCATAGCAAGCAAGTCCCGCAGACGCCTAGCTCTTGGTGCATCTTCCCGCTTCCAATCTCGGACCAGATCGGCAAGCTCGGTGATGATCTCCTCGCCCTCACCAAGAACAAAGGCATCTATAAATGGGGCAAGCGGCTCTGGATTGAAAGCACAGCTGCCACCAGCAATAACAATAGGATCGTCTTCGTTCCTATCTTTTGACCGGGGAGCTATACCCGATAGGTCAAGCATGTTGAGAATATTTGTATAGGTCAGTTCGTATTGCAGCGTAAAGCCGAGAAGATCAAAGTCACGCAAGGCATGCCGAGTCTCGAGGCTCCAGAGGGGAATCCCCTCAAGTCTCATCTCCGCCTCCATATCGGTCCAAGGAGCAAAGACACGTTCGCAGGCTACGTCATCCTTGGCATTGAGGAGGTCGTAGAGAATACCGAGACCCATATTCGACATACCTATGTCGTAGGCATCTGGATAAGCAAGGGCAATGCGCACCGTAGCGGCTTCCCAATCCTTGGTAACGGAATTCCACTCACCACCGGTATAACGGGCAGGCTTCGTTACACGAGACAGCAGGTGATCGATCTCAACCTTCATCGCTTCCCTCTAACGGCTACTTGCGCCGCACCCCTCACATGGTAGCGGGAGCCAGTGTAGTGTGCGGCTATGCAAGTCGACGCCATAGTAGTCGCAGCAGGCCGCTCGACGCGCTTTGGAACAAAAGACAAGCTGCTGACTGACCTAAACGGCCAGCCTTTGATTGCATGGTCGCTGTCCGCATTAGCCAAAGCAAGCTCGATCCGCAGGGTTGCGATCGTAGGACGGACAGAATTACTGGAGACGCTGGAGGCAATTGGACGAGAGGTTCTTGGTGAAGCCTTCCTCGCAGTGGTAGCAGGAGGAACACGGCGTCAAGACAGCGTCGAGGCTGGGTTACAGACAGTAACTAGCGATTACGTAGCCATTCATGATGGGGCGCGGCCGTTGGTCACACCTTCACTTATCAACGCTTGCGTTTCGGAGGCACAGAAAGCAGCTGGGGCAATCCCAGTCGCACCGGTAACGGACACGATAAAAGAGGTGGAAGGAGCAATCATCGTGGGAAGTCCCAAACGAGAACGGTTGCGAGCGGCCCAGACACCCCAGGTAGTACATCGCCAAGCCTGGCTAGAAGCAGCAGCGATCTCTATGGAAGAGGAGACTGACGATGCAGCAATTCTGGCGCGTGCAGGGCTGCAAGTACGAACGGTTGATGGAGATCCCACAAACTTGAAGGTGACCAGGCTAGTCGATCTCACCCTGGCACAGGCACTTCTTATTGAACGAGGTTTGGAATGATGCGCGTCGGAATGGGTGAAGACCTTCACCGCATTGATGAGGCCAGACCTCTCATATTAGGTGGCGTGACCATCAAAGGAGCGCCCGGTTTAGCCGGCCACAGTGATGCAGACGTCCTCTTACATGCCATTACTGACGCCGTTCTTGGAGCAGCAGGGAAAGGGGATCTCGGGACTCACTTTCCCAGTTCTCAAGAGCGATGGGCAGAGGGGGACAGTACCCAGTTTCTAAGGGAAGCCTTACGAATGGCCCACGACGACAACTGGCTGCTGACAAACATGGACGCAACAGTACATGCAGAACACCCCCGCTTGGAGCCCCACCTCCCGTCCATTAGCCAGAGCATCGCAAGGATCCTAGGGACTAACCATGAGCGAGTTAATGTGAAAGCAAAAAGCGGGGAAGGATTGGATGCCGTGGGACGAGGTGAGGCAATCAGGGCAACCGCTGTAGTACTGCTGGAGGCAGCCCCTCAAAGCTAATCGAGACTAACTACCCTGCCTCTGAGATCAGGCCTTAGCCTTAATCAGCGTCTTCTTCATCAGCGGAACCTGAAAGCGAGTCGCCCTCAGGAACCTCGACAGCTACTGCCGCACCAGCTTCTTTTTCCGCCAGCATGCGCTCCAGTTCTGCTTCCTCATCAAACTCGAGGGACTCTGGCAGGTCCAGCTCAGGAACGAACTCTCGCCGGGGTACTTCGATATCTCCACGTGCCGGAATGAGCTTACCGATGATGACGTTCTCCTTGAGACCAACAAGCTTGTCGATTTTGCCCTCGACCGAAGCATTTGTTAGCACACGCGTTGTCTCCTGGAAGGAGGCCGCCGCCAGCCATGAGCTCGTATTTAGCGAAGCCTTGGTAACACCGAGGAGGACAGGTTGCGCGGTGGCAGGATCGCCACCTTCAGCCACAACCCGGGAAACAATCTCCTCGAATTCACGCCGAGCAATGAGGTCTCCCGGTAGGAGCCCCGTGTCGCCGGGATGGTCAACTCGCACGCGGCGAAGCATTTGACGCGTAATGACCTCGATGTGCTTGTCATTGATGCTTACACCCTGCGAGCGATATACCTTCTGCACTTCATCAACCATGTAGCGCCGAACTGCATCTCGGCCTTGGATGGACAGAATATGCTGAGGGTTCTTGGCCCCTTCAGTAATCTGTGCACCAGCATCAATGGCCTCACCAGAACTCACGAGAAGGCGAGCCGCGGCAGGGATAGAGTACTCACGATCCTCACGATCCTCGAAAATGACTTGCAAGGTCTTGCGGGTCTTCATCCGAACGATTCCAGGAATACGAGCGAGCACCTCAGTTGAAACCTCAGAGCCCTCCGTCTTTTTACCTTCAGGGGCGGCTCCCAGAACGCTTCCCACAACAACATGGTCGCCGTCAGCAACCTGCGCCTTTATCCCAACAGGAAGCTTGTACTCCTCAACAACAGTATCGACGTTGGAAACACGTACCAAACGCTGGACTCCGTCTTCAAGGACCTCCACAACACCATCAATCTCGCTAATTATGGCTTCACCCTTAGGTACGCGAGCTTCAAATAACTCCTCTACCCGAGGAAGACCGCTAGTGATGTCAGTAGTGCCAGCGACACCACCTGTATGGAAGGTACGCATAGTAAGCTGGGTGCCCGGCTCACCAATGGATTGCGCCGCTATGATGCCAACCGCAGTGCGAGGCTTCACAAGTTCACCGCGAGCTAGATCGCGACCGTAACAAAGCTGACAAATTCCATATTCAGCTTCGCAGGACATCGGAGTTCGAACATAAACGCGGGCTACCTCGATAGCTTCGATCCGATCGGCGGCGGCCTCATCTATTTCCTCGTTACGATCGACAATAATCTCGCCAGTTCCTTCATCTGCAATCGGTGCTGCCGCGTAACGACCCACAATGCGATCACGGAAGTCCTCCAGCGTCTCACGTTCATCACGCTGTTCGATCCAGAGACCAGTAGTGGTCTCGCAATCACGGTCGCCAATAATGACGTCCTGCGAAACATCGATCAGGCGACGAGTGAGGTACCCAGAGTCGGCTGTTCGCAGAGCGGTATCCGCAAGGCCCTTGCGGGCACCGTGAGTGGAGATGAAGTACTCCAATACGGTTAGACCCTCGCGGAAGGAAGCACGAATGGGCTCTGGAATGATCTGGCCATGAGGGTCAGCCATTAGGCCACGCATGCCTGCCATCTGTCGAATCTGGGTGATATTTCCCTTTGTACCCGAACTAGCCATGTAGTTTAAGGAGCCGTATTCGGAAAGACTTTCCGCAATATCGTTCTCAATACGGCGGGTGGTCTCACTCCATACCTCTACTGCACCTTGGTAGCGCTCATCCTGGGTAATGAGCCCCATCTGGTATTGCTCCTCGAGGTCTGCTACTTGCTGGTCTGCCTCAGCGATCAGCTCCTTCTTTTGGTGGGGCACAACTATTTCATGAATGGCGATGGTGATTCCACTCTGCGTGGCGAAGCGGAAGCCCACATCCTTAATGCGGTCCACCACCTCTGCTGTGGGCTCACTGCCGAATTCGCGAAGGACAAGAGCCACAAGCCGACGAAGGGCAGGTCGGTCCATGGTGTAGTTCTGGAAAGGAAGTTTATCGGGAAGCACCTCGTTGAAAATGACGCGACCGATGGTTGTCTCCAGCAGCCGGGGCGCCTCCAAGTTCGGAACGGGAGTACCCGCAGCGTCACTCTCGTTATTGTCGGCGGCGGGCTTGTTGGTTCGCACCTTTATTGGGGCACGCAGATCAACATTTCCAAGATCGAAGGCAAGCTTGGCCTCGTCAAAGGAGGAATACACACCCCGGGAAGGGGTCCCATTGGCTTCAACGAAGGAACCTCTGCCCCCTTCGCTGACCTCGGTCATGTAGTAGGAACCCAATACCATATCGAGGGTAGGCGTAACCGTAGGATCACCACTAGCAGGTGACAGCAAGTTCTTGGTGGAAAGCAGAATTTGCCGCGCTTCCGCCACAGCCTCGCGGCTAAGCGGTACGTGCACAGCCATCTGATCGCCATCGAAATCAGCATTGAAGGCAGCACAAACTAGAGGGTGCAGCTGAACTGCAGAGCCCTCGATAAGAACCGGCTGAAACGCCTGGATACCTAGACGATGAAGGGTAGGAGCACGGTTCAACAACACAGGCCGGTGCCGGATGACCTCATCAAGGACATCCCACACCTCAGGTCGAGCCCTCTCAACGATGCGCTTAGCACTCTTTATGTTATGTGCGAGCCCCTTGGCAACCAGCGAGTGCATTACGAAAGGCTTGAACAGCTCCAGCGCCATCTTCTTGGGCAAACCGCACTGATGCAGCTTGAGCTCGGGACCAACGACGATTACGGACCGGCCAGAGTAGTCGACCCGCTTTCCCAGTAGATTCTGTCGGAAACGCCCCTGCTTGCCTTTGAGCATATCGCTGAGGCTCTTGAGCTTATGGTTGCCGCTACCACTCACAGCGCGCCCACGACGACCGTTGTCCACGAGACTATCTACAGCCTCCTGCAACATCCTTTTTTCGTTGCGGATGATTATCTCTGGAGCACCAAGATCCAGCAGGCGCTTAAGTCGATTGTTGCGGTTGATGACACGCCGATATAGGTCGTTCAGATCGCTAGTGGCGAAACGGCCACCATCGAGTTGTACCATCGGCCGAAGCTCCGGCGGGAGTACAGGCAGAACTGCAAAAATCATCCACTCCGGCTTATTACCAGACTCAATAAGATCCTCGACAACCTGCAAGCGCTTGGTAGCTTTCTTGCGCCGCTGACCGCTAGCAGTAGCGAGCTCGTTTTCAAGCTTGGCCCTCAGAGTATCCAGATCGATGCGTTCCAGAACGCTGAGCACGGCCTCCGCACCCATGGCCGCCTTGAAGACGTGCCCAAACATATCCGAGAGCTCGCGGTAACGAGTCTCAGTGAGGAGCTCGATGCGGTCACCCCGAACCGGATCCACGATGTCCTCTAAATCATTAAGACGTTCCTGAAACTGGTCCTCGGTCTCCTGACGAATTTCAGCAGCTTTCTCCTGCAGAGGATTAAGCTCATCAAAAATACTTTCCTTGGCCTCTTCCATTGCACTCTGCACAACGAGTCGCTCGGCCTGGATAAGCTTCTTCGTCTCCTTATCGAAAGCAGTGAGCTTCTTCCGACCCTCGCGCTCAAGCTTATTGCGAGCGGTCTTGGTCATCTTGTCACCATTGGCAACAATTACCTCTCCTTGGAAGAGGTAATCCTCCTCCGTCAGCTCACCAATAATCTTGTTGGCAGACTCGACATTACGCGCAGCCTCAGCCTCAATAGCATCACGGGTAGCACTACGCTCCTCTTCGAGCTTTGCGATCTGCTCATCACGCTTAGTCTCTAAGTCCTCCTGGGCGACCTCGAGCTGCAATTCGAGGCGCTCCCGCTCAGGGTTGATTTCAGCAAGACGATCATCGATAGCACGTGCTAATTCTTTCTGAAGGTTCTCTATCTCGAAGTCCCGAGCAACCTCATCGACCTCGGTAATCATGTACTGAGCGAAATAGAGCACTCGCTCCAAGTTGCGGGGTGAAAAATCAAGCAAAAGCCCAAGCTTGGAAGGCGTTCCCTTCACAAACCAGATATGGCTTACCGGACTAGCCAGTTCGACATGGCCCATGCGCTCACGGCGAACCTTAGTGCGAGCCACCTCAACACCGCACTTGTCGCAAATGATGCCCTTGTAACGGACTCGCTTGTACTTGCCGCAGTAGCACTCGAAGTCCTTGGTAGGACCGAAGATCTTCTCGCAGAAAAGACCATCTTTTTCTGGCTTCAACGTGCGATAGTTGATGGTCTCCGGCTTAGTTACCTCGCCGTAAGACCAGGAACGAATCTGAGAGGGACTAGCAAGACCAATACGGACTTGATTAAAGTCATTCACTTCGAGCATTAAAAAGATCCTCCGATTCGAATCCGGAAAGGTTGATTCCGAGCTCGGGCAGTTCTCCGGATGTCTCCTCCGTAAAGGAAACCCTGCCCGAATCATTAGAAACATCGATGGAGAGCCCGAGGCTCTGGAGCTCCTTTACGAGCACCTTGAAGGACTCTGGAACACCTGGCTCAAGTACATCTTCACCCTTAACAATGGCCTCATAGGTCTTCACCCGTCCGACCACATCATCCGATTTAACGGTAAGCAGCTCCTGGAGAATATGGGCAGCTCCGTAGGCTTCGAGCGCCCATACCTCCATCTCACCGAAGCGCTGGCCACCGAATTGGGCCTTTCCACCTAGCGGCTGCTGAGTGATAAGCGAGTATGGGCCGGTGCTACGAGCATGGATCTTGTCCTCCACAAGGTGGATGAGCTTGAGCATATAGATGTAGCCAACCGTCACTGGCTGGTCGAAAGGCTCACCAGTGCGACCGTCGTAAAGCTTTGTTTTTCCGAAAAGGGGCGGAACCGCACCCGTGTCGGCAAAGACACTTTGGGTTTCCTCTTCAAGATCCTCCATGGTGGCGGACTTTTTCGTCTTCTTACCAGCTTGCTTCAACCAGATTTCGAGGCACGCCCGTTTTGCAGCACCCTTTTCAGGCTGCTCAAAGATCGCCCCTGACTCATAACCGTGTTCCTGCAACCACTCGACCACGACTGCCTCATCAAAGCCATAGTCACGCGGATCGATGTAGTAGACAGCACCGCTCTCTGCAGCCATCCAAGCACGCGCGAGAGAGTCATCAAGGTCGCCATCATCAGCGCCATCGAAAACCGGTGTATTGGCCCGAAAACCAAGCGCCTTTGCAGCCCAACCGAGATGTGTCTCTAACACCTGTCCAATGTTCATCCGGCTGGGGACACCAATCGGATTAAGAATGATGTCAACCGGGGTACCGTCAGGCAGATACGGCAGATCCTCACGGGGCAGAATGCGGCTAATAACACCCTTGTTACCGTGGCGGCCCGCCATCTTATCGCCCTCCGCAATTTTGCGGCGCTGGGCTGTGCTAACACGGACAAGCTTGTTTACCCCTGCAGGCAGACCTTCGTGGTCTTCACGGCTGAAGACACGAACGTCTATGACCTTACCCCGCTCGCCATGGGGAAGCCGCAGGCTTGTGTCCTTCACCTCACGCGCTTTCTCACCAAAGATAGCTCGCAACAGCTTTTCCTCGGCAGTTAGCTCAGTTTCACCCTTGGGCGTTATCTTGCCGACGAGAATGTCACCCTCGCGGACCTCTGCTCCAATCCGAATGATGCCTTCCTCATCTAAATTCGCTAGGGCCTCTTCTCCAACGTTGGGGATATCTCGAGTGATTTCCTCCGCGCCAAGCTTGGTATCGCGAGCCTCAATCTCGTGTTTCTCAATGTGTATGGAAGTGAACTTGTCTTCCCGGACAAGGTTTTCACTGATGATGACCGCGTCCTCAAAGTTGTAACCCTCCCAACTCATGAAGGCGCACAACACATTTTGACCCAAAGCCAGCTCTCCACCCTGAGTGCTAGAACTATCAACGAGAGCCTGACCTGAGCGCACTCGCTCGCCCCGGAAGACCAGCGGGCGCTGGTTAAGGCAGGTGCCCTGGTTGGAACGCTGGAACTTGATCATGGGAATCCGAATCTTCCCCAGATTCTCATCGTCATATTGGATGACTATCTGAGTGCCAGAGGCTTCAATTACCTCACCATCGCCCTCGGCTACAAGAACATGGCCGCTATCGATGGCGGTACGCCCCTCCATGCCAGTTCCCACAAGAGGAGCCTCGGGGCGAACGAGCGGCACAGCCTGGCGTTGCATGTTTGAACCCATTAGGGCCCGGTTTGCATCATCGTGTTCAAGGAACGGAATGAGCGAGGCTGCAACAGAGACCATTTGCTTCGGGGAAACGTCAAGGAAGTCTATCTCGTAAGGAGGGACTAGCTTGAACTCCTCGTTAACCCGTACCTCCACACGGTCATCGAGTACGCGGCCACCTTCGCCAATACGAGTATTAGCCTGACCAACAACAAACCGGTCCTCTTCATCGGCCGTAAGGTAGGTGACTTCATCTGCAACAACGGCCAGAATCGGCACACGGAGACCCGCCTTCTTGAGGGCGGACGCAACGGTTTTATTGATGACGGTGCCGGCAGCAGCGATTACTGAGCCTTCGTCATCCACAACATCCTCTCTGATTTCCTGACCTACCATCTTGGGATCATCAGAGGCCACTTCGCTGACAACACGACGATAGGGAGTTTCTATAAAGCCAAAATCATTGAGCCGCCCATATGTTGCAAGGGAACCAATTAGGCCAATGTTGGGGCCTTCAGGAGTCTCGATCGGGCAGATACGTCCATAGTGGCTGTGGTGCACATCGCGTACGTCGAAACCAGCCCTATCACGCGAAAGGCCCCCAGGACCAAGAGCACTCAAGCGGCGTTTGTGCGTGAGCTCTGCCAATGGGTTGGTCTGGTCCATGAACTGGGAAAGCTGGCTGCCGCCAAAAAACTCCTTCATAGCAGCAACAACTGGCCTAATGTTAATAAGGGCGCTGGGAGTAGCCTCGGCTGGATCAGTAATGGTCATGCGCTCCCGCACGACACGCTCCATCCGCACGAGCCCTATACGGAATTGCTGCTGGATAAGTTCACCAACCGCACGCACTCTGCGATTACCCAAGTGATCGATATCATCCGTTCCGCTGCGACCTAGATTGACGTTAATCAATTCACGGGTGAGTTCAATCAGGTCAATAGGACGGAGCCAACGTTGTTCAGTGGCGTCAGGAAGGTCAAGACGCTTGTTGAGCTTGTGGCGCCCCACGCGCCCAAGATCATACCGCCGAGGATTGAAGAAAAGTTGATTGACTAGAGCGCGAGCATTCTCATGGGTCGGGGGATCGCCCGGACGAATCTTGCGATAGAGTTCCAACAGGGCCTCATGCTTGTTCTCGCATGGGTCGTTGTTCCTCCCTCCTTCTCGCCGACCAAGGGTAGCGGTGAGATAGGACAGATCTCCTTCCACGTCGACAGCCTCAAAGAAAGCGAGAACACGATCGTCAGTACCTAGCACTTTCTCGCATTCACGACGAGCTGCATCGCGGGCTTTCTCAGCAGCTGCGGTACCCTCTTCGTCTAAACGCTCCTGAGCAGCAAAATACTTGGCGAAGGCTGGGTTTTCCTTATCACCGGGCAGCAACCCAGGCTCATCAATGGTACGGATCAATACCGAGACGGGCAGCTTGCGCTTCCGGTCGATCTTCACACTAAGAATGCGCTTAGCAGAAGTCTCAAATTCAAGCCACGCACCACGGCTAGGAATAAGCTTCGCATTGGCCAAGCGCTGGCCACTCTGAGCGTCCATATCAACTGTGTAATAGACGCCAGGGGAGCGCACTAGCTGACTCACGACCACTCGCTCCGCACCATTAATTATGAAGGTGCCCCGATCGGTCATGAGGGGGAAATCGCCGAAAAAGAGGCGCTGCTCCTTTATTTCCCCTGAATCCTTGATTCTTAGTTCAACATCGACGAACAGTGGTGCCGCGAAGGTCATGTCGCGTTCGCGACACTCCTCCTGATCATGTTTGGGCTCACGGAACTCATACTCACCAAAAATGAGATCCATCTTCGTGCTAGTGAAGTCCTGGATCGGGGATAGCTCATCGAGCAGCTCCCGCAAACCTTCGCCCTTGAACCAGTCGAATGAATCAAGCTGAAGCTTGATAAGACTGGGGATCTCGAGCACGTTCGAAATGTTGCTGAACGACTGGACTGCAAGCGAGGCACGCTCGCCCGTCCGCGTCCCATTGAGTGTCGCGGTCATGTACTGGCGACTCCTTCAGGCCCTGGGTTCTGAATGGCACAGTTGGACAAGGCAAAAAATCGGGGGTTCTGCGCGATGGCACAGCACGCCAGATTGAGGGTACGTATGCAAAGCACCCATGTCAACAGTTAAAGCCTGAAAACAAAGGTTTTTTTTCTTCAACTCGAGTGCTTCGGCTAGCTTACCGCCGCGGGAGAACTGAGAGGCTTGATGAGCAACCCGTCACCATCGGGGTCACGATCGAGCAGAATGCGATCACCCGGCCCAAACTCACCTCCCAAAATCATCTCACTGATCTTGTCTTCTATGTTGTCCTGAATAACACGCCGGAGGGGTCTAGCGCCAAACACCTGGTCGTACCCTTTTTCACCAAGCCAGTCCTTGGCAGCATCAGTTACCTCCAAGGTCACAGCTCGTAGCACAAGCCGTCTTTCAACTTGGGCCAACTCAAGATCCACAATCTGTCGGATGTGTTCTGGAGTAAGCGCATGGAATACTACTGTGCTATCAACACGATTCAAGAATTCTGGCTTGAAGACATTTTTCAACTCGTTAAGTACCTTGTCCTTCATCCGCTTGTAGCGATCCTCATGGGTCTGGGCTTCGTCCTGGCTAATAGCGAATCCAAGGGAGGAATCCCGCTTAATGAGGTCTGACCCGACATTCGAGGTCATGATGATGATGGTGTTACGGAAGTCGACCTTGCGGCCCTTGGCATCAGCAAGGCGACCTTCATCGAAAATTTGAAGAAGCAGATTGAAAACATCGGGATGAGCCTTCTCAATCTCATCCAAAACGATGAGACAGTACGGCCGCCGCCGAACAGTATCCGTGAGCTGTCCCCCATCGTCGTAGCCCACGTAACCAGGTGGAGCCCCGATTAGGCGAGCAACTGTGTGGCGCTCACTGAACTCACTCATGTCCAGCTTAATCATGTTGTCCTGCGAATCGAACATGAACTCAGCCAGCTGACGAGCAAGGTAGGTCTTGCCAACGCCGGTGGGGCCAAGGAAAAGGAAGACACCAATAGGGCGACGTGGATCCTTAAGGCCAGCCCTAGCACGTCTCACTGAGCGGGCAATAGACTCGATAGCCTCATCCTGCCCTATAACCTTGGTGCGAAGAGCACCTTCCATCTTCAAGAGGCGGGCACTTTCCTCACTCGCGATCTGGGCCGCTGGAATACCGGTCCACATCGCAACAACCTCTGCAATGTCCTCTTCACTGACTACAGGAGTAGCAACTCCTCCAGTACCCTCACTCCACTCGCCCATCTCATTAATTTTGATGCTGAGTTTTTCCTCACGATCAGTAAGTTCGGAGGCATACTCAAGCTGCTGAGCCTCGGTCGCTTGATCACGCTCCCTACGCAGACTCTCTAGGCCCTTCAGGGCCTCCTGCATAGAAGGGGGAGTGGCAGCGCGACGGATCCGCACACGGCTTGATGCTTCGTCAATTAGGTCGATGGCCTTATCTGGAAGGAAGCGCTCCGTGACGTAGCGATCCGACATCCGAGCAGCAGCCCCGAGGGCATTGTCGCTAATCTTGAGGTTGTGGTGCTCCTCATATCGTCCACGGATACCCCGGAGAATCTCGACCGTCTCCTCAACAGTAGGCTCCTCGACTACGATCGGCTGGAAACGCCGTTCGAGAGCAGCATCCCGCTCAATGTGCTTGCGATATTCATCAAGAGTGGTGGCACCTATACATTGCAGCTCACCCCGGGCGAGAGCTGGCTTTAAAATGTTCGCAGCATCGACCGCTCCCTCAGCAGCGCCTGCGCCGACAAGCATGTGCAACTCATCAACAAAGAGGATGCAGTTTCCAGCAGCCTTTATCTCTTCAATTACCTTCTTGAGACGCTCCTCGAACTCTCCTCGGTATTTGGTACCGGCCACGAGAGAGCCTATATCGAGGGTCAAAAGCCGCTTCTCGGCAAGGGTCTCAGGAACATCCCCGGTGCTGATGCGTTGGGCAAGCAGCTCAGCGATAGCAGTCTTGCCAACACCAGGCTCACCGATGAGCACCGGATTGTTCTTTGTACGACGGGAAAGGATCTGAACGACGCGCTCAAGCTCAGTAGATCGGCCGATAACAGGATCCAACTGGCCAGAGCTAGCCGCCACTGTAAGCTCAATACCGAGCTGATCGACTGTAGGAGTACGACTTGCTTGGCGGGGGCCACCAGCGGCAGCAGCGGCCTGCGGTGTTGACTGACTGAGAATACGAGTGGTCTCTGCGCGGACCCGCTCGATATTAACACCTAGGCTCTCCAGAACACCCGCAGCTATCCCTTCACCTTCGCGCACGAGACCTAGGAGCAAATGCTCAGTACCAATGTAGCTATGACCGAGACGGCGAGCCTCATCGACGGCCAGCTCGATGACCTTCTTTGCGCGCGGAGTGAGACCGATCTCGCCAAGCACTGTGCGATCGCCACGACCGATAATGAACTCGACGGCAGAGCGCACCTTATTTAGCTCTACGCCAAGATTAGATAGGACTTTGGCAGCAACGCCATCACCCTCGCGCACGAGGCCGAGGAGAATATGCTCCGTACCAATGTAGTTATGGTTGAAGCGGTGCGCCTCTTCCTGGGCGAGGGTCAATACACGCCGGGCGCGTTCCGTGAACTTATCGAATCGATCAGCCATCGCGGTCCCTCCTACTAATCCGTTGTCTTGGTGGTTGCGCCACCCTCGCCAGATGCAGTGACCGGTTCGGTCGCAGCATCTTCAGTCTCCGGCGAACTATCGCTGGCTACTGTCTCGGGGAGTGTCTCGCTGACCGCACTATCCTCGGCACTTGCTTCTGAGGTGTCCGGCTCGTTCACAGAAGAAGCTATCTCCTCTGCGGCAACAGAAACCTCCTCATCGCTAGCAGCGGGGACATCGTCCGGCTCAGTACTGGCAACCAAATCGGGGACTCCCTCGCCCTCAGAGGAGGACGCCTCATCCTCTTCGAGAGCGAGGGAACCAACATCAGCATTTTCCAAGGCTTGGGCAAATGCATGGGCAAATGCAGAGACGGGCTCGTTGTCGTTGGCGACAGCCTCCTCCACAGTTTCCTGTGCGGTACGAGGGCCAGCAGGAGGCTGGGAAGGGTCACGTTTGTCCAATCCGAACTCTTCTCGCACGTCATCCGGCCAATCCATTACAGAGCCATCCCGGTCAAAACCAAACCCCATGGCTTCAGCATCATTACGAGCCTGACGCAGACTAAGCCCAAGGCGGTGCCGGTCCTTTTCAATACGAACAAGCTTGACCGGCACAACATTTCCCTCTTCTAGGACTTCTCGGGGATGTTGGATACGGCGGTTCGTAATCTCAGAGATGTGGACAAGACCCTCGATAGGACCGTCGAGACGAACAAAAGCACCCAATGGCATTAGCTTCGTGACTCGACCAATCAAAACCTGTCCAATGACAAAACGGTCAACAGCACTATCCCACTCCTCGGGATGGGCACGCTTGAGCGAAAGTGAAATCTTTCGAGCCTCCCGATCAACCCGGAGGACAAAAGCCTTTACCTCATCGCCGACTTCGAAAAGATCCTTAGCCTTCTTGCCGCGCTCCCAGGTGAGCTCAGTAAGGTGCGCAAGGCCATCAGCACCCCCAAGGTCAACGAAGACACCAAAGTCCGTGATGGAGGAAATCCGGCCCTCTCGGATCTGGCCTTCCTGCAACTCCTCGAGAATTCGCTCCTTTTGCTCTCGCCGCCACTCAGTCATGGCTGCACGCTCAGAAAGGATGGCCCGATTCTTACGGCGGTTAAGTTCGATGACCTTAAGACGCACTTCCTTGCCGACGAGAGTGGCTAAGGAATTTGCTGCTTCTGGATTATCGCGACGGATACTATCTATCTGAGAAAGCGGAATGAAGGCATTTACTCCTTCAACACTAGCTAGGACCCCACCACGATTATGGCCAACGATTTCAGCAGAAAAGATCTCTCCAGACTCAAGGCGACCAGCAAGAATCTCCCAGCCTTCCTCCCCACGGGCTCGATCGAGAGAAACAATGCCATGCCCCTCAGCACTCATTGGCTGAAGGACCATCACACGGGCCTTGTCACCTGTTTTTAGCCGGGTATGGCCCTCAACGCCCAAGGAGAGCATCTCACTTTGAGGGATCACTGCCTCTGTCTTGGTACCTACATCTACGATCACACCATCAGGAGATGCACCCATCACAACTCCTTCGATGATTTCACCTCGCCGGAGGCTGCCGGATTGGGCCGCTTCCGTTTCCAGAAGG
The DNA here is from genome assembly GCA_002346645.1 of Dehalococcoidia bacterium UBA2991. Lineage (GTDB taxonomy): Bacteria > Chloroflexota > Dehalococcoidia > Tepidiformales > Tepidiformaceae > UBA2991. The sequence continues at coordinate 192,088 of DEAD01000008.1, forward strand.
GCCGCCATATCCATCTCCAAGCTGGGCTCGGTTAAGGGAGTCTCAGAAGGCTTAGGGGCGGGTTCTGGAGTGGCTGGGAGATCGGCGACCCCAGCAGGGGGGTCGCCGGTGGTGGCCTCGGGGGCCTGTTCGTCGGTGGACACTAGTGGGCTCCGTTTGACCGCGTTGCCCGTCTGATGTGAGGCGAGAGGACGGCCGCTGTTGTGGTTTGGATTGTAGCAGCGCCTCGATCTTGGTGCGAAACGCAAAACCTTAACAAAGCGCAATTAAGCCTGGAGAAATTTAGAGACCCGGCGGCGGCCTATTTTCCCACCCAGTTACCCGGGCAGTATCGTCAGCGCTGAGGCGTTTCACTTCCGTGTTCGGGATGGGAACGGGTGGGGCCACCTCGCTCTAGCCACCAGACGTGCCAGTATCGAGGGGGAAGAAGAGAGGCGCAAGGGTAGTAGCCATCTCCTCTCAGCTATAGGGAAGCCCAGACAAAGTTAACGAGCATAGGGGGAACGCTTCCTTGGAGAACTGCGCCCCCAGAACAGAATCCACTTCACCTGCCTGGGCACAGCGTGACTAGATGTCTATAGCAATACCAAGAGCGGTGCCTATTCCATAGGTGGCTCCAGCTGCCACAAGGCCTAGAGCAAGCTGTCGAACCCCTGAATACAACGCAGAACGACCTGTCCAGAGAGTAACGGCAGAACCAAGGACGAAGAGTCCAGCAGCACCCAGGCCAAGGCTTAGTGCTATAGCCAGCAAACCATCAACGAAGAACCAAGGGAAAGCAGGCAATAGCGCACCAACTGCAAAGAGCAGGAACGAAGAAATGGCAGCTGTAGAAGGTTTCGCCACACTCGCTTCGGACATCCCCAGCTCTTCGTGCACAAGTGTATTGAGAGCGGTTTCATGATTCTCGAAAACCCGGTCTGCGGTCGACCGAGCAACCTCTTCAGAAAGCCCTTTCGCTTGGTAGATGAGCACCAACTCGGCGTGCTCCTCCTCCGGGTTCATCTCAAGCTCATCTCGCTCAATCTCAACCTGCCGATTGAATGCTTCCCGGCCACTAAGGACACTGATCCACTCGCCAAGAGCCATGCTGATAGCACCGGCGAGAAGCCCGGCCACACCTGCAAGGGCAACAACTTCCTGCCCAGTCGCTGCGCCAGCGAAGCCCATCACAAGGCTTAGATTTGACACAAGGCCATCATTAGCACCAAGAACAGCAGCCCGGAGAGCATTCCCTGTATACCGACTATGCCGCCCCTCCAAGCGAGCAACATCAATAGGCTCACCGGGTTGCTTACTAAGCTCCCGAAAAAGACGGGCGTGAGATCGCTCAGCGCTGGGGAGACCTTCTGCAATTGCCTCAGGCTGATCGTCGTACATAGCTACGGCATTCAGCTCAGTGTGCTCGACTATCGGGACTACCAAATCTGTCCCGAAGTGGCGAGCCAGCCAGCCGAGCACTCGTACTCGCAGACTTGCACGAAGATCGGGAACCTCTTCTCCTGCTTCGCGAAGTTTGCTTTCCCAAAGATCAATATGACTTTTCTCACTTTCAGCCAGGCGCCGAAAGACCTCCTTCAGCTTGGAACTGTCCTCCGCTTCAGCAAGCAACAAATATAGAGCCTGCCCATTGATCTCCTCCTGGAGATTGGAGCGATACCGACGGAGGTCAGCAGCACTGAGAGGAGCTGTGGAAGAAGACGTCACGGGACTATTGTATTTGAAGAGGAAGGCGACAACGGAGCTGGAAGGCTGGAAATAGCTTCCAGGGCATCCACCCAAACAGATGGCAAGCCATGTTCTGTGGCTCCTTCAAGAAGGAGCGCTTTGTAGTCATGGGTAGTGGGGCCCTCTTCAACTGGGTCACAGATAACGTAGGCAAAGGCGTCAATAGCTTCGCCTCTGGCAGATTCGACCAGGATTTTTTCACGGCGGTACTGTCTACGGCTCACACCCTCGAAGCGGTCGAGCGATTCGACATGTTCCTCAGTTACAGACCAAAGGACACCCCAAACATCTCTGCCAAAGGCAGGAAGGACATCAGCCACAAAGCCGGCTCGGTGGTTACTCCAAGCATCGAAAGCGAGGCGGTAATCAGGGAGACGACCAATACCCAGACAGGCAGCACCGGGGCAACGACTAGTCATTTGAGAAGATGCCATGTTTGACCCATAAGCAAAGTAGATCGAACCGGCCACTTTCAGACACCCGACACTGTCATCTGACTTATCCGAATCGTTGGGGCAGCAGTAGAACCAAACCACGAGAGGTCGCTGCCAACCGCGTCGACGTCAGCAAGCATGGATGAGATATTTCCAGAAATATTTGCCTCGGCAACCGGGTAGGCAATGGCCCCATTCTCAATCCAGAAACCACCTACTCCGCGAGAGTAGTCACCCGTGGTGGGATTGAACCCGAACCCCATAAGAGCGGTTACCAACAACCCTTCGGTAGTGTCCGCAACGATATCCTCAGCAGCAGTAGCACCGGGTTCAAATATTAGATTCGCAGGGCCAGGCTCAGGCAGGGAGGCAACTCCACGCTGAGCGCTTCCAGTCGTTTTAGAGTCCATGCGACGGGCCGTGTAGCAGTCAAAAAGGAACCCCGCGAAGCGCCCCTCCTCAAAAAGAACATTTCGGCGAGCGCTCACTCCTTCTCCATCGAACGGCCGGCTCCCTGCTCGAGCAGGGAGGGTCGGATCGTCAACAACATTAACGAGGGGAGAGGCGATCAATTCGCCAACTCGACCAGCGAGAAACGTAGCCCCACGGTAGAGAGCCCCACCAGTTGCACAGCCAGCCACGTCTCCAGCAAGACGAGCCGCCATCATCGGCTCAAAAATAACTGGAACTCGTTTGGTCTCAGTCTTGCGGGCTCCCAATTGGTCCACTGCACGTTGGGCAGCTATACGACCCAGCGTCTCGGGATCCATAAGGCTGCGAAGGTTACGTTCAGCACTGAACCACCAGGCATTGCGCTTCTTTCCATCCTTATCGTCGGCCAATGCCTCAGTGGAAAGGGAGATAGAGGTAGCAGGATAGCTAGCGGCAAACCCACGGGAGTTGGCTAAAGCCACCTCACCAATACTAGTTGAAAGGCTGGCACCTTCAGAATTCGTAATCCGGGAGTCAAAGGAAAGTGCAGCAGCTTCACAAGAACGAGCAACGTTAATGCGTTCATCCAGAGAAAGTATCTCGATTCGTTCGTCGTAGAGCTGCAGAGAATCAGCGCCTTTGGAAGCAAGTGACTCAGGTTCAGGAAGGCCAGCAAACTCGTCAGGGGCAGAAATAGCCGCCAGCTCGACAGTGTCAGCAACGAACTGCTCAAAAGCAGCATCAGTGAAGTCGGAAGTGGAGCAGACAGCTGTGCGACCACCGGTGATAACCCGCAGGCCAAGGGAACGAGAAGTCGCCTCAATTAACTTCTCGATTTCCCCCAGGCGGATTGAGACAGTTGACTCGGTTTGGGCATTAGCGAACGCGTCACACTGCTCAGCCCCGTAAGAGGAAGCAAGGTCGACTGCGCGGCCTACAAGCTCGAGGGGGGACGTCTCAACCAAGCTGGGTTCCGCCAACAGTCATAGCCGAAACCAGCACAGTGGGAAGGCCCACACCAACAGGCACAGATTGCCCCTCCTTACCGCAGGTCCAACGCCCGTCTGAGAGAGCGTAGTCGTTGGCAACCATGCTCACACGAGAAAGGGCCTCTGGCCCGTTACCAATTAGATTAGTGGTACGAAGCGGGGCTGTGATCTTGCCCTTCTCTATCAAGTAAGCCTCAGTTGTAGAGAAGACAAAGTCGCCGTTGGAGATATTCACCTGGCCCCCAGAAAAAGCCACGCAGTAGATGCCACGCTCAACGCTACCAATGACCTCATCGGGGGTAGATGGGCCCGGAAGCATCAGGGTATTGGTCATGCGGGGCATGATGGGATGCTTAAAGGACTGGCGGCGGCCAGACCCAGTGGGCTCTGTTTTAAAGTGGCGGGCGCTAATTTCATCATGGAGATAGCCCCGTAGAACTCCACCCTCAATTAGAGTGTTTCGCTTCGTGGCATTGCCCTCATCATCAACATTGATTGATCCACGTGACTCGTCAATGGTTGCGTCGTCAATAACTGTTACCAGCTCACTGGCAACAGACTGGCCGATACGGTCTGTGTAGTTGCTAGTGCCTTTGCGGTTGAAGTCCGCCTCCAGCCCATGACCAATGGCCTCATGGAGGAGTATTCCACTGTCACCAGCAGCAAGAACCACGGGAACTTCACCAGCGGGAGCATCAACCGCATCCTGAAGTAGCACTGCCTGGCGGGCAGCCTCTCGAGCAGTTTCTTCAGGAGTTATCCGTTCGAAGTACTCGACACCAAGCCGCCCACCACCACCAGTTCGAGCAGTTTGGCGATTCTCACCACGCTGAGAGAGAGCCATCACGTTAAACCGCATAAGGGGCTGGACATCCCCCACGATCTGACCATCACTTCGGGCTACAAGTACCACCTTTCGCTCGTCGCCAATGCTCGCATCAACACGAGCAATGCTGGGGTCATAAGCCCGAGCAGCGCGGTCAGCCCTCTCAAGGAGAGCTACTTTAGCAGCGGCGGGCTCGTCACTAAGAAGAGGATCGCCACCGTAATAACTCTCGGTAGCACCAACTGGGGTGGTATCGAAAACACTGGAGCTATCAGCACCTTCTCCAATACGCGCTGCAGTTCCAGCCGCCAGGCGCATGGCCTCGGGATCGAGGGACTCGGTATAGGCATAGCCGATACTGTCACCCTTCACCACGCGTATACCAACGCCCTGTTCAACGCTGCGGGCAGCTGACTTCACCTGTTGATCTTCCAGGCTAATCGCACCGTTAGTGCGATGCTCGAAGAAAAGCTCAGCGAAGTCCCCCCCCTGGGTGAGTGAATCAGAAAGAAGGGAAGCAATTCGAGCAGAGTCAATACCGTAGCGCTCAGCAAAGAACTGTTGGGCCTCTGAGGATGGTTCAGACATGGCGGCAATGGTAGCGCAAGCCGTAGGATCGAAGCGAAAATATTGAAGATTATTTGAGATTTGAGCGCCTTCCACACAACCCCGAAAAAAAGATGAGGCCCTGATTCACTTCGCAGAGAGGGCTTCCTCCCGTAGGCTTGCTTCATCGGACTTAGAAGCGAGGACAGTTTAATGGCTACCTACTCTTGTTCTTCTTGCGGCATGTCAGTTAACGCCACGTGCGGAAAATGCAACGCGCCCTTAGTCGACGACAGCCTTACTAAAGATGATGGCTCTGCAGTACAGATTTCCAAATGCCCTAATGACCACGGGAAAATCAAATCGCCAATGTGCTGCGGTGCTGATATGACTTGCGCGGTCGCATAAGAAACTTTCAAAGCTGCTTTCTTTCAATGCCTGGTTTTTAGACCACTCTTGCCTTGCATTTGATCAATTTAAAAAGCAGCACGGCACCGAACCCCACAAGTAAAAGAGAATCTGGTCGGATATGGCCCTGTCAGAAACATAGCCTGCCTGACGGACAACAGTCCTTGACATTGCCAACTCTGACCATAACGATCGGGGCAACGTTCTCGGGGCGAGGTGCAAATCCTCACCGGCGGTGAAAGCCCGCGACTCCGCTTAGGTGGATTGACTCGGTGAAATTCCGGGGCCGACGGTAAAAGTCCGGAGGGGAGAGGACGCCTGGCGGCAGCCTATTGTGGCGAGTTGCGGGTATCTTCTTCCCTATCAATCCCGACGCGATAGCAAAGAAAACGCGAGGCGGGATGTTCACCGGCATCATCGAAGAGCTTGGCAAGGTCCTGGATAGCAGAGAGGGACAACTTCTTATAGGCGCGCCCCTGGTCGCGTCGAGTTCTGCGCTTGGGGACTCCATTGCTATAAACGGAGTAGATCTAACGGTAGCGGAGCTGGATGGCAAAACATTCTTCGCAAACCTAATGCCAGAGACCTACCGTCGCTCTGCGCTAGGAGATCTTCAGCCAGGAGACCTGGTCAATCTTGAGCGCAGTGTGCGACCGAACGACCGCCTGAGTGGACACATTGTGAGAGGTGTTACTGAAGGTGTAGGAGAGATTGTCGCTATTGATTCCGAGGAAGATGCTCTCATTCTGCGAGTTCAAGCCCCGCCAGATCTGCTGCGATACACAGTGGTGAAAGGCCCAGTTTGCATCGATGGAGTGAGCCTTACCATTATCGCAAAGGACCAATCGACGTTAGCAGTCTCCCTAGTGCAATACACACAAGAGCACACCAACCTTGTAGGAAAAGGAGTGGGAGCACGGGTGAACCTAGAGACCGATATCCTCGCACGCTACGTTGAGCAATTCGTGACGGAGCCTTCGACAACAGGAGAGCCAACGTGACGAACAGTAGTGAACGAATTTCTATCGGGGTAGAAGAAGCAATCGAGGAGTATCGCAAGGGGCGGTTCGTCATCATCGCCGACGACGAGGATCGGGAGAATGAGGGCGATCTCACAATACCTGCAGAGTACGTAACCCCAGAAACGATCAACTTCATGGCGCGCTATGCACGCGGGCTCATCTGCATAGCATTGACGGGTGATCGAGTAGATAAGTTGCGCCTACCAATGATGGTGGAAGATCGAACTAACGACTCACCTTTTGGGACACCCTTCACAGTCTCGGTAGAGGCACGTACCGGTGTCTCCACCGGAATCAGTGCTGCAGATCGGGCGCGGACCGTGCAGGTCCTGCTCAACCCTGAGACCCAACCTGAGGACCTTGTGCGGCCCGGGCACATGTTCCCCCTCAGAGCGCAAGAGGGGGGCGTGTTAGTGCGTGCTGGACAGACAGAGGCAAGTGTCGACCTCTGCCTACTAGCAGGGATGCGCCCCGCTGCAGTGATCTGCGAAATCATGAAGGGTGACGGAGAAATGGCGCGGATGCCGGAGCTACAACGATTTGCTCGTCGCCATGGCCTAAAGATTCTAACGACTAACGCGATCATTAAACATCGACTGAAAACCGAACGGCTCGTCAAACGGGTAGCAGAAACACACCTGCCCACACCGATGGGCGAAATGACAATTGTGGCCTACCAAGGAAAGTATGCGAGCGAAGAAGAAGTTGCAGTGGTAAAAGGCGATATCGACCCTGCAGAACCAGTGCTCGTGCGCGTCCACGATCAATGTTTCACAGGGGATGTACTGCACTCCATGCGTTGCGATTGCGGCGAGCAGAAGGACCTAGCATTGAAGCTCATCGGGGAGGAGGGTGGCGTTTTTCTCTACTTGGGACAGGAAGGCAGAGGAATTGGCCTTCACAACAAGCTGCGTGCCTATCGCCTACAAGACGACGGAATGGATACCGTAGACGCCAACCTTGCACTGGGCCTTCCTGCAGATGGCCGCGACTACGGGATAGCAATGCAGATTCTACTTGACCTGGGAGTGGGCAAAATGCGTCTTCTCACAAACAACCCGGACAAATTAGCTGGGCTTGAGGGATACGGCTTAGAGATCGTGGAACGTGTACCTCTAGAGACAACCCCCAATAAGTTCAACATCAACTACCTAGAGACAAAGCGCCGGCGTATGGGCCATCTGCTCGACCAACTGGACAACGCACCCGAGGAACAGGAGTGACAGAAATCGCCCCCGACAGCAACGGCGAAGGGCTACGCGTCTGCATTGTTGTAGCTGAGTGGAACGCATTCGTGACACACAAGCTGCTAGAGGGCGCCAAATCAGGTTTGAGAGAGAACGGGGTGCAGTCGGATGACATTACGATCGCATGGGTCCCAGGATCATTCGAAGTGCCGGCAGCAACACGATGGTCGGCGGAATCAGGCCGATTCGACGCAGTGATTGCATTGGGAACCGTCATCAAGGGTGAAACTGATCACTATGAGCACATCGCGAGTCAGGCAGCCGCAGGCATCATGGAGACATCTCAGGCAACCGGAGTACCAGTCGTCTTTGGCGTACTGACCTGCGAGACCCCGGAACAAGCTCTCGACCGAGCAGGTGGGACGCAAGGGAACAAAGGCGAGGAGGCAGCAACGGCAGCGATCCAGATGGCGAGGTTGCGGCAGCGGCTGGCCTAACGTCTAGCTAGATAGCGTTCCGCCGCCCATCCATTGACCTCTGGTGCGGCTATCAACCACCAACTTAGATTCCCCTGTTCCACAGGTCCTTCGAGAACCGTCACAAATGTGTCATCGGCAAGGCAGTCAATGATCTGACCTTCAATATCAGCCTGGGCTCGGATATTGAGGCAGCTATTTGTGCCAACGACCACGGCGGGATCGCCGGGATTAAAGCGAGCAGGGGGTTGGGCGACGGTTGGGGAAGGAGTGGGAGTAGCAGTTGGCGTTTGGGGAAGGGGAGTTGGAGTTGGAGTTGGAGTTGGAGTTGGAGTTGCGGGATTAGGGGCAGGCGAGGGAGAAGTGTTTGAAGCGACAGTGACGACGGGCGCGACGGACTGTTCGCCATCGGAATCACTGCGGAAAGTATCAATTCCCCAGAAGATCCCGAATGCAATCCCGCCTGCAAGCAGCAAGCCGATAGGCACATACCAAAAGCGCACCAATCCAAATGAGGGGCGCGTACCTCGTACATCAAGTCCCAGAGAGCCGATATTGCGGGGTCGACCAACAGCCTGACGTTCTGGAATCGGCTGGGTGACCGGAGGAGAAGGACGACTAGCAGGTGGGGCTGGAGGAGAAGGACGGCCAACAGGAGAAGCTGGAGGCACGCCACCAATAGTGCGCGGAAGGGGCTGGCCCTCATGCTTACCAGGGCTAGGGCAGCCATCTCCTTCGATCCAGCAAGCAGGATGATGGACGGCCTGACAACCAGAACACTGTAGGACTGGCTCCCCAGGCGAAAAAGCAATTCTGCAGACCGGGCATAGCCGGCGTGAAGATTGTGTCACGGATTGCTACCTATCTGGCAGTATCGAGCGGACGGTGGAGTTCGGCAAGGTGCCTTGTAGCCATCTACATTAATGACGGCGTAGGCTGCCGCAAGCTTAAATCGAAAAAGCACCAACCTAGCGCTGACGCAACTGGGGACACTATGAGCGCAAAGCGAAGACCCACCGTTGGGGTTGCAATTGTTATTCAAAATTCACTTGGCCAGGTTTTGCTGGGAAAACGCGCAGTCGGGTGGGGAGCAGGCTCTTGGTGCATCCCCTGTGGCTCAGTCGAATGGGGAGAAGACGTGCGAGCTGCTGCCGAGCGAGAGCTCCTCGAGGAAACTGGCATTCAAGCCCAGGCTGGTGAGGTTTTAGCGGTTCACTCTAACTTTCATGATCCTGAACGCCTCACCATCGGCATCTGGTTCACCGCTCAGAATGCCAAGGGAACGCCCTTTCCCGTTGATGGAGAACTCAGTGAAATCGACTATTTCAATCCATCCCGTCCCCCACCACTATCCTTTCCAACAGACGCTCTCGTACTCGAACAACTAGCAAATATGAAGGCTAACTAGCGGACCGGGCCAAATCGATAGAAAGGCCAGTACCGCCAGATGATGCGTCCGGTGACATCAGAAAGAGGAACTGGACCAAAGGTACGACTGTCCGTGCTGTGCTCTGGGTTATCGCCAAGAAGTATCACAGCACCCTCCTCTCCAATTACCGCAACCCGCTTGGCAATAATGCGCGATTTTTCGCGGGGGTCACGCGAAAGCACCACATCACCGGGGACAGGGGGTCTCTGAGCATAAGCAAACACATCGGCGATCACATAATCACCGTGCGCGAGAGCTGGAGTCATACTCTCGCCAGTGATGGCAAACCGCGACAGCCGCCACCGAGCGAGCGCTAAGAGCGCCGCACCAGCAGCGGCTATGGCAAGGGCTTTCCGAGTTGACGTTCGAGTTTAGCCAGCGGTGTAAAAGGGAACGTCATCCCGGTTTTTAGAAGCCCAGAAGATATTGTGGATCGCCCCAATTGCATCCACCAGGTCCTGGGCCGCATCAACATTCACCTCAACCTTGTTCTGCGAGCAGAGCTTGGCTGCGTTCCAGAAGGTGGTATGCAGGTCAGGATTAGCTTCTAGGTGAGGCGGCTTAAAGTAATCTGTCCAGAGGATAAGCAGCTCCTGCTTGGCAACCTGAGCCTGCTCTTCCTTGATAGCAATGTAGCGGCTCTTGGTATTCTCGGTGGCGAGATCGTCGCCTTCTAGTGCCACAAGCTTCTTAGCCATCGAGAGAACCGCTTCGGCAGCGATGCGGGCAGAGGCAGGATCATAGACGCCGCAGGGCCCATCACAGTGGGCGAAAGCAATGCGGGAAGGGCGGAGGATATGTTCGAGCATGCTCATGAGAGCTCCTTCTTAGACCAGGTGTTTCGGCGGTGGAGTATAGCGGGGCAGCGGCCTATTGGCCCTTTTACGAAAGAGAATTGCTGAGGTCATCAAGGCGAGCAGCCTCAACATCGCTGATCACGAAGTCAATAGCACCAGCATTCTCTCGAGCCTGGCGAGCATTTCTCGCACCCGGAATGGGAAGAACATTGTCCTGTCGGGCGAGCCAGTTAATAGCGACCTGACCTGAAGTTCGCCCATGGGTCTGGCCAATCTGGTCGAGAGCCCGAAGCAGAGGTTCAACACGTTCGGGTTGGCGAAAATTTTGACCGAAACGCCTGAAGCCTCGGGCCTGTTGGCCTCCAAACCTATACTTACCAGTAAGCATCCCACTCGCAAGGGGAAAATACGCAATGAGGGTTACGTCAAGCTCACGACACGCCGCGAGGAGGCCGTTCCTTTCAGGCTGGCGATGCAGAAGACTGTAGTTGACTTGGTTAGAGACGAGGGGAATGCCTCGCCGAGCGAGGGCAGAGTGGGCAGCCCTCATCTGTCCAGCATTGTAGTTGCTAACCCCGGCATGCTTAATCCGACCTTGCTCAACAGCTTCAGCCAGACGATCCATCAGGCTGTGAATGCTAAGGAGGGTAATCGGGAAATGGATCTGGTAGAGATCTACCGAATCCAGTTGGAGACGAGAGAGACTGGCGGCAAGAGCACCATGAAGAGAACGGCTCGTTAAGCGCCAGGGCAGAGGAGCGAACTTAGTTGCTATGAAAGCATCGAGGTCACTTCCACGCAGAGCTCTCCCAAGAGCGCTTTCAGATGCACCAGAATTGTAAATTTCGGCGGTATCGAAGAAGTGAACACCAACCGCAAGGGAACCCTGAACAGCAGCTTCGGGATTAGTAGAATCTGAGTTTCTGCTCACCTCCTCTTTCCAAGTGTTAGTTCCCACACCTAGAGGTCGCATCAGAATTGTTGACGAGCCAAGGGGCATGTCGGGAAGAGACATAGCGGCAGTGTAGGGCAATTGGCCTCTTTACTACGTGACCGGACCCTAGTTGCAGGTGCTGGAACAGAAACCTAAGATCTAATTTGCCCTAAGCACCTGAGTCGGAGAGGCGATGTCCTACAGCATCATTGAGACCTGTATCGGCTGTACCGCCTGTACTAAGCGCTGCCCTACTAACGCAATCACGGGCTCCCGGAACGAATTGCATGTGATCGACCCAACCCTCTGCATCGACTGTGGGGCATGCGGGGTTGTTTGCCCACCCGAGGCCATACTTGACGGCCTCGGAGACGTCACTAAATCGATCAAGAAAAATGAGTGGCCGAAGGCCGTTGTAATCGAGGAGAAGTGCATCGGCTCGGGGTGTGAGCTATGCATCAACATCTGTCCGTTTGACGCCCTCAGTCTGCAACATACCGACCGTATCGATGACTTCTTCGGTGTCAGTACCGTGGACGAGAAGAAGTGCACCGGGTGCCGTTTGTGCGAAGACGTATGTGGGTGGGACGCAGTTCATATCTTCCCGCTAAAAGACGAGATCTTAAAGCCCCTGGAAGAACTGACAGATCAAGAAATCGCGCTAATGAAACAGGCAAAGATGGCGCAGGACGCCATTAGTATTCCATAGGGCACTCGCCCTGCCCGGCCTAGGCGTAATGCTCGATCCGTTCTGCCAACTGAATGTCGAGTTGTGTAACTCCACCAGCATCATGCGTGCTGAGCCGAATTTCGACTGTGCTGTATACGATAGAAAGCTCAGGGTGATGATTCATCACTTCAGCAGCCATCGCAACACGGTTGACGAAGCCCATGGCAGTGATGTGATCTTCAAACTTGAAAGTCTTGCGAATGCCGTCATCTCCATCAACAGCCCAGCCAGAAAGTCTGGCCAAGACTTCACCTATCTCATCGGAACTGAGTCGTTGGGGCATCTAGAACCTCCTGGACACTGGGTAGGCAGTCCCGGCGCATACGCGCCCGGCACGCAAGGATAGTACGAATGGCAAAGTTGAGGGGCGACAGACGAACTTACAGCCGACGATGGTTCCTTGGTGCAATAGGAGCCTCGGCAGGAGCAGCCGGGCTGGCAGCCCTGGGATGCGAGGATGTTGAAGAGGACTTTCCAGGAAACCTGACACCCACGCCTTTGGAGGAAGCTTACCCAAGTTACCCAAGTACCCCTGCCCCCCTCCCAACCCAAGCGCAACAGAAAAGTCGCCATGGAGGAACACTGCGATACGCAGCAGCCTTTTCAAGCGACCAACAGTTTGATCCACATCAGACGACATCAGCAGCGCTAGTGGGACAACACGCGCTTACCTACAGCCGACTGCTGACATACGAAAGCCAAGTTGATGGAAAACTTGCGCCAGACCTGGCGAAGGGATTACCGGAACAGCCGGATGAACTTACGTACATCTTCCACCTAAACCCCGAGGCTCAGTGGCAAAGGGTCGAGCCTCTCAACGGGCGTCCAGTAACAGCACTAGATGTAGTCGCGAGCATCGACCGCCAGCGTTCGGGAAGGGCAAAGGACTTCCCCCGGAAAGGACGTTGGGATCCAGTTGCAGGCATTGAAGCTACTGACGACCTTACGGTGGTAGCCCAAACTGCCGAGCCGTTTGCAGGGACACTTGCCCGTTTCGCTTCACCAGAGGGATTTGTCATACCCATAGAGCTTGAAGGCTCCTTAAGCCCTACCACGCAGGTCGGAAGCGGACCTTTTCGCTGGGTAGAATGGTCAGAGGGCTCCTATGCGAGCGTAGCACGCAACGACAACTGGTTTGGTCCGGAAGACGGTCCCTTTCTAGAGGGCATCTCCATCGTTCCTCCTCGTTCGATTGAGGAACTTGAAGCGGACTTTAGAACGAGAGCGGTAGACGCCGTAGAGGCGGGTTTTCTCCAAGCCCAAGAACTGAAGCGGCGACTTCCCAACCTACGCGAGGCCCGTTCAGCAGTGGCACGGTTCTACGGAATGCGATTCCTCTGCTCCCGTCCTCCCTTTGATGACCCACGACTGAGACGAGCACTCACGATCGCGATAGATCGCCGGGAAATGCTAGAGCGCTTCTTCCAGGGCAGCGGCGTTCTTAACCCCTGGATAAGCACTGCAGTACGCCGTTGGTCTCTACCCCAAGCTGAACTGCAGCGCAAAGCGGGATACCGTCCAGGAGATGGGGGCCGCGAACTCGATCTAAGAGACGCTCAAGCCGCCCTAAGTGCTTACCAAGCCGCCACAGAAGAGGATGGCCTCCAAAGTGAGCCGTACGAATTACTAGTGACCTCGAACTTAGAAGAAACACTAGGCATGGGAGGACTCATCGCCAGCCAACTTCGCGAGACTCTTAATCTTCAGGTTCAGGTCAAGACCGTAGCCATCGAAGATCTAACTAACCGACTCAGCCAGGGAGAAGCCCCCTGGGCTATAGGAGTCGACAACGGTTGGATTGAGCTTGATGACTGGCTCTACCCCTACTTCCATAGCGAAGGAAAGGGAAACACATTCGTATTGCGGGACGAAGAGATGGATGCATTGCTGGTTGACCAACGATCCAGTATGTCAGCGGAACGGCGACAAGCGATTGCTTATGAAGTGCAGCAACGGTTACTCGACTTAAACGTGGGCGCAAACTTTGTGAGCGAGGATGTAGTCACTCTATTTCAACCTTATGTTCAGCTTTTCCCAGTAGACGCAGCAGAGGGATACCAGGATCGGTTTTCCAAGACCTGGATCGACCGAACCCATCCAACCTATCTATAAATCAGACTGCCATCCCTTTCGTAACATCAACCGTTGAAATTCGGCTCGCGCTTTTCTCGAAAGGCAGCCACTGCTTCGCGAAACTCAGGCCCTTGGAGTAGGTCCATCTGGAGAGGCCATTCCATCTCAAGTTGCTGCTCAAGCGTTGCCCACTGGGTCTGCTGAAGCATGCGTCGCGTATAAGCCAGAGCCATGGGGGGCTGCTGAGCTACTTCAGTGGCGAAGGCGAGAGACTCCTCAATGAGCTGTTCGTGTGGGACTACACGGGAGCAAATTCCCAGCTTTAAGGCCTCTTCGGACTCCACAATACGACCTGTATAGAAAAGTTCTGCGGCGCGCTCGGGACCAACCAAGCGCGGAAGGAAATAAGAGAGGCCGAAATCAGAGGCTAAGGCTCGCTTGATGAAGATAGTCCCAAACCGGGCGCGATCACTGGCAATACGAATGTCAAAGGCACTACAAATACCAAAGCCTCCACCAACAGCTGCACCGTTGACGGCCGCGATCATAGGTTTACCGCTCTTATAGATGGCAAGGACGGACCGCCCCGGACCCATCGTGTCAAGTTGCTGCGCACGTCGCTGGGGTGTGTTGCCCCCTTCATGCCGCTGACCAGCAGCCTCCAGGTCCGCACCAGCGCACCAGGCTCGCCCTTCGCCAGTTACAACAAATGCACCGATCGAGTCGTCTTTCGTGCCCTCTTCGATGGCATTGATGAAATCTGGCATCAACGTTCCACCCATAGAGTTCATGCGCTCAGGGCGGTTGAAACGTAGCAGCATCACACGGTCGTGACGTTCGACGATCACATCCGACATGAGAATCCTCCACAATTCTGATGATACGAGTGTCCACCTCCCATCTTAGGTGCGGTAGGGTTTTGGTGGGAGGCATGATGCAAGCAGTCGTTTGCGACCACCTGGGGGCGCCTGCAGATCTAAGAGTGGGGGAACTGCCTGAACCCCAAATAGGGCCGGGCCAAGTGGGGATTGCCGTCGAGGCGGCAGGAGTGTCCTTTGCAGATGTGCTGTTTGTACAAGGCAAGCACCAGACGGAGCATGTGACACCCTTCGCGCCAGGCATGGAAGTCGCAGGACGAGTAATCAGAGTAGGTGCCGGGGTAGGGAACTTTCAGGAAGGGGACGCAGTAGCAGCACTTCTTCACGATGGCGGCTACGCGGAGCGAGCAGCAACCCCTGCAACCGACTGTTTTCCCGTCCCAGAAGGTCTATCTTCCGAAGTAGCTGCCGGGGCGCTGTCTGTCTATCTAACAGCCCACATCTGTCTCAAGTGGGAAGCAAGGCTGGAGAGAGGGGAGCACGTGCTCGTGTTAGGAGCAGGAGGCGGGGTGGGACTTGCAACTGTAGCAGTGGCAACAGCACTAGGAGGGATAGTAGTAGCGGCTGCGAGTAGCGCCGAAAAACTCGCGGCCGCGGAAGCGGCCGGAGCAAAACATCTCATCAACTACCAGAATCAAGACCTCCGCGAAGCTACGCTGTCTGCAACCCTTGGTACCGGTGTGGACGTAGTGATAGACCCTGTAGGCGCCCAGGGAGAAGCAGCCTTCCGTTCATTAGACTGGGGTGGCCGCTACGTTGTTGCTGGGTTTGCTGCTGGGGCTGTACCCGAGTTCAAAGGGAATCATCTCCTGATTAAAAACCGCAGCGCAATTGGAATGGTGCTGACGCACTATCGTGATCGTCGGGTGGCTCGCATCCAGCAATCAGCCGAAGAAGTATTCGCAATGCTAGTTAAGGGGGAAGTCCCACCCCCTGCCTTAGAGATGGGGACGCTGGCCGACGGACCAAGCTTTCTGCAAAAAGTGCTAGATCGAAACGTGGTGGGCAAATTGGTGTTGCGTATCTAGGCGTGGGGCTAAAGGCCAGTAGCACATACACGCCTAGAATCGCACCGATGACCCGCCTTTGGCTTCAGCTACGGCATACCTACTACGGTTGGTGGCTCCTGATAGGTTCAGTCTTCGCTGTTGCGCTCATCGCCGGCACATCATTCTGGTCAATCGGACTTTATGTTGATCCACTAGAGTCTGAATTCGGTTGGTCACGTTGGCAGGTATCCGGAGGGTTTTCAATCGCCCAGTTAATGAGTGGCCTTGCCGCGCCGCTAATCGGATTCGGAACCGACCGTTACGGGCCTCGCCGAATGATCTTGGTTGGCACTGTCCTAACAGCAGCGAGCTACATGCTGATGGCAACAATTAGCGAGCTATGGCAGTGGTACGCATACCAGTCTATCAATGCAGTTTTCCGCCAAATGATATTTTTCATCCCCTTCCAAACCCTTGTTTCACGTTGGTTCGACCGCCGCCGAGGCCTAGCAGTGGGTATTCTTGGAACAGGCTTTGCCCTAGGCGGATTCGTAATCGTCCCCCTCATGCGACTAATCATTGATGCGGTCCAGTGGCAGGGCTCTTTTGTGGTAGTGGGCATCTTAGGAGTTGCCGTTCTAACGCCATTTGCGTTGCTGGTTATCCGTGATCAACCAGCGGATATTGGTGCCGAGGTGGATGGAGATGCACACCCTGAAGGAACGCCTCCGAAAATACCTCAGCTAACTGGCGTGACGGTCCGGGAGGCGTTACGAACACCTCTGTTTTGGGTAATCGCAGCTGCGCTCACAACGTTCTTCTTCGGAATGATTAGTTGGATGGTCCACGGGATCCCGTACTACGAATCTGTTGGATATTCCACTGAAAGAGCTGCCCTGTTGTTCTCAATTGCCGCCGGAGGTGGAGTGTTCTCCCGGTTAGCTTTCGGCTATCTCGCAGACCGCATCCCCCGTATGGAACTAGCCGCGATGGTGGTCGCGACCTTTTTGGCTGGTTCGTTCGCCACTATGCTGCTCACCGGCGGTAGCGCAATCGGAGTCGGCATCTTCCTTGCCCTCTGGATTATTGGATCAAGTGCCGGCCCCTTGGTCGAGCCGTTGTTATTAGCCCGCTCATTCGGACTGATGGCATTTGCCTCGCTGCTGGGGATCCTCCACGCCGTTTCAACCCTTCACCTGGTTAGTCCCATCATCACGGGAGCAATCTTCGATGCGACCGGCGCTTACGACTGGGCACTGGTAATGCTAATCAGCTCAATGGGACTCTCAGTAGCTCTCTTCTGGCTAGCTAGCCGCCTCCCACGTCCTCACCTCAGCGAGAGTTAGGGAGAGGGCTGCTCGGAAGGAATGAAGGGCGCCTTCAAAGTCGGCCCCCAAACAACACCTCCACCATCATCGAAATCGAATAGGCTGAGTCGTTCGGAATCGATAGGTTCATCGGTACCAAGGGCAACCGAAAGCTTCTGCGTGCTCCACTTCGACATATCCAGCATTAGCTCGACTATCTGAGCTTCTGTGAAATAGTGGCGTACTTCCTCACGCAACTTGGCGCTGATGGCACCAGGAGAATTCACAAAGGCGTCAGTTAGGCGGAGTGCAACCTTCTGGTTTTCAGGGAGGTCGCTGTCCTCGTAGTAATCAATCTTTTCAGCCATGGTTTCGTCTAGACCTGCATCCCGGGCAACGCCCAGGCGAAGGGACATTCACGTGAAGCATTGGTGCTGGCGGGCACACCGCAGCCTTACCAGCTCAGTAGTAACAGGATCGATATTGCTTAACCGCATGACGACATCCTGATAATTTCCAATGCCGGCACTGAGTCCCGGGGCAACAGGAGTCGAGGGGCCATCAGATTCAGGCAAGCGGCGATCTCGAACGAAAGTCATGATGCCTCCTCCTTAGACGAAAGGACGGTTCGCAAACCCAGCGCTAAACGCTGATGTTGATCGAGGACCAGGAGAGCGCTGACGAAGGCCTGTACCTGGCCGGGACTGAAATAGACAAGCAAGGCATCTATATCACTCTGCGTCACACTGGAAACATCTCCGACGAACTGCTCGGTAACGGCAAGACATGCTCGTTCGGGCTCGCTAAAAAGGAGCGAATCGGGCCAGTTTCTGATAGCAGCCACCTTCTCGGGGGCAACGGCAGTTCCTGAAGGGGAGCGTACCTTCTCAACTTCATCGCCTTGAAGACTGGCAATACGAAGTCGACAGAGCTCAAGAATCTCAGGGTTGAAAGACCGCCAAAGCTCTCCATGCAAAGTGCCCATGACATCACAGACCTCGGGCGCAAGACGCCCTAAAAGTTCCTCGAGGTCTTGAGCAATAAGACCTGTACTTCCAGTAGAAGGCATAGGCGCAAGGTACGAACCCAGCAGGTCGGCGTCAATGCCTAAGAATACCTGCCGCGTAGGATGACTCTCTATGCCGGAAAACGAACGGATCCCTGCTGGACCAATCGTAGAGGCAATAAAGACTGCCTTTCGCTCTCAGCGGACGAAACCGCCTACCAGCAAGGAGCCCCTGGGGTGGGTGCTTTCCGTGCCAGACACCCACCAGCGAAGTGTGATTACTGAATTGGAAGGCGACAGCGAACTTCGACTACTTACTTGTTCCACCGAGGACGAAGCGAATGCGATAGCGGCAGGGCTCCACATCGGCGGTCAAGAGGTCGCTCTGATAATTCAACATGCAGGGCTTTACGCCTCGGTCAACACGCTACGGGGAGTGGGACTAGACGGAAGAGTGCCCCTATTTATGTTGGTTGGCTTGCTGAGTCGCGAGCCAGATCTCGCCCCCCGAAACTCTCCACGCTCCATGGTGCGCTTCGCAGAACCTTTGATGGAAACCTTCCAAGTTCCGTATGCATTGCTTGAAACGCGCGAGGACCTTGCGCTTATCCCCGAGTACTACGCTCTCAGCCGAGAACAATCAGGACCCACAGTGGTATTCGTCGGAAGGGAGACCACCTGATGTATCCCGAAGATGTGCTTAGGGCTATCAATGAAGTGCGCGGCAATGCGATTGTGGTCCCAACCATGACGGCAGTTCCTGCCTGGCGCACAATCGCACCAGACGCAACAAGTGTGGACTGCGTCGGTTTCATGGGAGGGGCTTCATCACTAGGCTTAGGGCTGGCTCTGGCCCAACCAGGACGAAGGGTTATCGTGCTTGACGGAGACGGCTCGCTGTTAATGCAACTGGGCTCCCTGGCAACAGTGGCAGGGGCGGCACCACCTAACTTCACACACATGCTATTTTCCAACGGCGTCTACCAGACCTCCGGAAGCCAGGAGATCCCTGGATCCGGCGCAGTAAACTTCGCAGGAATGGCAGAGGCAGCAGGGTACACATTTGCCACCCGCATTGAGAACCTAGAGGAGTTACACATCAGGCTCCCAGAACTCCTGAGCAGCCAAGGCCCAATACTTGCCGAGCTAGCAGTAGAAGAGGCGCAGCTAACACCGATGACAGCTCCAGGTGGCGACCCTCTACACGTCCAGGTTTCCAACCTGCGGGCAGCGCTAACGAAGAAGTAGAAGGCAAGCCCTCTGGACCAATTTCTCAACCAACAGAACACACGGAGACTTGGCCCTTTACACCTAGTTAGGTGTCACTTCGTCAGCAAGAAAGTGCTTCAGGAAGCTATTTGCCCACGCCAAGGCGCTGAAAGTGGCAGAATTCCCTAGACCTCACCAAAAAGAGAGCAATTTGATGACGCAGAGTACAGCGAGCGATTACTCGGAGATGATCAACGCAGTAGGAAAATGTCCGATAGACCTCGGGGAGGTCGACCTTTTTGGAGCAGGCCAGCAGGAACATTGGCCCGAGTCCTACAAGATCCTTCATGAGGAATCGCCGGTGCAGCGCATCCCTGGAGAAGGTAGTACTCCCGACACTGATGGGTTCGTCATCACCAAGTACCAGGATATCTACGACATAGTGAGAGACCCGCAAACCTTCCCTCAACCCGGATTCGCAGGGGCGGACGGAGGAGGAACTGCAGGGATGAGTACTGAGGATGGGGAACCTAGCGCGTTAGCCGATGCGATGGCCCTGAACACCCTGCGCCCAAACCTTGAGTTGCATAAGGCACATCGCATAGAGCTCACCGACCCTTGGGTAGGAGCGACCGGAGCACCTCGTCATCGCCCTATGGTCACGAAATTTGTGGACCAGCTGATAGACAACTGGATTGACAAGGGGGAAGAAATTGAGTTCGTTGAGGATTTTGCTGCACCACTGCCCCAATTAGTAATGACAACCATCCTCGGATGGCCGCTCGAGGATATCGATATCCTCCGAAAGTGGGGCCAGGCCCAGGTAAGACGTTTTGTATACGGCAAAGGGCACCGGAACATCATGTCGGACGAAGAAGAACTCGAGAACGCCCGAGACTTGGGTGAGTTCATGGAGTACGTCCAGGAACAAGTAACTAGGAAACGCCGTGATCCCCAAGAGGACATGACAAGCTTCCTTACACAAGTTACCTACAAAGCAATGAATCGCAAACTAACCGATAACGAGGTAATCGGTGTCCTCTTCGGAATGCACATTGGCGGCCTTGAAACAACGCAATATGCGATCGCAGCAGAAGCAGAACTGCTAGCACAGAACCCGGAACTATGGAGAGAGCTGAAGGCAGACCGCTCTAAAATTCGCTTCTTCGCAGAAGAAGGGATGCGCATCCACGCACCAACTCAGGGGCTCTCAACCCGCATGGCAGCGAAAGACGTAGAGATTCGCGGAGTACCCATCCCAAAGGGATCTATCCTGCATCTGCGTTACGGAGCCGCAAATCTGGACGCCGAAGAATTCAACTGCCCCGCCGAGGTAGACCTGACTCGCCCAAACACAGGCAGGCATATGACATTCTCACAAGGAATTCGCGTATGTCCGGGAGCAGGAATTTCAAGGCTCGAACAGAACATAGCTTGGGAGCGACTGGTCGACCGGCTAGAGACCATCGAGTTGGCTCCTGGCAAAAATGACTTTCGGCATCAGCCCGGCATTATGCTGGGCCTCTGGGAACTCCATCTGCAGTTCACAAAGGCAACTGGCTAGGAGGGATATCCCTGTGCGGGACGAGAGTGACCACCTAGCTAATCCTGGCCTTGGCGCTCCTAAGCCTCAGGGTGATGAACAGGCCTTCCGAAAGCCGCCTCCGCTGCATGGGCGCGAATCACACATCCGCATCTTCGAAGGAGAACCCGACCCGAACGCAAAATTGTATGGGAAGACACAAATCTCAGCGGATGGAGCACTTCCCAGAGAAGAGCACGGCCCAAGCGCCGTTCTAAAAGCACTTGATCCTTTTTGGACCAGGGGCATCATCCCCGGAACCAGTAACGGTCCCGAAAAACCAGCCGACAGCCAGGTTTAACTCAACAGGATGTCGTAGGCTACGGGCACGCATTCGAATAAGCAGGGGGGAGCATAATGACCGCAACTGACGAATCCACCGCAATGGCCGATGCAATCAGGGAGCAACTCAAGCTTGCCATAGAGCCGCAAGAATTCGACTCACCCGAATACCGGCGTGACCCGTTTCCGTTATACAAACGGCTACGCGACCACCATCCGATTTACCACGACTTACTCCACAACAACTGGGTAGTTAGCCGCTACGACGACATCGTGGAGGTATTCCAAAACAACGAAGACTTCGACCGAGCGTCCTACGATCCGAAAGGTGAGTATGAATTCGGCAAGACACACGTGTTCGGCCCCAACATCCTTGAGTACGGTAACAGCGACGAGCACCGCTTCCTCCGAAACGTCGTTGCCGACCAGTTTGTGGGGAACCGCCTACAGGGATTTCTTCCATTCATTGAGCAGATCGCCCGGGAACTTATGGGCCAAATCTGGGAAAAATCAGCGGATGACATCACAAAGGGATTCTCAGATACAGGCGAAGTGGAACTGGTAAGTCAGTTCACTACCCAGTTCCCGATCCGGGTCATTTCTAACATGCTAGGGCTTCCTCGCGAGGACGAGGACATGTTCGTACGCTGGTATCAGCACCTGATCGAAGGCCTTGGGTTCGGCGGAGAACACTTCGCCAAGGGAATGCAAGCGCGCAACGAGATGTGGGACTACCTTGACCCACTTATTCGACGAGCCGAGGACGCTCCAGGGGAAGACTTGATCTCACGCATCGTGCACGCGGAATTCCGTGGACAACGCATGAACGCAGACGAAATCAAGGGCTTCGTTGCTCTACTGCTTGCTGCCGGAGGGGATACTACTGACAAGGCGATCTCCAACATGTGGTACCACATGCTCTATACACGCCCAGACCAGTTCGAAAACGAGGTCAAGAAAGACCCAAGCCTCTGGACCAACGTCTTCACGGAAATGATGCGCTACGACCCTGTCGTCCACGGACAAGGTCGCCGCACTACTCACGAGATCAAGATCCATGGCCAAGTCATACCCGAGCGGGCAAGTGTCTCTATGTTGCTAGGCGCAGGGAATCGAGATGAGCGTGTGTTCAAGAACCCAGACACCTTCGACATGCTTAGGGACGACCTTCACATGGGACGCGAACTGCGCTCAGGCCGATACCCCGACGGTAAACATGGGCACCTCGGATTTGGCATGGGGCAACACTTCTGCATGGGATACGCAATGGCACGCCAAGAGGCGATCATTGCCTGCACTCGACTAGCAGAAGCAATGAAGAACCCCCGACCAAAGTTCCCAACGCACGAAGGGATCACATCACCGGTGATCGGCTCAGGCGGTTTCCGCGCGCCAACAGAACTTTGGATCCAGTTCGACGTCGACTAGGAACGAGGAAAATGATGCGAGTTAAGGTCGACCTGAAAAAGTGCACAAAGAGTGGAGAGTGTTACTACAACCATCCAACACTCTTCAAAGTAGACAGCGAAGGCTTCCCTGTCGTGCAGTTTGACCCGTTGGAGGATGAGGACCTTGAGATCGAGGCGCAGCAGGCATCAGAAGTGTGCCCCGTCGAAGCAATAACCCTTGAAGGCGACTAGCCACAGCGGGGAGCTTCTTTCTCAGTAGTGAATGGCCCGTCCCACGCCGCCTCCGGCGGCGATCGTGTCACCCTGAACGGCGACTGATTTAGGAGAGGCGAGAAAAGCTACTACATGAGCTATATCGGACGCATCGATGATCCGTCGCACCGAGTTACCTTGCGCTGCCTGCTTCGTCGCTTCCTCAACGGAAATACCCTGCTGAGTGGCTCGCTGCTCTAACAAGGCCGGCATTCGTTCAGTCCAAGTAAAGCCGGGGTGGACGACGGTAACGTTGATACCGTAGGGACCTAACTCATCAGCCAGGTTCTTGGTGAGAGCGGCGACAGCAACGTTACGCATGCTGCCGATGGCCGTCCCAGACTGGCGGG
>DEAD01000008.1:215654-229153 GCA_002346645.1 Dehalococcoidia bacterium UBA2991
GCCGTCCCAGACTGGCGGGCCGCTAGCCCACTGATGTTGATGATACGACCCCAAGAATTCGCTTTGAGATGCGGGGCGGCAGCTCGGGCACAACGCAGGTAACCCATCACCTTCGTATTCATCTCTTCCTCAAAGTTGGCATCGGTAATTCCTTCAACTGACGGCACCGGCCCCGGTCCTCCGCCAGGACGCGCTGCATTGTTCACCAAAATTTCGAGACGGCCGAGTTGTTCAACAGCGGTCGCAACCATCGCATCGACGGCTGGAGTACTACCAGTATCGGCAACGATGGGGATGACACGTTGCCCGGTCTCGACCCCAAGCTCCGCAGCGGTCTTCTCAAGCACCTCAGGGGTGCGAGCTGAGATAGCAATGTCTACCCCTTCCAGGGCTAGAGCACGGGCAATAGCCTTGCCGATACCCTTACTGCCACCTGTTATAAGTGCGGTTTTACCAGCAAGCTCAAGGTCCATAGCGCTAACGCAAAGAGGCCCACCAACCAGGAACAGCCACCCGCAAAACTTCGTCGTAGGTCTTTGCGATCTCAGGCGCATCTTCCGGAACATCCTGCTGGTTTGAAGGAGGAAGGGGAGAGGCCCCTTGGATGGGATCGACCCATTCGATTCCCTCTTCTTCTATTACCTCCATTAGTGGTGGAGTGGCATCTTCGTGATGGTCGCTGATTTGGTGCTTGATCAGGAAGGTGTTGTAGTCGGGAAACGAGAGCAGGCAGTAATAACTGCGAGGTTCCTGCCCGCGCCACATCTCGTAGCGAAGAACATCACTTTCAAGCGAATGTGTCTTTTCGTATAGATCTTTTTGGATTTCCTCGTAGCGGGCCTCCATCCCCTCCTTAACCTTGAGCGTAATCAGCACGGTAGCCATTGAGGCCCTCCTTCTGAAAGTAAGATTGGGCTGGCGGCACCATACGGCGGAGGCAGCAACCCGGGCAAGGCTGGGAGTGAGGCGCGTAGGATGAGCGCCGCTGAAACCCACTTCAAGAGATGCGCATCCCAAAGAGGAGCCCCATGCAACGAGCTACTGCAGATGCCCCGAACGCCCTAGGCCACAAATCAGAACAAATCATGGGGTGCCCAGTAAACCTGGATGAAGTAGACCTCTTCTCGCCGGGCGCGCAGGAATACTGGTTCGACTCGTACAAGCTCCTCCACGATGAAGCACCAGTGCACAAAATCCCAGGTGAAGGGGCAATACCAGGATCGGACGCATATATCCTGACGAAATATGAAGACATCGCGATGGTGGTTCGCGATCCAGAAACGTTTGAGTTTTACAACGCTGCAGAGGGTGATGAGGCAGCCCAGGAAATCTTCCGCGAGAAGGGCTTCGGAACAATCACAGACACCTGGGACACACTCCGTCCCACACTTGAAGAACACAAGCGCCATCGCATGGAACTGACAGATCCATGGGTGGCCCTACCAGCGGCGGAACGTCACACACCAATGATTACGCAAGCTGCGAACGACCTCATGGACAGATGGATCGACAAGGGGGCGGTGGAATTTGTGAAAGGATTCGCCGCGCCACTCCCCCAAACAGTGATCACAGCTATTCTCGGCTTCCCTCTAGAAGATATGCCCAAAACACGTATCTGGGAGGAGGAGCAGGTCAAGCGATTCGTCTATGGCTTCAGCCACAAGAACCTACTTACGCCTGAGCAGGAAAAAGCGAACGCAGAGGCATTGGTCGCCTTCCAGCATTACATCGGGGAACAGATCGAAGACAAGCGCCAGAATCCCAAAGACGACATGATTACGTTCCTTCTCAACGTTGAATACGGAAATGACAATCGTCATTTGTCAGACGCGGAGATAGCGAGCGTCGTTTATGGGATGCACATCGGTGGGAACGAGACTACGCAATACGCGCTAACAGCTGAAGCAATGTTGCTAGCACAACAACCAGAACTGGCAGAGGAACTAAGGGCAGACCGCTCGAAGGTGCGTTTCTTTGTGGAGGAAGCACTACGCCTATACGCTCCTACACAGGGCCTTTCCACTCGGGTAGTGATGAAGGATATCGAGCTCCGCGGAGTTCAAATTCCTCGCGGTTCGATGCTGCATCTTCGGTACGGAGCAGCGAACCGCGATCCGGAACTTTGTCCTGCAGCAGAATCGATCGACCTAACGAGGAAGAACCCAGGCAGGCACCTAACATTTTCGATGGGACCGAGGGTGTGTCCTGGGGCCGGCCTCTCGAGACTCGAGCAGAATATCGCTGTGAACGTAATGTTGGACAGACTCGACAACCTCCGGTTAGCACAGGAAAAGAACCCATTAACTCACCAGCCGGGAATCATGCTAGGGCTATGGGAACTTCACCTCGAGTTTGATGAGCGTGGCGGCTAGGAAGAGCTGGTGGGAGAGCGGGCACTGGAAGCAACTCGCCGCCGAGCAGCAGAAATGTTGGACCGAGGCGAACCACTTGATCTTGTCGCCATCCTTCAGGAGGAATTCTCACTGGAACCACGCACAGCTTACGAACAGGCAGTCCTCGCTATAACAGAGACGGCTGCTAAAGCCGCTAAGCGAAGGTCTGACGAAGGTGAGGATGCGATCGAGCGGTGGGCTCGCGGAGTAATTGCGAGTGGATCGCTTTATCTGGCTTTAGGAGATGCTATCGCCTGGCTCCGAGAAAACAGCGCGGAGCCAGCGGGCGAAGAGCAAGCATCAATGCTTTTCTAGTTGTCCTCTCTAGTGAGGGTAATCGCGTTCCCCGGGCAGACACGAACCGCATCCTCTGCGTCCTCGAGTTGTTCGCCCTCGGGCTCTTCTACTATTACTAAGGGAAAACCGTCATCCGACGCCGCAAAGAGCTCAGCGTGGTAGGTAGAGCATTCTGCCGCCTTAATGCAGCGTTCGAGATTCACAGAGAGTTTCATAGCATCCTCCCAGGAGCCGCAAACTTGAACGGGTCTGCGCCCAGATTATCGGGTAGTCGCGGCGCGAGTACCAGCGAAGGAGCTTGACGTGCCTTCTTCTGCCTCGCACGATGCGAGCCATCTCATCCACAATTTGCCCGGCAAGCAGGCAAAGGAGGGCAACATGAAGCGAGACTACGACGTAGTCGTTATTGGCTCGGGAGCGGCAGGGCTGGCGGCCGCGGTTACCGCAGCCGACTCGGGCGCGAGCGTAATCGTCTTAGAGGCAGACGACAAAGTAGGGGGCTCCTCTCGGCTTTCCGGCGGACATTTCTATGCGGCGGGGACAAGTATCCAGCGCGAGGCCGGCATCCTCGACGACACCCCGGACGACATGTTCAGCTACTACATGACCCTGAACCAGTGGAATGTCGAGCCAGCCGTAGCCCGCACCTACTGCGACAGTGCCGCACCTACATTCGAATGGCTCCGCAGCCTGGGAGTGGTCTACAAACCGGAGCGGGTCTACATCTCAGGGATAGACACCGTACCCCGAGGCCATCCGCCAGAGGGCGAAGGGCTAGCCGTTGTGCGGGTACTTGATTCTGAAAGAATCAAGCGAGGGGTGGACCTTGCGTTGATGACGCGTGCAGATCGTTTAATCGAGGAGGACGGTGAGATCGTGGGGGTGGCGGCAGGTGACCAAGAAGTTGGCTGCGGTGCCGTGGTGATCGCATCTGGCGGCTTTGGACACAACAAGGAATTCATCGAAAAGTACTGGCCAGACGCCCACGAACAAGGTGAGGGGGTTTGGGCAATCTCAGGTCCAAAGGCGATGGGCGATGGCATAACCCTTGGGGAACAAGTAGGGGCAACCTTGGGAGGCTACAATCGCGGGCTCCTGCTACTAACGCCAGGATTCACAAAGGACCTCGAGGTGGCCGTACCGCCGTGGGTGATCCTCGTAAGCCGCGAGGGCCGGCGCTTCGCTAGTGAGATGGCTCCTTACACAGTGATGGCAGGACTTTTCAAGCGAAATGGGGGGCTGGCCTATGCGATCTTCGACGAAGCCGCTCGGCAGGATGCAGACGCTATGCCAATTGGCCCCAGCTGGACCACAGAAGCCCTTCTAGAGAGGGCAGACTCTGGAGAGGTTCTCCGAGCCGACACTCTCGAAGAATTAGCAGAACTGTGCAAAATCAATGCAGCACCACTCGCAGGAACAGTGCAAAAGTACAACGAGGACTGCGCTACGGGGGTCGATACCGCCTACTTCAAACCAACTGGGCTGCGTGCCATCACGGAGCCGCCCTTCTACGCAGTTGAGGTACGCCCGGCAGTTATCGCTTGGACAGGATGTGGGCTAAGAGTTGACTCCGAAACACAGGTAATCGCAAATAACGAGCTTCCCATCGACAACCTCTTCGCAGCAGGGGAGGCCATGGGCACACTTCATGGCGACCGGTATATCGGCGGAGGCGGATCTTACGGACCGGCTGTGACATTTGGTCGAATCGCAGGTCGCAATGCAGCAACAGCAGCGGCCAAAGGCGCAGGCCTTATGGAGTAAATCTAGTTTTCCCCCAAACGTGATCTGGGTTTTACCTGGCGATATAGCAGACAGATAGGATGGTCGTGCACGTGATACCCAGGAACCAAATGAATAGTTACACCTAGACTAGGGACCAGTAACCGGGGCAAAGGTACCAACCGCTTTTACGTCCTCCAGTACGCCATCCAATAGAACCAAAGATCGACCCGTATGAGAAGCGACCCGCGGTTCTGGAAGTACGGTGCCTGTGAGATTCACCGGATCGACAGCACTAATTACAACTCGCTCCCCTCTGGGGGGGTCCATCCGTGTAGCACGCAACTGCTCCACCGCATTGATAAGGGCATACTGTTCCCCGTTTACACCGGAAACAAAACGCCCACCGCGAACATCACCACGAGCTTCCATCCCTCGGAGAGCCCGAAGAATCTCCCGCCAGGGAATAGCGAAGCGTTCCTGAGCAGCAAGATCCCTAAAAACCACCCCATAACGTTCAAGAAGGACACTAGCAACGATAGCCGCAAGCTCATCCCGTTGAAGGCTATCCGTAGGACCCGCCTCAATGAGGGACCACCGACCAGGAGGGCCACCAAGAACCAGCCCCAAACGGTAACTGGCTTTAGGACGACGAATGGCTATTCTTCGGCGACCTGAAGACGGAGGGGCAAATATCTTGCGCACACCCTCAAAACCATCTGAAGCAACCAGACCAACAGCAATAAGTTCCCGAAGGGCCTCTTCCGTTTGGCTCATAAGCTGACCCGTTTCACGGACCAATTCCTCAAAGAAGAGGGCCCCTCGTTCTCGCAAGAGCTCAACGATGGCAGCAGCAGAGCCAGCCAAGGGGACAACAGCCCCCTGGCGATCATAGCGAACGGCTGCAAGGAGGTCAGAGAGGGAATGCCGGGGTACAAGAGTGATGGGGGTAGCCCGAGTGGCAGGTGCGACCCGATTCAGCACCGGGGAAGAGTTCTGCGGCTTGCGGATACTGAGCCGAGCCCATGCAATTTCACCAGCGAAACAGAGCTCGTCTAACCAGACAGGATCGTAGTCGGAAACCCGAGAACGAATGAGTTCGTTCTCCCAGGAGCCGGCTGGTGCTTCAAAGCCCTGCAGGCGTTCGAGGGCACGTCGCAAACCAGGCCGTCCCCCATAAACGGCGCCGGGCGCGAGACCGTGCCAGCGGGTAAGAAATCGCATGTAGTCCGCAGAAGACACCGGTGAGACTGCCTTGCGTAAACCTTGGAGAGTGTATCGATGAATGCGAGCAAGCAGTCTCCGATCGCAGAGTTCATCCTCAGAGATACTAGGGGTAAACCGGCCACGAACCAGATGACCTTCCGCCTCAGCAGCACGAAGACCATAGTCAACATCCTTCTCCGCTAGGCCTGTTCGTTTGGAAATATCGATAGGAGTGAGAGGCCCAAGGCACTCGGTATGACCTCGTACCAAAGCAAGCCGTGCGCCCTCGCGATCTTTAACCCCAATCAGAGCATGGGAAGGGACGCCAGGGGAGGGGACCTCAGCCTCAGGAAAGAGGGCCTGAATGGACGGAAGGTTCTCGACAGCAAACCAAACGGAGCGGTTTCCTACCCGAAAACGAGCAACCCGTTTCGCAGCCTCCAGTTCAGCTAACCACTTATGCCAAGAGGCAGCGTATTCCTCCGATAGGGCAACTAGACCGAGAAGAGTGTCGTGCACCTCCTCCCTATTACGAGGATCTGGCCTAGCCTCCTCGCAGACACGGGCTATAGCAACTGGACTTAAAGTAGCGAGATCGCGGGCAGAGTCTGGAAGAGTGCGGCGCAAGGTGACAGCACGAGTGCGACGCTCCTCAATGGGCGCATCGTCAAGGAATGTATATGGCCTACCGTTGACAATCTCGTGAGCCATGGGAGAAGGCTCAACCGAGTCCACAGCATGAAGGCGGACATGTCCTTCCTCTATGCGGGTAAGCACGTTCTGCAAACCACAAACATCCATCGCCTCATAGAGACAGTCATCACGGGTTTGACGCATCAGCGGATGGTTAGGAAGAGAGAGAGGAGCATCAAGATGTTCCTGGCATCCCACCTGAGCGGGAAAGACAGCAGCCATAAGGTCGTCACCACGAATCCGTTGTAGGAAGGGAGGTACACGCTTGCCATTGCGCTGTCGTGCGATAGCAAGCGCCCGGGAAGCATTCCAACGCCAACGAGTGGGAAACAAAGGAATATAAAAGATTGATTTTTCTACAAGTGTTGCGGCATTACGTGGATTGACCCAGGTGAAAGCCTCAGCAAGAGGCCAGGAGTGCTGCGGCCCAGAGGAGAGGAGGATGGCATCATCATTAGCAGCAGCTTGGAGCTCAAAGTCGAAAGTAGTACAGAACTGTTTACGGAGAGCAAGTCCCCAAGCGCGATTAACACGCGCGCCAAAGGGGGCGTGAATAACAAGCTGCATACCTCCAGAATCATCGAAAAAGCGCTCGAAGACGACATCGGTATCAGAGGGAACAACACCAAGGCCATCGCGAGTAGCGAGAACATAGTCGACCATCTGCCGGGCGCCGTTCTCACAGAGGCTACACTCCTCCTGCAGGCGGGTGACTAGAGTACTAGGGTCTCCAAAGCCATCAGCTATCTCGCGCCGCAAGCGGCCGGCTTCTTCCGAGAGCTCGATGGTACGACCAGGGGCCTCCCCTAACCAAAAGGGAACCGTGGGCGGCGCACCATGAGCGTCAACCACACGGACTGTGCTCCTCTCCACTCGTGTAATACGCCAAGACGTGGAGCCAAGCAGAAAGATGTCGCCGGCAGCGCTTTCCAAAGCAAAATCCTCGTTAACCGTGCCAACTGGGATGTCTTCCGGTTCGGCAATGACGCGATAATCGCCCATCTCAGGAATGACACCACCATTGTTAAGCGCAGCGAGACGAGCTCCCCGCCTCCCACGAACCATCCCGTTAACACGATCGCGATGAATAAGTGGTGAGGACCCGCCAGGACCATCCCCGATGCCGGTGGCAAGCATGGTAACAATCTCATCGAAGTACTCTCGCGAGAGCTCGGCAAAGGGATAGGCTTCCCGCATTAGGCTATAGAGAGCATCTTCTGACCAGGGTTTGCAGGCGCACTCGGCCACAATCTGCTGAGCAAGAACATCCAAAGGGGCAGTAAGCGGAGAAATCCGGTCGAGACGCCCAGCCCGAACAGCACGAACAAGAGCAGCGCACTCAATTAGTTCATCTCGAGTAGTGGGGAAAAGCCGACCATGGGGACGCAAACCGAGAGCGTGCCCAGATCGGCCGATCCGTTGAAGCAATGTGGCAATACTGCGCGGAGAGCCAACTTGGCAAACAAGGTCGATAGCACCGATATCAATACCAAGCTCTAGGGAAGCTGTGGCAACAAGAGCGCGGAGTTCACCAGCCTTGAGGCACTGCTCAACATAGAGGCGCCGCCCCTTAGCAATACTTCCATGGTGGCTCGCAACAGCTTCCTCACCAAGGCGTTCCGTAAGCTCCTTGGCGACACGTTCTGAAAGAGAACGAGTATTGACGAAAATGAGAGTTGTCCGGTGTTCGGAGATAAGCTCGGCGAGACGATCAAATATATCCCGCCACTGCTCCCTAGCAGGAACAGCCTCGAGATCACTAGGCGGTGTTTCAACGTGAAGTTCTATGTCCCGTTGGTGGCCCTGGTCAACGATAGTGGCTGGTCGACCAGGGCTGGCAAAGAAGCGAGCCATTAACTCAATCGGATTCTGGGTAGCAGAAAGCCCTATCCGAACAATTGGAGTCTCGGTCAAATCCTCAAGACGAGCGAGTGTCAGAGCAAGGTGGCTTCCCCTACGATCTCGCGCAAGAGCATGAACTTCGTCGACGATAACGGTACGGACATCACGAAGGTTCTCCCGGCTACGCTCAGCCGTAACGAGAAGGAACAGGGACTCGGGAGTGGTTACGAGTATATGGGGGGGGCGTCGCACCATAGTCTGGCGAGCAGAAGAGGGTGTATCACCCGTCCGGACAGCACTGGTAATAGGAGGTAGTTGATAGCCCATCTCCACCGCAAGGGCGCTTATCTCAGCAAGTGGCTCCTCGAGATTGCGCTGAATGTCGTTGCTAAGCGCTTTAAGAGGAGAGACGTATACGATGCGGGTCGCAGCGGTAAGGTCACCAGCCTCAGCCTCACGAACAAGCTGGTCGATACCAACAAGAAAAGCAGCCAGAGTTTTCCCCGAACCCGTAGGAGCAGCAATCAGGGTCGGCTCATTGGCATGGATATGAGGCCAACCCTCTACCTGGGCACCCGTGGGACTGGCAAACCGGCGCTCAAACCAGGTCCTAACCACAGGGTGGAACAATGCAAGCACATCTCCCGTTAGGGAGGTCGCCTCTACCGTTGAATGGCTATCGAACATCTGTGCGAGTGATGGTAGCCCAACGAATCTTTTTTTGCTTGCTAAAACAAGATAGGAAGAAGCATCACTCTTACCCTTACAGCCTCTTGTCAGAGCAGGAATGGATCCAGCTGCAGTGGTCGTTTCATGCGGTTTTTTACAAATCGCAAAAGACCAACTTAGGCAGAGGCTTCTTCAAAGAGCTGAAACAGGACTCCATTAGTGTCGCGCGGAGAAAGGAAGATGTTTCGCTTCCAGAGTGAATCTTCGACACCACCGGGCGGCTTGATTCCATTTTCGGACAGAGCTTCTACGGCTCGATCGATGGACTCAACCTCACAGGAAACATGATGCAGGCCCTTCCCTCGCTTAGTGAGAAAGTCCTGGAGAAAGCCCTCTTCACCAATTGGTTCGAGGATTTCAAACTTTAGCTCAGTGTTGGGGATGCGCATAAGACAGCCCTTGTAGCCCTGATCGGGCCTTTCCCAACGACCCTCAACCTCCATGCCAAAGACACGCTCCTGCCAAACGGCCTGCTCCTCGAGGTTAGATGAGGCAAGTGAGACATGGTCGAGCCGATTAAAGCCAACGACACCACCTTCACCAAGAGTTCCATTCACACTCTGCACACTCTTTGGTTGATAGAGCTGCCAGAGGACCCCTCCACTATCTCGAGGGTGGATATAAGCCATCCACCACATTGTGTCTTCGCTAATACCCCCAAAGGGAGTGATACCGAGGCGCTCCAGTTCAGAGACTGCTTCTTTAATGTCCGGAACCTGAACAGTCAGGTGATGTAAGCCAGGGCCCCGTTGATCGAGAAATCGCTGAACGAAACTGTCAGGGCCATCCGGCTCGAGAAGCTCCCACTCCACCTGCGTGTTGCGGATTCGAGTTACGCAACCCTCAAAGGGTGTACCGGGATGGGCATTGAATTGCCGAAGAAAGCGAAAGCCGAAAAGCAGTTGAAAACGATCCCGCTGTTCGCGCCAGTTGTGGGCAGCCATACTAATGTGGTCAAACCGAGAGAGAGCGAGCACAACGTCTCCAGAGACAAAATTGTTGGCCGGTATGGTAGGAAGTCAGGGGACCCTGGGCAACGATGACTGCACAAACCGCCACAATCGTGGCAAACCCACTGGCACGGAGACTACGTCACTTCGATGGCGTGCAGGCATTACGACGCCTTGAAGAGCGCGGCTTTAAAGCGCGGCTTGAGCTGCCCGAAACACCAGCGGGAACAGCGGCAGCCGCGGCCCGAGCGGCAGAACGCGGAGACACTTTCGTATTTGTGCTAGGAGGAGACGGCACTGTGCGGCTTGCGGCCGGATCCCTGGCGGGCTCAGGCTCGGTACTGGCCGTGCTACCGGGTGGAACAGCGAACGTTTGGGCCAAGGAGGCAGGAATCCCTCAGAACCTGCTGAAGGCACTTGAATCCCACTTGGACGGCCAGCAGGTAGCAATTGACTTGGGCAGAGCCGGGGCAGAGCCATTTCTACTAATGGCTGGAATCGGTTGGGATGCACAAATTGCGGCAAAAGTGAGGCCAGCACTGAAAAGAAAACTGGGGGTACTCGCCTATGTCCTTCACGGATTACCTACGCTCCACCAGCTGCGAACCACAGAAATGGCCTGGTCTACAGAGGAGGAAGCAGCCGTGGCGAGGGTTGGCTTGCTCGTGGTGAGCAATACGCGGTTGTATGGCGGTTTCCTCATGTTTGCTCCGGAAGCAAGTGCGCGCGACGGCATGCTCGACGCATGTATTTTCATGCCAAGCACCTTAGCTGAAGGACTTCGCCACGCCCTAAAAGTGATCGTTCGACGCCATTCCGGGGATAAAGGGGTACGGGAGCTGCGAACTACGCACCTAAATATAACCACTCCAGGACTGCCAGTTCAGGTAGACGGAGACGTAGTGGGCGAGACACCAACCACGCTTACAGTGGAAAGAAGGGCGCTACTAATCAGCGTACCAGCAGGAAAACTAACGCCCGCTCTCCGCTAGTAACCCAGACTTATTCGCCCTCGAAGCGGCTGATAGCCCCCCCGGAAACCACAAAACGGCCCGTAGCCGTTTTAAGAACATCACGCACGCGATCAGGATCAGCAGTTGTTAAGACGACCTGTTGGAAGCCCTCAAACGTATCCAGCACACCTCTACGTCGTTGCTCATCGAGCTCGCTAAGCACGTCGTCAAGAAGGACCACAGGTTCGTCACCAAGGCAAGCCTGGATATAAGCAGCCTCGGCGAAGCGGAGAGATAGAACAGCGGTGCGCAGTTGAGCGCGGGAAGCAAAGGCAGCAGCCGGCAAGCCGTCAATGAGCACCTCAACATCATCACGATGCGGTCCATAAAGAGTCACACCAGCTCCAATCTCCTTGGAACGGCCATCTTCGAGAGCTTGCAGCATGCGATTGGTCCACTCCGCCTCCTCGATTGGAAGAGGATCCTCGAATACATCCCGCAGGGCTGGCTTATATGCCAGTGCGATTGTCTCAACTTCGTCACTGAGCTTGCCCATCTGCTCGCAGGCGTATGGGACAAGTAATCCGAGAGCGTCTGACCGACCTTTCATGATGATACCGCCAGCATGCGAAAGCTCCTGATCCCAGAAACCGAGCTCTGAGGGGGAAGCATCATGGGCTTGAATTCGCTTGAGTAACCCATTGCGCTGTTGGAGAACCCGTTGATAGCGCTGCATTGCACGCAGATATCCACGATCGACCTGTGAAGACATCATGTCGAGGTAGCGACGACGGAGAATTGGAGGCCCAGCAACGATCTCTATATCCAGGGTTGTAAAAAGAACAGCGGCCAGCTGTCCAACTGCATCAGAGGTTCGCTTAGCAAGGCCGTTCACGCGCACGCGTTTACCCGCGCGCTTTTTCTCACCGCTGCGGCCAACAACGGCAACTTCGAGGCTTAGACGCCCTGCTGCACGCTGTACCTCAGTCTCAAGACGAGCCACAGGAAACTCTGATTCAAGGACATCTCGACACACAAGGTCAGAATCGCTGCTAGCCCGGCTCGAGCGAAGAGTAGAGAGAAGATAAATAGCCTCAAGAAGGTTGCTCTTCCCTTGTGCATTCTCGCCCACAAAAAGGTTGAGCCCTTTATCCAGCAAGAGATCGACTTGGGAATAATTTCTAAAGTTGGTGAGTTTAAGGCTGTTGATATACACGAGAAGTCCAAAGTGGCGCCCCAATGAGCGCCAGAACCATAAGTATAGCTCTGCCTTAAGTTATGGGGTTATGTCCCATTAAGTCCCCGGAATGGACCGAAATTGCTTAAGTGCCTAAGCATTCGCCTTGTGGGGGGATGGGGAGCTTCCTATAATCGCCGCTCAGAACGGGGAATGCGGGTAATCACATGAAGGTTCAGGTCCTCCAGGAGAACCTCCAACGGGGGTTGGCGATCGTAGGGCGGGCAGTTGCCGCAAGATCAACCCTCCCCATCACTTCAAACATCCTGATGGCAACTGATGGGGGACGGTTACGCCTATCGGCTACCGATCTCGACATCTCCATCAGTACTTGGATCGGAGCGAAGGTCGAAGAGGAAGGTGCCACAACAATTCCTGCTCGCCTGATAACAGACTTCGTAGGACAACTACCACCAGCAACAGTGTCGATCGAGATACCCGAACGAACCCGTCAAGCAAAGCTTGAGTGCGCCCGCACGGAGTCAACAATCAACACGATGGATGCAGAGGACTTCCCCAGGATTTCAACAATCGAAGAGGGGCCCTCGATCAAGCTCGACTCAGCAACTCTCCGGCGTACCATCGACCGGGTCGAGTTCGCAGCAGCAACGGATGACTCACGACCCGTCATAACCGGTGTAAGCATCAAGGGCGAGGATAGCAAGCTGACATTCGCAGCCTCAGACGGGTTCCGTCTGGCAGTTTCCGACATCGCACTTGGGGATGATCAAGCATTCCCTCTTGAGGATTTGAACTTAATTGTTCCCGCCCGAGCACTACGCGAAATAGGACGCCTTATCGGAGAGGGAGCAGCCCCAGTAGAAGTAAGAGTCAATGAAAAACAGACTCAGGTGCAATTTTCACTATCAGATGTAGAGCTGGTGGCACAGCTAATCCAAGGAACCTTCCCCAACTACAACCAACTAATCCCAGGGGAGTACACCACAGCAACTATGGTGGATGTAGATGACTTCATGCGGGGAGCTCGTATTGCAGCCATCTTCGCGAGGGACGGAAGCGGAATTGTGCGTTTGCAGGTGCAACCCGCAGGAACTAGCGGAGCGGGAAAGCTAGTCATTAGTGCGCGCGCAGACGAAGTAGGTGACAACGAAGGTGAGATCGATGTGAAGGTAGAGGGTGAGCCAGCAAAGATCGCCTTCAACAGTCGTTACCTGGCCGACGTTTTGGGTGCCCTAGAGGGTGAAGTGCGCTTAGAAACGACCAGCCCATCGAGCCAGGGAGTATTCCGACCCGCAGAAGAAGAGGGCTATGTTCACGTGATCATGCCGATGTTCGTCCAATGGTGAGCACATAAGGCTGCTGGCCCCTCACTCTCCCAAACTTTTTCCAGTCCCGGCAGCTGCTCTGTCCGGTATCCCAAGAGGGCACCCGCCTCCATATCGTCTTCAGAAGCATTTAGGAGGAAAATGGGTTGTCCTTCTCATAAAATACAAACCATTGTGATGGTGGCTAAACA
>DEAD01000008.1:229491-288057 GCA_002346645.1 Dehalococcoidia bacterium UBA2991
ATTGTGATGGTGGCTAAACAACCATTTGTAACCCGGAGGCGAACATGTCAAATGCAGAAATGACGGCACAACCCGTATCTCCGCTGGAATGGGACCAACCAGATTTTCGAGTTAATCCATTTCCCGTCTATCGGCGACTTCGCGACCTCCACCCTATCTACCACGACCATTACCACAACCGCTGGGTAATCTCGCGCTATGAGGACATCGTTGAGGCATTCGGTGACGATGAAACCTGGCAGCGCGGTGCCTACGATCCCGATGGTGAGTATCCCTTCGGATCCCAGTCTCCATTCGGCGATACGCTGATCGAATACGGCTCACATGCTAAGAAATGGCAATGGGAGCGTGGGCTTATAGCTAGCTCATTTGTGGGGCGGCCCCTCCGACAGCGGCTCCCCGTCGTCGAGCAAATCACCGCAGAAGTAGTAGCCCAGATCTCGGACCGCGTAGCTAAGGAAATGGCTGAAGGAATCGCTCAACAAGGCGAAGTCGAACTCATTACGGAGTTCTGCGCCCAATTTCCCGTACGCGTAGTGACTGGCATCCTCGGGATTCCACGCGAAGACGAACAACAATTCGTGGAGTGGTACCGAGCGATCATGGCTGGGGGCGCTGCTGCCGCCGGAGGAGCAGTTTCCAACATATCCGAGAAGTACGTCCAGGAAGGAATCGCCGCAAGAAAAGCTCTCGCCGATTACCTCGAACCGATCTACGAAGAGCGGAAACGTGACACCAGCGGCGAAGACCTTATTACGCGTCTTATCAATACTGAGTACGAAAATAGGACAATGACGCTCTATGAGCTGCAGAGCCTCATTGCCCTCCTTATCAGCGCCGGTGGAGACACAACAGAGTGCCTTACGGGAAGCATGTGGTGGCACCTCCTCAATAGACCTGACCAATTCGAGGAGGTAAAGCGCGACCCAGACCTGTTTGACCGGGCCTTCGTCGAATCCATGAGGTATGACCCCCCATTGCACGCGCCACCTCCACGTTTCACGCGGCGCGAGGTAACCGTTCATGGCCAGGTGCTACCCGTGGGAGCGCAGACTATTTTCATGGTGGGGTCCGGCAACCGCGATGAGCGGGTCTTCAGTGATCCCGATGACTTCAATATCTTCCGCGAAGACCTGTATATGGGCCGCGAACTCCGCACGGGTTACCACAAAAACGGCCAAGCCAGTCATCTAGGCTTCGGGCTTAACTCGCACTTCTGTATGGGCTATGCCGTGGCGCGAGCCGAGTCAGTGATCGCGAGCAAACAATTACTAAAGGCGATGTCAAACGTAAGGCTTAAGCCAGGTGTCGAAAACGAAGGGGTCTGCAGCCCCGCCAACAAGGGGGGGTTCCGCGCACCCCAACGATTAGACCTCGTTTTCGATCCCCAATAGCCCTCACGCGTTCCATCCATAGACTATCGAGAAGTGGTTTTTTAAAAGGGAGTTCTAATGCCAGAGAAACAACTGATGTCAATGGTCCGTCGCGAGGTTGAAAACCTCCAGGAAGGCCGCATTGACTTGGCGCCAGAGATCCTAGAGATCCCTGCTGCAGATTACTATGACCAAGATCGTTGGGAAGTCGAAGTGGAACGCATCTTCAAGCGCTTACCAATGGCACTCGGATTCTCAAGTGAATTGCGCGAGCCGGGGTCCTATCGCGCCATGGAAGTTGTCGGCGTCCCGGTCCTGATTGTTAGGGGCGATGATAATCAGGCTCGAGCCTTTGTAAATATGTGCAGCCACCGAGGCAATTATGTAGTCGAAGATGAGGGCGGCCAGACGAACATCTTCCGCTGCAATTACCATTCCTGGACTTACAACCTCCAGGGGGATTTAGCAGGCGTATTCGACGAGAACAACTTTGGCGAATTCGACCGCTCCTGTTACGGCCTCACACCGCTACCGACATCAGAGCGCTCTGGGCTTATTTGGGTCACTCTCAATCCAAATTCGAACGTCAACATCGACACATTCCTTAGCGGCTATGGCCAGATGCTCGAGGATCTTAAATTCGCAGACGCGCACGTCGTGGGGCGCCAGGACCTGAACGGCCCCAACTGGAAGGTCGCCTACGACGGATACCGTGACTTCTACCACTTGCCCATCTTGCACCGGAACAGCTTTGGCCCTGATGGGGCGTTCCAGCCTGATTACTACGCATGGGGACCACACGTCCGCGTCGTTGCACCAAAGAACTACGAGCAGCTCGCCGACACACCAGAAGAACAGTGGCAATACGACCAGATAACCGGTGGCGTCTGGACGATCTTCCCAAACATCTCCATCGCGGGAGGCACGGGGGGCGGATACATGATCTCCCAAATGTTCCCTGGCAAGACCCCACTCGAGTCCCATACGACACAGAGTTTTCTGAGGTTCGAGCCAAAAGAGGAGCAGGACCAAGAGGAAATCGACCAACACATGGACTTTATGCGCATGGTTGTTGGTGATGAGGATTACTACACCGGCTTCCACATCCAGAAAGCACTGACAACTGGAGCTAAGGACCATCTCCTCTTCGGACGAAACGAGACCGGCGGCCAGCTCTTCCACCGATGGGTCGATGCTCTGATTGAGGCCAGTGACAACGAGCTTCCGGCTCTACTGGAGAGAGGAATTGGCCAGCAACCAACCGGCAACTCTGTTCTGGAGGAAGCCCAATCCCCAGATACGAGCCAGAAAGGTCCCTCCAGCAAGCGTTGATGATCTTCCACTCCCACAATTCCCAGAGCCCACAATGGCCCTGTCGTCTTAGCTAAGGTGGAACTACCCAGTCAAGTGCGTCGGCTATTAGCCCAGGCGGGTGCTCGACCGGCGTTGAGCGGCGGGCTCGCGTTGTTTGTTTTGCTGACTCTCGCGTACAGCTCTTCCATCGACATTAGGGCGAGTCGGGGCGCTTCGATTACAGGAGATGAGCCGTTCTATCTGATCACGACGCAAAGCCTGCTGCAGGACGGTAACCTCGACTTACGTAACCAATACGACTCGCATTCATATGCGTCTTTCTTCGACCATGCGGACGGTCTCTGGCAGCAATCGATACCCCTCAGTGATGGACAAGTTCTGAGCCCTCACAACCCAGGCCTTTCCCTGCTCCTGATTCCAGGATTTTCCCTGGGAGGACTTGTTGGTGCTCAGTTCCAGCTCGTACTGATCGCGGCTCTCACGTGGGCGCTAGCCTTCCTCCTCGCTCTGCGTTTCACCGGAGGCCAGCCGGTGCTGGTCTGGCTGGCGACAGCAGCGGTGGCACTCACCGCAACGGCTTTCATCTACTCCTCGGAGATCTATCCAGAGATCCCGGCAGGCCTCGCCCTCGTCGGCGCACTGGTGGTGGCAACGAAGCGGGAACGGCTCACGATAGGGCCGGTGATAACAGTCGTGTTACTACTATCAGCATTGCCATGGCTGGGAACGAAATACGCTCCTCTAGCAGCACTGGTAGCGCTTTACGTTCTCTGGCGGGCATACCCTTGGGGAAGAGTCGCACTGCTTGTGGGAGCTGGCGCCTCTGCGGCAGCCTACGCTGCCTTCCACCTCGCCCTGTTCGAGTCTCTTACGCCCTACAACGTGAACTTGGTCTACGCGGGAGAAACTACCGTGAACACGATCGGCCAGCACGTGGAATTTAAAGATCGCATCTATCGGCTGTGGGGACTGCTAATCGACAGGCGGTTCGGAGTGGCGCGTTGGGCGCCAGTGTTGTTCGCCGTTATTCCTGGACTTGTGCTTCTCCTGCGCGGCGACGCAAGGCTACGTCTCGTATTAGGGCTCATCACAGTCCAAGTGCTAATCGCAACATTCATCGTGATCACAATGATGGGCTGGTGGTTCCCTGGACGGACACTAGTAACCGTGTTCCCTCTGCTACCGATTCCGATAGCACTGTTAGCTATGCGCTGCCAGTGGACAGGCCACACTTTTCTTGGAGTACTTGGCCTTTATTCGCTAGGAATCACGGCTGCGCTGGCCGAGGCAGGCCGCTCACGCGAAGTCGTCATCGCTGTCGACCCGTTCGATATGGGGGCCAATCTTTTCCAGGTGATAGCATGGCTATTCCCAAACTACACCTCTTGGACGACGGAAACTTGGATACTCACAGCCCTCTGGCTCGCACTCGGGGGCATGGGGATGACAGCTTGGATGAAGCTGGATAAATACCGTAGCCAAGGGGACCGGAATTAAAAAAACCGGGGCTACGGTATTTATCCAGCTTCATCATCATGCAGAGGATTCGTCCAGCAGGCCTAGATCGGTGAGCACCTCGTGGTAAACATCGGGGATCACTGTGCGAGCGGCTTCAGAAGAACATTCTTCTAGAAGAATCGGCAGGCCTATCCGTTCCGCAGTCAGCAGAGCGACTCCGGGTTCACACTCAACATCAGTTTCGGCACCGTTGTTCCCAAGGCGCAGCCAGATTTGCCCCTTTCGATTTTCGTCACACGTTAGGATGACAGCCCGCGGCTCCCACCCGATTCCTCGCAGGACTTCACCTATACCAGTGAACAGACAGCCGACACCATCCTTGTCTGGCGCGAACCAACTCGCAATATCGGGATGGACAGGGACACTTATACGGGCTTTCCCTCGGCACTCATGCAACACAACAGACGAGTGCTTCCCGCAATCACAGGGCCGGACCTTCCCGATCTTCAAGAGCTTGCTGGCCATCATCCTGCTCCCTGGGCGGCTGCAACCAGCAGAGGTTCCTCGGCCTCACCATTTGCACGGTGGCGGGCATTGGCCTCCTGAACCGCCTCGAGAATCTCCATTGGTACCCCTAGGGCGCGAGCGGAAGCGCTTATAGCGGCCGTGTCCTTTGGGAGGCACTGGCCACCGTAGCCGCGCTCCTCCGTTACAACGGTATGGCTAGGGTTGATTCGATCATCTTCCAGCCACAATTGGCGTACCCGCTCGTAGTCCACACCTACGGTCTCGCAGAGTTCGAAGAATTCGTTACAGAACGCCACCTTAGTCGCAAGGAAAGCGTTCTCCATGTACTTCACGACCTCAGCAACAGTTGGCGAAACGCAGTAATGCTTTAGGCCGGACCCATATGCACCCTCATAGAGGTCCCGTACCGCTGAGGTTACTGAGTCATTCCCACCATAGATCAGAAAGCGGCGGTTGGCCGGATCCCGCAGAGGATGGTTTTCAGACTCGCCGGCATACTCAGGCACAAAAACGAGTCGCTTGCCCGTCTCAGCAATGAGTCGCTCGGTGGTTCCGACCGCTACCGTGCTATGGCAGACGATAGCAACGCGTGGATCAGAGAGTCCCACGACCTCCTCAACGATAGAAGTGTCACATTCGCCCGAGGGCAAACGGGGCGTAGGGACACAGATAATGACGAAATCAGTGTCCGTAAGGTCATCGCTCGTCCCGAAGCCCAGCGGCGGATCGAAAATGGCTAACTCATGATCGTCGAAAAGCCCAGCCACATAGCTACCAACCGAGCCATAGCCTGCAATAGTTACTTTCATAGGGAATTTCCTCCAGTTTGGCGGGGAACCGGCGACCGAGAACTGTCACCGGCTCCCCATGGACCTACTGCAGTTCGCCGACCTGCTCGGCAGTGATGCCAAGTCCAGCGTAAACAGACTCAAGGGCTGCCTGAACAGCATCTCCGGAACCGGCCTGGGGGGGGCCAACGGAGAGGTCGTAGTACGAAGCAATCGTCTTAGCAACTTCCGCATCTACACCTGCAACGAGTGGTTCAATCACTCGGAAGAAGGCCCATCCCTCGGCCTGGTGCACACGGGCTTTCTCGGCGTCACCCGATTCCAAGTCGCTATCTACCTTGTGGGCGTAGCGAATTGTTGCCTGAACATAGGTTACGGAAAGCTGTTGCATGATCTTGGAGGTAGCAAGGGCTGCGCCACCCATATCACCACCCACAAGCGCCTCGACACCCTCGGTCATATTTGAAGCAATAGCATCATTCACAGCCGTGCCCGTCCCGAAGTTGCCGCCCCGCTTATCAGCAGTGGCGTAAGGCCCACAACCTGGTTCGGAACCGTGGTAGAAAGCCCAGGCCTCGTCCCAGTTATGAGGAGCTCCCTTGGCAGGGTCGAAGTTGCCCTGGGCAGCTTTTCCGAGAGCAGCCACGAGTTCGTGGATCGCCCAAGCAACCATGACCTGGTTCTGAATACCTTTCTGGATACCCTGACGGCGAACCAGATCGGACTCGCCCGCAAAGGCGCCCGTCCCTTCGATTGCGCTCATGACGAATGTGTCTAGCCAGGTTGAATCGTCATAGTAGGTGACGTAATCGTTCCAGATCCGCTCGTCACGCTCTGAGCGGGCAAATCCAGCGATCGTGCGTACAGCACCACTACTCTTTACCGAATTCCCGCCCTCAACGTACACCTGTTTTATAGCGTCATAATCGAGAGGGGCGTCTTTAGGAAGAAGACTGTTGATCTCGCAAACATCGAGCACGACAGCAGCGTGAGAGTCGACATCAGAGACAGGCTGATAGGCTCCTATTGCCGCAGAAACAGCACCACTGGACTCAGAAGCCCCAGATACTGAAGCCGTCCCGGAGGCACTTCCCGAGGCACTTCCCGAGGCACTGCCCGTTCCAGAAACAGAACCAGAAACAGAACCCGAAACAGAACCCGAGGCAGAACCAGAGGCAGAACCAGAGGCAGAACCAGAGGCAGAACCATCTCTGATTACCTCAACATTACCTGGCCGATCCTCACCATTGTCCCCACCACAGGCGGCGACAACTCCTACGAGGGCAACGATCGCCGTAAAAGCGATGATCCTCCCTCTTCTTACCGATAGCATTTGCATTGAATCGCTTCCTTTCCTTTGCGCACTTTTAGTGCGTTATGGCTGATTTCCCAGAACCTCTCGCGCCATGCCAAAGGGCACGCGCCAGAGGTAGTTGGCATTGATAAAGGACCGGCCACTCGTTCGACTGCGGTAGGTGATGGGAACCTCGGCGAGGCGCATCCCTTTATGCAGAAGATTGAGCGTGAGGACCTGAGCGTAGTTGTAGTCATGGACGATCTCCGCGACGTTGAGCGCAGACGCCGAGAAAGCTCGGAAGCCCGTCTGCCCGTCGGAAATACGCCTGCCGGTGAGAACGCTTAGCACAAGGGTAAACACACGGTTACCCAGGGAACGAAAGAGCCTGTGGCCATGCCGGGTTCCGAGGAAACGGGAACCGAGAACGTAATCG
This sequence comes from Dehalococcoidia bacterium UBA2991, assembly GCA_002346645.1. Taxonomy (GTDB): domain Bacteria; phylum Chloroflexota; class Dehalococcoidia; order Tepidiformales; family Tepidiformaceae; genus UBA2991. The sequence continues at coordinate 236,683 of DEAD01000008.1, forward strand.
GCTTCACCAGTTTCGATAGGAGCCAGTAGTGCCGGGATCTCTGCAGGATCGTATTCGAGATCAGCATCTAGATAGACAGCAGCACGAGCATCGAGCCCACGGGCCGTTTCGAGACCCGTCCGCAGAGCAGCCCCGAGACCCAGGTTAGAGGAATGCCGAACGACAAGATCAGCACCCTCGCGTTCCGCAACTACTGCCGTAGCATCGGTTGAACCATCGTCGACGACAATGACAGTTACGTCGCCGAGCTGCTGTCGCGGAATGCGCGCAAGAACATCTGGAAGTGCCTCTGCCTCGTTGTATGCGGGAATAACTATCGCAAGTGAATCTCCCCGCTCCGGAACACCTTTGGGAGTAAAAAGCACCTGGCCAACCGACTGCTCTGGTGGTGAGACGCCAAGGTAGTACGCAAGAGTCGGTGCGACATCGAGCAAGCTACGCGAGCCTTCCAGCTGTAGTCCCTGCGGAATACCCTCACCCCACGCAATGAAAGGGACGCGCTTTTCCGGCTCGGTGAGGTGGCCATGTCCGCCAATACCCTTCCCCTGACCGTGGTCGGACGTAACAATTACTGTTGCCCCTTCGAGGTAGCCCTCCTCACGACACCACGCTAGAAAATCCTCAATCAGATGGTCAGTGGCCTCAATGCGCTCGAGGTACTCCGGGTAGTAGCTACCCCGGGCATGGCCTGTCTGGTCGACTGAGAGTGTCTGCAAAACAAGCAGCTCAGGGTCCTCATTTTTGAGCACCGCCTTCGCACGCGATACGAGCGCGTCGTCAATCTCTTCATTAGGCGTAACTGCAGTGACAGTCTCAACAGTACGGTCCCCAAAAGAATCCACAAGATGGGCAATGCCAACAAGACGCCCATGCATTCCATGGTCCTTGAGCGCATCGAATATCGACTTGCACTTCACACCAAGGGAAGGAACAAAGTTGCTGCGCATGCCGTGGACGCTCGGTGGGGCTCCAGTCAACATCGAAGTAAACGCAGTAACGGTGCGCGCAGGATAAACAGTGCGCATATCACCGCAGACGAGGCCTTGAGCGGCGAGGCTATCAAGGAACGGTGTCCGTGCCTCGGCGAGACGATCGGGACGACAGCCATCAATTACGATCAGGATGACTCGCCGAGAGACGGGAACGTTCTCGTTACGAAGGTGGGTCGGGGTAAGTGGATCCGGCGGCGCCCAGGTGAACCACCACTGGTGCGTGAGTACAGCCAAAAGGCCAGCACCCAACGTGAAGCCCTCAACCGCCGCGAACGAAAGCGGTCCGGAATGCTCCACCAGGAAGCCGGACAACAAGACTAGGATGAGGAGCTTGGGAACCTGCTCGAGAAAGTTCCCGCTTGTGGGATCTGGATTCTCCAGGACAAGCCTCCAGAAGCGGAAGCCATTCGTCCAAGGTGTACCTATGCGGAGGTGGTAGTAGATGCTCCCCCAGAGCACGACGGTAAACCCAAGGTAGAGCGCAAGCACGAGTCCTATCGCTACAGGGTCAACGAAACGGAAGGCGGCGAGGAAGACAGCAAGAAGCACCCAGAGGCCTGCCCGCAGACGGAGAGGGAACGCGTAACGATAGAAAACGGCGAAGAGAGGTAGCAGGGCGACAACTGCGATCCCCTGCCGCACCCAATAGCCACCATCAGTAAGGTGAGGCAGGCCCAGCAGCACAAGGGTCCCCAAAACGAAGACAGGCGTAAACGGCTTTCCCTCATTGAGGACATTCCAGAGGCGGGCAGCCACATTCTCAAGACGGCCAGCGGGTTTTGGATCGTCGCGGCTGCCTCGTAGCTTGCCTAGTGTTGGCAGACTTCCGAACGCATATGGCATCAGTACTCCACCGATACCAAAGGCGTAGAGGAACTTGAGGCCGTGCGTGAGCACCGCGAGCGTGAGAGCCTCACCACCCGGCATACCCTGTACCTGAAGCGCAGCAATCATGCTCGCTTCATAGACACCTATGCCGCCAGGCGTGATATGGAAAACCTGGAAGAAGATGGTGAAGGCCGTGACCGCCATCGCAACAGGAAGGGAAATCTCGAAACCGAGAGCGTGCGCAGCAGAGTAAACAACGACTGCCTCAAGGATCCAGCTGGGGACGGTCAGGACGAAAGCGCCAATCACAGTTCGCGGGGATAGGACTCGGAGCGCATCCCTGGTCCTGATCCAAAGTCGCTCCACAGCTTGGAAGCGGCTCCAGGTAGCAGTTGTCCCACGGAACCAAAGCAGAACGGCCACCAAAGCCAAGAGCAGGCAGGCGGGGCCTATTAGAACGGTGAGCCCGTCTATACCAACGGTGAGAGGGATGAGAGCAGCGGCAATAGCGAACAGAGCCGCAAGGTCGAGCAGGCGGGCCACAGCAGTGGACACTGTGGCGTCCGTTACATTGAGGCCAGCACGAGTCCCGAGAAAGGGTCGGAGCACCTCCCCTGCCTTAACCGGAAGCGCGTGATTAGCAAACAGCGCAGCGTGCAGGATGGCAAAGAGTCTGCCACCACTCACCCCTGCCCCACTGGGTCCGAGAAGCCCTTTCCAGGCAACTGCCCGCAGCAAGAAAGCCGCTGCATAGCCGCCCAGAAAGAGGAACAGGAGCTCAGGTCGACGAAAAACCTTTCCAAACCCGTTTACTAAGAGGGCGCCATCAGCGATCTGAGTAGCTGCCACAACTACTGATGCCACCACCACCGCAGCAACGAACCAGCGCAGGGGCCCACCGCCCCACATGCGGGATCCCAAAGCACTCTCCTCGCTATAGACATCAGGCGAGGCAAGGCCCGCAAGTAGCCGTCGGGCCCCAGAGGTAGCGTCTAGCGCAAGTCCTATCATCAAAGAAGCTGCTTCCAGGAGGGGAGCTTAGACTAATTATATATATTAGTTCAACCTAATCTTTTCTTAGGGTGAGTACTCATGCCCCAGAAAAGCTTCGACGAGGGACCAGGTAGCCCCAGATCAAAGCATTCTTAGAAGAAGGAAGTCGCAAATTTCCCTAGTCGGAATCGATCGAGGGGTTTAGCTCCCTTGCAATCGCAACAACCGCATCTACCCAAGCATCACTAGCGTTAACACAGGATGCGAGTGACAGTTGCTCGCCCCCGTGTTCCCTGAAGGTAGCGCTGCCCCGGATACCAATCTCTTCGAGCGTCTCCAGGCAATCCGCCACAAACCCAGGTGTGATTACGGCGACACAACGAACACCCTCTCGGCCAAGTTGAGCGAGCACTCGATCGGTATGTGGCTTGATCCAACGGTCCCGTCCAAGACGCGACTGAAACGTCACCAAACGCTGGCCTTCGGGAATCCCAAGCGCATCTCCAAGGGCCTGAGCGGTAGAGAAACACTGGGCGCGATAGCATTCCATTTCGCCATTGAGGGAGCCGAAGCAACAGTCCGATTCCGTGAAGCAGCGCCCCGTCCTATCAGCCTTCCTTACCTGACGCTCGGGCAAGCCATGGAAGCTAAATACAACCCTCTCTGCCGCGCCATCGTCCAGCATGGGCCTGGAGGCCTCGGCCACGGCTTGGATGAAACGAGGGTGGTCGAAGAAGGCCGGCACCACGTTCATTGTCACCGGGGAGCCAACTGCCGCCGCACGGACTGCTTCAACCGATGAGTCCGTGGCGGCGGAGCTGTGCTGTGGGTAGAGGGGAAAGACGGAGATGTGGCTGACGCCTTGGGCATACAATCGGGCTAACGCCTCGGGAATTGCAGGTTCACCGTACCGCATCGCCAGCTCAACAGCGACGACACCCCCCAATCGCTCTTCTACCTTCCTTCGCAATTCCTCGCTATGGACAAGCAAGGGAGAGCCGTTTTCAGACCATATCTGACGGTAAGCATGGGCTGAGCGCGAGGGGCGGAACGGTAGGATGACTAGATTCAGCAGAAGCCATCGCACAGGTGCGGGTACATCGAGAACATACGGGTCTGAGAGAAACTCTCTCAGGTACTCACGTACATCTTTGGTTGTGGGACTCCGTGGTGTCCCTAGGTTGAGAAGCAACAGGCCTTGCTTGCGTAATGACGCCATTACGTTGGTTATACGGGGCCTGCGCATAAGGCCAAGCTAGAAAATGCCTTTTATTTAGCTTTCAAGCTAGTTGCTTTGCATCTCCGTAACACCGCCCGAAATATGCAGAGGCATACCACGCCCACCTTCGAGGACCCGAAAGGGATGCTCTCTATGGCTCGAAGCCGGCTTCGCGGATGAGCTCGATAGTTCGCTTAAGACTGGTTCCAAGACGGTCGAACTCACCGAGATCGATCGGCACGGGTGACTGCGCAACCCCTTCAAGCTCAATCCCTGTAGCGAGCGGATACTCGAAGTTCGCCTGCCCAAAGTACTCCTGAGCGACCTTGCTAGTGAGGAAGCGGATGAGCTCCTGGGCCAGATCCTTATCACCTGAGGCAATGGCTCCAATGGCCGTAGCAATGGTCACGCCCCCGGGATCACCCTCTTGGAAGTTGTGATTCTCGCTGAGGACAGAGGGATCCTCAACCTTGATGCGGAGGTTGTAGTAGTGATTGACAAGCCCCATTTCGATTTCCCCACGAGCCACGGCCTGGACAATGGAAACGTTGTTCGGGTAGACAGGCGCACCACCATCGTGGAGGGACTTAAGCCAGGCTAGAGCCTTGTCATCGCCCGCCGAAATGCGAAATAGAGTAAAGAAGTCCTGGAACGATCCGTTCGTAGGGGCTAGGGCAACCCGCCCTAACCACTTCTCCTCCGTGAGTTCGTGTATAGAAGTTGGCAGGTCGGCCGGATCGAACAGCTCCTTGTTGTAGACGAGGACACGTTGGCGGCCCGTCAAAGCAACCCAGTAGCCGGAAGGACTCGAGGGAGCAAGACCAAGCACCTCATCGTCCAGCTCGGACAGCAAGTCTCGCTCCGCAAGGAAGCCGATCGGGCCCGGGCTGCGCGAGATGAACACATCAGCGGGAGTCCGGTCGCCCTCCTCCTGGAGAAGCAGGGCAAGGTCAGTTGATCCGCCATACCGAACCTGAACATTGATCCCTGTTTCTTCAGCAAACATTTCGAGAAGTGGGCCAATAAGGTTCTGGCTACGTCCCGAATAAACAGTGATTTTTTCATCACCATCAGAGCATCCCATTGCCATGACAGCCCCAAGGAGGAGCATGGACACGAGAGCGAGGACATACAAGGTCTTCTGGATGGGCGCAGCGCACCGCAAGAATTTGTTAATTAACACAGTCCTATCACCGACAAATAAGTATCACCTAAAATATATGGGAAGGCGAGGCATAATATTGAACCACGTTTACACGTAGTGCAAGAGCCTCCTGGGGAAACCCGTAAAGGACACTAGGAAGCCCCTTCGTTCAAACACAACACCATGCAGATCTTCGTTCAATTGTGCTGTACTTGGCTTGGACCTTCTTTTTGGAAAGGTGGTTCTTCTTACCAGAGAAACCGATTCGCCAGCTGATAGAATCCCTTCTCTGTCCAGTCTCAAAGACGCAGCTTAGGGCTCGAGGTATTAACCAAAGGGCGAGAGCGCTGAAACTAGCAGAACTAATCGGCTTAGATTTAGCCAGTGGATGAACACTGTCTAGATCTTCACAAACCTAGGAACATCAAGAAATACCAATAGATGAGGGATCCGGAGAAGCATCATGGCCCATTACTTAATTACAGCCTCCTACACCGGTGCTGCATGGGCAGCCCAGATCGAAAACCCGCAAAACCGGATCGAGGTGGTTCGGCCTCTATTTGAGAAGGTCGGAGGGGAAATAGAATCCGCCTTCTTTGCCTTTGGTGAAGACGATCTCGTCTTGATAGTGCGAGTGCCAGATAATGTAAGTATGGCTGCAGTTGCGCTGGTTGCCTCCGCAGGCGGGGGTGTAGCTAACCTAAAGACCACTCCACTTTTGTCCATAGAAGATGGCATGTCTGCCCTGCAGCAGGCTGGCAGCCTTACCTACACCCCTCCGGGTAGTTAAAGGCAGGCACCACCCAAGAAGGAACTTTTCTAAAACCAATCAAATGTGGCACTTCCAAGCGATGGGCTATCACGGCTATCCTTGGTACATCAAAATCAGTCCGTAAAAATCGAGGTAAGGCCATGCCCCTGACAGCGGAGCAGCAAAAAAAGCAAGACGAGATGATGGCTGCGGAGATCAAATGCCCAGTTAACCTAGAGGAGGTCGACCTCTTCTCCCCAGGAGCCCAGGAACACTGGTTTGATGCCTACCGCATCCTGCACAAAGAAGCCCCTGTTCACCCCATTCCTGGAGAAGGCGCTTTACCTGGAACCGACGCGTTCATTCTCTCTAAGTACGACGATATCGCAGCAGTCGTCCGCGACCCTGTGCAATTCCCCATGTATCAGGCCCATATCGCGATCGAAGATGCAGCCAAACTCGTAGAAGAAAACGGCATTGGGGCTTTAGTTCCGCCACGCGACACCGTTCGACCAACATTGGAGTTGCATAAGAAGCAACGCCTAGAGCTAACCGGACCTTGGGTGGGACCTGAAGGGGCCCACCGCAACACAGAGATGATCACCCACCAGGCAAATGAACTAATCGATGGCTGGATCGATCGAGGGGAAGTGGATTTCGTATCTGAATTTGCAGCACCGCTTCCACAACGCGTGATCACAACCGTAATCGGCTTTCCTCTAGAGGACTTGGAAATAACGCGACATTGGGCAGATGCGCAGGTGCAACGCTTCGTCTTCGGATACAGCCACAAGAACCTGCTCACCCCAGAAGAGGAGAAAGCGAATGCAGCCGAACTTGCTGACTTATTTGCTTACAGCCTTGAACAGGTTGCAAAAGCTCGAAAGAACCCGGGAGACAATCTCATCTCGGATCTTACTCAGGTCGAATTCAACGGCCGCTCACTCACCGACGAGGAGATCGCTGGTATCGCAGGCCAGATGCACATCGGCGGGCACGACACTACCCGTTATGTAATAGCTGCAGAAGGCATGTTGCTTGCCCAGCATCCAGAGATCGTCGAGGAATTGCGAAAAGACCGCTCCAAGATTCGCTTCTTCGTGGAAGAGGCACTCCGGCTCTTCGCTCCGACTCAGGGGTTGTCGACCCGACTAGTGATTGAGGACACAGAGATCCGAGGGGTGCAGATACCGCGCGGCTCAATTCTCCATCTCCGCTACGGTGCAGCCAATCGCGATCCCGACCTATGTCCCAACTCAGAAAGTATCGATCTGGAAAGAAAGAACCCGGGCAGGCACCTTACTTTCTCCATGGGGCCCCGCGTTTGCCCTGGCGCTGGCCTATCACGTCTGGAGCAAAACATCGCGGTTGGAACACTAATTGACCGTCTAGATGAACTCGCGATTGCCCCAAACAAGAATGACTTTCGCAACCAACCGGGCATCATGCTTGGCATGAACGAACTACATCTGACGTTCAAGAAACGCTAGAGGTATCTATCAGAAGCTCAACCAAAACAATTACTGGTCATCCACCAGAAAGCATTATCCAAAAGGAATAGCGGCACTATGGCATTGGACGTTTTACTTGTTACGAAGGGGCACGTTTTCGACTACAACGGCTTCTATGCGATGTTTGACGAGAACCCGCAACTAAACACCACTCAAGTTGAACAGCCCGCAGCCCAGGTGATGCTTCGCCCCGAAAATGTAGCTGACTACGACGCCGTGGTCTTCTACGATATGTGGGGCTTCACACCCGACGACAGTGGCAATTATCAACTTCCCCCAGAGGACTACCAGCACAGTATCAAGGCACTGCTAGAACAGGGCATTGGCCTTGTTCTCCTCAATCATGCCATCGTGCAGTGGCCTGGTTGGCCACTTTGGAAAGAAGTCCATGGGTCATCTTTCACCATGCGCGAGACCGTCTTGGATGGCGTGAAGGTACCTGTATCGGGATATCGCGGGGGTGGCCATGACCCGCGAGGAAACATCACTCACTTTCTCTCCGTGTGCGATTCGTCCCACCCAGTGTTACAAGGCTTAGGCGATGGCTTTGAAGTAACTGATGAACTGTATTTGAAGACCGCTACTTTTGAGAGCAGGCCAGATATAGTGCCTCTACTTCGTAGCGACTATTCGTGGGTCCAAGAAAATTTCAACTCCCTTGGCCCACCAGAACAACGAAGTAACTGGAATCATCCCGAGGGCAGCAATCTAGTGGCATGGGCAAAGCGCTCCCATAACAGCCCCGTTGTAGCAACTGACGGGGGGGATGGCCCTAGTGCTTACGAGAACCCTGCATTTCGTCAATTCCTTACCAACGCAATAACGTGGGTTGCCTCCGATGCTGCAAAAGAGTGGGCACGCAGCTAATACAACCTGGAAGCCTCAGCTTCCAGAGTAAGACGCTCAGTGGAATCCATAGGGCGCCTTTCCCTGGCCGTGGCAACATTTTCGTTGATGCGAGAGGGATAGCGAGCACCAGGAATTGCAACCGAAACAGCAGAATTGGACCAGACATACCGGAGAAGATTGGCAGGAGTAAGAGGACCGTCATAGCCCTCAGCAATACGACCACGCATTGCGCTAGCACGACCAGAACCCCCAACAGGACGCATCACAATAACCCCCACATCATGTTCCGCTGCCAGATCTATTAGGGGAGCAGTAACAGGATAGAAGGCGGAGTACTCGAGCATTACGGTGTCGAACTCACCACAGGTGATTGCCATCCGAAGAACCTCAGCAGTGTGGGAAGAGATACCAATATTTTCGATAACGCCTCGCTCACGAGCAGCCTGCAAACCCTCAAGGGCACCCCCGGCATTCATTACTGCTTCCCAAGCTTCGAGAGTCGATACGTCGTGAAGCTGATAAAGGGAGATGCAATCACAGCCCAGGGTCTTAAGGGAGCGATCAATGTCGTACTGGGAACCATTAGCAGTGCGACTAAAAGTCTTGCTGGCCAGACAGAGATTAGGCGGAATTTGCATCTCACGGAGGACCTGACCTATAAGCATTTCGCTTCCGGCATACTCGCGGGCCGTATCAATAAAAGTGATCCCACTATCAATAGCAGACTGAAGTGCATCAGAACCCCTGTCTGAGGTCGGGGTATCCATTGCCCCTAGGCCAAGCTCGGAGACCATGCGACCTGTTCGCCCAAGTCTGCGGTCTTTCAAACCAGCCCCTTCCCCCTTAGTCATTAGGGCTAACCGAAAGTCATCCGGGGAACAGTTGTGGGTGCGGGCGAAGGATACTTCGCGGGTGGACGGGCAACCGAGGGCTTTTCTTCCCGGGGAATGCGGTTAAAGGCTACCCGCATTGCCTCGTGGGAATCGTGCCAAGCACGAAGGGCACGAGCAATTGCGAGCGGGTTAGGGAGATCACTGGCCTCTATTACATGGGGCATATTTTGTGGCGGATCTACATCAGTACCAACGACGGCAGCCCGACGCCAGTCTATAAGAGTTTCTCTAGCGCCTGGAGCGGATTTGACTAGTTCGACAGCACTTTCCGTAGCAGCAAAGAAGGCCTGCCGGGCTTCCTCATAACTAACTTTGAAATCCTCAATACCGACGTAGACCCCATCTTGACGAAGGTCTACTGGATAAGCAGGTGGACCCTCCTCATAGGTCGGAGAGGGGTGTCCGTCGTAAGGATTGAACTCATACAGATGAAGGGGACAAATGAGCCAACCCCGCTCAATGTAACCTTCACCAAGTGGAGCATTTTCGTGGGGGCAACGGTTATCCAGCGCCCCAAAACGGCCTTCGTGCAAAATGAGCACAACGACGTGACGACCAGCAAGAACAGTCTTGACATCCCCCTCTTCCAACTCATCGAGGTCAGCCACCCGATACCATTCAATCTGAGGCACAGCAGGATGATAGCGCGGGTGAGCTTTAGTCAGAATTTAAATTTCCCCTTAACGCCACTTCTCTATCCGTAAGGCCTGCCATGAAGTACCTCAGTGTGGACATTAGAAACGTACTGGAGGGCCAATCCCATGCTGGGCGTAAGTTAGCTCTGCAATGAAGGTCGTGCGCATTCCTACGGAGTCAGAGATAGTCGACGCACGTATACTCGCGATCCGTGTCAAAACCACTAACAGACATCAAAGTTCTTGATTTTACCTGGGTGCTTTCAGGCCCTTATGCCTCGATGGTGCTGTCCGACTTAGGAGCGGACGTAATCAAAGTGGAACGCCCACCTTGGGGGGATGTTGCCCGCACAAGCGGACCCTACCAAAACGGCTGGAGCGGATATTTCTTCAGTATTAACCGAGGTAAGCGTTCCGTCTCAATTGACCTGCAGCGCAGGGAAGGGCAGGCACTAATCCTCGACCTCGTCGAGAAGGTCGATGTAGTAATGGAGAACTTCACGCCAGGAACAATGGAGCGGCTCGGCATCGGATACGAAACGCTACGCAAACGAAACCCCGGGCTCATCTATGCAAGCACCTCAGGCTTTGGACAGACAGGCCCCTACCGAGACTACCCAGCCGTCGACATCATCGTGCAGGGAATGGGCGGCGTGATGTCAATCACAGGGGAACCAGACGGTGATCCAGTACGTCCAGGAGTTTCCTACGGGGACATCGTAGCCGGCCTCTACACGGCGATAGGAATCTTGGCAGCCCTACATGACAAGCAACAGACTGGAGAGGGACAGTCTATTGACATCAGCATGTTAGATGCCCAAGTAAGCGTGTTGGAAAACGCCATCATGCGTTACTTTGTTACCGGTAAGGTGCCCACGCCATTGGGAACTCGCCACCCAAGTGCGACACCATTCCAAGCCTTCCCAACTAAAGACGGTTGGATCGTAGTAGCGCTGGCATTTCGGGACGAGCAGTGGCCCATCCTTTGTGCACTGCTCGGTGTGACAGACCTTATAGACGACCCACGCTTCGACACAGGCCCTAAACGGACCGCCAACCATTCTGTCCTAGAACCTCTTCTGTTCGAAGCCTTCCGAAGAAAACCCTCTGAGCACTGGCTGAAAGAGTTCTTAGCCGCTGACATCCCGAGTGGACCACTCAACACAATCTCAGACGTAGTAGCCGATCCTCAAGTGAAGCACCGGGAAATGATTCAAGAAGTTACCCACCCCGTAGCTGGCACCATGCCTGTGGCTAATACCCCTATCCGCCTTTCCCGTTCAGAGTCGGGGATATCTGGCCCACCGCCAAGCATGGGAGAGCATACCGCTGAGGTCCTCAGTGAATTGCTTGGGCTCGGGCTGGAAGAGGTTGAGCAGTTACGCGCTTCGGGGGTGGTGGCAACAGAAGGTGGGCCAGATATCTCAGAGCTAACCCGGTAAAGGGTTTGCTCGAGAGCTTTCTCTGACCAGAGGTCTTCATCAAAGGGGATCTAGCCAGTGCACCCACCGGCAAGATGTTCACAACATCCAAACACTTCTTTGGCTATATACGAGTCCCGCTCGAAGTGAAGAGGAGGATCCTCTAGCTCGGTTTTGAGCCTAGGGCCAGATGGGCGGCGTACACTGCGAAAAGTGGCACAACAGCGAGCATGAGGACAGCACAATGAACATAGCACCCCTTGATATTCCCAGCCGACTCGACGACGAACACCGACCCCTATTCGAAGGAGCCCCCAGGCCCATGCGGGACTGGTCTGACATTCCTGGCACGAGAGCGCGAATGACAGAAATGCGATCAACCCTGCCACAGCCGACTTTGCCTCCGAACGTACTGATCACAGATCGCCAGGTTCCAGGGCCCGCTGAGAATCCGGATATCAACGTACGGCTCTACCAGAGGAAGGATTTGCCTAAGCCAGCAGCGGCTCTTTACTGGATTCACGGTGGCGGCATGGTAATGGGGAGTGTCGAAATGAATGACCCATACTGCTCCAATATCGCCGATGAACTGAATGTGCTGGTGGTTTCAGTTGAGTACCGTCTTGCACCAGAGAACCCCTTCCCAGCACCCCTTGAAGATTGTTACGCAGGACTGCTTTGGCTGTGGCAAGCGCAGGAGGAATTAGGGCTGGACCCGACCCGTATTGCCGTCGGGGGTGCAAGTGCAGGCGGGGGACTCGCAGCCGGAATAGCGCTAGCTGCACGAGACCGGGGGGAGATCCCCCTTTGCTACCAGCAGCTCGTATATCCAATGCTTGACGATCGCAACACCACACGTAGTAGTCATGCAGTTCAAGACTCTCGTACATGGAACCGTGAGGCCAACCTCGCTGGATGGAATGCATATCTAGCAGGAAACGCAGGCAAAGAGGACGTGTCACCCTACGCCGCACCAGCACGAGCGACTGCCCTTGAAGGTTTGCCCCCTGCCTATATCAACGTCGGGGACCTAGATCTATTTGTTGACGAGGACGTTGCCTACGCACGAGCGATGGCAGATGCAGGTGTCCCAGTCGAGCTGCATATCTATCCTGGTGCATATCACGGTTCGAATAGCGCAGTGCCAACCTCAGCCCTTGCGAATCGATGGTCAGCAGACGAGCTTTCTGCTCTCCGCAGAGCTCTTATCGGCTAATTGAAGTTGTTGCGCAGCCGACAACGCGCAGCTGTCACAGTGGCTTCTACCAGTACCTAGGGAGCGCTATGCGCGTTCCGGTTGGCGATAGTTTGGAGGCGGCTCGTGGCCAACCCAGGTTTTCCCAATATTTTCATAGTGACGGTATGAAATCAGGGCGTGGGTGGCTGCCTGGTGAGCATCTCGAAGCTTTCGCTCAAGTGGATGTTCCATCCGGCTTGCTGTCGTTCCCGCTGTATTGTGGAGCATCCCCACAGCCTGCCGAGTGGACTGCGCAGCGTGCGCACAAGCGAGGAGGGCAGGACGAGCATGTTCCCAGTCAGGAGTGAGACGTCCCCCCTGCGAGGGAAGAGGACCGAGATGGTCCTCGAGAGCATCCTGTGTCTCCATTACGAAAGCACGAGCTGCCTGCAAGGTAGCTTCTGCTTCACCGATACGATATTGGGCCTGAGGTTGCTCCTTAAGCATTGAGCCAGAACCCCAAGGAGTTTTTACCTTTGCAAGCTCGATGAAGGAATCAATGGCACCGCGGCACACACCAAGGGCGCAGGCAGCCTTGTTATAAACAGCGTGAGTAGGATTGCGATAGGTAGGATTTTCCCAAATTTCGCTAGAAGCGAGAGCAACTTCAGGAAGGCAGTGCTCAGGGGGAACATAGCAGTCCGTCATTCTCACATCGTGGCTCCCAGAACCGCGCATTCCAGCGGTGTCCCAGGTTTCAACTACCTCAAACTCCCCACGTGGAACCATGTAAGAGTTCACAGGTGTCTTTCCCGTTTCCTCATCGGTTACCTGAGAGGCCATGACAAAGTTCCAAGTAGCATTGTGGCTACCACTTGCAAAGGAACCTTGGTAATTGAGGCGCCAGCCATCACCTTCACGCCGGGCCTTACGGCCGGGGTTAGGACCATTGGGCGGACCAAGCCCTGAGCAAACAAGAACATCCCAGTCATCGCAGATCTTATGAGCTAGCTCAGGTTCCATACGACGAATGACCAGGGCATTGATCTCAGAGTTGATATGGACACACCAACCGACAGAGCCATCAATGGCAGAAGCGGCCTCCACGTTTTCAATCTGCTGTCGTGCCCTTACATTCTCGCCACCTAGTTCGATAGGTAGCACGAAGCGATAAAGCCCGTTATCTGCCATCTCCTTGGAAGCCCACTCTGGGAGGTGGCGAAGCTCTTGAGCCTCATCTCCTGCCTGAAGAAGCATCTCCTTCATGCCGGCAATACGCTCCAACATAGGCGTCTGCTTAAGCACATCCTGTCGTTCGATGATCTCGGGTCGAACCATGCCTGCTCTCCCAGTAACTAAGTGGCGGAATTGTAGAGCTTTCGGGGGGAAGTTTCCCCCCCCACTCAAGCAAAAGTGCTAGCGTAGAAATTCCACGTAGCTTGGTCACTACAAATCGGCTTACGCACGAGTTGGGGTCGCATACTGCGGAGGTGGTTCCTCACCAAGATAGGTTCGACCCATACTCCCGTAGTGCCGCCAACTAACACCCCCATGGGCTGCCGCCTGATGGGCATCCCTTAGTTTTCGCTCGAGCGGATGACCCATGCGACTAGCCGTTGTTCCAGCAGTGTTATGGATCGTGTCAACAACATGCCTACAAGACTGTGCCGCGTGCGTGGATGCAAGCAGACCCCGACGAGCCAGGGGCCAGTCAGGGTACTCTCTACCGCCATCCAACGGGCCAAGGTTTGCCTCAATTTCATCCTGGGTTTCCATTAGAAACGCACGCGCAGCGGCCCAAGTCGCTTCCATTTCACCAAGCCGAACTGGAGCTTCAGGAAGATCTTTTAGAAGGGACCCGGAGCCCCATGGAGTTTTGGTAACCGCTAGCTCCGTAAAAGAATCGAGAGCCCCCCGTGCAATTCCAAGGGCAACCGCCCCTTTGTTGTAGGGAACCTGGATAGGATTGCGATAGGTGGGATTTTCCCAGTTCTTGGTGGAAGCGAGAGCTGCCTGAGGAAGTACCTGCTCAGGCGGAACATAGCCTTCGATCCGAACATCATGACTGCCAGAGCCACGCAAGCCTGCCATATCCCAGGTGTCAACGATCTCGAATTCCCCCTTAGGAATCATGAAGGCAGCTTCCGCTTGTTTGCCCGTTGTAGGGTCCATCGTTTCTCCGGTGAGAATGAGATTCCAAGTGGCACTATGGCATCCACTAGCAAAGGCACCTTGGTATTTGACACGCCAACCATCACCTTCTCGTTGAGCCTCGCGACCGGGGAATGGCCCATTGGGGGTTCCGAGACCGGAGCAAACCAAGTAGTTCCAGTCATCACAGATTTCATGGGCAAATGCGGGATCCATCTGCCGGAGAACGAGGGCATTGATTTCGGAGTTGATCTGTACGCACCAACCAACGGAACCATCGATTGCTGCAGCAGCCTCTATTACCTCGATCTGTTGGCGGGCCAATAGATCCTCTCCACCCAGCTCTGCAGGCACGACCATGCGGTAGATACCAGCATCGACCATCTCCTTTACAGCCCAGGCAGGCATGTGCCGGATTTTCTGAGCCTCGTCGCCCGCCTCAATAAGTGCTTCCTTCATATTGGCAATACGGTCGAGTATTGGAGTTTCGTGAAGCGCCTCTTGGCGCTGAATAATCTCAGGTCGAACCATGGTTAGCCTCCGGTCTGGAATTAGCAGCGGGATGATACAACCTAGAGTGGGCAGATTACGAGGGCTGCTTGTGCGACACTTGTAATCTAATGGAGTCAGCAGCGCTCACCATTGTAGCTAGCTACATTGAGCGAGTTTGGAACCGTGGCGATAGCTCCGCGGTGACCGAGTTTTGTGCAAACCCATACACTCGACACGACGCGAACCAAATACGGTTGATGAGCCACCTTGAGCAGCTTCATCGCGTCGAGAGTGAGCGGGCAGCAGGAACAGCAACGGACGGACGCAGCCTGCATTTTGAGACCCTATTGCTCTCCGGAGATGGGCAAGACATCACATGGGTATGGAACATGACTGGCCCAACAGGAACGGCACTCGCGAAGTCAAGCGTGCCGAAGGAAGTTGTGGGAGAGGAAATACGTATTTGCGGTATCGAGGTGTTCCGCGTGGCAGATGGACGCATTAGCGACGTCTGGAACAGCCCCCCCATGGCAGGCCACTGGGGTTAGCCTAAGCTCTATAGTTCCCCGCCAAAGCTAAGCAATGAGAATGAATGCTGGGCTAAGTAGCGGACAAAGCGGGCTAGCTCGGCGGCCCCATTTCCGAAAGGCTATAGACCGAGTGCCCACTCACGTATGCCGCCGTTCGTTCGGCAAACTCTGGTGCTCCCATAAAGGCGCCCAATGCTTCCATGTCCACGCCATAGGCAACAATCATGGCCGTGTCCTCATCAGCTTTCCCCACCAAAACTTTGCCGGTAATGAACTGCGATCTTGCAGCTTCATCCCCATCAAAAACTGCCTTCCAATCTTCGAAGCTGGACTTCAGGTGAGCCAATATCAGGAGATCCATATTTCCTCCTATCTGTAGCAGGTCCCTTTGCAGGCGTTGAGCTTTCAACCCAGCATTACATCTTTACTGCCCCCTATAACTTTTGGGCAATCCATGGGTGTCCCCTATTGGGGGGCGGGAAATGAAGCGCTATAAGTCGGATACCTCAATCGTATGACCCGCTTTTGCGGCAGCGTAGACCCCGTGAACTGCCTCCATGGTATTGAGGTTGTCGCGACCGCTGGTGATCGGCACCTTTCCATCCCGAATGCACCGTGCGAAGTGAACTATCTCATTCGTGAAGGGATTCTCACTGACGAGACCCTCCATGTCCGGTCCAACCTCGGAAAAAGCATTGAGGCCATTGTGCCCAAGCTTGGTTTCACGAGCCTCAGAAGCGATGCGTGCGGGAGCATGATGCTGGTCTACCACGTTCCCTTCGGGCTTGGGCTCGGTATAGATCGTGCCTTTCGACCCAAGAATAAGGGACTGGTAATACCAAGGAGTGCGAGCGCTATAGCTAGAAAGGAGCGTGCCCATCGCTCCGCTGTCAAACTCGAAAGTAGCCACAGCTCGGTCCTCAGCACCATTTCGCATGAGAGGGTGGTCACCCCAGGTTTTAGCCGTTACCCGGACGACGTTTCCGACAAAATAACGGAGCAGGTCAACCTGGTGAGTACTAACCATCATGACGCTACCCCCTCCATTCCGTTGCGCATCAAAGCCCCACCAATCGTCGCGGCTCATGCTTCCAGGAAGGGCTGCACCGAACCAACTATCCGCCCTGCAAGCCCAAATATCTCCAAGCTCTCCGGCCTCAATGATTCGTTTCACGTTCTGATAGTGAGGTAGGTATCGCAGCATCTGCGCGACCATGAAGGTAACACCAGCATCTTCACAGGCAGAAACCATTTCGCGGGCCTCAGGCACAGAACAGGCCATCGGCTTCTCCAGGAGGACGTGCTTGCCAGCACGGGCAGCCTGGATTGTGTTGCTGGCATGCTGATCATGAATAGTAGCGATATCAACTGCATCCACATCGTCCCGGGCAAGCAACTCCGCGGCATCTGTATAGACAGCACTAGGATCCACGCCAGCATCGGCAGCATAGGCCTGGGCGACTTCTTCACGAATATCGCAAACAGCAACGAGCTCAACCTCGTCACGATAATTCAGGAATCCATCCATATGGGCACGGGAGATTCCACCACTTCCAATAAGACCAACACGTAGAGGGGGCATGACAACTCCTATGAAAACTGAGTTTGGTGGAGCCCAGACTATAAGGCTTTAGAGAAAAGTGTTGATTACCAGAGGTGAGTAAACTTTCCGAAATAACAGAACAGTGGACATCCTGTAGCCAACAAAATGAGGTCCACTGTTTTCAATTAGCAGTACCACCTTCTAGTTTTGGAGTCACACAATTCAGTAGTATTGCGTTCTTGAATCCTAGTGAGAGAGTGGGTCAATGGTACGACAAGAAATTATCGACAAGAGTAGCGAGCTCCAAAAGACGCCAATGGCGGAGCGCATTGCAAACATCAAAGAGGAACTCATAGAGGGGGGAAATGAGGCGCAACAGCTGCGCCGCTTGCCAGACTGGGTTTCCAAAAAAATGGCCGACGCAGGTCTTTACCGCTTTGCCATGCCGAAAGAGCTCGGTGGAGAGGACATGCCAGCACGAGGGCAGATCGAGGCAATCGAAGCTTCTTGCGCCATCGACGGGTCAATCGGATGGTGCGTACAGATCAACTCCGAAATCAATGCCCTCGTTCTCCGGCAGATGGATCCTGCATTCGCCCATGAAATCTGCGATGACTGGTACTACCTCGTCTGCTCAGGCCTAGGGACGCCAAATGGTGAATTCCCAGGGCGTAAGGCTCAGCGCGAAGGCGAGGGCTGGCGCACAACCTACCAGGGTGCATTTGCAAGCGGTTGCTTCAATGCCACTTGGAACCTCGTGTTGAATCCAGCAGCTGAGGTTGTTGACCAAGACACGGGAGAAATGGTCGACGCCTCCTTCATGGTACCAAGAGGTGAATTCCAGCCGGTCGATACTTGGAACATGGCCGGCCTACGCGGCTCGGGGAGCCACGACGTACGTATCAACGACGAGCACGTTCCCGACAAACACGTACTACCACAAAACGCCCTTGATTCCACAAAGCATTGGGAAAACCCCACATACCGGAACCCCTCCCAGGTTCCCTACAACAAGGCTGCTGTCGCACTCGGGATTGCACGAGGCGCGATCGACACTTTCGTCGAACTAGCGACGGTGAAGACACCTTGGATGTCTGGCTCACTTCTTAAAGAGCAGCCGGAGGCATACATTCGGCTGGGTGAGATGGAAGCTACACTCCGAGCAGCTCGAGCCTGGGTAATGGAGTCCCAGGCAGAAATAGAGGAAAACCTGGGGCCGCTGGACGGTGGTCGCTCAGTCCCGGAGTGGCACCTGCTTCGAAACGGCCTGTTGGCCTCGACGCATGCGGCACAGACCTGCCGGCATGTAGTGGATGTAATCCACAATACAGCCGGGACGACAGCAAGCCGTATGGAGCATCCACTTGAGCGAAAATTACGAGATGCCCATCAGGCAGCAGCCCACGGCGGTGTTAGTTGGCGACACTACGGAGTCATGGGCAAATCGTGGCTTGGGGACGAGATTCCACCGCAGTACGCGGAGGTAAAGCGGGCCTAACATTCCATCCATAAAGGCCTCGAGGCCTTTATGGGACACGGGGTTATCAGGGCAAACTGTAAAAGAAACGCTCTCTCACAAGGGGGCGTTTCTTTTCTATTTCCATAGTTTTCCAAAGAGGAGTTGGGGGAGCTGCTATAAGTAGCGATCTCCTATCAAGAAATCGTCAAGGAAACTGCATCCACGCTAGACATGTTTCCTTGTTCAAGATTAGCCTTCCTTGCGTTGGAGGCAGGGCAATCGGAGCACCGAAGGGAAAGTCTTAGGACTAACCGGACGGAAACGCGGGCCAAGGGAAACCGGGGGCTGCCAGCTTCGAGAAACCACCTTCAGAAGAAAGCGCTCCACTCTCGAGTGGAGCGCTTTTTCATGGGCACAACGAAAGAAGTTTTCTTCCTAGATTCCCTCTTGGCTTCATATCACCGAGGAATAACGGGCAGGATGATGCATGAAGGCCGGTTGATGTCGTGGAAGACGGTCTGCTGAGCAGGCACAACTTCAGTCTCAGTGTGGATAGGACCACCAGTGTTAGGGTTTCGGTCAAAGTGCGGGAAGTTTGAAGAACTGATATCCACACGGATTCGGTGTCCAGGCTTGAAAACATGACTCGTAGCCCATAGATCGATGGTGAATTCGTACGACTGACCAGGCGTCATCATCTCCTGCTTTAGCAGAGAATTACGGTATCGCGCCCTGATAATGCCGTCATTGACATTCTGAACATAGCCATCTGGCCGGACATCGCAAAGCTTGGCGGTGAAGTCAGTGTCTACTGCGCTACTGGTCGCCCAAAGGGTAACGCTTATGGGCCCGGTAACCTCGACCTCTTTGCTGAGAGGCTCACTGGTATAGCAGAGAACATCGCCACGCTCCTCAGCAGTTGTCTGGTCAAACACCCCGGGGGGGGTAATGAGATTGTTGCCGCCTAGGGTAGGCACGGGGTCATTCGGGTCATACACGAAGCTGTCAGAGCGTTCGTTACCGGGCTTGTCCTCGCTGAGTCCCCCATCGCCATGGAGGGTATTGGCACTACCCTCGCTATGTAGATACCAAGGGGTATAAACAGTGCGGGCAAGAGGCCACTCATTCTCTTCTCGCCATACGTTGTCCCCCATAACAAAAATGCGCACCGGGGGATCATCCATTACCCCCGTGTCCTCACCCTTGAGCCAATAGTCGAACCAGCGAAGCTGGTCTTCCTTTAGTTCTATTGCGGCTGCGGAACCGAAGTCGAGGTCCCCGCAACCACCAGAGGTTGGAACTGTGTAACCGATGTGACCCCAGGGGCCCATAAGAAGTTTTTGGTTAGGGCGAGCGTGTTCTCCACCTCGGGCCGTGATGCCCTTGAAGCCCTCAAGAGCACCTTCCTGAAAGATGTCGTACCAGGAGCCAACATGATAGATAGGATGATCAACCTCTTGGAAGCGTCGACGAAGGTTGATATTCCACCAATGTGGACCGTCATCGGGATTAGCTAAGTAATCCGAAAAGTAGGGGGCAATCTCGGAAAGGCGGTCCGCCCACACTGTCATCGGCATCTCACGGGCGGAGTGGTCGAGCAGAGGACGGAAGCCCTCAGCAGGCCCGAGTTCGGACTCCAATTCTGGAAGGTCGGAGTCCAGTCCCAAACGGGAAGCAGTGTCGCGTGCCTTGGAAGTTGCGTATGCAGCCATCCAACCATGTTCAAAAGCGCCACCAGAGTGATAAATCCAACTCTGATGGAAGTCGGTAGAGCCAGAGACGGGCATCTGTGCCTTCAATGAAGGGGGGGCCTCACCTGCAACCATGTACTGAACAGCAGCGAGATAGGACTGGCCATATGTACCAACAGAACCAGTCGACCAGGGCTGCGCGGCAGCCCACTCGATAGTGTCATAGCCATCCTGAGCCTCATTCACATGCGGCTCGTAGATATCACCCTCGGAACCAAAGCGCGCACGGGTATCTTGGGTGACAACCGCATACCCATGAGAGGTCCAAAAATCGGCCATGACAAGGGGCCCAAGCCCCTGGCGACCGTATGGCGTTCGAGAAACAAGAGTGGGGAACTTTCCAGAACCTGAAGGTCGGTAAACGTCAGCCTGGAGGCGGACACCATCCCGCATCGGAATCATTACATTTTCGTCAACGGTCACGCCTTCGATTCGGTCTGCCATGCCTAAGTACCTCTTTGCCCAGAATGAGGAATTCGTGGGCAGCATCCTCTTCGGCGCCTTCGCGCTTGTCAATCAGGTCGGTATGCTTCCCTACCGTGACTACAGTCTACGACTACATAGTTGTGGGAGCTGGATCCTCGGGAGCAGCATTAGCAGCTCGCCTCAGCGAGGACTCCGATAGCTCAGTACTTCTTCTAGAAGCAGGGCCTGACTACGCCAGCACGGAAGCTACCCCCCACGACCTTCGCTACGCCCACCGCGTATCCGTTGTAGACCACGACTGGAACTTCACTGCTAACGCAACCCCTGACAGGGAGGTCTCCTACCCACGCGGTCGAGTGATGGGAGGATCCTCTTCAGTTAATGGCACCTTGGCAATCCGAGGAACTCCCGATGACTTCAATGAGTGGGCTTCCCTAGGTAACGAGGGCTGGGGCTGGGAGGATTGCTTACCCTTCTTTCAAAGGCTAGAGCATGACCTTGATGCCTCAGGAGATTTCCATGGAAAGAGGGGTCCATTGCCGATCGTACGGTGGCAACCCCATGAGATGCGGCCCCTTTCCGAAGCATTCTTAGACGTCTGTCAGCTGCAAGGATTTCCTTACGCAGAGGACTTCAATGACCCGGAAGCCACAGGCATTAGTCCGATGGCACAGAACCGCGACCGTGATACTCGCATCTCAACGGCGATAGCTTACCTAGAGCCAATCCGCCACCGCCTGAATCTCACGATCCGGGGCGGATGTCTAGTGAACCGTGTACTGGTCGAGGACAGAAAGGCTACCGGGGTAGAAGTGGACTGCGAAGGAGAGCTACAAAAAGTGCAGGGCCGCACCGTAATTCTGTCAGCTGGGGCGATAATGTCACCTGCAATCCTGGTGCGGTCAGGGATTGGCGCAAAAGAAGACGTCGATATGGTCGGAGCAAAGCTTGTGAGCGAGCTTCCAGGTGTAGGTCGCAACCTGATAGACCATCCGTTGTGCTCGGTTGTTTGGCAGTCAAAACCTGGGATCTCGGTTCTACCAGACCCTCCCGTGCAAGCGATGCTGCGCTATACATCCAACGGTGGCGAAACGAACGACATGCAGCTCTACATGGTGAACCACTTCCCGGGAAGAGAAGGGAACTTCGCCCTGTTAGCAATTCTTCAACGCCCAAAGTCACGGGGACGACTCCACTTCGAAACCGAGGACTATCGAGCGCAACCGCGAATCGACCTCAACTTCTTCTCCGATGAGTCGGATGTTCGACGGCTCCGGGAAGGGCTACAGCTAGCTCAGCAGATTGGAGAGCACCCCTCTATTTCCCAGTATGCTGACGGACTGGCAGCCCCTTCAGCAGAAGTGTTAGCCGACAACGAAGCATTAGATACATATATCCAAGAAAACGGCTCTCACAATTTTCATCCCGTAGGGACCGCGAAGATGGGGCAAGCAACCGACCCAGAAGCAGTAGTTGATTCACAGTGCCGCGTTCATGGAGTGCAAGGCCTTCGAGTAGTGGACGCGTCGATAATGCCCGAGATTGTGCGGGCAAACACAAACCTGACATGCATCATGATCGGTGAACGGGTATCGGAACTGATGCGCCAGGAACGCTAGTAACCTGAGGGAGCACCTCTGGAGTACCATGCCTTATGGGGCACAAGCCTAGAGTAAGAGGCACGCCATGACCGCTCATGCAAAGAGTGATCCGAGCCTGATCGAGCCACATGAGTTCCTCACCGATGAATTTCGGATTAATCCATTTCCCATCTACCAGCGCCTTCGTGAGTACGACCCGGTCTATCAGGATAAATTCCAAAATCGGTGGATCATCTCGCGTTACGAAGACATCCGGGCGATCTACAAAGACAACAACCGCTTTACTCGAGCGGTCTACAACCCACATGGGAAATTCAAGTTCGGCTCGGATACCACACTTGGCCAGACCCTGAACGAACTAGGAGAGGGCAACGACTACATCTGGCTGCGTGGGCTCGTGGCTGGTGAATTCGTAGGCAAGAGACTAGAAAAACGCATACCGCTTATCGAGCAGACCGCCCATAAGATAATCCAAGAGTTCATGGCAACGGCACGAGAGGACCAAAGGGCTGGACACACAGTAACGGGGCAGGTTGAGCTAGTATCCCAGTTCAGCGCTCGCTTCCCTATCCGAGTGATCGCGGGGATGCTCGGGCTTCCGGAAGAGGACAACAGCTACTTCGAAGCTGTCTACGACCGAATCTTTGCGGGAGGGGGCTATGGGCGAGAACATTTCCGACAAGGGGTAGCTGCTCGCGATGAGCTTTTCGCCTACCTGGACCCGCTGCTAGATGACCGCCTTGTCAATCCACGGGAGGACCTCCTATCAACGTTTTGTCACGCTGAGAAGGACGGCGAAAAGATGAGCCGTGAGCAGATGCGTGGATACGTTGCTCTACTACTGGTAGGGGGT
This sequence comes from Dehalococcoidia bacterium UBA2991, assembly GCA_002346645.1. Lineage (GTDB taxonomy): Bacteria > Chloroflexota > Dehalococcoidia > Tepidiformales > Tepidiformaceae > UBA2991. The sequence continues at coordinate 259,902 of DEAD01000008.1, forward strand.
GGAGATACAACCCACAAAGCAATCGATGCGATGTGGTGGAACTTACTTCGCAACCCTGAACAGTACGAATTGGTTCGAGAGAACCCCGAGCTTATGGACCGAGTATTTACAGAAATGCTACGTTTCGACGGCTCAAACCACTGGCAGAGAAGGCGAACTAAAGTTGAGGTGGAAATCGGCGACAAGGTCCTTCCTGTCGGGGCAACCGCTTGGCTAGGACTAGGATCCGGAAACCGAGACGAGCAAGTCTTCAACGAGCCAGACACCTTCAATATCTTTCGTAACGACCTTTACTTCGGAAAGGAACTGCGCACCGGTTACTGGAGTGAAAACTGCGCAAGCCACCTCGGGTTCGGCCAGGAAACCCACTTCTGCATGGGTTACGCACTTGCACGACAGGAGGCAGTGGTTGCATCGTGCATGCTAATGGATGCTCTAAAAAACCCACGTCTAGCAGATGTCCCAAACGAGGGAATCGCCTTCCCTCCGCCGGGACGAGGTGGGGTACGTGGACTACAGCACCTTGAAATCGAATTCGATATTTTTTAGACCTTAATCTTGAACAAGATGACCAGTATTGCCCTAGGAGTATGACCATGCGAATCGGTATCTCTATTCCGGTGAGGGACCTTCAAAACGACCATGCAGGTATAGCGCAGTTCTCCAGAGAAGCAGAGGACTTAGGGTTCACACACCTGAGGGTGCCTGATCGTTTAGCAGCCACAGATGTCGACCACGTGCATGAACCACTTACGCTGCTTGCATGGGTTGCAGCGCATACCGACTCAATAGAGCTCGTTCCATCAGTAATAGTTCTGCCAACCCGACAGACAATCGTGGTGGCAAAACAGGCGGCGGAAATCGATCAGCTCAGCGGAGGAAGACTACGCTTCGGTGTAGGGGTGGGGGCTAGAGAAGAAGATTACGCGATATTCGGACAGGAGTTCGCCCTACGTGGGAAGCGCTGCGATGAGCAGATCACGATACTGCGGCGGCTATGGACAGAGGAAGCCGTCCACTTCAATGGGCGCTGGGATCGCCTTCAGGGGGAGCGCATAAATCCATTACCCGTGCAACAACCCATTCCCATTTGGATTGGCGGGGCGCAGATTCCAGGAGCACCTGTGATCCGCCGCATTGGACGAGTGGCTGACGGCTGGTTCGCCCTGATGGCACCGGAAGCCTACCCAGATGTCCGTGAAGCTATCGAACACCAAGCAGAGGCTGCAGGCCGGGATGCGGCGAAAATCGGATCGGAAAGTGCGGTTCAAATTGTAGGAAAAACCGAAGCGGAGTGGTTGGCTGAAGTAGAGGCATGGCGGGAAACCGGAGTTACTCACCTGTGCCTTCGCACCCTTGGGGTCGGGCTGCAGACCAACGGCCACCTTGAAGCCCTTCATGGGGCTCGGGAGGCTCTAAATCGGCTTTGAAAACAAGCCTACGGTAAAGGTTCCTCTTCACCTGCAGGTACCTGGACTTCAAAAACATTGAGGGTTGCTGAAACAAGACCGTAGTAACCCACTGTTCCTACTAGGTCGACAAGCCCAGTCTCTCCAAAGGTATTAAGGGCTTCCTGATAGGTTTCCTGGGAAACACGGTTGGTCGCGAAATATTCAGTGACCAGCCGATGAACGAGGGCAAGGTCAGTACGTTCCAATACCAAGGGCTCCCCTATTCTTACGGCTTCAACAACCTCTTCGGGAATACCCTCTTCAAGAGCAATCCGGGCGTGCGCCCAGAACTCAAACTGAGCCCGCCAGTGTTTTGCGGTGAGGATGATCGCAAACTCGGAAACATCACGAGGAAGCGCCGCCCCAAAGCGACAATGGGCACCTAGCTCCTGAGCAGGAGTGGCAAATGCCGGGCTGCGGAGCCATACGCCAAAGGGCCCAACCGTTGCGTTGGCATTAGGGCCTCGCGGACCTCTACGGATAGCTTCAACAACCTTGGCCTGATCAGAATCAAGGCTCTGCTCATCAAGGACTGGGAGGCGAGACATGGTTAACTCCTTGAGTTGATGGGGAAAGCAGACGGCATCCGCCTCAATGTGTCCAGCGGCACAAGTTGGGCCCGCGCGCGTAGGATCAGTACCACTGAATGATGGGTGCATCCAAACTGCCTCTCGATGGGATTCAAGCACTTGACCTAACACGTGCAAGGGCCGGCCCCACCTGCACACGTCAGTTGGCAGACTGGGGAGCGGACGTGCTCAAGATTGAGGCGCCTCCAGGATCGGGTATTAGTGATGGAATAACGGGCAAACGCCATGGTTTTGACTTCCAGAACCTGCATCGCAATAAACGTAGCCTCACGCTAAATCTGAAAACAAATGAGGGGCGTGAGATCTTTCTGCAGTTAGCCAAAAAGGCTGATGTTATCGTCGAAAACTACCGGCCAGGAGTTAAAAGCCGACTGGGGATCGACTATGAGGCCGTTAGTGAAGTGAACCCGCGCATTGTGTACGGGAGCATCTCTGGCTTTGGACAGACGGGCCCCTATCGAGACCGCCCGGGAGTAGACCAAATCGCACAAGGGCTAGGGGGATTGATGTCAATCACCGGCCTACCAGGACAGGGACCCGTCCGGGTAGGCATTCCGATCGCAGATTTGACAGCAGGAATGCTACTAGCCCAAGGAATTCTGTTAGCCCTGTTCGAGCGGGAAAGCTCAGGAGAAGGTCAGTGGGTGCACACCTCTCTGCTAGAGGCACAGCTTCAAATGCTCGACTTTCAAGCCGCCAGATGGCTGATTGAAGGAGAGGTAGCCCCGCAAGCAGGAAACGACCACCCTACTAGCATCCCTACAGGCGTATTCCCAACGGCAGACGGACACATCAACATAGCTGCTTCAGGGGAAATCATCTGGCAGCGCCTTTGCCATGCCCTCGATCTTCCTGAGCTAATCGATGATCCCAATTACGCAAACAACGAGCTTCGCTCCCAAAATCGTGAAGCACTGCGCGAGCGTATGTCCGCGGTCACTCCCTCCCGCACTAGCAAAGAGTGGATCCTGGTGCTGAACGAGGCAGGGGTCCCATGCGGGCCCATCAATACGATCGATAAGACGTTCGCTGACGAGCAAGTTCAGGCACTAGAAATGAAGCGACCAATCTCACATCCGCTGCTAGGAAACCTGCACGTAGTTGGGCAGGCTATCAACCTTGCGCGAACCTCCCAGCCTCCTCACTATCAAGCCACACCAGAGCTTGGCGAACACACTGAAGAAATCCTGCGTGAACTCGGAATAGATGCAACAACCATCGCGAATCTTCGCGATAGCGGCGTTATCTAGACTCGACGAAATGGGAGAAGCTGAATGGAGTTGACGACCGACAAAATGATAAGCCGCAAGGAGGGAGGCGCTGGTTGGATGATTTTCAACAACCCCGAGCGCCGAAACGCCTTGAGCATGGAGATGCAGCAAGCCATCCCGGTGATTCTCAACGACTTTCAACGCGATCCAAAGATTCGGGTCGTGGTAATGGCAGGAGCAGGAGAGAAGGCCTTCGTCTCAGGGGCAGATATCTCAGAGTTTGAAAAACGGCGATCAGATCCGAAATCGATTGCTGAATTTGACCGTATAAGTGCTGATGCAAATCGTGCCTATGCCAACCTGGAGAAGCCTTTGATTGCAATGATCCGGGGCTTTTGCATGGGAGGTGGGCTTTTAACTGCACTACAGGCAGACATCCGGGTGGCGTCTGATGATTCGGTCTTCGGAATTCCGGCTGCCCGACTAGGCCTGGGATACGGTTTCGGTGGAACGCAAAAAGTAGTGGAGACAGTAGGAGCTGCTGCTGCAAGGGAGATCCTATTCACGGGCGGCCGATTTCCCGCTACAGACGCATTACGCTGGGGCCTAGTGAACCGCGTGGTGCCAGCAGCGAAGCTAGATTCAACCGTGAAGAGAATTACTGATGCTATCTCTGAAAATGCACCTCTTACGGTGAACCTGCTAAGAGCTTCGATCGTCGAGGCAACAAAGGAGCCGACGGAGCGGGACCTCCAAACACTCGAAACAATGGTGGAGGCCTGCTTCACTAGTAAGGATTACATCGAAGGCCGACAAGCCTTCATGGAGAAGCGGCGACCACAGTTTCGAGGGCAATAGACATGGCCAGGCAACTTCTTTTCCGGGAGCTTCCAAAATACGAGCTGGCTTCGGAAGACCTAGCGACACAGAGGAGCGCCATCACTGTGTTGGACTATGACACCGTGGACCAGGTACCCCCAGCAAGGTGAGCACAGCAGGAACACCCTACCCCAGCACTCTGGCTGTCCCTCTTGATGTCGCGGTCCGAAACAGCAAAGAAGGGGAGTGGGTGGTATGGCGAGTGCGCGCACCTAGAAACATCGACTATGGCTTCGCCCGGGGGGAACAGCCACATGGGTGCCTAACAGCGTTTCTTAAGTTGGAAAACGCATCTATGTCGCAATTCCCGATTTTCGTTCGGAAATGGGGCGTGCTCGGGATCTGCTCGAACCATGGACTACCAGGGGTACACAACAGCTGCTCCCCACGCCAGGGGGAGAGCACAGACGAACTATTTCCACGTACATCACTGACCGAGGGCTGGACTGTGCCACTGCGCACCTATCAGGAACCCATAGAAAAGTGGCGAACACTTGCGGGCACCCTTGGAGCAACAATTCGGATAGGGCAGCACCTACAAAAAGGAGAACTAGGGGACACGACTGATCTTGTGCGACTGTTTGGAAAAGAATCAGCCGACCTAACAGATTCGCGGCGGGCAGTTGGAAAACAGCGACGGTCTCTGGCATTAGTCATCAACAGTTGGCTAGCAGAGGCAAGAGCTAACCCAGTTTTCACATGGCCCATAACGGGGCCTACACCCGAGCTTGCGCTCGACACACAAGAAGCACGAAACGATGCAAAAGAATTTTCGTGGCCAGCTCGTTCGCTCTACCCCCAGTTACTTACGGAACTAGTCGAGGAATTGGCAAATCCATAGATAGCCTTGGTCTATCCAGAAAGGACTGAAAGCTCAATGACAGAGGGATGCCTCTCGTCATGCAGTATGTACTGGAGCGCGGGCCATATTTCTGTCTCTGTCGCAATCTGCTCACCCGTGTTGGGATTAGCATCAAATCGCGGAAAGTTTGAGGAGGATACCTCGAGACGGATACAGTGACCTGAGGCGAAAACGATAGCTGTGCTCGCGAGATCTATTTCGTAGCGAATAGGTTCCCCGGCAGGGACTTCAGAAGGCTCGCTGAAAGAATCGCGGAAGCGGGCTCTGATAATGCCGTCGCAAACAGAAACAGGACGACCATCAGGAAAGACATCAACGAGCTTCGCGGTGAAGTCAGTATCCGGGGCATCAGTGACAGCCCAAAGAACAACTTTGACAGGACCAACAACCGCAAGGGGCTCAATCAGTGGTTCGGTCGTATAGCAAAGCACATCATCTCGAGCTTCGATACGAGACTGGTCCCGCGGACCAGGAAGGCCAATGTTTGCTTGCAAGATGGGCCCGCCCTCGCTAGGCACAGGACGAAGGGGATCATAGAAGTAACGGTCAGGAATCTGGTCACCGGAGGCTGGGGAGCTGGACAGGACACCATCGCCTCGGTTGCTGTTGGCATTCCCGGGACTTTGCAGAAACAAACTCGTAGCTTGAGCTTCAGCGGGTGGCCAATGCTCAGATTCACACCATTCGTTTTTCCCCATGAGGAAGTACCGGACAGGTGGTATATCCGTATCGATACCCTTCAAGTGTTTGTCTAGGAAGCGATTGTAGTCAGCGACGGCACCTGAGAAAGCAGCGGATCCAGTAGGGCCAAAGTCTCTCTCGCCAAGGTAACGGTCGTAGTAGCTATGAGACCAGGGACCTAGCAGAAGATGTTGCTCAGAAGTGGACGAGGCCGTCATCCCACAGAAGTTACGGACAGTGCCAATTCCAAAAATGTCAAACCACCCGCCAACATGGAACATAGGGATCTCATAGCGGGAGTAATCATCGGAATGTTGCAGGGCTTCCCAATATTCATCGCGTTTATCGTGACTAAGCCAGTCTCGGTACCAAGGTGCGATGGCTGGTTGAGAGAGGCCAGGCATCGCAGCCAGAGGGCGGCTATTAATGGTTTCTTCAGGAGAGAGCAATGCCTGACTAATGGCAGCCAGATGCTCTGGATCGAGTCCTCGCTCACGCCCTAGGGCTTGAGCAGCAGCAAGGCCGAGGCCCCAAAAGGTAGTGAAGCCAAGCTGCAGAGCACCCCCCTGGTAGGTCCAGCCATCAAAATAGTCATCAGCGGTGATTATGGGGATTGCACACTTGAGAGAAGGAGGGTTCGCCTTAGCAGCCAACAGGGTAGTAGCACCTACATATGAAGGCCCATAAATCCCGACCCCACCATCGCACCAAGGCTGAGCAGCGAGCCACTCTACGGAATCGTAGCCGTCATCAGCCTCGTTAACGAAGGGATTGAAGTCTCCCTCGGAGGAAAAGCGGCCCCGCACATCCTGTACCGCAACAGCGTAACCGCGCTCCGCTAGTTTTAGTGCGGCAGGCATGATTGGGAGAGCAGCAGCAGCGAATACTTCCTTGTCATAGGGAGTACGCGTGATGATGCCTGGCACAGGACTACCATCGGCGGGACGAAAGATGTCGGCATATGTCACAACACCGTCGCGAAGAGGAATAGGAATATTCTTTTCAACCAGGACACGCGATACGGTCATGATTAGGCCTCCTGCCTGCTGCATCGTACGCGCGCAGTAGGGCTAGGCGGGAACAGGCGAGGATGGATGGAGCAGACCAGCCTCTTTTAGGTCGGCCCAAAAATCGCTGGGGATAGCAACCTCAACCATACGAATATTCTCTTCAACCTCCACCACGGAAGCTGCTCCTGGAATAACAGCGGCAACAGCTGGATGGGCGAGGACAAACTGCAAAGCAGCAGCCTTAAGTGATACACCATGGCGATCGCAGATCGCCTTGATGGCGCGGGCATGCTCCAGCATCTTGGTGGGCGCGATTCCGTAGTTGTAATTAGCATCCTCGCTCAAATCAGAAGCGAGGATGCCACTGTTGTAGGGACCTCCTGCGATAACGCTAATGTCATTCGCTTCGCAATAAGGGAGGAAAGCTAAAAGGGCATCTTGCTCAAGGAGGGTGTAGCGACCAGCAAGAAGGAAGCAGTCCAAAGGAAGTTCTTCGGCAAATCTTAGTTCCATCTCCCACTGGTTCATTCCAGCGCCAATAGCTTTGACAAGACCCTGTTCACGCAGCTCGATGATGGCGGGGAAAGCCTCCCGTATGGCCTGTTCCGGATAATCATCAGGATCATGAACGAAGAGGATATCTATTCGATCGAGGCCCAAGCGCTTAAGGCTACTTTCGAAAGACCGAAGCACACCATCACGACTGAAATCGAAGCTCCAAGGCTCCGAACCACCTACATCCTGCTGAAGGACCCGACCCACCTTAGTAGAAAGGACAAACTGTGAGCGATCGAGATGGGCTAAGGGGCCGCTATAGCGACGCTCACTTTCGCCAAGCCCATACATTGGTGCAGTATCAAAATAGCCCAGACCCAGCTGCGCAGCACGGGCGACAAGCTCTTCGGCTTCAGAAAAGGAAGCATCTCGGGCAAGGAAGACGCCTCCAAGTCCTAGACAGGTAACCTCTAGCCCCGTCAGTCCGATGCCGCGAGTATCAGTGGCCTTCATGCTTCTTGATGATAGCAACTGCCGTCACACCAGAAATAGGGGAAGGATTCAAGAGCGCCTGTAACTCAAGTTTTAGGTCTTCTGAGACCTAAAACTAATGCCGGTAGTTCAGAGCCAGCCTGATGAATGGACCTAATGCCTAAGAGGTTCGAATTGGAGCGGCAGATCTTCAAGGCCACGAACCACATACCAGGCAGGCCAACGAGGTTCAAACTTTCCTTCATCAATACGAATGTCACCCATCCGAAAAAGAAGGGTCTCGAAGGCCAAACGGCCCTCAAGACGGGCAAGGGGCTGGCCGGGGCAAAAGTGAGGGCCATGGCCGAAGGCGACGCTGTGACGAGCATTCACCCGTTGGGGATCGAAGTTGAAAGGCTTTTCAAAGTTCTCTGGGTCACGGTTTGCAGCAGCGTAGACGAGCCAGACAACCGAGCCAGCAGGGATCTGAACCCCATCAACTACCGAGTCTCTCTTCGCAAAGCGAAAAAGCCCCTGTACAGGGGAAGCGAAGCGCAAGACCTCGTCGATAAATGCTGGAATCTCAGAAGGTTGTTCCCGCAGGCGATTCTGAAGGTCAGGGTGCTCAGCCAGAAGTTGCATAGCATTAGTCAGTAGATCGGTGGTAGTGCCAAGCCCAGCCCCATAGACAACATTGGAAACTTCCACCAACTCTTCAACTGCAGGCAAAGTTCCGTCGCGAAAACGGGCTGTTGCAATTTGCGTAAGGATATCCGCCTGCGGATGAGTACGACGATCATGCATATACTCGAGGAACTGACGATCGTTGGGGGTAAGCGAGTCGACCGGATCGCTTCCCGGAACTCGCTCGTTGCGGATACGCTCCCTCATTGCAGTGTTATCGCTCTGATCAGGCCGAGAGGTGGTACCCGCTTCACTACGCTTCCGGAATTGCTCACGTAGTCGTCTTTGCTCCTCTCGGGGGATACCAAAGAGCTCTGTGATCACGAAGAAGGGAAATAGGGACGAAAACTGAGACACGAACTCGACCTTGCCATCAGAAACAAAGTCCTCAGCCAGCTCAACGGCCATTTCACGAAGCCTCGGCTGGATTTCCTTCTGACGAGACTGGGTGAAAAGACGATTGGCAACAGAACGAAGATCTGTGTGTCGCGGTGGATCGGCAGTTAGCACCGGGATAAAGCCGAAGGGGGTCTCCTTCCGCCACTCCTCGAGCTCTTCACTCACATCAGCTTGGCCGAAGGGGCAGCCTTCAGGACGCTGTGGGAGAACATCGACAGCCCAGGGACCGTAGGCAGAGACGGCCGCAGAAAATTCATCAGTCCGCTGCGAAATCTCAAGAATATCGGCATATCGAGTGACTACGAAAACACCGTAACCGGGTTCCCGGACGATAGGCCCACGTTTACGGGCAGCTTCGTAAAACGGGTGGGGATCTGCCAGAACCTGCGGATCAGCATCGAAGAATCGAGCGCTTTCGAAATCAGGAAGCGGGCTGCCAGAGTGGCTCATGTCACGATTGTAGCGGTATGGACGAGGTGGAAGCGCTGGCAAAGCCGAGGCTCATCACTCAGAATCGGCTGGTTCACTTAAACATTGGAGGTTCGACGATGCAACTCGAAGGACAGGTAGCAGTCATTACAGGTGGGGCCGAGGGGATTGGGCGAGGCTTTGCCGTAGCCTTTGCCGAACAGGGCGCGAACGTGGCCTCGCTAGACATCGATGCAATCAGCAACCAAGAAACAATCCGCCAAGTCCGAGAGAAGGGCTCCGACGGACTAGCAATCGACTGTGACGTAGCCGACAAAAATCAAGTTCGGCGGGCATTTAACAGCGTAGTGCAACGCTTTGGGCGAATAGACATACTCGTGAACAATGCCGCGGTATGGGTGGACACAGCACTCACTTCGGGAACATATGACACACAAGCAGTGGCTTTCGAAGACTCGATGGACATCTGCACTTTGGGAAGTTTCTACTGTGCCCTAGCTGCTGTCCCTGCCATGCAATCACAGGGAGGTGGAACGATTCTGAACGTGATCACTGAGCACATTCACGAGGGACACTTGATTACGGGGATGGCACCTGCAACTGGTTACGACTGCGCTAAATGGGCACAGTGGCGATTAACAGAGACGTGGGCAGCAGAGCTAAAGCCTCATAACATCCGGGTCAACGCTCTCTGCATGGGGGCAACGGACTCTCCTATGTTCCGGGCAACCCACGACAGCCCAGCGGAAGTGATGCCAACTGACATCGCACAGGCAGCGCTAAACATTCTTGCCCACGGACAGGACGGGCCAACTGGCGAGTCCTACTTGTTTGCAGCATCAGGAACCTCCCGCGAACAAAGCTTGCGTGAAATCGCTGCGCTTGCACCCGGAGGTTAAGAGGGAAAACGATGACAGAACCGCAAGCGCACCATGGTGTGACGGTCAGCAATCTAGAGGCGATAACAGCAGCTATCGCCTCCATCGGATTCACGGCAATCGAAGGGGGCGCAAGCGAACCACGTATTTACCGCAACGAGGAAAACGACCCCATCGGACAAATGATTGCTCCCATACTAGGCGACGAGATTCGCACGTGGTTCGTTGGGAACACAACTACGGGACAGCAACTGGACCTGGTGGAACTAACAGCGGAGAGAAGCCGCCTGGAACGCCCAGGGGATACTCCCGCACAGGGGGACCTGACGATAGGCCTCTCGACGGACAATCCAGACGGGGCCTATCGTGCCATGAGGGAAGCTGCTCCAGAGTTAGAGTGGTCGGAGCCAGAACCCATCCCAGAGGAGTCTGGCCTAGTGTTCACCCTGGATAGTCAACGCTACATACTGACGCAGGGCCCTCCTTTCGCATACATCCATTACGCGCGTTCCGGCTTCGCAACCGCTTGGAGATTCTTCCAACGAGTGCTCGGCTACCGACTTACATCACTATCGACTCTTGGGACCGGTGATGAACGTTGGTCCTTGGAAGGCGGCGGCGGGCGAGTGGAGCTTGTCGTTGAGGAAGGAACACCAGTAGCAACTCAGGAAGCGGGTAAACGCTACCTCGGATCAAACCACTTTCGACTACTAAACGCCGACCTTAAAGCAATCGCTGGAAGAGTTGAATCGAGTGGTTCTGGAAAGTGGTTCTTCCCTCCCAACAAAGAGGGATTCGCCCAAATTATCGGACCGACGGGCGAGTTCATTGAACTGTACGACCACTCAGCTTCATGAGCTGGGAGAACATAGAACTTCTGGGAAAACCCATTAGGTAGAGCGAGTGTTTGAGTTACCAGTAGAAGGCAACCGTTTCAAAAGAGTTAGCTCAGTAGGCCTTAAGCCTCTCGATCAGGCTCGATTTTGTAGGTGACAAGAGGATTGCCTTCACTGCCAAGGGTCACAAGAGGGCGGACAAATATCAGCATGAGGATAAGGAGGCCGAAGGGGATAGCGCCCATGATAAAGAGCGCCTCGCGGTCTCCTATAGCATCAGCTAATGCACCCGAATAAACCCAGTTGAGCTGCATGAACTGAAGGACCATGAAGTAGACCGCAAGGACGCGACTGCGGAGCTGGGCAGGCACGCGAATCTGAAGGATAGTCATCATGGCAACCATCCAGAATGGGGAACTTATTCCCATAAAGAATTCGGCGGTGAGGCTAAGCGCAAACCAGGGAGAGACTGCAAACACGAGCATGCAGCCGCACCAATCGAGAGGTGCCAGTAACAGGGTAAGCCCCTTTAGCTTGAGCCGGTCCCCAAGACCAACGACAACTAAAGAGCCCACAAGACTTCCCAAACCGAAGGCCCCTTGAAGGAAGCCGAAGCGCCAAGCACCGTCAAGGCCCCAGGATCCAGCGTCTAGGATTTCCTTCGCGAAAATGGGACGAAGAAGGAGAATCGCGCCGGCGAAAAGGGTGATGAAGGTAGCCGGCATCAGAACCCAGATTAGGAGGCGGTCCCGGCGGAGGTGGCGAACCGTTTCGACAATGTCAGTCGTGAAAGAGATCGAGGATGTAATAGCTCCCTCCGTCTTACCCTTTATAGGAATAGCGAAAAGGAGCAGACAGCCAACAACGAAGCCTGCTGCACCAATGAGATACGTAGCCTGAACCCCCACGGCTCCTATAAGAATGCCGCCAGTCGCAGGGCCTGCAAATTGCAGGACACCTGTAACCATCGCTATCAGAGCTACAGCTGTTGCCAGTCGTCTCGGTCCTACAAGATCGTAGACGTAGCTTTGGGTAGCTGGCTGACTCAGGGCAAGGAAGCCTGCCTCGAAACCCACAGCGACGAGCACAATCCAGACCTGAGCTTCTCCAAGAAGAACCAGAACCCCCATAGAGACCGCTACCGCGGCGAGACCAAAGCGTCCAAATATGAGGAGGTCTCGACGGGCAGTGCGATCCGAAATGACACCGGCATACGGTGAGAGAACGATTACCACAACCGCATGGATACCGCCCATCAGACCGATAACGACACGAGAGTCCGTAAGGTCAGTCAGGAGCCACTGGGCACCCTGAAGAATTAGCCCCTGGCCAAGGAAAAAAAGTGCATTGCTCCAGAAGTAACGAGCAAAACTCGAGTCGCGAAAGGAGTCCCCGGCAGCCCGGAACGTATCTCGCAGGCCAAGGGGTTCAGCTGAATTAGTAGAAGCGGCTTCCTGCGCCACAAGCACATCCTTGAGTAGGGTGGAGGCGCTGACTCCATCCAGAGAGCAACTAGGCTACCGCCATTACCCTAACACTAGCCGCGACCATCAGGCCCTGGTGCGAAAACGAATATCAATTAGGAAGGGAATCGAGGAAGGAAACAATCTCTCGAGCTAGTTTCTGGGGATTTTCTTGCCAAAAGTTGCGCTCCGGACCAATGTGGAGACGACAGTCTGGAATATGCTCGGCAAGAAGCTTGGCAGACCGGATCGGATGGAGCGGGTCGTCAGGGTGAGCAAACACGACCACTGGAATCTCAATAGAGGCATATTCAGCCGTACTGCGTGACCTATGCTCTTGAAGGCCACGAATAATAGGCCCGATGGTGCGGGGATTCTGCGAACGGAGCATCTCCATACCCCGGACACTGCCAGCCTCAGCAAGGGCAGGCATTTTCGCCACCATGTCAGCAGTCCCAGAGAGGCCAAAGGACTCAATCGCAGTCCCAAGCGAGGCCAGCATGCGGAGAGCTTCCATCTCTGCCTGATCACGGGTCTCACGAGGACCCAATGGCGGTGGCGCAATAAGCACCAGCGCACGTGCTACCCGAGGGCGTTCAATAGCAATCCAGAGAGCAGCAGCAGCACTCATGGAAGCACCCCCAAGGATCGGGCGCTCCCCACCCACTTCACCAGCCAGAGCAAGCATGTCTTCGCCAAATTTCTGCCAAGAATATCCCTCTGGCTTGTCAGGACCTTCGGACTCGCCATGACCACGCGCATCGTAGAGAAGGATGCGATAGCGATCTGAGAGAACATCAAGAGCCTCGGGATGATCAGCGTACTGGGCAAGCGAAGCAAAGATGCCATGCCCAATTACTGCAAGGGGTGCGTCTGCCTTGCCGTATTGACGAAAGCGGAGCTCGAAGCCATCAATCTCAGCGAACTGATCAGTCACGATTTCCATAGCATTTACCAACACGTTAGATATGGCCAGTTTGACAACCGAACCCCGCGCTCGGAGCATGATCACCATCCCAACCGAGGGGTGGCAACCTGCTACTGCGATCTGCTGACGCCCTTGGGGGCAATGCGTTGGATGCGTACCTCGACCGTATCGGGCTGGACACGAGACCAGCAATTGACGAGGAAGGGTTGCGAGCTATCCACCGCGCGCAATATTTCTCCATCCCATTTGAAAACCTCGATATTCACCTGGGACGACGGTATTCCTTCGATACTCACCACCTCGTTACAAAAATGATAAGTCGCAAGCGGGGCGGCTTTTGCTACGAATTGAATTTGCTACTAGCAGCAGCCCTGCGGGGCCTCGGATTCGAGGTAGATGTGATGGAGGGGCGCATGAGAAAACGAGAGGGTGGCTTTGGTCGCCCTTTCGACCACATGACACTTCGCGTCGCGATTGAAGGGAATCATTGGTTGGCAGATGTGGGAAACGGAGAGACATTCCAGCAGCCACTCCCATGGGACGGTAGCTGGACACCACAAGAGCGGGGAGGGGAATACCGTGTAATCCTTCGTGAAGAAGAGGCGCTAGAGAATGAGCAGCCGGCAGACTTAGAACAGAACTGGAAAGTCCAATTTAGGCCAAACCAGGAAGCAGAAGAAGAAGTGGTCTACAACTTCCGTTCGGCTAGGACTACTGCAAAGGATTTTCTACCAATGCTGACCTTTCACACGACCTCTAAGAAGTCACAGTTCACCAAAGGGTGGATAGTGACCCGTCCACTAGAGGAAGGAGGCCGGATCACTGCAGCAAGGGGGCTGCTGATGACAACCCGAGATGGAAAGATGGAGCGCCAAGCAATTCGGTGTGCCAGCGAGTTGGAGCACATCCTAGCGGAGGACTTCAACATGCTTCCGGTAGCAGTACCACCATCTTGGTTCAACCGCCGAAGCTAGCCCATAAACAATAGATATCTTGCTTTAGCAACAAGGATGGGCCATTACCCAACCACCTGGATACCGCTGTCGTCACGAGCAATCTCGAGCGTGGAGGGGGTGCCTGGATTAGGAGAGCCCTCTGTCTGGCCAAGAAGTAGAACCTCAGCACGGATGCGATCGCGCGTGATGTCGAGGACGGCCCCAGTACCCAGTCGATATTCCTTGTGATGGGGGAGAGTCGGGCTACCTGGATTTAGAAAAAGGACATCTTCTCGAAACTCAAGCCGCTCCACGTGAGTATCGCCAGCAATTAGCACGTCCACCTTCTCCCCATTCAAACCCTGCTCCAGGAGGACAGAAATTGGGCGGGATTCTGGCCGTAGCTCGTGGGTCATACCAAGGCGCCACCCTTCCAGATCGAGCAATTGGTGGTCAGCAAGACGAGGATCCTCAAAGATATCGTTGTTTCCTCGCGCCACTAGTACAGGAGCAAAGGCTTCGCACCAATCGAGAACGCTCGGTGCAGTGACATCACCGGCGTGTAGAATCAGGTCCGCTGACGCGAGCAGCTCACCTGGTCCCGTTCCAAGCTCATCGAGTTGACGGATGAGTGAAGGGAGATGGGTATCGGAAAGGAGCGCAACGCGCACGCGAGAACCGTACGGGACACGCGGGCGATGACGCAAACGGCAGCAAGCATAAATCCCACCGCAACTGCGACTCAGGAGGAACGATGGCGCAAGAGCGACAAGCGGCCATCGTCGGCATTCATGAGTACCCACTGAGGGTGGCTCCAGGTGTTTCGGCGATGAACGTCAAGGTCGATTCCATACGCGCGGCGCTGGAAGACGCCGGGCTTCAGTGGAGCGACATCGATGCAATCTATGACGCACAGGACGGAGAGGCTGGTGGAGGGTTGCAATTGGCAGCCTATCTTGGCCTTCGACCCACAGTTCTTGACACGACCCAGGTTGGAGGCTC
Organism: Dehalococcoidia bacterium UBA2991; assembly: GCA_002346645.1. GTDB lineage: Bacteria > Chloroflexota > Dehalococcoidia > Tepidiformales > Tepidiformaceae > UBA2991. The sequence continues at coordinate 275,106 of DEAD01000008.1, forward strand.
CTCCTACGAGTTTCATGCCGCACACGCCATGCGCGACATCGCAGCAGGCAAGTGCAATGTCGCGGTCCTAAGTTATGGCTCAACCTCTGCCTCAAACCGTGTCGCGATTGGCACAGGCGGGCGAGGCATGGCAGGGCCAGCAAACTGGGCCCAAAACATGGAACTGCCCTACGGGTCCACGCTAATAGCGAACTACGCCATGGTGAAGCAGCGCCACCAATTCGAATACGGAACGACAGACGAGCAGTTCGCAGGTATCTCAGTAGCAACCCGACACCATGCCATGCGAAACCCCGAGGCCGTGAAGGCAATGACGGACCTGCAGTTTGTAGGGGTGAACGAAATTACGACACAGGATGTCCTGGACTCCCGCGTCGTGGCCGACCCTCTCCACCTATTGGAATGTTGCATGATCAGCGACGGCGGCGGGGCTCTAATCATCGCCTCTGCGGATGTAGCACGAGGCTGCAAAAAGCCCCCCGTCTGGCTCATCGGTGCAGGTGAAGCAACTAAATATCGCGAAAATCACGGCGATATCACAACAAGCGCGGGAGCACAGAGTGGGCCGATCGCGTTCGCTGAGGCTGGCGTAACCCCAGACGAAATTGACATCGCAATGATTTACGACTCATTCACAATCACCGTTGCAGTCTGCCTGGAGGACCTCGGGTTCTGCCCCAAAGGTGATGTCGGGGCCTACGTAGAGGGTGGTCGGCTAGCATTCGACAGTGGAGAAGGGCCTGCCCTAAACACCGACGGAGGAGGGTTATCCTCAAATCATCCAGGCATGCGAGGCATCTTCCTGCTGTTGGAGTCAGCACGACAGTTACGAGGTGAGTCGACCTCGCAAGTACCAGGCGCGCAACTAGCAGTGGCCCACGGCAACGGTGGCCTGCTGGGCGGAACACACACCGGTGGCACCGTGATTCTGGCAAAGGACTAAACGATGGCTAAACGACCACAACCACAATTCCCTGAACCCCACACAGAATCCTTCTGGGAGGGTGCGCAACAGGGTGAACTGCGCTACCAGCGCTGTGACGCCTGTGAAGAAATCGTTTTTTATCCCCGGCAACACTGTCCTTCATGTGGTTCACAGAACCTTTCTTGGCAGGTCTCAAAAGGTGAAGGCACGGTATATACCTTTTCCGTGGTGCGGCAAAACCGTATGCCAGGCTTCATCGACCTAGGGGCTTATTCGGTCGCCTATATCGATCTCGATGAGGGCTTTCGCATGATGAGCAGCGTTGTAGGCGTCGACGACCCCACTAAAGATATTGCTATCGGCCAGCGGGTGCGTGTGGACTTTGAGAAGCAAGAAGAAGGCGACTATCCGATTCCGGTGTTCCGGCCCATCTAAGGAGGCGAGCAGATGCCAACGACACTGTGGCGCCTAAAGGTTGCCCCAGAGAAGCAGAACACTTTCGAGCGGCTTACCACGCAACTGGTACAAGACGTAGCCCTTAACGAGCCAGGAAGCATTTTTGAATATCGAAGAGGGATTGAGGACCCACTCACCTATTTCCTTTTTCTCTCCTTCGATGATGAGAATGCATTCCAACGGTACTCAACAGCGGACTACCATATTGGGGCGTCCGGACAGATCATCGATTGTTTGGCAGAACCGCCCATCGGGGACAACCTGGAGAGGTTTTAGCCGCAGGCCATAGTTCGAGGCCAAGAAACTAAATACCGTAGGGCAATCTCCCCCAGTGCTTGACAGAGACTGCTAGCGTTGCTGTGGGAGTTCATGCAGTACAACCGCTAACCAGGGAATGGATCCTTCTCAGCCTTCGGCTACCAGGTATCAATGTTTTGGCGTTTCTTACCTTCCCGCCGGGGCGGAGAAGGTACTGAACGTAAGGCAGCACTAATCCACAAGCGAGAATCCATAGGGTCTATGACGTCGTCAATGCCGAAAGCAACACCTTGGTTAAGGGCTTTACCTCGCTCGTAAGCGCGCTCAACCAGCTCCTGATAACGGCGCATGCGTTCTTCGGGATCCTCAATGGCTTCAAGCTCATTCCGATAACCTAGCTTGATCTGGCCTTCAAGGCCCATGCCCCCAAACTCACCCGTAGGCCAGGCGGCGGTGAAAAATGGTTCCTTGGTATTACCGCCAACCATAGCCTGAGCACCCAAGCCATATCCCTTGCGAAGGAAAATAGCAACGTGGGGGACCGTGAGGTTTGCACCCGTAACGAAGAGACGGGCGGAGTGTCGAGCTAGAGCAGTCCTTTCGACTTCAGGACCGACCATCATTCCAGGGGTATCTACGAGAAATAGGATCGGGATGTCGAAAGCATCGCAAAGTTGCATAAAACGAGCGCCCTTATCGGCCCCATCGCTATCCACTGCACCACCAAGATGAGTTGCATTATTGGCGATTACGCCCACAGCTCGTCCCTCGATCCGAATGAAGGCAGTAACCATTCCAACACCAAAGTGCGGACGAAGCTCGAGGACGGACCCTGTGTCAGCCATAGTCTCGATGATGGACCGGACGTTATAGGCGCGAAGGCGATTTTCGGGAACAAGGGTGCGAAGAATCCTCTGATCAGAACAGTCCCACTCTTCTATGGACCCCTGAAAGTATGAGAGATATTTTTTTGCTGCCTGGACAGCTTCCTCTTCATCTTCTACGGCGATGTCAACCACTCCGTTAGGCACCTGTACAGACATCGGCCCAACCTCCTCTGGAGTGAAAACGCCAAGGCCTCCGCCTTCGATCATCGCTGGGCCGCCAAGGCCAATATTTGAGTTGGCAGTTGCGATAATGACGTCGCAACAACCAAGTAGAACAGCATTGCCAGCGAAACAACGTCCAGAAGTAACACCCACAATGGGAACCAGGCCACTTAGTTTTGCCATGGTAGCGAAGGTAGGAGTGTCAAGAGGGCGGTAACCTCCAATCTGGGGGGCTTCGGCGGTGGCCTGGCCACCCTCACGGCGTCCACCGGTACCAGCCCTCCCACCACCACCTTCAGTGAAGAAGACGACAGGACGCCGCCATTTTCCCGCTAGCTCTAGCATCCGGTCAGTCTTGGGGTGGTTAACAGCACCCTGAGTACCAGCTAACACTGTGTAGTCGTAGGCGAGTATGACGCAACGAGCATTCTCATCTTCGAAATACTGACCATTCACAGAGCCAACCCCAGTGATCATGCCATCGGTGGGGAAGCGACGGACCACCTCCTCGAGAGGCAAGCCTGTGCCCGGAGTGAGTGCTAAAGATCCATGTTCCACAAAGGTGTCCGAGTCGCAAAGATCGTCGACATTCTCGCGAGCCGTTCGTTGTTTTGTTCGGCGGCGACGAGCGACGGCATCAGAACGATTCTTGTCGAGAGTTGCTGCATGGCGCTCTTGCACCTCCGAAAGGTCAGTACGGACGTGGTCAAGGTCGATTTTTTCAGCACGGGCCTCACCTCCTCCATCCACATTAGCCTCATCGAGAAGAATGACGGGATGCTCCTCATAAATGGTGTCCCCAGCAGAGACAGTTACCTCACGGACTATTCCGCTAACTTGTGCGTAAACCTCGTGTTCCATCTTCATGGCGTTCATCACAAGTAAAAGCTGTCCTTCGCGAACCGCGTCCCCCTCAGCAACATCAATGGTGACGATAGTTCCCTGCAGAGGAGCTAGGACAGCATGGACCCCTTCAGGAAGTTCGTTAGCGGGCAATGATTCGAATTCAGCCTCCTGGCCAGACCCAGCAGGACCACCCTCTTTGCCGTGGGCTAGCACAGCAAGAGGATCGCTTGTATCTACATTGACCCCAGCCTGGCCACTGGGGGCCAAAGCGGGGGCACGCTCGAAGAAGCGGCGCGGGTGGTTAGCGTTAATGGGATCAACCAGGGCTGCAACATGGTCGTCAACGAAACGGGTGTAAACGCCCCCTCCAGGAAGATCAGGGTGGGCGAGAAGCGTTTGAAGCAAATCGATGTTGGTAACAACGCCCTCTATCCGAAAATCAGCAAGAGCGCGAGAGGTACGCTTAAGAGCGTCTGCCAGGTTGGGAGACGTGGAATGGCTGATTACCTTAGCCAAAAGTGAATCGAAGTTGGAGCTAGTGCGATAACCAGCATACCCAAAGGAATCCGTGCGGACCCCAGGACCAGAAGGAATGTCAAAAGCAGTTAGGGTTCCGCTAGAAGGTCGGGTAGAACCATCGGTAGCCATCGTCTCCATGTTGACACGGGCCTGAACTGCAAAGCCTCGGGGGGAGGGTACGTCCTCCTGTGACAAACCCAAGCCAGCGAGAAGCTCTCCAGCTGCGAGCCTTAATTGAAGTTGCACGAGATCAATCCCAGTGACCTCCTCCGTAACCGTGTGCTCCACCTGAAGACGAGCGTTAGCTTCTATGAACCAAAACTTGCCTTCCTCACCATCATCAGCATCAACGATGAACTCAAAGGTACCGAGGTTTCGGTAGCCACTCGCTGTGGCAAGTCTTACTGCAGCGTTAGCGATGCGCTCCCGGAGCGCCGGCTCGAGGGAGGGGGCTGGAGCAATCTCGATAAGCTTTTGATGGCGACGTTGAATACTGCAATCACGCTCCCCAAAGTGGGTGACCGTGCCTACCTCATCACCGGCAATTTGTACCTCAATGTGACGGGCACGAGGAACCAGTTGCTCCACATAGAGGCTAGGGTCACCGAAGGCCTGCCTTGCCTCAGAGGCACAGCGTTCAAAGGCAGACGCAATCTCACCGGCATCCACAATGGTGCGCATACCACGCCCACCGCCACCAGCAATAGCCTTGATCAGCATTCCTGAGCCCTGGGGAAGTTCAGCAAAAAAGGCTTCAGCCTCACCAGCGCTGACAGAATGAGATAGGCCAGGAACAATGGGGACTTCCTCAGACACGGCAAGAGCGCGGGCCTCGGTCTTAGCGCCGAAAAGATCGAGGGTCTCAGGACGAGGACCAACAAAGGTAAGCCCAGCCTCTTCACAGGCGCGAGCAAATTCAGAGCTCTCCGCAAGGAAACCGTAACCTGGGTGGACTGAATCACAGCCAGCTTGGCGAGCCACAGCGATTAGCTGAGCTATGTCTAGGTAAGGAGTGACCCCTTGGCCTTCCAGCGGACGGGTAACGTCAGCCTTACGGGTGTGGAGGTTTTGAGAGTCATCCTCAGAATAAACAGCAACAGTGCGTATCCCAAGCTCTCCGGCTGCGCGCATAATTCGAATGGCGATCTCGCCCCGGTTGGCGACAAGCAGACTTTCGATCGGCACGGGCGTCCCTCCGAGAATTGCTCCCAACGGCGTTCGATCCTACACGCCAGAGAGGGGGAAGCTCAGTAGATGCGCACAGTCCGGGTATCATCACGACGCCGCGGCGAACCGATACCACACGCCACAGGGGGTAACCGCGATGACAGCAGCATCGGCAACACCAAGTCCAGAAGACCTCACACGAATGGCTATTGAACTGCGCAACTGGGGACGATGGGGAGATAACGACGAACGAGGTGCGCTCAACCTGATCACAGGTTCTAAGCGGAGTGAGGCTGCAGCACTAGTACAGGAAGGAGTCTCAGTTAGCTGCTCGCGGCCACTACCCGTTACACCGACACCGCAGAACCAAAGACCTGTGCAACATTTAATGATCAGCGGTGGAGATACGGTGAGCGAGGATAGTCGTTTCGGAATTGCGGCAGATTACTTTGCCATTGCATCGCACGGAACAGCGACGACACATCTCGACGCACTCTGTCATATCTTCTACGAAGGGAAGATCTACAACGGGTATGACAAAAGTGAGGTACGGTCGGACGGGGCAAAGAAAAACAGCATCATGGCAGGCGCAGACGGCATCGTTAGCCGAGGTGTCCTTCTAGACATTCCACCTGTGCGAGAAACGCAATGGCTAGAACCAAACGAGCGCATATCAGTCGCAGAGCTCGAGAAGGCTGAGGAGCGTCAAGGCCTAAAAGTAGGGTCAGGAGACATTCTGCTAGTGGCCACAGGCCGCGATCCACGCGAGGAGGCACGAAACCAGGGCGAGCCTTTCGATGGTCTGGCAGGATTAGACGCGAGCTGTCTTCCATGGATCCACGAGCGCGAAGTAGCTGTAATCGGCTGCGACGGGGTGACAGACGCCCTACCGAGCGGAGTTGAAGGATGGCCAATGCCATTTCATCAAGTAGCAATCGCGAATATGGGCATCCATCTAATTGATAACTTACACATCGAGCGACTGGTAACCGCATGCAACAAGCGAAATCGGTGGGAATTCCTATTCGCACTAGCACCGTTGCGCCTAGAAGGTGGCACAGCCTCGCCCCTCAACCCACTCGCAATCTTTTAGTGGGCAAGTAGCTTGCCTGCTTCACGGATCTCCTCGAGATAATAGGGAGAGGTCGTAAGGAGAATGAGGCGGTCAATACCCCTCTGTTGAAGTGAAGCACGAGCAGTACTATCAGCACGTACATAGGGTTCGCTAAGACCAGTAAAGACAGTCAGGAGAAAGGAGTCGGGATCTCGTCCCGAGGATGCATGCTCACGGCGTGCAAGTTCGACGAAAGAACCAAGTTGAGGGTGGCCTGCTTGGGTGTTGAAACCATCGGCGTAACGCCCCGCTATCCCCGCCATGCGCGGCCCCCAACCACCTACTACGATGGGCGGAGGCACCTCTGGCCGGGGATAACCATGCGCTTCCTTCAGCTGGAAGTGCTGACCGTTAAAGTTGGACCGCTCACCTGACCATAAGTGGCGAAGCACCTGGATAGCCTCTACTACCTGCGCTGCGCGAATGCGGTCATTGGGAATGGGACGTCCGATCATTGTCTGCTCAGGGGCATATGGAAGAGAGGGCCCACCCCCAGCTCCTAGGCCCAGTATGAAGCGGTTTCCGCTTACCTCCTGGAGAGCGGTAGCCATACTAGCCAAAAGGGCTGGATGACGATTAGCAACATTAAGCACCAGGGTTCCCAGCATGATTCTAGAGGTAGCCTCGGCTATACCCGCTAAGGTGATCAAGGCTTCGGGAACACGACCACTGTTGTCATCAGCATCCCGTAGGTGATCCCAAGTCCAAATGCCATCAAACCCAGAGTCTTCAGCAACAATGGCCGCTTCACGCATCTGCATGTAAGTCGCACCGAAAGGCATAAGAAGGAGGTCAGTCCGCATAGAGGCAGGATAGCGTAGGCAAGCGAAGCAAGGGTTGTCAGGATGAGACAAGGCAGGTGACATATGAACAGGCAACGCAACTAATGTGAGTGCGGGCATGCGCCGCCGCAGGTATGCTCGCGCCGCTGGAGGGGGAATGCCGGGAGCTCTTTCTCATTTACGTATATGCGACTTCACAGGACAGCTGGCAGGAGCAGGAGCTACTCGCTTTCTTGCAGCCTTTGGAGCGCAGGTCATCCGGATAGAGGACCCGGTTCACCAAGGGCAGTGGGACATCCTCCGGGGGATGCCGCCCTTCGTAGACGCACGCCGCGGAGTTGAGTTTGGGGGCCCTTTCAATAACCACAACGTTGAAAAACTTGGCATCACACTGAACCTGCGGACAGCACGGGGAAAGGAGCTCCTGAAGGAGCTCGTATCAATCTCAGACGTGGTGACAGAGAACTTCTCAGCAGGCGTAATGGGGCGTTTAGGATTTGACTACGAGGCCCTGAAGACGTTACGCAACGACATAATCTATGTTTCAAACTGCGGATTTGGCCACAGTGGTCCTTACAAAGATTTCAAGACATGGGGCCCAATCGTGCAGGCAGTTTCCGGCCTAACCTTTAGCTCAGGACTCCCCGACCAACCGCCATCAGGATGGGGCTATTCATATATGGACCACACTGGCGGTTACTACATGGCGATCGCGATCCTGATGGCGCTGCGACACAGAAACCAGACAGGTGAAGGCCAATGGGTAGACCTGGGTTGCACCGAAGCAGGCGCAACTCTCGCAGGCCCAGCAATACTTGATTACACAGTGAACGGCCGGCCTCTAAGGCGTCCAGGTAACCCAAACAGTAATCGCAGCCAGTACCCAGCCATGGCACCGCATGGAATCTACCCCTCACAAGAGGAAGACACTTGGATAGCAATTGCCTGCCGGGATGAACAGGACTGGAAGGCAATTGGGCTGGCTACCGGGGAGTCATGGATGCAGGAGGTACGCTTCTCAGACCTTCGGGGACGACTGCTTGCGGAGGACGCCCTCGACAATCTGTTAGCCAAATGGACGAGGAAGCAAGACAACTTCGAAGCGGCAGCACTATTACAAAAGGTGGGTGTTCCAGCCACAGCAGTACAACGCCCCCAAGAACGCATTGACCAGGATCCGAATACGAAGGCCTGGGGACTATGGCCCACCGTAAAGCACAGCGAAATGGGAGCTATCCGCGTTGATGGGCTACCTGTGCATTTCTCTGAAACGGACTGGAGGATGGAACAAGGCGGACCCTGTCTGGGGGAACACAACGAAGAAGTGTTTGGAGGGTTGTTGGGACTGAACCCCGACGAGATCGCGTCGCTGACAGAGGACGGAGTTCTTTGAACCAACCAGGAGCCCTTGAAGGCTTACGGGTGATAGAGCTATGCGACGAGTTGGGCATGTTCGCAGGCAAACTACTGGCTGATATGGGGGCAGAAGTAATCAAAGTGGAGCGCCCCGAGGGTGATCCCACTCGCGCCTATCCGCCCTTCCTTGATGACGAACCTGGATTGGAGAGAAGCCTCTACTTCTGGCACTACAACACGAGCAAATTGAGCGTGACCTTAGATCTAACCAATTCGGTGGACCGAAAGCGGCTATCAACCCTGATCGACGGCACAGACATTCTGATACAAAGCGGAGAGGTAGGAGCAGATCTTGAATATGCCGTTCTCCAGAAAACCAATGCGGGGCTGATCATGGTTACGCTGAGCCCCTTCGGTCAGGAGATGCCCCGCCAAGAGGAGGCCGCCACTGATCTAACTATCCTGGCAGGTGGTGGACCAGTCTGGAACTGCGGCTACGACGATCATTCCCTTCCTCCAGTTCGAGGCGGGGGCAACCAGGGATACCACACCGCTAGCCACTTCGCAGTGATGTCGGCGCTAGTAGCACTTCTGTATCGGGACGAAACAGATAAGGGCCAACATATCGAAGTCAACGCACACGCAGCCGCAAATGTGACAACTGAGGCAGGTACATACACCTGGTTAGTAGCGCAGGAAACAGTGGAGCGCCAAACAGGACGACACGCGGCAGTAAACCCATCGATGCCCGTGCAAGTACTCTGCAAGGATGGACGTTACGTCAATACCGGGATTCCCCCAAGGAGACCAGACTCTTTTAGCGCAGTGTGCGAATGGCTAGAGACCCTTGGTCTTACCGAAGAATTCTTGGAGTTCCCACTGCTTGAGCAGGGAAGTAAAAGAGCACGCTTTGACATGTCCATGCTGCAGCAAGACCAAGAACTAATGGCGATCTTCGGTGCAGGACGCTCAGCCATGAACTTCCTTGCATCCCGGCTTACGGCCTACGAATTTTTCGTAGGGGGACAGCAGCGAGGCTTTCAGACCGGAATCATCTACTCTCCTGAGGAAGTGCTTGAGGATCCCCACTTTATCGAGAGGGGCTTCCCCGTAGAGGTGGAACATCCAGAGCTAGCACGAACATTTACTTATCCTGGCGCGCCGTACCAATTCCACGGAACGCCGTGGCGCATCCGCCGACGAGCACCGCTTCTTGGAGAGGACAATGGGCACGTGTTTGCAGAGGCTAAACACTCCTAGCTCTCACTTCCTAGCCTTACCTCGGCGAGAAAAGCCTCAAACTCTCCACGGTGGTCGCTTTCTATCATGGCCAGTTGTCCTATATCAACCAGATACAGGTCAGTCCTTACGACCAGAGTTCGTAGGAGTTCGGATTTCTCGCACGGCGCTTCGTGTTCGACAGCTTCATATCCCTCAAGATGCCTCTCAACGGTCTTGACCTGCTCTAGCGGCACAGCATGAACCCGCTCCCACCTGGCGGGAACATCGTCAACAGCGTCCGCCTCTCTCACTCGAATCGCAAATGCCGAAGCCCCCTCCTTACGGAAAAGAAGGGCATAGTCAGCAGTCGTAAAACGCTCCCATCCAGCACCCGTAAGGTCCGGGAAGCCTAGCTCCTCGTTTTCCCCTAGCCAGATGCGAGCTCCTTCTTCAGCGGTAGCCATCAGGTCTCCTTTTTCGGCGGTCAGTGGTCCACCTCTGTATCACGCTAGACTAACGCCTACAGACCCCGAGAAACTTGGGCTGAACAGGTTGGAGGCAATATGGGAAGGCTGGATGGAAAAGTGGCGCTCGTGACGGGCTCTGCCCGCGGACAGGGTGAAGCTGAGGCGCGCCTTTTCAGCGAAGAAGGAGCATCTGTCGTTGTCGCCGATGTCCGCAAAGATGAAGGCACCAAAGTGGCTGCCGAGATCGCAGAAACTGGTGGCAATGCCGAGTTTGTACACCTTGACACCACTGATGCTGAAGCCTGGGAAAAAGCTGTCAGAAACACAGTCTCAAGCTTCGGCAAGCTCGATATCCTGGTGAACAACGCTGCCATCTGGAAGGGTGAGGGTGGTATCGAGGACATTGCCTCCGAGACTTGGGATGTCCTCTTCAATGTCAACTGCAAAGCAGCTTTCCTGGGCATGCAGGCTGCTATTCCCGAAATGCGCCGCGTGGGAGGAGGATCCATCATCAATGTGGGCTCTACTCTCGCGAGGCATGGCGCCGCTACAAGCGCAGCCTATTCTGGAGCTAAAGCGGCCCTGGCCCTTGTGACGCGTTCGGCAGCCCTCCAATACGCCTCCGAAAAGATTCGCGTAAACATCATCCACCCTGGCTCCATCAATACCCCCATGCTGCGGGAAGGAACCCATGGCAAACACCTCGATATTGCGAACCGCATCCCAATTGGACGTCTGGGCCAACCCATCGATATCGCCTATGGCGCTCTTTATCTTGCCGGCGATGAAGCATCGTTCGTTACGGGAATCGAGCTAGTGATCGATGGGGGAACACAAGCCTGATGGCAGTTGACATCCTGGTTGAACGCAACGTGATGGCACCCATGCGCGACGGTGTTTGTCTAGCAGCAGATATCTATCGGCCAAACGACAATGCCCAATACCCTGTGCTCGTCCATCGAATCCCTTATGACAAGTCCGTTCCCCAAAATGTCGGGAGCCAGATGGTGAATCCCATCGTGGCAGCTGAGCAAGGCTATGTTGTAGTTGTTCAAGACTGTCGAGGCTGCTTCCAATCCGAGGGCATCATGACTCTCTATGGGGACGAGCAGGAGGATGGCTACGACACAATCGAGTGGGCTGCTGCCCAGCCTTGGAGCAACGGAAAGGTAGGTATCTACGGCTCCTCCTACATGGGTGTTACCACTCTGCAGGCCGTAGCGGCCGCTCCTCCCCACCTCGAGGCAGCGATGGCCTATCTAACTGCCGCAAATCTCTACGACGGCTGGGTCTACAGCGGGGGAGCCCTGGAATTAGGCTTTAACCTCGGTTACACCCAGGGTCGCGCAATTCCTGCCATGACGCGTCTCGGTATCGATCCCGAACGTCAACGAAAACTTAGGAGTGAGATGGCAGAAAGTGCCCGCGACCGCAATGCTTTCCTACGCACTCTTCCCCTTAGTGAGGCCCCGGTCCTGCGAGAAAGCGATATTCTCCCCTACTGGCAGGATTTCATCGAACACGACACCTACGATGACTACTGGAAGGAACTCGACGTGGCCCGCCACGCCAATGAAATTACCGTTCCCGTTATGCACATCGCCGGTTGGTACGACCAGTTTCTGAAGGGCCATCTCGACCTAAATCTCGCCCTTCAGAAACACCCAGACGAGCGAGTACGCAACACACATCGCTTCATAATTGGGCCCTGGGACCACAACTCCTACATGGGCTACAACCTCTCCCGCGCTGGTGACCGCGATTTCGGAGGAAGCGCTCTCAGCGGTGTTGCAGTTGTAAGCGACATCCTTCTTCAATGGTTCGACCACTGGCTAAAAGGAGAGGACACCTCTCTCATGTCCCGACCTCGTGCCCGCTATTTCCTCATGGGCGAAGAAAACAAATGGAGGGAGACCGAAACTTGGCCCCCAACCAGCACCCCAACCCCCTGGTACCTTCATAGTGGTGGCCATGCCAACACTCGGTTCGGTGACGGTGCCCTCTCAACCGAACAACCAGTCTTAGAGGTAGCCGACAGCTATCGCTACGATCCTGAAGATCCTGTACCCACTATTGGCGGCCGTACGTTTGCGACCATAACCGGACCTGGTGGAGTCCGGGACCAATCGGAAGTCGAAACTCGAGACGATGTGCTGGTCTACACCTCACCCCATCTGCTAGAACCGCTCACTATTGCTGGCAACATCACTGTGGAGCTCTGGATCGCTAGCAGCGCCCCTGATACCGACTTCACGGCCAAGCTTGTAGACGTCGAGCCAGGAGGTTACTGCGCAGTAATCGCTGATGGCATTCTTCGCGCGCGTTTCCGGAATTCATTCGAGGAACCAGAGTTCCTCAAGCCCGGTGAGTCCACACATTTAATTATTGATCTCTGGGATGTTGCCTATACCTTCAGACAGGGGCATTCGTTGCGCCTCGAGATTAGCAGCAGTAATTTCCCTCGGTTCAGTCGCAATGCCAATTCCAAGATACGTCCAGAATTCGCAGGTCCAAGCGACTTGCGAGTGGCAGTCCAGCAGGTGTTCCACGATCCCTCACGACCCTCACATATCAACCTTCCTATAGTCGAGGGAGTAGAGCTTAATCAGTGATATTCGGAAACAGCCCGGTCCTGAAGCTTGAACAGTCCTCGAATCCCTCCCCCGAACTGCACAAGAAAAAGGGCCACCCGGCCGGGTGGCCCTTTTTCTTTTTCCTGGTAGCGGGGGAGGGATTCGAACCCCCGACCTTCGGGTTATGAGCCCGACGAGCTACCACTGCTCCACCCCGCG
>DEAD01000013.1:0-40965 GCA_002346645.1 Dehalococcoidia bacterium UBA2991
GTGTTAGGCCGCTACACCACGGGGCCGCGGCAATGCTGATCGTAGCGGCTTGCCGCGGCACCGCCAACCCAGGGCTTCGGGGTAAGCCTTTTGTATTTATGCGAGGAGCTCGGCACCATCTTTCATGATGACCCAACCACCGCTATCCCGATCCCTGTCGTAGACGACAACATGGCAGTTTCCACAGATAGGACCCGTTGCCGAGCTATCACCATTTGCGACGTTATGCTCGTCACAGATACCGCCATAACGCTCAACGCCATCCAACTCACAGAAAAGACATGTTAGATGGGGCGTCTCGCTCTTACCGCAGGCGGAACAGACTGTGCCATTTGCAAAGTCATGACCGCCCGGTCCGCAGGGAAATTTTTCTAGATGCTCGAGGACAATGTTGCTAGCCATAGTCTCGCTTCCTTCTTTAAGAGACTGCCGTTGCCGCGTTGCGCTCTCTCGCCCATGCATGAGCCTCATCAGAGGCGACCCATTTAATGGCGTTAGAAAGTAGCTTGCGGTAATTCGGATTGTTGTAGGACGTAGGCACGTCGCCAGCCTGAACATAGACGATCGGGCTATTTCTGTAATTCTTTGCCCAAACTACCAAATTCGGAGTGGGCGGGTGGGTCCAATCCCCTCGCTCATACATACGCCCATCGTTCACAACGAGGGAAGGGGAGAAGAAGTTCTTATAGGTAAAGTCGAAATCACTTCGAACAAGGGGCACCAGGCTATCTTCGAAATAGGGAGCTAGGTAAATCTCGTCCTGCAACTCGAATTCCAGGTCGACTCCTTCAACAACAGGATGATCAGCTTCCGCTTCTACAACCTGACAAGTGTGATTTGCGGCCAAGAGATAGCCAGAGTCAGGATAATCCACTCCCCGAAGGCTTCCCGGATTATAGAAAAAGCGTCCACCGATGATCTCTGCGTACTCTTCCCAGGCAGGCCAGGAGCAAATGTTGTGATGGATCATTACAAGCCCTTTACCTTCTTCGGTAAGGCGCATGTAGCCATCCTTCAGTTCCTGCGGCGGGTCCGGAGGACCACCTACACCAAAAACACCAGGCATCGAGTAGTCAACGATGCAGTCATATGGCTCCGCATTCTCAGGGTTGAAGAAGACCTGGGCAGCTGGCTGTTCCACATGCGTCCAGCCTGAGATATGACTCTCCTGCTGAAAAGCATCGAACATTTGAAAGAAGGGCTCACGCTGGAAGGGGTGGCCCTTGGATGCAAGTAGGACATTGGGCGCGGTCATGGTTCCTCCTCCTACATTTCCTGGTTGGAGCGCGCATTCTAGAGCTTTCTAGGGGGTTTCGAATATAGACATCTTTTTAGAACATCCGTGTTGACAATAGAACGCCTGTTCGCTACCTTAAAAAAACCCTAGAACGGATGTACTGACCTTGATCAACTTTATACCCACTTTTATCTTCCAAGCGCTCCTAATTAGCGCCACTTTAGCCCTCCTCGGAACCACCATTCGATCAATGCTTCCCCAGAGGGAGAAGCGACTTAAGCCACCTCTGCCAACCTTCGTCTGTGACCAGGAAAGCCCCTCTCAAAATGCAAAGAGCGCTTTATTGGGTCCCGAAACTCCCCTTACCAGACGCCACCAGGAGTTAGCGCGTTACGCATCTTAGCTGGACTTACGTGCGCAGCTACGAACACCCCGAATAGTCTCGATGCGAGTTAGCAACCGAGAAATTTGAGACAGCCCGCTGGTCTCCAGAGTTGCAAGTACAGATACCGTTCCGTCTCCATTTTTAGTCGTATTCACGTTAACCATGTTTACATCTTCAGCAGCCACAACGGTGCTGATATCACGAAGAAGACCCACCCGGTCCCAGGCCTCTATTTGAACATTTGCGGGATAGCGTTGCTCATCTGTTCCTGCCCAATCAACATCGATCAGGCGGTCCCGCTCGCGTTCATTAAGAACGTTGTGGCAATCGGCACGGTGCACGGTGACACCACGGCTCCTAGTTACATACCCTCGCACGCTATCCCCGGGAACCGGATTGCAGCAACGCGCAAGATTTGTCTCTAGCCTCCCCGCCCCAAGAGCTCGCAAACCTGGTCCACTTCCAGGCTGTGAGGGTCGAGCAAGGGGAATGTCCTCGTTCTCATCCGGTTGCTGATGTCGCTGAAGCAGACCACTGGCTTTGCGGGTAACAGACTCCACACTGATATCCCCATACCCAATGGCGGCTAGCAGCTCGTTCCACTTTTTACCCGGAAAGAGTGCGAGCACCTCCTCTTGGTGCTCAGCTAAATCAAAAGCCAGGCGACGCAATTCGCGTTCGATCATCTCGCGGCCTCGCTCGACACTTTCCGCCTTGCGTTGCTTCCGGAACCACTGACGTACCTTCTGACGACCCTGCGAGGTCTGCAGATAGCCGAGACTTTCGCTGAGCCAGTCTCGAGAAGGGCCACTTCGGGAGCGACTTCGCATAACCTCAACTACATCTCCATTTTGGAGAGTGGAGTTAAGGGCTGCCATCTTGCCATTGACCTTCGCTCCTATCGTCTGGTGGCCCAGGTCAGTATGGATCCGATAAGCAAAATCAAGAGGGGTAGCGCCAGCAGGAAGGTCTAGCACATCCCCTTTAGGGGACAGCACGAAAACCTGATCGTCAAAAACATCAGTCTTTACACTCTCAACAAACTCCTCCGCCCCGGAAAGCTCACGCTGCCATTCCAGCAGCTGACGTAGCCATGCAATACGTTCCTCATCCTCGGCCGACCGCTCTCCAGCCCCCTTGTAGCGCCAGTGGGCAGCTACTCCGTATTCGGCTACCTGATGCATCTCGTGAGTACGTATCTGGACCTCGAGCGGCCTGGCACCGGGTCCAATCACCGTAGTGTGCAGAGATTGATACATGCTGGCCTTTGGGCTAGCTATGTAATCATCAAACTGACCTGGAAGAGGGCGCCAAGTAGCATGCACAACTCCCAGAGCTGCGTAACAGCCTGCTACGTCCTTGGCGAGAATTCGTAATGCAAGCAAGTCGTAAATCTGATCGAACGATTTCGCCTCGCGCCCATAGCGCTGCTCCTTCTGATGGATCGAGTAGATGTTCTTGGCGCGACCCGTGACCTCAGCTTCAATCTGAGCATCCTCGAGTTGATTTCGTAGGCCCACGGCTACATCTTCGATATAGCGTTCCCTGGCTAAACGAGTTACATCAAGGCGGTTAGCTATCTCTTGATAACGCTCCGACTCCAAGTAGTAAAAGGCAAGGTCTTCGAGCTCCCATTTGATTTGCCAAATCCCCAACCGAGTGGCAAGCGGTGCAAAGACATCCATGGTCTCACGAGCAATGCTGTGTTGTTTTTCAGCCGACAGAGCATGGAGTGTGCGCATGTTATGAAGGCGATCGCATAGCTTGATAAGTACCACCCGTACATCAGCAGCCATCGCCAGCAACATCTTCCGAAGGTTCTGCGCCTGTTCACCACTACCCTCATCTTCGCCAACCCGCAGAGGAAGGCTATCCAGCTTGGTCAGGCCCTCAACGAGCTGGGCGGCATCCTTACCAAAACGTTCAGCAATCTCCTCATTGGCCACACCGCAGTCCTCTTGCACATCGTGCAAAAGTGCAGCAATTAGAGAAGATTGGTCGAGCTCAAGGCCCGCAACCAGTTTTGTTACTTCAATAGGATGCGTTATGTAGGGATCGCCGGTGCGGCGCATCTGCCCTTGGTGGCTAGCCTCGGCAAACTCATAGGCATCAGCGATGAGCCCTACCCGATCGGCAGGCAGATACCCCCTAACCTGATCGAGCAGGGCACCTATGTCGGCAGCTTCAGTAGAACGCTCGAGTACGCTCACGCGCTTTCTCGTTGAACAGTTTCTTACAGTATCTTAGCAGGCAACCCCAAGACAGCTGACGGAAAGATTATGAGCGGAAGGTTTCAGACACCGCGAGGCACCGAAGATATCCTCCCTGAGGATCAGGCACTATGGCGCACAATTAACGACGCAGCCGAAGAAGTGACCCGGCTATTCGGGTACGACCGCATAGATACCCCAACTTTTGAGGATGCTGCCCTTTTCGAAAAAGGCACCGGTGACACCACCGACATCGTCGAAAAAGAAATGTACTCTTTCGAAGACCGCGGAGGGGACACGCTCTCTCTAATCCCTGAGGCTACGCCTGCTATTTGTCGTGCCTACCTCGAACATGGTCTTGCCAGCCAGCCGCAACCAATCCGACTTTTCACTATTGCCCGGATGTTTCGTTACAACCGCCCACAATTGGGTCGGTTACGACAATTCCATCAATTCGACTGTGAAGTGCTGGGCTCTGACTCGGCACTTATTGACGCAGAACTGATTGAATTGCATTGGCGCTTCTACGAACGACTAGGCCTCCGTGACCTAGAAATTCACCTAGGCAGCATCGACGATCTAGGGGGCCGCCACGATTATCTCGAACGACTCCGCGCCTACTACCTTCCTTTGAGAGACCGTCTTTCTGAGGACAGCCAAAGGCGATTGGAACGAAACCCGCTACGCCTGCTCGATAGCAACGATCCACGTGACCAGGAACTAAGGGACGGCGCCCCTACCATGATCGATCAGCTAAGCACGGAGGCAGCTGCCCACTTTGATGCCGTCAAAGCTGCACTAAGTGCGGCTGGTGTCCCCTTCCTAGTGGACCCTTTGTTAGTACGAGGACTCGATTACTACAACCGCACCGTTTGGGAAATTATTCCAAAAGGGGACGATCGCCAGCAGAGCTCTATTGGGGCGGGGGGGCGCTATGACAATCTTATGGAAACTCTGGGCGGAAAACAGACGCCTGCTAGTGGTTTTGCTACCGGTTTAGAACGGGTAATTATTGAAATGCAACGGCAAGCTGTTCCGGTAATTGAGACCACTTCACCTGACGCCTTCATTGTCCACGCGGGAGAAGCTGGGGCAAGAGCCGCCGTTCGTACTGCCTCGAACCTGCGTGAGGTCGGCCTTGTCACCCTAATTGGGGAATCCGGCAGATCATTTCGCGCCCAGATGCGTAGAGCCAATGGAAGCGGGGCACGATTCGCGGTGATAATCGGTGAGGACGAGGCCAGCAGCGAAGTCGCAGCCCTAAAGGATTTGCGAGAGGAACGGGAACAGGAGCACATTCCCCTAGCGAATGTAGCTACTTGGATCACCGAACATCTCAGCTAAACAAGCACAAAGACGGTGACCCCCGCACAATAGCTTCATGGACGAGGTCGTTCGCCAAAAGCTAAACGAAATCCGAACCCGTTTCGACGCGGTTACAGAAGAGATGGCACAACCTGAGGTTGCCGCTGATTATGACCAGATAGCAAAACTTGCTCGCGAACGGGCTGAGATAGCCCCCCTAGTTCAGCTACTAGATGAATATGGAGAAGTCGAGACTGCCCTTTCTGATGCAAAGGACTTACTGAACGAAGGTGATGCTGAACTTCGGGAGTTGGCCGAAACAGAACTTGGAAGTGCTGAGGAACGCCTCTCCACCCTAGATGAAGAGATCCTAAGAGCCCTCCTTCCCAAAGATGAACGCGACAACCGAAACGTAATAATGGAAATTCGGGCAGGAGCAGGAGGCGAGGAGGCTGCCCTCTTCGCACAGGAGCTGTATCGAGCCTACTTCCGCTATGGGGAACGTCGAGGATGGCGCACTCAGATGCTAAGCGTCTCAGAGACAGGTATCGGGGGCTACAAGGAGGCCATCTTTAGCGTTGCAGGAGAAGGTGCCTTCTCCCGACTAAAATATGAGAGTGGTGTACATCGTGTACAGCGAGTGCCAGCTACAGAAGCACAGGGCCGTGTGCACACCTCAACCGCCACTGTCGCAGTTCTGCCCGAGGCAGAAGACGTTGATGTGGAGATCAGCGAAAGAGATCTACGAGTCGACATCTTCCATGCTTCAGGTGCTGGCGGACAAAACGTGAACAAAGTGGCAACTGCAGTCCGCCTGACACATCTTCCTTCCGGACAAGTGGTGGTCTGTCAGGATGAGAGGTCACAGCTAAAGAACCGCGCAAAGGCAATGACTGTTCTACGCTCTCGCCTCCTGGCAATGGAACAAGAGAAGCAAGAAGCCGAGCTAGCAGCCGATCGACGAACTCAGGTCGGTAGCGGCGACCGTAGTGAGAAAATTCGTACTTATAACTTTCCCCAAGACCGAATCACGGATCATCGTATCGGCCTCACCGTTCACAATATTCCAGACCGACTTGATGGAAACATCGACGATATCATCGACGCTGTAGCAGCAGCAGAAGAAGCGGCACGACTGCAGGCTACGGAGTGAAAGCCCGAACCGCTGCAGCAAGGATTCGTTCCGAGTTAGTAGCAGCAGGCATTCCCGACGCAGCAATGGAGGCTGAGGTACTAACCCGCCATGCAAGTGGGCTAAGCCGAAGTGAATATTTCGCCGACGAACCAGTAGATGAGGAAGCTTGGACTAGGCTGGTTGCACTCACGGAACGGAGACTTCAACGCGAACCGACACCTTACCTAACTGGTATACGCGAGTTTCATGGCTTGGAGTTCACAGTTGGACCCGGCGCCCTGATCCCCCGTCCCGAGACTGAACTCCTCGTTGAAGTAGGTCTCTCAGAGCTTAAAAGCGACCCCTTAGCCACGCTTCTAGACATGGGAACCGGTTGTGGAGCAATCGCGATAGCGATCGCGAAGGAAGCCCCTAAGGCACGAGTGCTAGCGACGGACATTAGCTCCGATGCCTTGCACATTGCCTCTCTAAACGTAGCCCGTCACGCTCCTCAAGTTGGACTGATTCGGGGCGATCTTGCTCACGGCATTGCTCGGGCCGACATTATTTTGGCCAATCTGCCGTACGTACCTGAAGGAATCATCGAAACTCTTCAGCCCGAGGTCCGCCAATGGGAACCTCGGGTGGCACTCAATGGCGGTGAAGACGGACTCGATCTTTTGCGGGCCTTAATTCAGGACTGCCAGATGCGACTACGTCCACGCCTGGTAGCTTTCGAAGTGGGTTTAGGGCAAGCCCGCAAACTTGCCGACACCATCAGGGCAGTCGGCGCGGAAGCAGATATCGTGAACGACCTCGTAGGCTGGGAACGGGTAGTGACGGCGCGATGGCAATAAGGCTTATCGCACTAGATATCGACGGCACCTTACTGCCGTACGAAGGTCCTAACAAAGGGAAACTTTCCTCTCGTCTCAGGTCTGCAGTTCAGTCCCTAGTCAAGGATGGCCGCACAGTGATACTTGCTAGCGGAAGGATGAAGGCAGGAGTTATCCGCATAGCTCGAGAACTCGGCCTACAGTCCCCTTTTATTGCCCAGGAGGGATGCCTGATCTCTCAGAGCAATGGAAAGATATTGCAAGAGCTAAAGCTCGATCGAAAACTAGCCCTAGCGGTATCGGCCTATGCTCGGGAAACGGGACACGACTACGAATGGTTTAGCACGGACCGCTATGCAGTGACGACGGAATCGCCTGCTACAAAGTACTACGCTGAACTGGGAGAGGTAACTCCGGAAATTCATGCGAAGCCTGAGATGCTAGGCATCGAACCCAATGGAGTAGGCATCTTAAACAACATGGACCAACCATCCACGGTGCACCAGATTCTGACTGAACGCTATGGAGATAAGCTGAACCTACTCGACTTCCCTTTCGTAACTGTGGCATTAGCCCCCGGAGCTACCAAAGGGAACGCCCTTTCATCAATCGCTCGGACCATGGGGATTTCCGCAGCAGAGACGCTAGCCATCGGCGATAGCGTTAATGATGTCTCAATGCTGCATTGGGCCGGGATAGGGTTAGCTGTCGCGAAGGGGCATTGGTCGGCACATGACGCCGCCAATGAGGTACTCCCAGATGAAGAAGATGCGGTAGCCAAGGCACTTGAAGGTCTTTTGTAGAGTTACTCCGGCTCAATTCGATGCCAGATACGCAAAAGAACTAGCGCGATACTTAGAATCACTATCGCAGACAGACCAACCGGCAAAATGACACCAACCCAATTGATTGAAGCACCCTGGGAAGCATGCGTGGCTACCACAGCATACTGTCCAGAAACTTCCCGAATCCGTGACACAAGTTCTTCTTCCGTAAGCGAGACCCCCTGATCTCCCCCGGCTCTTGCGAAACCATCCTCGACCACAAAAAGGGCATGGCTCACGGGCCACTGGAAGCCCCCCTCAACTCTCCTAAGACCCACAATGACGCGCCCACCATCAGGTGGTGGTTCAGCAGGGATACAAATGGATGGCTGATCAATCAACCCAAGAGGCCCCGCCACAGCCGAACCTCGTAAATAGACCTCAGGCTGGATCACTCGCATAGAACCCTCGGACGCCATCACCCCAATGACAATAATGTCGACATCTTCCACGGAACGTCGCATATCCTCGAGTTTGAAGTGCGGACAATCTTCGTGAGCCCGTGCAAGGTTTCCTGCTCCAAAAACTGAAACAACCAAAACCAAAATCGTAGACAACAGCATTGATGATGCTGTCCTAGGGCGGAGAAGGGCGATCCTATTCGTCGTGTTGCCTACGACTCAGCCTGGGCGAATTGGTAGATCTTCCCCTCGGTTTTTATGGAGGGTGCAATCACCATTTCAGCATCTTGAAACTCTCGAATAGTGTGCGCTCCACACATGCCCATTGCGGTCTTGAGTGCACCAGCGAGATTTTCGGTACCGTCAGTGCGACTAGTAGGACCAAAAAGAGTCTTCTGCAAGGTGGTGTTAACACCAACGAAAACGCGCGTACCTCGGGGAAGATCCGCATGGGAAGTAGCCATCCCCCAGTGGTATCCACGTCCGGGAGCTTCGGTGGTAGCAGCAAATGGAGAACCCATCATGACCCCATCAGCACCAGCAGCGAAGCATTTGCACACATCACCACCCGTACGAATACCGCCATCCGTGATGATAGGAACATAGTTGCCCGTCTCCGCAAGATAGGCCTCACGAGCAGCAGCGCAATCAATGGTTGCCGTTACCTGCGGCACTCCTATGCCCAAGACCTCACGGCTAGTGCAACCAGCCCCAGGCCCGACACCCACTAGGACGCCAGCTACTCCGGAGCGCATCACCTCAAGAGTAGCGCTGAATCCAACTGTGTTGCCCACTACAACTGGAATATGGATCTGTTCGAAAAGCTTCTCGAAGCGCAAACCCTCAATACTGCTTGACTCGTGGCGAGCAGTTGTCACCGTGCTTTGCACCACAAGAATATCGGCTCCTGCCTCCTGTACGAGAGGGGCATATTGCTTGGTGCTCTTAGGGGTTACAGACACTGCTGCAACCCCTCCTCCTTCCTTCATCTCCTGCACACGGACAGCGATGAGGTCATCTCGAATAGGTTGCTGGAACGCGGACTGGAGAGTGGCAGTGGCTTCTTCGCGGTTTACCGAAGCGACTTCATCAAGAATAGGGCGAGGATCATCATAGCGAGTCCAAATCCCCTCAAGATTAAGGACACCTAGGCCACCAGCATCATGCATCAACCGAGCAAAGGGAGGATCAACTACCGCATCCATCGATGCGGCAATGAACGGCAGCCCAAAGTGGTATGGACCAATATCCATTCCAATTTCGACAAGCTCTGGGTTGATCGTGAACTCACCAGGGACGATGGCAACATCATCGAACCCGTAAGCATGCTTAAGCTGCTTGAAATGGGGTGCAGGCACGAATAAACCCTCCTCTTGGGTATGCAAAAAGCCGCGCTCTGTTAACTCAGGCGCGGCGTGAATCGACTTAGCAGCGTCGGGGCTCACCGAGGCCACGTCCACTCTGTGCTGGATGACTCCAATATGAGTGTCACGACTAAGGGAAGAGTATCCCTGCCTACCTCTCCAGGTCAATGCAAATGACCATAGAATTCGCGCTCGACGCGGTGTTCTGTGAAGCTGACTAAAGCATGAATGCACTCCTGCCAGGCCTTTACGTGGTCGCAACCCCAATCGGAAACCTGGGAGACATGAGTGAGCGGGCAAAAACCGTTTTGCGCTCGGCATCACTAATTGCTGCGGAAGACACCCGGGTATTACGGAAATTAACAAAAGACTTAGCCAACAAATCGAAAACAATCAGCCTCACTGAGCACAATGTCGAAGACCGCATTCCGCAACTATTGAAGGTTGCGCAGGATGGGGTCGTAGCTCTTACCTCAGATGCAGGGACGCCGGTCATTGCAGACCCTGGCGGACGCGCCGTTGAGGCAGCACATGCAGCGAAAGTCCCAGTGTTCACCATTCCTGGACCAAGTGCGCTAGCGGCAGCGATTTCCTTAGCTGGGTTTGAGGGGAGTGATCTGCACTTTCTTGGGTTCCTGCCCCGTACTCGAGGTGCACGACGTGCACGATTAACGGAGGCGGCCTCAACTACACAGGTTTTGGTCTTTTACGAAAGCCCTAGAAGGTTAGCCTCTTCGCTAGAGGACGTAGGAAACGCTCTCGATAACCCTGAGACGGTGGTCTGTCGCGAGCTAACAAAGATCCACGAAGAGACCGTCCGCGGCCGTGCTTTAGAGCTAGCCGATCGCTTCAAGGAAACGCGAGGCGAGTGCACAGTCGTGGTTGACGTGCGTGGCTGGGCCGAAAGGAAGGACGAACGCGATCTGGCCGCCTACCTAGAGGAAATGCAGAAAGCGGGAGCACGGAGGAGTCCTGCTGCAAGCGCAGCTGCTCGCCGTTTTGGAATCTCTCGAGCTGAGGCTTATGAAGCATGGCCAGGCCCTCATACCTAGTGAGCTACTGCACCATCCGCCCTAAAGCAGCTCGATGCTAGACTGACTTCAGCGCTCTCCCAAAGGGGAATCCATGGCCGAACGCATTTTCGTGGCCGTGGCGTGGCCGTACGCAAACTACCTCCTCCACGCAGGCCAGGCAGCAGGGGCATATCTTCCCGCAGATATTTTTGCCCGCTATCACCGTATGCAGGGCAATGATGTCCTCATGGTGTCAGGCTCCGACTGTCACGGCACACCTATCACAGTGGCAGCAGACAATGAGGGGGTCACGCCACCAGAAATCGTTGACCGTTACCATCCCAAAATCCTAGAGGCCTGGGACCGCTTTGGAATTTCTTTCGACCTATTCACGACTACATTGACTCCCAACCACTACGAGACCACCCAGGAAATCTTCAGCAGGCTCCTCGAGCAGGATCTGCTCTATCGCGGGAAGCAGGACCAGCTCTATGACCCAGATGCAAAGCGTTTTCTCCCGGATCGTTACGTAGAAGGAACCTGCCCTCTTTGTAGCTATGCAGAAGCAAGAGGGGACCAGTGTGATAACTGCGGCTCTCAACTCGATGCGATAGACCTAATCGAACCACGAAGCAAGATGAGCGGGGCCACTCCAGAGGTCCGGGAATCAGAACACTTCCTTCTGCGGCTCTCTGCTTTCAACGAACAGTTGCGCCAATGGGTTAGTGAACAGCCACATTGGCGCAGAAATGTAGCTAACTTCACCTTGGGGATCCTAGAGGAAGGCTTAAAAGATCGAGCTATTACCCGCGACATTAGCTGGGGGGTTCCAGTTCCAGTCGACGGATATGAAGACAAAAGGATTTATGTCTGGTTTGATGCTGTTATAGGGTACCTTTCAGCAGCAAAGGAGTGGGCGGAGAAAAAGGGCGAGCCTGATGCCTGGCGGCCCTACTGGGAAGATCCCGATACACAGGCCTACTACTTTATTGGCAAAGACAACATCGTTTTCCACACACTGATCTGGCCAGCAATGCTTCTAGGCTATGGCAGTCTAAATTTGCCCTATGACGTTCCTGCCAATCAATACGTAAACTTTTCGGCAGGGCAGAAGCAAAGTAAATCAAAGGGCACAGCCACTTGGTTACTGGACCTCCTTGATTCCTACGATGCCGACGTCGTGCGTTTCTACCTGACCCAGATCATGCCCGAGACAAGCGATTCCGAATTCCGCGAAGATGAGTTGATTCGCGCAAACAACGAGGTTCTCATAGCCACCTGGGGAAACCTTGCCAACCGTGTTCTGGCGATGATCCAGCGTAACTTCGACGGTGTAGTGCCTGAACCAGGTTCCCTTGGGCCAGATAGCGACGCCTTACTGGCAACGGTACGAGAAGGTTTCGAACTGACAGGAAACGCATACGCTTCCTGTCAGTTCCGTGGAGCACTACGCGAAGCACTATCAGTTGCCCAAGCTGCCAACAAGTATCTTGATGAGCGAGCCCCTTGGCGGGCTATCAAGGAAGACCGCGATCACGCGGCTGAAACGCTTTACACAGCAATCCAAGCTATCTCTGGTTTGTCCTTTCTCTTACACCCCATTCTTCCATTCTCAACGAGCAGCCTGCACACCACCCTGAAACATGAAGGAACTCCTGAGACAGGTGGTTGGACTCTCTTAGAGGTACCTCCTGGCCGCACGCTTGGAGAAGGTGGAGCACTGTATAAGAAACTAGAACTACAGGAGCCGGTGGCTACCTGATGCGGCTCTTCGACTCACATTGCCACCTACAGGACGCTCGCTTTGACAAAGACCGTAAAGAAGTGCTCAAACGAGCTTCTGCAGCAGGTGTTGCAGCTGTCGTCGTTTGCGGCGAAGACCTTGCATCTAGCAAGGCAGCTATCGCTCTTGCAGATCAATCAGTGCATCCATCCATTCTCCCTGCCATAGGGTTTCACCCTCACGAAGCGGCTGGTGCCACAGATGCTGCATTGATCAATATCCAGAAGTTGGCAGCAAGCTCTCAGGTCTCAGCAATTGGAGAAATTGGGCTGGACTTCTATCGCGAAATGGCCCCTCGGCATGTACAACGCAGCGTATTCGACGCACAGCTCGCGATCGCCAGTGATATGAGCTTGCCGGTCTCTATCCACTCTCGAGACGCGGAAGAAGACCTTAGGCCACACCTCGTTCCATTCGCCAGCAAATCCCCGCTTAAGGCACAAGGACGCCCACTAGGTGTGCTTCATGCTTTTGGGGGCACGCTCCGTCAAGCATCCGAATACGCTGAGCTGGGATTCCTAATATCCCTTACCTGCTCAGCGGGATACCCACGGAACTCCGAGGCCCGTCGTATAGCGGCAAACCTCCCCTTCTCTTCTCTTCTTATCGAAACTGATAGCCCTGCATTACCTCCTCAATCAAGCAGGGGGACCCGCAACGAACCCGCCAACCTACGCATCGTTGCTGAAGTAGTAGCGGAAGCAAGAGGCGTAGCTGTTGATCTAGTAGCAACCGCCACGACAGCCAACGCAGAAGCGCTCCTCGGTGAGGTAGCGGAGAAGAAGGTTAGCCCATGACACAGGCACAACAATCCGCCCTTTATGGACCTGTAGCCGAGGACCTTATCTTGGTCGAGGACCTGCTGGAATCCGTGAAAAGGGTGGAGCTCGCTCCTCTACGGCTAATGCTGGAGCACGCATTAGAACCGCGAGGAAAGCGGCTGCGCCCTGCCCTAGTTTTACTAGCAGGCACCTTTGGGGACTACAACCTTAACCGCCTGGTCCCCCTAGGAACCGCTATTGAACTTCTCCACACCGCTAGTCTCGTACACGACGATGTGGTCGACGGAGCAGAAAGCCGTCGTGGCCGACCAACCGCTAACTCCGTCTTTGACAATGCCCTAACAGTGCTCTTAGGTGACTTCATGTTTGCAACGGCGGCGGAGATGGTTACCCGCACCGGCAGCCTCCCAGTTACTCGACTCTTCGCCCTAGCACTAATGAAGATGACTACGGGAGAGCTGGACCAAGATGCAGCCGCTTTCGACGTGGGAAGGGATATACAGCATTACCTGTGGAGAATAGGAGGAAAGACCGCAGCCCTGTTTGGCCATTCAACCCAAGGCGGAGCCCTACTGGCAGAATGCACCGACAGCCAAGTAGAGGCACTGAGGAGCTACGGTTACAACATCGGCATGGCTTTTCAGATTGTCGACGACATCCTCGACTTCACCGGAGACGAAGGGGAAATGGGAAAGCCGGCAGGAGGTGACTTGCTTGAAGGCACCATCACATTGCCGGCCCTCTTTTACCTCGAATCAGCACCCCAGAGGAATCCCGTCCGGCAGTTCCTCTCCAGCGACCAACAGCGGGCAGAAATGCTGCCCGAAGCTCTTTCTGCAGTTGTTCAATCCGACGCCATCCAGCGCTCACAAGCAATGGCTCAAGAATTTATAGACCGAGCGCTAGAAGGACTCTCCGGATTAGAGGAATCCCCTGCCCATCGCACACTAAAAGAACTTAGCGGCTACGTGCTCTCTCGCCGTAGCTAACTAAGTCTCCTCTTCAAATCCTTGTGCACCCTGGCGGGAACACCCTTCTTAATGACATCACGTCGTTCATACGCTGCCCCAACCTCACGAGGCGAGATGGGATTGTTAAACATATCAACGAGGTCTCCCTTGGCCGCAACCTCCGCCATGTCATTAATAGCAGAACGCTCCCCTCGAGAGAGTCGCTTTTTTGGAACTGGCTTATTCAGCTCAGGATGCTCGTTGGGACGACCGCCAGTTAACCGCTTGGAAACTTTCTTCCCCAAGTGCCAATAGGTGCCGTCGTCAGGAATCTTCCGCGGATAACCATCACGGAAGGTGAACGCAGAGAAGGAAGTCGGCATGATTCGGCCTGCATCTTCGTAGCATTCAGGACAAGGGACAGCCTCTCCAGCCTCCCGCATGGGGCGTAGCTCTTCGAACACGCCATGACATGGTTCACAGTAATACTCATACAGGGGCATAGGACCTCCGCTCACGAGGAGCACTCTTCGTACAACAATTCTACCGCGTTCAGCACAGTGGGGAATGCTTAGTCCAACCCTCTTTGATCCAGTGACCTCACACCCTCAACAAACCGACGTGCATTGGGATCCCTATCAAGGTAATAGCGAAGGAGTTCAGCAATGGCAACACGCATCTCTTGCGCAACTTCCAGTGAGGTACGAACAGCCATGAATTCAGGCGCCGTAGCTCGTTTAGCGAAGCGCAACAGTTTAATTACATCCACTGAAATCATTCGACCCCTACCAGCCTCAGTGTGGCACTGGCGACAAACCAAGCCCCCTGCTCCGGGCGAGAGAAGTGTTGCCTCCTCTTCAAGATGGCCCTCACAGATCACACAGCCTTCCGTGTAGGGCTCATAGCCTAGAAGAGCGAGCAATCGCAGCTCGAAATGTCGCGTAACAGCCGCCCCGCCACCTTCTTCAAGTAAACTCAGTGCTGTCACTAGGAGTGCATATAGCTCATGAAGTGGTTCCCGCTCTTCGGTGAAGCGGTCAACAAGCTCCAAACAGTAGATAGCCTCAGCACTAGCCTCTAAATCCTCACGAAGGCGACGGTAGGAATCCACGGTCTCTGCCTGCGTGAACACGTCGAGGCTACGCCCATGCGCCACAAGAACACGACTACGGGTAAGTGGTTCAAGGTGGCCACGCATACGGCTCCGCGCCTTACGCACACCTTTGGCAATGGCTTCAAACTTACCCTCGGTACCACTAAAGACAGTAAAAATACTGTCGGCCTCGCCCAGGTTGCGGCGCCGCAGAATAATCCCCTCTGCTCTGTAAACACGGGGCCGTACCACCCCTCTACAACTCCTGCCGACCTTCAAGAGCACGGGAAAGCGTCAGATCATCCAGGTATTCAATATCGGCCCCGCTAGGGAGACCTCGAGCAAGGCGTGTGACCCGCACACCAAGGGGCTGCAGAAGACGCTGGAGATACATCGAGGTAGCTTCCCCCTCAAGGCTAGGGTTAGTAGCCATGATGACTTCCTTGAGGCCACCCGCCTCAGCGCGTCCCAGCAACTCCTGAATCCGCAGCTTTTCAGGCCCAACCCCTTCAATGGGATTCAGAGCGCCGTGGAGAACATGGTAGAGCCCTCTAAAACCACCTGTGCGCTCAACCACTAGTACATCCAGGGGTTGCTCAACCACACAGACGAGTGAGCGATCTCGTTCCTCATCCCCACAAAGTAAACAGGGGTTATTTACCGTTATGTTGAAACAGATGCTACAAAGAACCACGGTCTCCTTTACATCCTGGAGAGCCTTCGCGAGGGCTCGAGCATCTTCCTCAGGTGCCCCGAGAACGTGATATGAAAGGCGCTGAGCAGATTTGGGGCCTATGCCAGGGAGCTTGGAAAACTCCTGTATTAGGCGGGTAATAGGCTCGGGTGCGCCGGCATCTGGCACGGCGTTTCAGCCGCCGAGGCCCGGCAAGTCAAGGCCGCCAGTCAGCATCCCCAAAGAGTCTGCTTGCATGCTGCCTGCACGCTCCGCAGCGTCGTTAATTGCTGCCAATATCAGATCCTCCAGCATCTCTACGTCTGCAGGATCAACAACATCAGGCTCAATAGAAATTGCCTGCACCTTTTGCTCCCCGTTCATAGTCACCCTTACTGCCCCTCCCCCAGAGCTACCCTCTACAGTCTTAGAAGCCAACTCCTCTTGGGCTCGCTGGAGCATTGCCTGTGCCTCAGCAAGCTGGCCGCCCTGACCTGCCCCTGTCCCTCGAGTTCCACCTCCACGACGCAGATAGCGATTTCGACCACTGCTTTTCGCCATTAGGAATCCTCCTCAGAAGCGCGGGCACGGGGCGAAGATGCCGCAGGTTCAACCGGCTTAGCCCCCATTTCGCGAGCCGCGGCAGCCAAATGCCCACCCCGAGCAGGACGACTAGCTGGGGCTGACCTTTCGATGCGCTCCACTGCAAGAGTAATGGGACGCTTCAGAAGCTCTTCAGCCTTCTGCTCAACAAGTGTACGGCCATCATTCGCAATCTTCTGCATATGAATAGGGTGGTAAAAACCGAGCTTCAACTCTTCTCCATCCATTGCCAGCACCTCACAGGAGCCATTGAGCCAGGCTGCAAGGGCTGGCTGAGTCATCCTACATCGCTCGTACAGTTCCCTTAGGAAGCGCTCCTCGCGAGACTCATCATCAGGATCGCGTCGTCGTGCCTGGGCCCTGCGCTCGGGACGCTGCCCGGTGCGAGAGGATTGTAATTTCTCAGCTGTAACGACCGAGGGAGAAGACGGCTCTTGACTAAGTACCGCAGCTGCACAAGCAACTTCCAATGGCACTGCGCTTCCCGGATCGCGACGGAAGTCAGCGCCAGCAAGCTCCTCTACTGCCTTTGTTAGAACCCCAACCTCGGGAGCACGTTCGCGAGCAGCTACAAACAAGCGTTCCCGAAGAGTATCGATGGTTTCTCTCGTGAAGCGAGCCATATCGATTCCATCCCCAGCAACATCTCGAGCAATTCCCAAAGCTGCACCAAGATCACGACCTGCGAGAGCTCCAGCCAATTTTTCAGTGCGGTCGTCCTGTACAAGGCCTAAGGACTCCAGCACATTATCCGTACTCGGCGACGTTCCATACGTCGAGGTAATCTGTTCGAGCAAAGTGATCGCATCACGGAGAGCGCCACGAGCCTCCCGTGCAATAGCTAGCAAGCCCTCCTCCGGAACAACGTACCCCTCCTGCTCCGCAATGAAGCCCAACCGGGCAACCATTGCCTCAATGGAAACTCGCCGAAAATCGAACCGCTGACAGCGAGAGATAATTGTTGCTGGAATCTCGTGTAATTCAGTAGTAGCAAGGATAAAGATGGCGTGCGGAGGAGGCTCCTCCAAGGTCTTGAGGAGGGCGTTAAATGCACCCGCCGTCAACATATGCACCTCGTCTAGAAGATAGACCTTCCGCTCCAGGTCGCTAGGCGCAAAAGCAATCTTGTCACGCAACTCGCGTACATCATCAATTCCACGATTACTAGCCGCGTCCATTTCAATTAGGTCAAGGGCAGCACCACGATTAATAGCTTCGCAAGATGAGCAGGCATTGCAGGGCTCACCCTCGGTGAATTCAACACAGTTAACTGCCTTGGCTAAGATGCGTGCGGTCGTAGTTTTGCCGGTACCCCGAGGACCAGAAAATAAGTAGGCGTGGGCTATCTTGTCGGTTGCAAGAGCATTCCGAAGTGTAGCCACGACATGGTCCTGGCCAACCACCTCCTCAAATCCACGTGGGCGCCACTTCCCGTAAAGCACCGTCCCTCCCAGGCGGCCAAGGTTAAACCTTGCAGCAAGAGTATAGGCCGGATGTCCCGCCAGGGATCATGAAGGCGGGGGCCAATTGGCCCCCGCCTTTCGTTAACACCCAGATCAAACGTTCACCCTTTAAGGCATGTCCTGCAATATGGAAGTTAAGCTGCCTGCCCCCCCTCCCTTCGCTGAAGGAAACGGGAGACAGGATGCTTTTTAGATTTCGCATCCGTGATACGAACCTTTTTAGCGCTCAGAGATCGCCATTCCTTGCGAAAACGCAACTCTGGCGAATTCTCCTCTTTAGAGCGCTCCAGAAGGACCGAACGGGCCATTTCATGCTCAATCACAGAAAAACCTCCGTTGAGAGCAATCGCGGGGACACTCCCGCCACGGGAGCAGCACCCTGGCAATTCTGAAGGGGACAAACGATTAATAGGACCGTTTCGAATCTGGGTAATTTGCAGCGAACCGGAATCCAAGCCATCGAGAGACCCCTACATGAGGTCCCTCCTACGCCGGCGGGGTTAGCTGTCGGGCTACGACTGGAGGTGCCGTCCGTTTACACGGTACGCCCCAAATGTGGCGGTTCCCCCGCTCCCCTAAAGGGGATTTGGCGATAGCAAAAGCTACCTACTTAGACTGACACAACAAACTATTAACGAGCAAGAAGCCACGGCAAAAGCCTTCTAGTAGTGAACTGCAAGCCAAACAGTCACCTCCTCCGGGGAAGTCCATCCAACCCGATGGCGCCGGTAGGCGGGAATGTCAGTCCACATTCCTGGATTCAGGTCGAGGGCTTCTCCATCCTCAAAGTCAATTCGAGCAGCACCTTGCAAGACTAGAACAAACTCCCGTTGTTCCTGCTCATACCAAAATCCCTCAGGCGAGGCCTGGCCGATAGAGACGATCCGATCAACACGAACAGAGTCACCCTCAACAATTGTTTGGACCAGCTCTCTTGATAGGTCTTGGGGGATTTCGCCGAAAAAGTCGCCTTTCTTCATTTGGCCGCTGCCAACACAGAACGGGCAGCATTTGCAGCCAGACGTGCTCCTTCCACCGGCGGGTAGCCTCTCAGCCAATCACTAAAAACTTCAACCGCAGTGGGGCCCCGTCTCCCAATTTCATCGAGAACCCTCAAGAGTGCAGGTAAATCAATGGAACCAGCACCAGGAAGAAGGCGATGTCCAATCGTCTCACTAACCAGGTCCAAATCTGACTCAGCAGGGGCATCACTGATTTGGAGATGGATAACCTTCTCACCAGGGATTGCATTCAAAAGTGAGAGATCCGGGCCGGAGCGAAACCAGTGCCAGGCGTCAATGACCAGTCCTACATTGAATCGGTCGACGTCACGCACAAGCGACCACGCGCAAGAAAGGTTGGGCACACCCGTCCAAGGCAAAAACTCTATCCCGACGCGCTGGCCATAGTTTGCGGCTACATCACTTGCGATAGAAAGTCCCGCTGTCGCATGAGTAACATTGATCTTGGGAAGCATGGTGACAGCCAGTACAGTTTCGGAGCCTAATTCCTCAGCAATCCCACAAATACCCGCAGTCTCATCCACAATGTCATGCCGGGCAGCTGAGCCATTTGCCCAATTGCTGATGTATTCAAGCATGGCCAGCTTCACGCCCTGCTGGTCAAGAATACTTCGCATTTCACCATGCGAAAGACCTTCGGCCCTGGCTTCATCGTAGTGCGACATCCACATGGAAATACCGGCAAAGCCATTCGCACTTGCAGCCTGGACCCGCTCGGCAAAGGAAGCAGTCCTGATAGAACCTAGACAAAGCACCAGATCTTCAGGAGTAAGCACCACTACTCTCCCAAGTAATCAGCAAGCCCTGCAGGGGGGGGCGCCAGTTTGGCAGCCAATCCTCTCCCTCCTTCACAAAGAGCTCATCAAGCCGACTTGCGATACGTCCCGCCGCTCCTGATACATGGCTAGCTTCCACCTCCCTTAGAGCAAAAGCCACAGCCCCCTCCTCATCCTTGGGGGGAAACTCATCATCACTCTCAGGCCAGGAGAATGGTTCCGGCAAAAGCCTCACTTCAGGTAGCAAACCTGCCTCCCAAAGCACCGGCAGCAACTCCCGATGATCGGGGGGGCGTTGCAACTCAACCCCGTGGGCAATCTGAAAAAGTTTGGCGCTTCGCGCGGGGGGCGTAGGGCTCCAAATCCAAATTGCCACACGTCTCGATGCGGACCGATGAAGCTTAGCCACAAATTCATCGATTTCCCGAACAAAATATGGAACATCAACGCAAACGATTAAATCCCCTTCGACTTCTACATCAAGCCATGACGCCCGAATCAGGTTAGCCTGCTTGATGCCCGCCTCGCGGGCGACAGCCAAAAATTCGTCACCCATTCCAGGTGCGGGCTCAACGTTAGTCAATGCCCGGCAACGTAATGCGAGCGGGAGCCCTACTCGACCAGCACCCCCTCCGACATCAACAACGTGATCTTCGGAGTTAAGTAGGGCAGCGAGTTGAATGAGGTTGGGATCAAGTACGCGATAGGGGTCAAATCTATAAGACGCAGCATGCTTACTCCAACGAGCGTTATCAAGGGCTTCTAATCCAAGGTCACGCCGCTGCCCAGCCACTGCATCGATTCTGGCTTGGTAGCGCTTAACGGCAGCAGTCATCTTTGCAGCATAGTGCTTGCCCAACCCCAATGACATTACTTATGTCATGTTTTGGTTTGCATCTGAGCCCTGCGTATAAGCTCATAGACAAGAGCACCCACAACAGCGCCCGCAATAGGACCTACCCAAAAGACCCAATGCGCAGTCCATTCCCCTGCAGAAATTGCCGGTCCCAAAGAGCGTGCAGGATTCATAGAAGCGTTTGCGACAGGACCCCAACCAATAGCTGCAAGACCAACGAAGCCACCGATAGCAATCCCTGCAAAAGCCCCCTGTGCTCGTTCATCAGTTGCTACACCAAAAATTACGAGAGCTAGAAAAAATGTGAGGATTAGCTCAGAGAGCAAAGCGGCCTCCGTGCCGCCTATCCGAGGAGCAGTCGCACCCGCATCAGCAGCATCTCCAACAATTACCACAATTGCCATGCCAGCGAGGATCCCGCCTGCAATTTGTGCGGCAATGTAAGCGACAGTGCGTGCATTCCCAATGCGCCCTGTCACTCGAAAAGCAAGCGTAACAGCCGGGTTTATATGGGCTCCGGAAACGTGTCCAAGAGCGAACACCATTGCCATAACCACTAACCCAAAAGCGAGCCCAATGCCAACGCCAGTAACAGCACCACCACTAGCAGCATTTACAGCAATCGCTCCAGGCCCCACGAACACAAGTGCGAACGTACCCAGCGCCTCAGCAAGACAGGTCGCTGCCGCCCCATTGGGATCCTTAAGCCACAAATGGTCGCCACCCACCGCAAACCGCCAAAACCCCTTGTGAGTCACGAAGCCCTCTCTTCAGCACTACCGAGCCTGCGTTTGAAAATTAATTCGTTAAACCACTTATGGGATCGATTTGTCGAACTCAGTTGCGATATGGCCTTCGGCGACAAGCCGGTCATAGTCCTCATCAGATATCTCCAGTAGCTCTCTGTAGACATACTCATTGTCTTGTCCAAAGGCGACCGGAGGACGACGAATGCTGCTATCGGAAGCAGGCAGACGATAGACAGGGCTCGGGTAGGAATACTCCCCAACATCATCCACCAACTCACATATTTCGTAGAGGCCCCTAGCTTGGACGTGCGGATTTGAAGGAACACGCCAAGACGGTAGGACTGGGGCTGCAGCAATGCCCGATTTCTGAAGCTTATGAAAGAGCTCTTCCTCTTCATTTTGGGACGTCCACTCTGCCAGTCTCGCGTCGAGAATCTCTTGGTTAGCCGCCCGGCCAGCCGCCGTAGCCAAGATGGGATCTAAAGCCCATTCCGGATCACCTATCACTGCCCGAAGAGAAGCCCATTCCTCATTGTTTGAGACCGTAATGGCGATCCATCGATCTCCCCCTTCGCTCGTATCTCCTTTGGGGAGGCACGGATAGACACCGCAGGGCGCAACTCCATCAATCGCATAGATGGACCGATTACCAAGGGCCTCCTGAACTTCGCCATTGAGAGCGTAATCAAGGTAGGCCTGCGCAAACATTCCCGCTGCGTTCTCCGACTGAGCCAACTCTATGAACTGCCCCTTGCCGGTGTTGTTGCGATGCCACAATGCAAGCAACACAGCAAACGCTATCTGCGTCCCGCTCACATAGTCGGCAGAAAAGATAGCTGAATTCGTCGACGGTTCGTTGCCTTCATAGCCGCGCAAAACCTGATGCCCCATTACCGCTTCAAGATGTGCGCCAAGCGTACGGGCATCGGAATACTCCCCAGTTAGCCCATATCCAGAAGCACGCACAAAGATGATGTCGTCTCGCTGCTCTCGTAGCCACTGATAAGAGATGCCTAGCTTCTCCATGGTACCGACCGCACTGTTCTCAATGACGGCATCGCATTGGGAAACTATGCGAGCAAGAACATCCAGGCCCTCGGGACGCCGCAGGTCAACTGTGAAGCTTCGCTTGTTACGAAACATACCAACGAAGAGGGAGCAATAGTTCCAAGGGCGATCGCCCGGTTCATCACCGGGATAGGACATAGAAGGAATATAGGATTTAGCCTCCTCACTAGAGGGCCGGGCGCGCCCGGCCCGCGTGAGGGGCTGCCAGACATACTGGTTCTCTGCCTTCAGTACTTCGGCACCTAGATCTGCAAGGATGACTGTTGAAAAAGAACCTGCCCAAACACCAGTAAGGTCAATGATCCGCACACCTTCCAGGGGAAGAGGAATACCCACGGCGCGCACCGTACGCCTTGGCCGCGAGGCACGCGAGCCCTACGTCAGGACCAAAGCACCAACCTTGTGAAATTTAGACACGCCGTGGTGAACCGAAATGAGTAGGCCCAGACAGCAAACATCTCTTTTGTTTACAAAGTTCCACGCCAAAGCCATCACAAATCGTCTTTGAGGCCAACTCAGATAACGATGGGGCGCCTCGGCACTGACTATCTGTTAGACCACAACGTGAAAAGTGTCCACGATTGCCCGACCCACAAACTTAAGTATGCGGGCGGAGCTAGAGTATGAAGTTTGGTGTCTTCTTTGAAATTTCGGTCCCTCGCCCTTGGGGGCCAGAGACCGAATACAACGTTTATCAAAATTGCCTCGAGCAAGCGCGACTCGCCGACGAACTTGGCTTCGACCAGGCATGGGCAGTTGAACACCACTTCCTAGAGGAATACTCACACTGTTCGGCACCCGAGATCTTCCTCACTGCAATCGCCATGCAAACAAAGCAGATCCGCGTCGGACACGGCATCGTAACCTGCGTTCCGGAGTTGAATAATCCGATTCGTTCAGCCGAACGTGCTGCTGTCCTTGACCTCGTCTCTGGTGGACGGCTGGAGTTTGGCACAGGGCGTTCCGCAACATGGACAGAACTGGGAGGTTTCGGAGCTAATCCTGACGAGACCAAAAAGACTTGGGACGAGTACGTGCGAGTTATCCCCAAGATGTGGACCCAGGAACGCTTTAGTCACCAAGGGCGTGCCTTCTCGATGCCAGAACGAACAATCTTGCCCAAGCCTTACCAGAAACCCCACCCGCCAATGTGGGTGGCGGTGACCAGCGTAGGCACCGAAATCGACGCTGCCGAAAGAGGACTTGGAAGCCTAGGGCTCTCCTTTGGGGGAGTGAGCGAAATGGCACAAAAAATCTCTGGCTACCGAAAGCGCATCCAATCTTGCGACCCCGTAGGGGAATTCGTAAACGAGCAGGTGAACACGGTCAGCTTCCTTTATTGCCACGAAGACGATGAGAAAGGCATCCGTACAGGCCAACAGATGGCCGGCACATTCAACTATCTTTCAGAGCAGACCCTAGCAACCCGCCAAGCCTATCCAACGCCCTCGTACCTTTCGCCAGGGCTGCTCTACCAGCTACGGCAGGAATCCACCAGCACCCCAGAAGGCAAGGTCCCCCAAGGGCTCACCATCGGAGACCCACACCGGGTAGCCCAAGCGGTACGAAACTGGGAAGAGGCGGGCGTGGACCGTATTAACTTTTTGCTAAACGTCCACGAAACAGTGCCGCAAGAAGATGTATTGGCCTCCCTGCGCCTTTTTGCAAGGGAAGTCATGCCGCAATTCGCAGCGGCAGATGAGAAACCTGCTCCAGCAGGGGCCGCAGCGGAGAATCACGCGTAATGCCACTCACGGGAACACGCGACCTATCTTCCATTGCCCAAAGCACCCCACTACTCACAAGCCTCGACACGGAACCATGGGAGCTAAAAGGAGCAAAACACCTACAGCTTCATTTTGAACTGGGGGGAGATCGCCAGGCATTACTGCCGCCCGCCCTTCACCCTAGCATTCCCCCCACACTGCTTATAAACGTGACAGCCGTACCAGATAGCGAGGTCGGAGCATTCACTTTGGCTACAGTGCGAGTCGGTTGTCGAGCAGGAGCCCGTCCTCGTGGCCTACTGGTTAGGGGCTATTGCGACTCAACATCAGCAACCAAGCTTTTACGAGAGCGATGGGGCTTTCCAGTAGACCTCGCCGAAGTCTGTTTCGACGCTGGCTACGCTTCTGCTTCAGCCAATGTCACATCGAACAACGAAACCATTCTGGATGGAGACCTAATTGACCCACAGCCCATTACCGGTGCAGACGTGCAGTACATGGCTTCTCTTAACCTTGCACGAACAAATTGGGAAGGTAACGAGGAAGCGATCCTGCTCCAGGTAGACCCCGATTACACTTTTGAACATGCCCAGCGGGGCCGCCCCAGGCTTAATAGCTTTAAAGAAATCGAGTGGGGTCTGCCCGGTGCCAGCGCTACACATCCGATTTCAGCATCTCTTACGACTGTCGACATTACCCTGCCCAGTCTGCGATACCTGATTCACCCAAATCGAGAGCCCCTAGCGGCCGTAGAACGCCTACCTGAACAATAGGCGCACTCTTCCACAACGCAAATTCCCAGTCAGGCCGATACAAAAATTGGTTAGCGACGAGAAAAGATCTTGGAACCGAGCCATCGAATTGGATCGAAATAGCGATCTGCAACTCGTTCCTTTAGAGGAATAATGGCGTTGTCCGTAATGTGGATCTCTTCCGGACAGACCTCGGTGCAACACTTGGTAATATTGCAATAACCTACGCCAGCATCCTTACGAGCTAGCTCAAGGCGGTCCTCAGTATCGAGAGGATGCATCTCAAGCTCAGCTAGTCTTACGAAGAACCTGGGCCCAGCAAACTCTGGCTTGTTCTCAGGATGGTCACGAATAACGTGGCAAACGTTCTGACAGAGAAAACACTCAATGCACTTACGAAACTCCTGCCCGCGTTCCACATCTTCCTGCATCATCCGGTAAGTACCATCCGCCTCCGGTTCACGAGGCTTAAAAGCAGGAATGGTTTTTGCAACCTCATAATTAAAGGAGACGTCTGTTACGAGATCACGAATAAGAGGCCAAGTTTTCATTGGAGCGACGGTAATCTGCTCACCGACCTCAAAGAGGTTCATGCGAGTCATGCACATTAGCCGGGGTTCGCCATTTATTTCAGCGCTACAGGAGCCACATTTACCAGCTTTGCAGTTCCAACGCACTGCAAGATCAGGGGCCTGCGTGGCCTGGATACGATGGATAACATCAAGGACCACCTGGCCCTCCTCGACCTCAACCTCGTAGTCCTGCCAGTCTCCACTTTCAGTATCGCCACGGAACACACGCATCTTCGCTGTTTCGCTCATACTTACTCCTCAAACAGCTCTTTCAGTTCGGCAGGCATCTCCGGCAAAGGCGAGGTGGAAACCTCCATCGCGCCATCCACACCCTGACTGATCACAACGTTCCTGGTACCCCAGTCGGTATCATTTGGGCCTGGGTAATCATCTCGAGTATGACCACCTCTGCTTTCCTCGCGAATATTGGCGGCACGGGCAGTAGCTTCCGAGACAGTTAACAGGGCCTGCAAATCCATTGCTAGGTGCCACCCAGGGTTGTACTGCTGGTGACCGTAGACACTTACGTTCGTCGCACGCTGCTTTAGGGCATCAATCTGTTCACGGGCCTGCAGAAGCTCATGCTCAGTGCGGATGATGCCGACAAGGCTGTTCATCGTTTCCTGAAGATCTCTCTGAATATCGTAGGGGCCTTCGCCATCTTCACGCCCAAAGGGAGCACGCATCTCCGCGAAAATCTCCTCAACCTGCGCATCATCAGCCTCAGGACCAGTCACCTGAGCAGCAGCATCTTGGGCTGCACCCAATCCAGCGCGACGACCGAATACCACTAGATCTGAAAGTGAATTGCCACCAAGTCGATTAGCTCCATGCATTCCTCCAGCACACTCACCAGCAGCAAAGAGGCCCGGGACGGTTGTCGCGGCGGTATCAGCCTCGACGCGAATCCCACCCATGATGTAATGCATAGTGGGGCCAACTTCCATTGGCTGAGCAGTGATATCAACGTCAGCAAGCTGCTTGAATTGATGGTACATACTAGGAAGACGCCGCCGAATATAGTCAGTTGAACGCCTCGAAGCTATATCTAGAAACACACCGCCATGGGGGCTACCTCGGCCCGCCTTTACCTCCGCATTGATAGCACGAGCCACCTCATCACGAGGGAGCAGGTCTGGGGTTCGACGGTTGTTTTCTTTGTCTTCATACCAACCATCGGCTTCTTCTATGGTGTCAGCGGTTTCAGCTCGGAAGAAATCCGGAATGTAGTCAAACATGAAGCGCTTATCATCACTATTGCGCAATGTGCCACCATCACCGCGAACTCCTTCGGTAACAAGGATGCCACGTACACTTGGGGGCCAGACCATCCCAGTGGGATGGAACTGAACACACTCCATATCGATGAGCTCCGCTCCAGCCCAGTAGGCGAGGGCGTGACCATCGCCAGTGTATTCCCAGGAGTTAGAAGTAACGGCAAAGGCCTTTCCGATACCACCGGTGGCTAACACCACAGACTTAGCATTGAAGACGAGTAGGTTGCCACTCTCACGCCAGTAGGCAACGGCCCCAGAAACACGATTCCCATCCTTTAGCAATCGAGAGACTGTGCATTCCATGAAAACGTCTATTCCGTTATGGACAGCATGCTGCTGGAGCGTGCGGATCAGTTCGAGACCAGTACGATCACCAACGTGAGCCAGACGGGCGTATCGGTGGCCCCCAAAGTCCCGTTGAAGGATTCGTCCATCACCAGTACGGTCAAAGAGGGCGCCCCACTCCTCTAGCTCCCGAACACGATCAGGCGCTTCCTGTGCATGAAGTTGTGCCATGCGCCAATTGTTAAGCATCTTGCCCCCACGCATGGTGTCCCGGAAGTGCACTTCCCAGTTGTCCTGAGGCCAGACATTACCAAGAGCAGCCGCAATGCCACCCTCAGCCATAACGGTGTGGGCCTTACCCAATAGCGACTTGCAAATAAGGGCAGTACGGGCACCCTGCGCGGAAGCTTCAATAGCTGCACGTAATCCAGCGCCTCCAGCACCAATAACGATCACGTCATAGTCGTGGCGTTCGTAGTCAACCATTAGCTAGAAGTGACTCCACGTGTTGGGGTCGGTGATGTGCTCATTCGCAACCAAGCGGATGTAGACATCAACCAAGACGATGCCTAACAAGCTCGACCAAGCCCAGAAACGGTGGCTTTCATTCCAGATACTGACGTAATCCCAAACTCGTTTGCGGGCGCGAGTGAAGGCAGTACAGCTAAAGCAGTTCAGTCCGCCTCCTATGAAATGCCGCAACGAGTGGCAGGAGAACGTGTACATCATCAAAAGAAACGCATTAAGAATGAGCAGTGCAGAGCCGACCCCGAAGCCCCAGCCTTCACCTGGTACATGGAAGCTACGAATAGCACCAATCCAAAGAAGCGGCACGAAGACCAACGCGACGTACATGATGTATCGATGAACGTTTTGCATGATCAGAGGAAAGGCTGACTCGCCCTTATAGCTCTTTCCCAAATCCCCTACAGCACAGGCTGGCGGACTAAGGAAGTAAGAGCGGTAATAGGCTCTGCGATAGTAGTAGCAGGTGGCACGGAATGGCACTGGCCCCACCAAGACTATAAAAGCGGGAGAGAGGTACCACGCCCCCTCCCAGTCTGCATTAATAGCGGAGAGCCAGGTGGGCTCATACACCGGCGTTAGAAAATGGGTGCCCTCAACCTTGTAATGCCCAATGGGGCCAAAGTCCATAAAAATCGAGATGGTGAGCCAACCAAAGAAAAGGGAGAGGCTACCGAAAACAAGAGCCGGCTCAACCCACCAACGATCCTGCCGAAGGGTAGCCAGGAATCCACTTTGAAGGGGCGAGGCAACAGCCTGAGCCATGAATACTCCCGGAAAGCTCGAACCCTCGAAAAGGGCTTCCGAAATCCTACCGCTGCCCCTAATAGGGAGCAATACTTTCTCAAAGTTGGACCAGGCTGACTGAGCTAGGTCACAACCGCGAGTGAGTCGACTGGGGCACCCCGAAGGGCGAAGGGGCCGGCGTGGTTAATGCTGACATCAATAAGACTCCCGACACGAGCGGCTGTATCTACATTCACAAGCTTGCCCGTACGGGTTCGTCCATAAGGCTGGCCCCTCTTGTTGATGCCCTCCACCAGGATGATCTCAACCGTACCCAGGTAGGCCTCGTTGAGCTCCAGGGAAATTCGCTCCTCGACTGCCTGTACTCGATGGAGACGCTCAGACTTAACATCCGTAGGAACATCGTCTGGAAACTTTCGGTCGGCAATCGTTCCTGGACGGGCCGAGTAAGCGGCCGTGTGTACCTTGTCAAAGCGCAGATCTTCTAGAAGTTGAAGGGTCTCGCCAAATTGATCATCGGTTTCCCCGGGGTATCCCACAATCACATCCGTAGTGATACCTGCGTTGGGCATGAGAGTCCGCACCTCACGTACCTTCTCGATGTACTCAGTTTTGGAATAGCCGCGTCTCATAGATTGCAGCACAGCATCACTGCCAGCCTGTACTGGCAAAGAGAAGCACTCCATTACCTTGGGGAGCTCCGCCACCGCCTCGAGGATGCGGGAAGTCATGTCCTTGGGGTAAGACGTAAGGAAACGGATTCGCGAAAGGTGCTCAATACTGGAGAGTTCCCTCATCAAGTCGCCTAGATCTGGGGTGCCTTGAAGATCGTGGCCATAGGCTTCAACCGTCTGACCTAGCAAAGTCACCTCACGCACGTCATTTGCGGTGAGGTAAGACACCTCTCGCACAATCTCGTCGACAGGACGACTACGTTCCCGACCTCGCCGGTAGGGAACTATGCAGTAGGTGCAGAACTTATCGCAGCCATGCACAACAGGCACAAAGGCGGTAGGGCCCTCTGGAACAGCAAACGTAGCTGGCCAAAATTCCCCACCAAAATCCTCCATCGGCTCTTCGACAAGTTCCATAATCGACTTGAACTGCTGCGGTGGAGCGAAAACGTCCACGAAGGGGAATCGGCGTTCTAAATCTCGAGTTCTCATGCCGACCATGCATCCCATTACGGCAACTTTTAAGCTAGGGCGGGCCTCCTTAAGGAGTCGTATTCTCCCTAGCTGCGAGTATGCGCGGTCCTCTGCGTGTTGCCGAACGCTACAGGTATTGATGACGACGATGTCGGCGCCTTCGGCTGCCGATACCGACTCCATACCGAGGCGCTCAAAACCGGCTGCCAGCTTCTCACTATCAGCAATGTTCATCTGGCAGCCGACTGTCCAGAGAAAGTACCGTTCTTTCATCCGTTCTCAATTCCTAAAATGGCGGAGGGAGAGGGATTCGAACCCTCGACCGACGTTACCGCCGGTAAGCGCTTAGCAGGCGCCCGCACTAGGCCACTATGCGACCCCTCCGCAACCATTGTATGGAAAGCGATTGCTTGAGCCACATCTTCTCTGTTTTCTTTTCCCCGCGATGCTGCCGAGGTCATACACTGGGCAGATGGCACCAGCAGTCGTGGTCGTAATCTTCACTGTTATGGAGGAACACCTTTCCGTGCTGCTAATCGAGCGTGCAGCCGAGCCATACCAGGGAGAATGGGCCCTACCAGGGGGTCTATTACAGGCCAACGAAACACTCGATGGCGCAGCAAGCCGCAAGCTCCAAGATGAGACAGGACTAACTGATGTCTTCCTCGAACAGCTCTACAGTTTCGACGCTACTAAGCAGGGAGACGCAGGTATCGTCGTGGCCTACTTTGCCTTGCTACCAGCAGCACAGGCACGTCTTCGGCAAGACCTGGAATGGCGTCCTGCTTGGCATGCACTGCGTGACTTAGACTCCCTTGCGTTCGAGAACGAAAGGATTCTGGAATACGCTCGCGAGCGTTTACGCAACAAGCTTGCCTATACCAATGTTGCGTACAGCTTCCTGCCACGGCGTTTCACCCTGCGTGAGCTGCAAGGGGTATATGAAGCTATCCTTCAGGAACCCGTGGACAAACGTAACTTCCGACGACGAATGGTTGGGCTTGGAATCGTGCGCGCCACAAATGAAACTCGAAAGGAAGGAGCCCACCGCCCTGCTCGTCTCTACGAATTCTCATAAGACTTCCACCAGATTGCTAATCGCCATCCAGGAAAGCTAGCTGCATTGAAGCCAACCCCTGACACGAAGGTTACCCATGCCTACTGTATCCTTACGGCAGAGCTTTCCGAGCCGTGAACCCCTACATTGCACAGTTCACTCTTACCTTTCTGACAATCCTCACATGGGCGATCGTGGCACGAGCTCTAATCAGTTGGCTGCCCATCGACCAGTCGAGCACTGTCTACCAGGTGCTTCTGCGGATCACGGAACCCGTTATAGATCCAATCCGACGAGTTCTTCCAAGCACAGGAATGATGGACTTGAGCCCACTAGCCGCAATTCTTCTGCTAGTAGTACTCCAGCAATTGATCGGCCGGATGGCATAGCTCCCGGAAACTTTTGTATGCCTATGGCCTATGCAGCGGCTTCTTTGGCCCTCTCGGCAAGCTTAGCGAATGCATCAGGACGGGTAACTGCAAGATGTGCAAGCATCTTTCGATCCAGATCGACACCCGCTTGCCGCAACCCACTCATGAGACGTGAATAACTAGTCCCCTCGCGGCGGGCTGCAGCATTAATTCGAACTATCCACAGCCGACGAAAATCGCCTTTTCGAGTGCGGCGGTCTTCATAGCTATAGCGGAGAGCGTGCATAACGCTTTCATTGGCACGCCGAAACACTCGGTGGCGCTGGCCGTGATGACCCTTCGCCAACGCAAGAATTTTCTTGTGGCGACGATGGGAAGTGACACCACGCTTCACTCGACTCATTAGATAGGCTCCTTCATGAACCTGACTAGCTAGCCAGGCGAAAGGGTTACTTTCCAAGCATCTCCCGAATAGTTCGGGACTGTGAGGCAGAAACAGGAACGGTGCGGCCCATTTTCACACGGACTGGCTTACGCTTCTTCCGCCGGAAATTGTTACGGCTTCCGTACATCCGCATGATCTTGCCCCCACCAGTTACACGAAAGCGGGAAGCAGCACCCTTGTGGGTCTTTATCTTTGGCACTAGCTAGTCCTCGGACGCGCCCACTGAAACGGGTTCTTCACTCTCGCCCTCTGATTCCCCACCCGCTT
Organism: Dehalococcoidia bacterium UBA2991; assembly: GCA_002346645.1. Taxonomy (GTDB): domain Bacteria; phylum Chloroflexota; class Dehalococcoidia; order Tepidiformales; family Tepidiformaceae; genus UBA2991. The sequence continues at coordinate 31,681 of DEAD01000013.1, forward strand.
GAGCATCGCTTTTTTCAGCATCTGCGGCGAGCTGCTTAGCGCGGTCTCGTGCTGCGATACCTCGCTTGTCAGCAATCAGAATCATCGACATATGTCGACCCTCGAGCGCTGCGTCCTTCTCCTTCGTCGCAACATCTTCGAGGTTATCGAAGATACGATCGAGGAGGTTCTTGCCAATTTGAGGGTGAGTGATTTCACGACCACGGAACATCACGGTCACCTTTACCTTGTCTCCTTGGCGCAGAAGCTTCTCAACAGTTCGGGTTTTGAAGTCAATATCGTGAACATCAATCTTCGGCTTCATGCGTACTTCTCGAAGGCGGGTCTTGGCCTGGTGCTTTCTCGCCTCACTCTCCTTCTTCGACTGCTCGTATTTAAAGCGGCCAAAATCCATTAGGCGTGCAACTGGAGGATTGGCCTGACCCGATACCTCTACGAGATCAACATCTCGTTCGCGAGCCATTGCTACTGCTTCCGCAGTGCTGATCACGCCTACCTGCTGCCCTTCCTCGTCTATCACCCGCACTTCGGGAACGCGTATGCGCTCATTGATGCGAGGCTGCGGCGGCGGTGGCTTAGGCGGAACTTTCGAGCGTCGTTTTCTCAAGCTGCTCCCCGTGAGACGTGTGGAGGATGATAGCACCCCCTTTCTCGCGGTGTATATCGCAACCGAAGGGCCCTCTACCATGATCCCTATGGCGACCGTCCAAAGAGCGGTCATACTCGCAGCCGGGCTGGGCACACGCATGCTGCCGGCTTCCAAGTCCGTGCCTAAAGAAATGCTGCCCGTCGTGGACCGACCTGCCATCCAATATGCCGTAGAAGAAGCGGTTGCGGCAGGCATTGAGCACATCGTCATTGTGTTGGCACCCGATCGCGTTTCTATTAAGGAGCACTTCGGTGGAGGCTCCCGTATTGAAGCAATTGCTAGGCAACGAATGAATGCCAAACTCACAGCCCAAGTGCTGGAACCTGAACAGTTAGCAAATTTCACTTTCGTCCAACAACTTGAGCCGCTAGGTACCGGCCATGCGATCCAGCAGGCACGAGAACAACTCGAAGAAGAACCCTTTGCCCTATTGTTCCCGGACGACATCATCCTCGGCGAACACTCCTGCACCGCCCAGCTCATCGAGGTATACGAAAATTGCAATGCAGCGGCAGTAATAGCCGTGGAACCCATTAGTCAAAAGGAAATCCCTCAGTACGGAATCGTTGACCCTATCGGGCCCAACAACCCTACCCAACTCCGAGGCATCGTAGAGAAACCGTCCGTAGATACAGCGCCCTCTGACCTTGGAGTTGTAGGGCGTTATGTTCTCGGCCCATCGATCTTTAGACAATTCGACAAGCTCAAACAGGGAAAAGGTGGTGAACTGCAGTTCACAGACGCACTCTCTGGGCAGATCGAAGAGGGAGAAGCTGTTTTTGCCTACCACTTCGAAGGCCAACGGTACGATGCAGGACGACCAGTGGGAGCTATTGCCGCCTCTGTCGCTCATGCCCTAGACCGTGAGGAGCTCCGAGAGGATCTACTCACCCATCTCGCTAACCTCTTACCATTGGAGCAGTAATCATGCGCATACTGACCATCGGGTACTCCCTGCCAAATCAAAACGTAGACAACCACACAGTGCTAAACGCCCCTAGCCTGACGGACTACGAAGCTGTGCTGATCGACCCGGAAGCGATCACAACAGCAGTCCAGCAGCTACTCGAAGGAGAACGCTCCTTTAATTCCCTGGATGGGCGGCCCGTCGTAAATGGCGCCACAACTGCCACCCAAGTCTCCGCTGCGGATCAGCTGCTACGACGCACAGATGAGGCTCAGCGCTTCCTAGAACAAGGCGGGGCCCTCTTCGTGATTGGACGCCCAAATGCAGTCCTTCCAGGAGTCATCGGTTTCGAAGGTTTCGACCGTTTTGGCTGGCTGCCAGCGCCCAAGGGCGGGGGGTGGAACCCCCCTAACTTGAGAGCTGCCGAGGGAAAGACCATCCGCATCGCCGACGATAAGCATCCCCTAAGTGCAGTGCTCCGCGAGCATCGGAGGGACCTTACCTACCGAGCAGTTTTAGACCCTGCCATTACCGCAGGTACCAACGAAGGTCACGTAATCGCGATGGGTGGATCAAACATGCCTATCGCAGTCGAATTCCCTGTCCTAGCGGGGCGGGTGGTAGTCACTCCTGTCTTTGCAAACACGACGGGTACAGCGCGTACAAAACTTGCCCAGGACATGGTCGACGCGATGACTGCTGTCGCCACGGGTGCAAAGGCAGAAGATGCCCCTGGGTGGGCTCGAACCCTCGCTTTGCCAAGCTCAGAACAGATAGAGGCAGAACTAGAAGAAGCAGAAGAAAGCGAGTCGGCAGCAACTGCGCGAACAGCAGCTGTGCGAGAGCGCCTTGACGCTCTCACCGCTCACCGGCGACTGCTATGGGCAACAGGATCCGATTTTTCAGCAGCCGTGCGCGAAGCCTTAGCACTTCTAGGACTCGATGCGACAACTGCTGCTGATGGCCTAGCAGTTACAGAAGGAGAGCACACTGCATTGGTAGAGGTGGAAAGCTCCCGGGAAGATGTAGCTGAATGGCCCTATGTTCGTCTACAACGTCGATTAGAGCGACATCTCCTAGATGAAGGAGAACAACTCCGAGGGATCATCGTGGTAAACGGCAAACGCACAATGAGCCCAACAGCGCGGCGCGGCGAATTCACTGATGCCTTACGCGTCGCCTGCGAGAACTATGGCTATGCCCTTACCACTGGCCAAACACTTTTCGCCCTCGTGCAGAGAGCCCTAGGAACCGATGCGCCTAGTGGCACTCTCTTCGAAGCGGCCGGGAGACGGCTCCTACACGGAAAGGGAATGATCACTACAGAGCAGGCCGTAGGAGAGGCGGAAGAAGCGGGGGACGCCAGTATCTTCTGAGTGACTGGACCTGAAAATCTGACCTAGGCTTCCGGGAAGGTCACGCAGGTAGTAGTGCTCTCAATACCCTCAACCACACGTACGTACTGACTGATTAGAGTGGGCACCTGAGTAATACTGGGCGCCTCGATGACGGCCATGATGTCGTAGGGGCCCATCACCTGGTAAACCTCGGAGATCCCGTCAACGTTCTGGAGTGAATTGAATACATTTTGGGTTTCCGCCGGGTCGACAACGATTAGTACGAAGGCCTTAATCATCTCTTTCTCCTAATCCTCTCGTAGCTGCAGAACTGCCATGAAAGCCTCCTGCGGAATTTCGACGTTGCCAACCATCTTCATCCGCCTCTTGCCTTCGGCCTGCTTTTCAAGCAACTTCCTCTTTCGAGTTATATCGCCCCCGTAGCACTTTGCAAGGACGTTTTTGCGCAACGCACGGACGGTTTCACGAGCAATGATACGACCACCGATCGCCGCCTGCAGAGGGACATCAAACATCTGACGCGGAATGAGACTGCGTAGCTTCAGCACTAATTCCCGCCCCTCACGGGCTGCATTTTCCCTGTGAGTAATGATGGAGAGCGCGTCCACAACCTGACCGTTCACAAGTACGTCAACCTTAACCAAGGCGGCAGAGCGATAACCCGAAGGCTGGTAGTCAAGGCTAGCGTAACCACTAGTCGAGCCCTTCAAGCTATCGTAAAAATCAACAAGTATTTCTGCCATCGGAATCTCATAAGCCAACAAAACACGCGCTTCCCCAGGTGCTAAATCGTTTTCAGGCTCTAAGTATTCCATTCGTACAAACTGACCCCGACGACTCGTTACCAGGTCCATTACCGGCCCGATGTGGCGACTAGGCGTCACAACATCGATTGTGGCCCAAGGTTCACGGATCTCCTCAATTCCACCTGCATCAGGCAGGTGAGAGGGATTTTCGATAGCCACCACCTCACCCGATCGCAACTCGACTTCATATTCCACACTAGGGGCAGTAGTTAGTAGGCCGAGGTCATACTCCCTCTCCAGTCTCTCAACAATTATTTCGAGATGAAGCAACCCAAGGAAACCACAGCGGAAACCGAACCCGAGCGCAGCCGAAGATTCTGGCTCGTACACAAGGGAGGCATCATTGAGACTGAGGCGCTCCAGCGCTTCCCGCAACTCTTGATATTGGTCTGTATCAGTAGGATAAATCCCAGCAAAAACCATGGGTTTCGCTTGGCGATACCCAGGAAGAGGATCAGAGGCCCTGTTGGAATCCACGGTAACGGTATCGCCTACCCGACAATCACCAACTTCCTTTAGTCCAGTCGCAACGTAACCCACCTCCCCTGCCGTAAGAGCAGGCAACGCCTGCATCCCCGGTGCAAAGGTGCCAAATTCGAGAGGCTCAAAACTTCTTCCTGTCTGCATAAGACGGAGCTCAGCACGGCCATGCATTTCGCCGTCAACTACCCGAATGTGGGCAAGAACACCTTTGTAGGCGTCGTACTTTGAATCGAAGATAAGCGCCTTGAGCTCCCCCGAAGGGTTTCCTGTTGGCGGGGGTACACGTTCGCGGATGGCCTCAAGAATCTCCGGAATACCTCGCCCTTCTTTCGCACTAGCGAGAACAATCTCGTCACGTGAGAAACCGACTACTCTTTCAAGCTCTTGAGCAACTCGATCTGTCTCAGCATGCGGGAGATCAATCTTGTTGATAACGGGAATAAGAGTCAGTCCCTGATCGAGAGCGAGATAAACGTTCGCAAGAGTCTGTGCTTCGATCCCCTGCGAAGCATCGACAACGAGGACTGCACCCTCACAAGCCGCCAGTGAACGTGATACTTCATAGGTAAAATCGACATGCCCAGGGGTATCTATAAGGTTGTACTGGAATTCTTCACCATCAGGGCCGCGATAGGACATGCGAGCCGCAGCCGCCTTGATGGTAATGCCACGCTCCCGCTCAAGGTCCATGGTGTCCAACACTTGATCAGCCATGGCCCGAACGGCAACCGTTTCGGTCACCTCGAGAAACCGATCAGCCAGCGTCGACTTGCCGTGATCGATATGGGCAATGATGCAGAAGTTGCGGATACGGGACTGATCCACAACACCAGTGTATGGGCTGCTCGTTTTGCGAGCTTCTTCACTCCCTAATGGGGTCTCTAGCGAAGGCCCGTGCTAGTCTCCGCTCCTAATCTCGCAACCCCAAGAGGAACACACATGCCACGAAAGAAGGTCACCATCGTTGGCGCCGGTATGACTGGCGGCGCTATGGCGCAACGACTAATCGAAAGAGACATCTGCGACGTCGTCCTACAGGATGACCCTCAATTCGCTGGCACAATGCACTTCGGCAAGGCTTTAGACGAATCACAGGCAGCTGCATGGAGCGGCTTCAGCTCCTCTATCACTGCTACTGATGGTTGGGAAGATACAAATAATTCCGATGTCGTAATCGTTACAGCTGGAGCCCCCCGAAAGCCCGGCATGAGCCGCGAGGAGTTATTGAATAGCAATGCCGCCATTGTGCGAGCCAAAGTGTCAGAAGCAGCGAAAGCCTCTCCAGGCGCAGTGCTCGTAATTTTCTCAAATCCCATGGATGCCATGTGCCATGTGGCCCTAGAAGCAAGCGGCTTTCCCCGAGAGCGAGTTATTGGCCAGGGTGGCGCCCTCGATAGTGCCCGTTACAGGCACTTTGTTGCCGATGCTTGCAGTGTCTCCCCACAGGACGTACATGGCTACGTCATAGGTGGCCATACTGACACCACGATGGTCCCAGTGGTTTCTGAGACTCGCGTGGGCGGGATACCACTAACTAAACTGCTTTCGACTGAAAAGATCTCAGAAGTGGTAAGTCGCACAATGCGGGGCGGAGCCGAAATCGCGGAACTGATGCGAGTGGGTAGCGCCTTCTATGCACCCTCCGCAGGAACCATTGCAATGGTCACCGCCATCTTGCTCAACCAACATCGCCTATTGCCTTGTTCCACACTTCACCAGGGCGAATACGGTATTAGGGATGTCTTCTCAGGGACCGTCGTACAGCTTGGCGAAGGTGGAATCCAACGTACATTCGAATTGGAACTTTCCACCCAAGAACATGAACGTGTCGTGGCTGCCGCAGAAGCCACCAAGAAATTGGTCGCACAGCTGGATTAGTTTTTCAACCTCTTACGGAGGATATCTGCCGCTTCTCTCACACGAGTGGGGGCCGTACCACCTACGACATCGCGGGCGGCTAAGGCAGCATCAACATCTATTTCGAGCACGTCAGTCTCGAACAATGCGCTAGCTTTGGCATATGCCTCAAACGGGAGCTCATTAAGCTCACATCCACATTCTTCAGCCTCTCGGACCAGACCGCCAGTTACAGCGTGTGCCTCTCGAAATGCCATGCCTTTGCGAACAAGATAATCCGCGACATCAGTAGCAAGGGCGAATCCTCCTGATGCCGCTACCCGCATGTGCTCCAGGTTGAACTGCAAAGCAGGCACCATAGCTGCGAAGATGCGCAAACTGGGAATAACAACGGCTGCCGCGTTGAGGATTGCTGCCTTGTCTTCCTGCAGATCACGGTTATAAGCGAGGGGCTGCCCTTTTAAATTTGTTAGCAAGTTCATAAGCTCCCCTAGGACGCGACCGGTACGCCCGCGTGCTAGCTCCGCAACATCAGCATTCTTTTTCTGCGGCATCATGCTGGATCCAGTAGCAAAGGCATCCGGCAAGCGCACGAAGCCAAACTCAGCAGAAGACCACAGAACGATCTCTTCAGCAAGGCGAGAGAGATGCGTCTGAGTGATGGCACAGCAGGAAAGGAACTCAATAGCAAAATCACGGTCAGCTACAGCATCCAAGCTATTACGTGAGACCCCTTGGAAGCCAAGTTCCCGCGCAACCATTTCCCGGTCTAGCGGATATGGCGAACCAGAAAGAGCACCCGATCCGAGCGGGAGCACATTGGCTCGCTCACGGCAGTCATGGAAGCGAGCGCGGTCGCGCAGAAGCATCTCACCGTAGGCAAGTAGGTGATGCCCCAAAGTTATTGGCTGCGCACGTTGCAGGTGGGTGTAACCAGGCATAGGAGCGGCCTCATATGTAAGCGCCAGATCGCAAAGAATCTCGATGAATGCCTCGGCCCCGGCAGACGCAAGTTCACACTGATCACGTACGAGCATACGGTTTAGGAGGGCAACCTGGTCGTTACGAGAACGAGCAGTGTGAAGCCGTCCCGCCGCAGACCCAATTTGCTCGCCTAGCAAAACTTCTACATGGGTATGAATATCTTCAAGATCAGGACGCCATTCGACCTGGCCAGCACGAAACTGCTCTAGAACAAGACCCAACCCAGCAACAATCGAATCCGCCTCGCTCTCGGGAATAATTCCCTTCGCACCGAGCATCCGCACGTGAGCAACCGACCCAGCGATGTCCTGCTCATACAAATCACGATCGACACCTGCTGTGTAGTCGCGAGTAAGGTCGTCCATAGACCCTTCGAAGCGACCACCCCATGTCCGCTGTGCTTCGCCCATAGATCCATTGTCCCTTGCCTAAGCGCTTTGTCCTACCTGGTCATATAGGGACCAGTGATAATAGCCGCGTAGACTGAAAACATATTGAGCAACTCTAAACCAGACCAGCTACCAGAAGACCTTCGGCAATTCGACACTCTCGAGGCCATCATCCGTCGGCTCCACGGGCCAGAGGGCTGCCCCTGGGACCAGGAACAGACCCATGAATCACTGCGGCACCACTTGTTAGAAGAGTCCTATGAGCTACTTGAAGCGATTGATTCCGAACAAACCGATGCCATCGCAGAGGAGCTAGGAGACGTGCTGCTTCAGGTTCTAATGCACGCCGCTATTGGAGAGCGGCTTGGCGAGTTCACATTCGGCGACATCTATTCGGGTATCGCCACAAAACTAATAGCTCGTCATCCCCATGTATTCGCAGAGGAAGAGGCCGAAACAGCAGAAGATGTGCGGAACAGCTGGGAGAAGCTGAAACAAAAAGAGCGGCCGAATAGATCCCGCCTCGAGGGTGTGCCCTCGACATTACCGGCCTTGGCCGAATCACAGACAATTCAAGGGCGCGCCCAACGCGCTGGTTTCGATTGGCCAGACATACAAGGCCCTCTTGAGAAGCTCTCCGAAGAGATCACGGAGCTAGCCCTTGCCGATACCAAAAAGGAACGTGAGGAAGAGTTCGGCGACATTCTCTTTGTAATCGCAAACATTGGAGCCAAAATGGGTATTGACAGCGAGCAGGCACTCCGACGAGCCAATAGCAAATTTCGCCGCCGTTTTGGACTGCTAGAACAATGGGCCACCGAACAATCACTGAATTTGACGGAGATGGAGATCACAGCACTCGATCAGCTTTGGGAACGAGCAAAAGCCTCTGAACGCGCCGAGTTGTAGACCCAGCCCGTCGTCGATAGGCTGAACCAACAGCTACTTCCCCAGCAACAAACAAATCAAAGGAGGGCTCAGGCAATGGATTCGGTCATCACTCTCGAGCGTTTCTCAAAGGGTAAGACCTACCAGGAATACCTAGCTTCCGGCATTCGCAACCAGGATCAATTCGAGGAAAATTACCAAGGATTAGTCATCAGCGAAGAACAGCAGACCGCCCTAAGCGAACTGGTCGCCCAACCCAATGGCCCCCATCACATGGTGATCATAGGTGAAGACTGGTGCCCCGACGTGTATCGGGGAATGCCTGTTGGGGTGCGTATCGCTGAAGCGCTCGGAATCGAAGTTCGTATCTTCGAACGAGACCAGAACACGGACATGATTGCCGAGTACCTCAAGGACGGAGAGTTCGAATCCATCCCTGTCTATGTTTTCTATAACACCGAGCATGTGGAACTGGGACACTTTATCGAGCGACCAGCACTTGCGAACGAGCAAATGGATCAGCTTTACGAAGTACTTGGTGACATGCGCCCCGAAGCGATCTCCCAACGAATTGGACACATGCCGAGCGAAGATGAAATTAAACAAGCTCGGGCAGAAGGCCGCGAGCGCTATTTGGAGTGGCAGCGCACCAGCGAAACATGGGCAAATTGGCGAGTAGCAGCGGTGGACGAAGTCATCGAATTGTTACGTGGCGCGCTTTAACAACTTCAAAGAGCTTCAAATAGTTCTAATACTTGTTGTCCCTCCCGAATGCGCTTCGGTATACTCCGGCAGACCTTGGGGGCCGCTAGCTCAATTGGCAGAGCAAGTGACTCTTAATCACTAGGTTGAAGGTTCGAGTCCTTCGCGGCTCACCACTTTCGAAAAGGTCTCGCCATTTGGCAAGCCAGATGGCTAGGGGCCGGGGAAGTGTCGGAATTGGCAGACGAGCATGATTTAGGAT
>DEAD01000013.1:41259-239225 GCA_002346645.1 Dehalococcoidia bacterium UBA2991
AGACGAGCATGATTTAGGATCATGTGCCGCAAGGCGTAGGAGTTCGAGTCTCCTCTTCCCCATAGGTATTTGGGGGACCCGTCACTCGTCAGAACGGGACGTAGGAAAATCGGAGTCGGGCAAAAGGGGACGTCATGGCGCTTCTTGAGGTAAATGACCTTCGGACTTACTTCTACACACAGGAAGGCGTCGTCAAAGCAGTTGACGGCACATCCTATTCAGTAGAAGCAGGCGAGACACTGGGGCTTGTAGGTGAGTCTGGTTGCGGTAAGAGTGTTTCGGCACTCTCTATCCTGCGGCTAATCCCATCGCCTCCCGGCAAAATAGTTTCCGGCGAGATCCTGTTTGAAGGACGCGATCTGCTGAAACTAGATGAGAGCGAGATGAGACGCATCCGCGGCAACGACATCGCAATGGTGTTCCAGGAGCCGATGACTTCTCTCAATCCTGTTCTCACCATCGGTCGTCAGATCACGGAGTCTTTGGAACTACACCAAGATCTCCGCGGCAGAGCTGCACGCGAACGAGCAGTTGAGCTGCTCGAGCTAGTAGGCATTCCCGCAGCCCGAACCCGAATTGACGACTACCCACATCAATTTTCCGGGGGCATGCGTCAGCGCGTAATGATTGCGATGGCAATGAGCTGCAACCCCAAGATCCTGTTAGCAGATGAGCCTACAACAGCACTTGATGTGACCATCCAAGCACAAATCCTCGAGGTCATGGCGCGGTTAAGCCGAGAGTTTGGGACCGCTTGCATCATCATCACCCACAACCTGGGCGTGGTTGCTCGCTACGCCGACCGAGTCAATGTGATGTACGCAGGCAAGGTCATCGAACGAGCTAGCGCTTCCGAGCTATATGCGAACCCAACACACCCCTACACACATGGCCTGTTGAACTCGGTGCCTCGTCTCGATGAGCATCGGCAGGAAAAACTAATTCCTATTGAAGGCCTTCCACCAGACCTGGCAAATTTGCCAGACGGATGTAGTTTTTACCCACGGTGTGACTTCCGCACTGATAAGTGCCTCGAACAGTACCCTGACACAGTCATGGTAGATCCTGAACACCAGGCTGCCTGTTGGGAATGGCAGAACGTCGGAAGGGAGAAACCAGTTGTCACAACAAGCTAGCACTGCAGAAGAAACAGCAAGCACCGAAACAGAGGCCCTCCTTGAAGTCGAAGACCTCGAGGTTTACTTCCCTGTCACCGCTGGGCTCGTTTTCCAGCGGCGCGTGGCCGACGTAAAAGCAGTCGACGGCGTCACATTCAATGTGAAGCGGGGGGAGACTCTCGGACTCGTGGGCGAATCTGGTTGTGGCAAAAGCACAACTGGGAAAGCCATCCTCCAACTGAACCGTCCAACAGGCGGAAGCGTCAACTTCGGAGGAAGAGACCTAACAAAAGTGAAGGGTCGAGCACTGCGAGCGTACCGACGTCAGATGCAGATGATCTTCCAGGACCCGTACGCAAGCCTAAACCCTCGTATGTCAGTCGGTTCCATCGTCTCGGAGCCCATCACCATCCACAATCTTGCACGCGGGGCAGAAAAGCGAGAAAGGGTCCATAACCTGCTGCAAACAGTGGGCTTGAACCCGTATTTCGCAAGCCGCTACCCCCATGAATTCTCGGGAGGACAGCGTCAACGCATCGGCATAGCTCGAGCACTTGCAGTAGAGCCCGAGTTCATCGTTTGCGATGAGCCTGTCTCAGCGCTCGACGTATCGATCCAGGCCCAGATCATCAACCTACTTCAGGACTTGCAGGAAGAGTTCAACCTCACCTATTTGTTCATCGCACACGACCTCTCGGTCGTGCGGCATATCAGCGACCGTGTAGCCGTGATGTATCTCGGACACATTATGGAGCTAACCGACCGCGATACTATTTTTGACGACCCTCAGCACCCCTACACGAAAGCTTTGCTCTCAGCTGTTCCCATTCCTGACCCAGTAGTGGAACGCGAGCGCGAACGCATAATCCTTCTGGGCGACGTACCCAGCCCTCTAGCTCCTCCGCCAGGCTGTGTCTTCAACACCCGGTGTCCAATCGCAGTAGACGAATGCCGCGAAGTAGTTCCGGAGTGGCGTAACGTCGGAACTGCCGACAAGGAGCACTGGGTCTGGTGTCACCGCGTTTAGGGTGAGTAGCAAGTAAATCAATCAAGAGAAGGGGTGGCCCATGTGGGCCACCCCTTCTCTATTGAAAATTCCTTACACGCTAAGCCGAACAATCACCGGCATCATAATCCTGGGCTATCCCCATAGCCCTAGTTACGTGGAATACAACCGAAGCAAATCCCTAATCTGGTCTAGTCGTCTTGGTTAAGCCAGGACATCATGCCCCGCATCTCAGCTCCTACCTTCTCAACTTGGTGGTTGGCATCTTGACGACGCATAGCTAGGAAACTAGAACGGCCAGACATGTTCTCGAGAATAAACTCTTTCGCAAACTTCCCTGTTTGGATCTCCTCGAGAATACGGCGCATTTCGGCACGAGTATCATCAGTAATAATGCGCGGGCCGCGGCTATAGTCCCCATATTCAGCTGTATCACTGACGGAATAGCGCATCCCAGCCAGACCGCCTTCATAAATCAGATCCACTATCAACTTTAGCTCATGCATAGTCTCAAAGAAGGCACTCTCAGGTTGGTAACCAGCCTCGACCAGGGTCTCGAAGGACGCCTTAATCAGTGCTGAAATCCCCCCACATAGAATTACCTGCTCTCCAAAAAGATCGGTTTCAGTCTCTTCAAGGAAAGTGGTCTCCAGCACTCCCCCCCGGGTACCACCAATACCTTTCGCATAAGCAAGGGCCAGCTGCTGAGCAACCTCGCTAGAATCCTGATGGACAGCAAGTAAGCAAGGCACTCCGCCACCCTCGGTAAAGACACGACGAACCAGGTGGCCCGGACCTTTGGGTGCCACCATGGTCACGTCAACAAAGGGTGGCGGGTCGATCTGCTGAAAGTGAATATTGAAGCCGTGGGCGAACATTAACATCTTGCCCTCGGAAAGACCGGGTTCAATGGCCTTCTCATAAACATCACGCTGCAGGTGATCCGGAATCAAAACCATAATCACATCTGCTTCGCGAGATACGTCCTCAACAGTGCCCACGCGCAAGCCCGAATCTTCAACCGAACTCCACGAAGGTGAGCCTGGATAAAGTCCGACCCTCACATCAAGGCCTGAATCATGCAGGTTCAGAGCGTGGGCATGTCCCTGCGAACCAAAACCAATAACAGCTATCTTGCGATTCTTCAGCAACTCCAGATTGGCGTCATCGTCGTAGTACATCGTTGCCATGCCGACACTCCTTTAGGTTGGGCCGCCGCGTAAATACGCTGCGACGGGGTTATTTAGGCAGAATTACTTGGCGGCTATGCCGGTCGCGACTGTACTCCACGAACGGGTTAATGCCGATCTCACGTAACATCCAATGTCTCTCAATTACCTTCACTTTTCCCTCAACCACCCGTGCCCAATCAGCAATACGGGGACGAGCGGGATCTATCGCAATCTCAACGGCGGCATCATTCTCACCAGCTACCACTCCGATTAGCCGGGGGTACCCAAAGGCTGGACCGGGAGTCGCGTCTAGGAGATCTAACACTGCATCTACACCCGACACGATGCCGTAAACAGAATCAATGAGGGCCACTTTCTCATCGAGAAAGCCTGCAGCTTCTTCACGATCACCAGCGATTAGTTTTTCGTATAACCCACGTACAAGTTTCCTTGTATTCCGAGGAGAACCTCCCCGAAAGGCTTCGGCATCATCCATAGCAGCAAGCGTAGGCTTATCGAGTTCAATGTCTCGCATCATGCCGTAGAGACGGCGATCCACAATAAGCCCGTCCTCAATTCGAACAACATCGAGGACTCTCTGCTGAAAGGCACGCCAGTCATACCCCTTGGCTTCAATAGTCGCACGCAAGGCAATCAGGCCACCGTCCTCCACCACCTCAACCTCTGTGTACGTGCAATCGGCATACCGCTGCAGCAACTCATGATGGAAATCACGCACAGCTACGCTGTCACGAAGCATAGGACTGCGGAACGAGTGGAAGACAACCCCTGGGTGATGCAACGACTGAATCTCATCAAACCGGTCGTAATTAATGGCAGTGACGAGCGCCTCTACAACGTCGCTGTTAGGCATACGGACAGGATACCTCAGGCTTAACTTCGCCCGATTGTACCTTGCGTCACGAACGCAGGACAGGAGCCACTAACCTGACGCTGAGAGCCCCGGACGGTAGCCTGTGTACCCTCCACTCTGAGGAAGAAGCGAGGAAGCCCCGTGACTGAGCCCACACCTGTCCAAGAACGCGACATTCTTACGGAGACAGACGCCACTGCTCGAGCTGAGCGCATCTCCAACTGCCGCTATGAGTTAGCGCTTGACCTCATAAAAGGTGCCCCCACTTACAAGGGGACAGTAACAATCGCTTTCGACCAATCAGGAGAAGGCGACCTCACGCTTAATTTCAGGGGAAAGCGGATCGACTCGCTGCAGCTAAACGGTGAAACCGTCGATTTCGAATGGATAGGGAAAAAGCTCACCCTGGCAGGGAAATTACTCCTAAGCTCGAACTCCCTGCGTATCGAATATGAGAACGACTATGACCACGGTGGCGACGGATTCCACCAGTTCGTAGACCCCGAGGATGGGGAAGAATACCTGTACACGAACTTCGAGCCGTTCGACGCACATCGCCTTTTTCCATGCTTCGACCAGCCAGACATCAAAGCAAGCTATCAACTTACCGTCACTGCTCCAGCAGAGTGGACGCTGACAGCAAATGCCAGCGAGGCCTCAGCCGAGACCCAAGCCGACAGCCGCATTCAACGGCAGTACGCAGAGACCCCCCCCTTTAGTACCTACCTTTTTGCACTAATCGCCGGACCTTATCACGTAGCCCGCGACCAACATGAAGGCATCCCTCTAGGGCTGCTCTGTCGACGTTCGATGGCGCAGTACTTAGATACGGATGAGCTATTCACCATCACCCGCCAGGGCCTGGACTTCTTTGGGGAGTTCTTCGACTACAAGTATGCCTTCGGCAAATACGACCAGATCTTCGTTCCCGAGTTCAACCATGGTGCGATGGAGAATGTCGGCGCCGTCACCTTCAACGAATCGATGGTTTATCGCGACCCCCCAACAGAAAACCAGCGGAGAAGAAGGGCGGAGGTAATTCTCCATGAAATGGCCCACATGTGGTTCGGGAACCTGGTAACAATGCGCTGGTGGAACGACCTCTGGCTAAATGAGAGCTTCGCCACGTATATGTCGTACCTGGCGATGGAAGCAGCAACACGCTTCCAGTCAGGCTGGCAAGACTTCAACAACGGCATCAAGAATTGGGCCTATCGACAAGACCAGCTAGTAACAACGCATCCTATTGCCGGTACAGTGCGGGACACAGACGAGACCTTCCTCAACTTCGACGGAATCACCTACGGGAAAGGTGCCTCGGTTCTGAAACAGTTAGTGGCTACGATTGGAATAGAAGGGTTCCGAGAAGGCATGCGTCATTACTTCCGCACTTACGACTATGGGAATGCTTCCTTGCACGACTTTCTCGGAGCTTTAGAGACAGGAAGTGGTCGCAAATTAGAAGAGTGGTCTCGTCTTTGGCTAGAGACCGCATCACTGAATACCATTCGGGCGGAGTGGGTAAGCGACAGCGAGCATCTAATACAATTAGATCTAAGCCAGACTGCCCCTGCCGACTACCCCACCATTCGTCCACATACCCTAGAAACAGGCCTCCTTTCCGACGACGGAACTAAAACCCTTATCGAGGCCATTCCAGCAGTACTAGAAGGTGAACGCACATCAGTTGAAGGAGTTCAAGGAAAAGCAAGGCCTGCTCTCGTCTATCCCAATTTCAACGACCATGCCTACGCCAAGATCGCCCTTGACGATCAGTCTGTTGCATGGGCAAGGGAAAATATAGAGCGCGTGGAGGACGACCTGCTGCGGCAGCAGCTTTGGTCAACCCTTTGGAGCATGGTGCGCGACCAACAGCTAAAGTCCACCGACTTTCTTGCAATCGTGCGTAACAAAATCCGGTTTGAGCAAAACATCGAACTTGTGGACTCCGTCTTGGGTCACGCCGCCTCATCACACGGACGATATGTACCTGCCAATCAACGTGACTCAGAAGCACACGAGCTTTTTGAGACAGCACGCAAGGGCCTACTAGGCGCTCCGGACGAAGACACTCGAATCATCTGGGGCAGAGCTCTCGTTGGTTTTGCCGTCAACCCCAATGATCTCCTTTACCTTGGACAATTAGCCGACGGTGACGAGGTCATCTCCGGTTTCGAACTCGACCAAGACATGAGGTGGGGCATAAGTGCACGTTACACCGCCTTTGGTTTGCCAGGAGCGGCTGAGCGTGTCTCTGCCGAAGCAAAGCGAGATCCTTCAGACAGAGGCCAGCGGGCTCAGTTACGCTGCGAAACTTCTGTCCCAGATCCAAAAATTAAAGCTGCAGCATGGGAACGCTTTACAGGTGAAGGGTATGGATCTCGTTACCTCAACCAAGCTGCCATGAGCGGGTTTAATTGGACACACCAGGAAGAGCTTTTAAACCCATACATCGAGGCTTTCTTTGAACAGGTACCGGAGGTCTTCACTGAGCGAGATCGCGAGTTTGCGACGGTTTTCTATGGAGGCTTATTCCCAGGTTACCGGGTTGAAAAGGACACCCTAGAACGTGCCCAGTCACTTCTAGACGCAACATCGGAGGAACAGGCTGTTCTGCAACGCATGTTACGCGAATCAATCGACGACTTAGGTCGGGCCATCTCATGCCGAGCTTTCGCTGATAGTTAGCTAGAAGGCGCCCGGAAGGCGATCCCTAAGAGCATCCACAAGGCCCGCTATGGGGACACGAATTTGTTCCTGCGAATCACGTTCACGAATCGTTACTGATTCGTCCTCCAACGTGTCGAAATCGACAGTGACACAAAGTGGCGTCCCAATCTCGTCCTGTCTACGGTAACGGCGACCAATAGATTGGGTTTCGTCATATTGGGTCATCCAATGTGAGCGAATGAGAGCATGTACACGTTTGGCAGTGGGCGTGAGTGTGTTCTTCTTTGAGAGCGGTAAGACAGCAACCTTGATTGGGGCTATGGCCGCAGGAAGTTTCAACACAACACGCTCGTCCCCCTTCTCGTCAGGCTCAACTGTGTAGTTCTCGATCAACGCAACAGCCACAGTGCGAGTGAGCCCCAACGCGGGCTCTATCACATACGGCGTGAATCGCTCACGCGTTTCTTCATCAAAATACGTAAGGTCCTGCCCACTGTGTGTGCTATGGGCCTTGAGGTCGAAGTCAGTGCGATTAGCAATGCCCTCCAACTCGCCCCATCCCCATGGAAACCTATACTCGATGTCGCTCGTGCCATCGCTGTAGTGGGAGAGTTCATCCTCAGTATGCGCACGAATTCTAATGCGGGAGGAATCAATGCCGATGGTCTCGGAGTGCCAACGCTGGCGCTCATCAATCCAATACCGGTGCCACTCAGGAGCATCAGCTGGCCGACAGAAGAACTCTACCTCCATGCATTCAAACTCCAGCGTTCGGAATATGAATCGGCCAGGAGTGATCTCGTTGCGGAAACTGGGGCGAGTTTGGGCGATACCAAAGGGAAGCTTGCGCCGCATTGAGCTGCGCACATTTTCAAAATTTACAAACATCCCCTGTGCCGTCTCAGGAGGAAGGTAGGCGATTGCTCCTTCATCAACGACGGGACCCACCTGGGTTTGGAACATTAGGTTGAAGAATCGCGGGTCTGTAAGTTCACCCCCGCAGTTAGGACAGAGCGGTTTTCCATCAGCTCCTCGTTCTATATCTCCATACTGACCTTCATCGATATGATCGGGCCGGAAGCGCTGGCGGCATGCCTTGCAATCCACAAGCGGATCGTTAAAAGCCTGAGTATGGCCACTTGCCACCCATACCTCTGGATTGGTAAGCATGGCCGCATCGATCCCAACGATATCCTCGCGTTCACGAACCATAGCCCGCCACCACGAATCACGAATATTGCGTTTTAGTTCCACACCAAGAGGCCCATAGTCGTAGGTGTTAGCAAAGCCTCCATAGATTTCTGCAGAAGGAAAAACGAAGCCCCGACGCTTCGCAAGAGAGACGATCGTGTCTAGATCTAGTGCCGGCATAGCTTCTCCTATCTCGCGCTGGCTGCGCAGTGGGAGACCTCACCTTAGCCCAGTGCCGAGTTAGGCCCCAAATCGAGGTCCTCGACAAGCATCTCCAGGGCATGTTCCGCAATCTGTTCCATGATGGAGACCCGCGAGCCCTCGAAGTGCATCTCTTGACCCACTGTGCGTTCAGGACCAGCGAGAGCAAATGCAACACCACCTATCGGCTTAGAAGACCGTCCTCGTATTGGACCTGCCATACCGCTCTCAGCCAAGACATAGTCAACGCCAGTTCGAACACGAACAGCTTCGGCAATGCCTGCTACAGCTGCAGGACTAACTGCGCCATGCTGACGAAGGAATTCAAGATCGACACCAAAAGTGTCCGGCTTAGAACTCATGGAGTATGCAACCAGCCCGCGCTCGAACCATTTGGACGCTCCAGAAACGCTGATGAGCCGAGCCGAGATCAGGCCACCCGCTGTGCTTTCTGCTACAGCCAATCGCGCCTCACGGTTTAAAAGGAGCTCGCCAACACGGACAGCAAGTAGATCATGCTCTTGAATGGACATGCCCCGATGCTACGCTGCTGCAATGGACGAGTACGAGATCAAAATCGTCGATGCCTTCACCAACAAGCGCTATTCAGGTAACCCCTGCGGTGTCGTGACCCGGGCGGAAGGTCTTACCTATGTGCAAATGCAAGCCATCGCACGCGAACTGAACCTAAGCGAAACCTCATTCGTAACGCCCTCGCTAGTTGCAGATATCCGGGCGCAGTTCTTTACACCAAAGAAGGAGATCCCACTGGCAGGACACCCCACCATTGCTACCATGCATGCGCTAGTGGAAGAGGGACGTATCGAACTTAAGGAAGGGCCCCGACGGGTAGTCCAGGAGCTCAGCATCGGCGTTCTTCCTGTCGATCTAGAACAGAGGAAAGATGGCAGTGTACGCATTGTGATGACTCAGGCGCCGCCAGAGTTCCATCGCAGATTGGATCGCAGCGTATATGCGCAGGCACTGGGTATCTCGACTTCTGACATGCTTGATGGCGTTCCAGTACAGGTAGTCAGTACTGGAACACCTCAGGCGATGGTGCCAGTAAAGTCTCTAGCGGTACTCGAGAAGATTCGGCCGGATCTTCAACATCTTAGTGACCTCGAGGAAGTAGGGCACTACTTCAGCACCCACGTGTTCACGGTGGAAGCATACGATGCCACTAATAAGACCCATTCACGACACTTTGGACCCTCTTCAGGTGTCCAAGAGGACCCTGTCACCGGAAGTGCCACCGGTGGAATGGCAGCCTACCTTTGGCGCTATGGCCTCGTACGCGAGACCTCCTACACAGTGGAACAGGGCCACATCATGGGCCGCCCTGGTCTCGTCGAGGTAGAAGTCGAAGGCAAGGGGAGTGAGCCTACAACAGTCCGTATAGCAGGGAGCGGCGTAACAGTGCTCCGGGGCACCATCACAGTTTGACTGCCTATCACCCAACGTGAGCTCTGCTAGGCTGCCAACATGACATTTAGGGTCGACATGGCCCAGGCTGAACAATTCCTACTGGAAGCAGAATTTGAGGACCTTCAACTGCTCTGGTCCTCAAGTAATTACGTTTACCTTGCCAAGCTTTGCACAGGAGCTGGACAGGAAATTGCTGCCGTATACAAACCCGAGGCGGGAGAAGCACCGCTGTGGGACTTCCCCACAGGAAGGCTTTACGCCCGTGAAGTAGCCGCCTACCAGCTTTCCCAACTGCTCAATTGGTTTTTCGTCCCCCCAACCGTCGTACGGGAGGGGCCCCAAGGAGTAGGTTCTTTGCAACTCTATGTACCTCACGAAGGTTCCTCTCACTATTTTGAACAGAGGGAAGAACCTTCACTAATCCCACAACTGCAGCGTATAGCGGTGTTTGACTTCGTAGCCAACAACGCTGACCGCAAGGGTGGCCATTGCCTTCTTGATAAGCAGGGCCAAATCTGGGGAATTGACCACGGACTTTGCTTTCATCAGGACTACAAAATGCGCACGGTAATCTGGGACTGGTCTGAACAGCCCATTGATGACCAATGGCTGGCCGACATAGAGCAAGCAGCAATAGCAATAACAGAACAAAGAGAGGAAACCGAAGCGCTAAACGAGCTTCTTTTCCCTAATGAGCTCGCCGCCCTCTTGGATCGCACCGCTGAGTTGCTCCGGACCCGAGCTATGCCAACTCCTGGGCCCCATCGCAGCTACCCCTGGCCTTTGGTTTAGGTTTACTTAGCCCGGAAACTCCAACAATTGAAGTATGTTTCCATCCGGATCAAAAAAGGTTGCAACCCATCCACCCCAGTGCTCCTCTTCAGGCGGACGCAAAAACTCAACCCCCTGCTCGCAGAGTTTTTTGTGGGCGGCAGTAATATCTGCAACGGAAAAATTAACCATGATGCGTAGCGGATCACGGGCAGGACCATGCACCTGGTCGTGAGCTGCAACACTGAGGCGAACACCACCCCACTCGAAGTTAACGAAAGCTGCCTTCTCATTCCGAGGTATGAGGCCTAAGACATCTCTATAGAAGGCGAGCATCTCCTGATACCGCTCTGTCCAGATAACTACACCCGCTACCCCTTGGATGTCCGAACCATCTCTATTCATGAAATTTAGGTCACCGGCCTCCAATTGCGGCCGTCCTCCCCTGACACTGCATAGCCCAGGCCTGGGAAGGGGAAGTGTCCGCTGGCAATGAGTGCCCCCTCCTCTTCAATGCGAGCGAAGATCTTTTTACGACTCGCTGTGGATGCAACCTTGTCAATATCGGCACCCGGACACCAGCTATCCTCGTGCACCTGCACAGGCTGGTGAGCAGCATCACCAATGAGGTAAACCCGCTCCCCCCCACTATCCAGCACAAAGGAAACGTGCCCCGGCGTATGACCCGGGGTTGGCACAGTCACCAATTCTCTAGTAACGGCATGCTCACCCTCCACGAGAACCAGAAGCCCAGCAGCCTCGATAGGCCCTAGCACGTTTTCATACTGCGCGGCTTCACGAAGCTCATCACTGCCGGTCCAGTAGTCCCACTCGGTACGCTGAACAATATGACGAGCGTTAGGAAACAACGGGACAGCAGTGCCTTCTTCATCAATAGTGTTCCAACCCGTGTGGTCAAAATGGAGATGCGTGTAGACAACAATGTCTACATCTCCTGGTTTCACACCAGCGGCTTGTAAAACTGAGGGAAGTGATGCCTCTTCCTTGAGAGACATCGGAGCGGAACGCCCACCAAGGCCAGTATCCACGAGAATAGTGGAGCCCTCACTAGCGACAAGCCAAGCCCCGAGGTTGAGCGTTATGTTGCCATCTTCATCGAGGAATTCACCATATCCAGCCCACGCATCAGTAGGGATATCGGGAAAGAACATCGAGGGAGGCATAGCAGTCCAGCTATCCTGAAGAGCAATGAGCTCAGCATTACCGACCTGCGTTCGTTGGAATTGCCCCATTTCAACCCTCCTGGCCTACCGGTTGTTTAAGCGCAGGCAGTATGTGACGCCCGCAGCCCAACGTCTATTCGTATGCCCACGACCGCTAGAATGGCCACAGTGCAGGACTTAACAAAGAATGCAATCTCGAACGGGCAGGACTTTACGCTCGGCGAAATCCGAGGCACATTCCAAAATGAAACCCTCAGGCTCGCAGGGCCCTGCACCGGAATATCGCAATTTGCGATTGAGCCAACAGTCGAGAAGATCGGCGAACACATACGCTTCGACGAACATGGCCGTTACCGGCCCCTGAGCGGAGCCCGCTCCGTTCCCCATTGTTGGCATACCTCACTAGGGAGGGACCTAGTCGAAGCAGCAATTGAAGTTATCTACCCCCAGGCCCTGACCCACCAGGAACAAGCTGCTAAAGGAACTCTACGAATCATTACCTTTGAAGAATTAGCAGCGCGACAGCAAGGTCGCTATCAGGTTGTGGAGGAACTTTCTCCTAGCAGCCTTAAGTCAGCACAAGCAGTGCTTTGCGGAAACTGCGTGCGTACGCCGATGTGGTCAGATACTTCTCCTGCTACTCCTGCTGACTCGATTCCCTGCCCTGAGCCCTGCAGCGTCATGCTGGAACTTTTCCGCGAGGCCACTTTTTGGCAAAAAGAACTCCCGGAATCTAAGCCTCCCAATACATCGGTAGCATTCGCGGCATTTTCTACTCCGGGAAACGAGATTCGCGAAGCATTTCTCAGAAAGCAAAAAGAAGGAGTTATGCATGAATAACTCCGACCTGTGGCAGCAGGCTGGCCAGCTCTTTCCTGGAGGGGTGTCCAGCCCAGTCCGTTCATTCCGGGCAGTGGCAGACGAACCTATACCTATCGTGAGAGCAGCTGGTGCCCGCCTATATGATGCTGAAGATACAGAGTACATCGATTACATCGCCGCCTACGGACCACTGATCCTCGGAAGTGCTCATCCTGCGGTAGTAGCCGCAATAAAAGAGGCCGCAGCAAGTGGAACAGCTTTCGGGGCACTCTCACCAGGAGAGGTAGCACTAGGTAAACGCATAAGAAGTGCCACCGGGCTCGAACGAATACGCTTCGTTAACTCCGGAACAGAAGCAACAATGACTGCCATCCGCCTAGCGCGAGCAGTTACCGGTCGCGATCTAATAGTTAAATTTGAAGGGTGCTACCACGGACATAGCGATGGGCTACTTGTGAAAGCAGGCAGTGGGGTAGCGACGCTCGGACTAAGCGATTCCGCCGGGATCCCGGCGGCAACTGCCGCAGGAACAGCCGTAGTCCCTTACAACGACCCCAATGCCCTCAAGAAGTGGTTCGAGGCTTATGGCGACGAGACTGCCGCAGTAATAGTTGAGCCAATGGCGGGAAACATGGGAGTGATCCCTCCTGAGGGCAACTTCCTAGAAGCTTTACAGGCCTTGCCGAAGCAGCACGGAGCCTTACTCATCAATGATGAAATCATCACTGGGTTCAGATTGCAGTATGGCCTAAGTGGACTATTGCCTGAAGCAGATATCGTTTGCCTCGGAAAGGTAATCGGCGGCGGACTACCGGTAGGCGCGCTAGGAGGACGTGCGGAATTACTGTCTCAGCTCGCACCAGAAGGACCTGTCTATCAAGCAGGAACTTTGAGTGGAAACCCCTTAGTTACCGCAGCAGGCATAGCGACCCTAGACGTGCTCCAAAAAGATGGCATATACGATCGCATCGAGGAACTGGCCCAACACTTGGAGAACGGCTTGGGAACAGCTATCCGTCGCTCTAAAGCAACCGCCAGTGTCGTACGACGAGGATCGCTACTCTCGATTTTCTTCCGTCCTACCCCTCCCTGTAACTACTCGGAGGCTTCAGATTGTGACCTTACGAACTTCGCTCGCTTCCACAAGGCGATGCTCTCACGCGGGATCATGCTAGCGCCCTCACAGTTCGAGGCTTGGTTTGTTTCGGCTGCTCATACAGAAGCCGACATAGACCAAACAGTTCAAGCTGCAGCAGCGGCATTTCGCGAAGTAAGTCATCCACCGATCGCAGAACGCAGCGAAAAGTGAGCATCCTGCGCATTGGAACGCGCGCGAGTCGCCTCGCGCTCAATCAGACAGAATTGGTAATCAACCGTTTAAAGAGAGCCTGGCCCAATCTCACACTCGAGACTATTGAGATTACAACAGCGGGAGACATTGACCGCACCAGTCCATTGTCCTCCGGCGAGGGTATCGGCTGGTTCACATCTGCTATTCAGGAAGCCCTTACCGCAAGACGAATCGACATAGCGGTCCACAGCTACAAAGACCTACCTACAAAGAGGCCCCATGACCTTGTGATAGCGGCAGTCCCAGAACGAGAAGACCCCCGCGATTCAATCGTCTCGCGAGATGGATCACTGCTTGCTGATCTCCCACAAGGAGCAGTGGTGGGAACTAGCAGTCCTCGTCGTTCTGCCCAGCTAACTGCCCTTCGCCCTGACCTTGAGCTTCGCTCTATCCGCGGAAATGTAGATACGCGACTTGAAAAGATCGAATCGGGAGAATACGACGCAGCCCTTTTCGCTATTGCAGGACTAAATCGGCTGGGGTTCGGAGAACGTGCAAGCCAAGTATTTGGATTTGAGGAGATGCTACCTGCACCTGCACAAGGGGCCCTAGCCGTTGAGTGCCGCCGGGACGACAAAGACACTCAACGACTACTCGCCGCTGTTGATGACCCAGAGCTAAGGAAGATCGTTTCTGCCGAGCGCTCCTTCCTGGCAGCACTAGAAGCAGGCTGCAGCTTTCCGGCTGGCGCCTACGCAGAAAGCTTCGGCACCACACTGAAGCTCCACGGCTTGGTTGCTCCCCAAGGGGTCATCGTCCGCTCAAAGATGGGAGGACCGATCGATGCAGGACCGGGACTGGGACGAGCTCTCGCGCTGGAACTGCTAGAAAGCGCCGGCCAGCCCCAAACCTGATTGCTGAACAGCTAAGCGACTCAGTCTCTGTACTAATCACCCAGAGCAATCTTTTAACAGCCTCCACTGCGCACTTACGATCCTCCAATTGGGGGTATATATCCACGCTACTACGTGAGCAATATGTACGTGATAGCGAAGCGGCCCAACGAACGGTAGGGTTGGCCCTATGAGTCCAGTTGCAATCGTCACGGGAGCCGGATCTGGAATCGGCAAGGCTGTGTCGCTTGCCCTATTACGCGAAGGGTATGACGTCGCCCTAGCAGGGCGACGTCCGCAAAGGCTACGAACAGCCATAGCCGAAGCTGGAGGAGATGGCGAGCGAGCTATCGCCGTCACCACCGACGTAAGAGAGCCCGGATCGGTTCGCGAATTGTTTGACTGGACGGTCGACCGTTTCGGACGACTAGACTTGCTATTCAACAACGCTGGAATCGGGGCCCCTGCAAAACCCTTAGAGGAACTCACCTTCGCACAGTGGCAGGCAGTCGTAGAGACCAATCTGACAGGGGCATTCCTTTGTACCCAGGAAGCCTTTCGCGTGATGAAGGCGCAGAACCCCAAAGGGGGAAGAATAATCAACAACGGCTCTATCTCGGCAACAACACCACGACCAAACTCCGCTCCATATACCTCAACCAAGCACGCAATAACCGGACTTACCAAGTCAACGTCTCTCGATGGCAGAAGGTATGACATCGCATGCGGACAGATTGATATTGGAAACGCTACCTCTCCAATGACGCAGAAGATGGAGCAGGGTATGCCCCAGCCTGATGGGAGGGTTGCGCCCGAACCCACTATGGACGTGGAGAACGTGGCCAAGGCAGTGCTCTACATGGCTAGCCTGCCTCTCGACGCGAACGTTCTAACCCTCACTCTGATGGCGACAAAAATGCCTTTCGTGGGCAGGGGGTAATGCGGAAACAACGCAGGCCCTGTTAGAGAAAATAGTGAAGAGTTCCTTCACGGTACTCAAACTACTCTCTAGGCCCTGGCCAATCTAGAAGCTCATCCTGTCCAGCCGTGGAGTCCTCAACTCGAACAAGTTTCTAGACATCAGCTGCCAATTCGTTGACGTCTCGCTCCTGAAAAGGCAAAGAGCCGGTACTCTACCCAAGCAGTGTCGAACCATATGCATTCGCCTGAAATAGAACCTTTCCCTCTAGTTAATCGCCGCTATATCGAAGCAGCGGTAAACAGCGGGCAACCGGCACGAAACCCATTCACCTACGAGCTTTCCGAAGGAATGGAAGTACGGTTAGGACAGGCGGTCTTCGTACCGTTCGGCAACCGCCTCCTCCAAGGCATTGTGCTGGAAGAAACAGACGTGCCCCCAGAGCAAGAGGTACGTTCCGTAGAAGCAATAGCGGACCCACAACCCGTTCTCGATGGGGCCCACAGAGAACTCGTAAAGTGGCTGGGCGAGCGTTACTTAGCACCCCTTTGGGAATGCGTTACCACCTGCCTCCCTGCGGGATATGGGCAACGTTCGTTGACAATCGTCTCCCCCGTAGATGTACCCCTGTTACTCCCCAGCGACCCAGTCGCCCAGCGTGTCTTGCAGTACCTAGCAGAAAAAGGGCAGACATCGTTGGAAACCTTGCGCGAATCTCTCGGACAGGTCCCCATGGACCTTTTGCAACAGCTCCAAACGAGTGGCCACCTCACGGTAGCTCAAGGACTTTCACGCCCCATGGGGCGGCCTCGTTTAGAACGTCGCGTAGCACTAGTAGCCGAACCCCAAATAGCTCAACAACATGCCCGCGAACTAGCTGACCGTGCAGCTCGCTCAGTAGCAGCACGGATATTGGAGCACCTAGCAGAAAACCGCGACACCACACTTACAGAGATCCGCCAACTTGGCGCACAGCGACAACATCTTGCAGCCCTAGCAGAAGGGGGCTGGCTAAGGGAGTACCAGACACGCGTCGAGCGTGACCCTATCAGCGAGCGACTCACTCAAGGGCTTCCGCCAGCAACCCTCACCGAAGAACAGGGGAAAGTGGTTAACACTATCTCCAAAACGCCAGGAGAATATTTGTTACACGGCGTCACGGGATCCGGCAAGACCGAGGTCTATCTCGAGCTAGCCCGGAAGACCCTAGCAGAAGGACAGGGAGTGATCGTGCTCGTGCCGGAAATCTCCCTTACACCGCAAGCCATCCGCAGATACGGCGAACAGTTCCCAAGAGAAATAGCAGTGCTGCACTCCAACCTAAGCACTGGTGAGCTATTCGACCAGTGGTACCGCATCCAAAAGGGCCAAGCCCGACTCGTGGTGGGGTCTCGCAGCGCCCTATTCGCTCCAGTTGAAAACCTCGGACTAGTTGTGATCGACGAAGAACACGAATGGACCTATAAGCAAGTGGATCCTCAGCCCCGCTACCACGCACGGGATACCGCTTCGAAGCTCTGTGGTTTGACTGGGGCGACCCTTGTTCTCGGTAGCGCTACCCCTGATGTAACCACCTACCATCGTTCAGAGGTAGGTACTCTGACGCGTCTAGAACTCAAATCACGCGTGATGGCGCTAGAGGGCGGTGAAACGCAGACAGTGCCACTGCCTGACGTGAGAGTTGTGGATATGCGAGAGGAACTAAAGGCTGGGAATCGAGGAATCTTCAGCGTGCCACTCAGAAATGCTTTAGGCCGAGCTCTATCTGAGAAAAAGCAGTCCATTCTTTTCGTGAACAGGCGAGGCGCCGCGCGTTTCCTATTGTGTCGTGCCTGTGGGCATTTACCGACCTGCCCCACATGTTCTCTTGCAATGGGACTCGATACCCGCGAGACACTTCATCCCCGTGTGTTCTGCCACCATTGCGGAAGGAGTCGTCAACAGGAAACTGCCTGTCCAGAATGCGGCAGCAACCGCTATAGGCCCTTCGGGGTAGGTACACAACGGATCGAGGAGGAAGCCAAGCAAGTATTTCCTAAGGCCAGAGTGGCCCGCTGGGACAGTGATGCGGCAAACCGTAAAGGAAGCCATGAACGCATCCTCCAAGCCTTGGAGGATCGCCAAATAGACATCCTCGTGGGGACACAAATGCTAGCCAAGGGGCTAGACCTTCCTGCCATGACAGTCGTGGGCATCGTTGACGCGGACGTTGGCTTAAGCCTCCCCGACTATGTAGCCCATGAGCGAACGTTTCAACTCCTCAGCCAGGTTGCAGGCCGAGCGGGGAGACGGGAGATTCAAGGAGAGGTCTATATCCAAACCTACGAGCCAGAGGCTCCACCGATCAGTGCTGCCGCAGAGCATGACTACCGAGGTTTCTTCAATCATGAGACTCAGCACCGACGACGAGCCAGCTATCCACCGTTCGCGCGCCTAGCACGGCTCACCTATCGGCACAGCAAGGCAGACCTCGGCCTGGAAACCGCTTCAAGAATCGCCGACGAGTTACGGACCAAACGCGACGCTGCGGGCTGGCCCGACCCAGACATTCTTGGCCCAACTCCTGCATACGTACGTCGCCTCAGGGGAGAATACCGCTGGCACATCCTTCTACGTGGCCGTGACCCTCACGCTCTCCTTGAACAGATCACGTTAGGTCGAAACTGGAGCATAGACATAGACCCGGTAAGCCTTCTTTAAGTTTCTTCCTATTGCGTTGCCTTAGGCTCTGCTATCCTCAGTTTCAACCCCCGCGATATAGCGCTCGGGGTGAGGATTAATGCAGCGAGACGTCGGTCCCTGGCGCCGAATCGCCCTTATCTTCCCCGGCCAAGGCTCCCACAGCGTGGGCATGGGTAAGCGCCTTTACCATGCATCCCAAGCGGCGAAGGAGGTCTTTCGCCGCGCCGATGAAGTGCTAGAAACCAAGCTCTCTAGCCTTTGCTTCGAAGGCCCCGAAGACGAACTAGAACGTACAATCAACCAGCAACCAGCAACTTTTGTAATCTCTATTGCATGGCTCGAAGCCCTAAAGGAACGCTGGGCGACCATCGACCGCAAACTTCAGCCCCATGTAGTGGCCGGTCATTCCATGGGCGAATTCACGGCGGCAGTAGCAGCTGGCTCACTTGAATTTGAAGAAGGACTCCTACTAGTTCGCGAACGCGGACGTGCCATGGACGAGGCAGGCCAGGAGAATCCTGGCGGAATGGCTTCTATCCTTGGCCTTTCTGAGGAAAGCGTCTCTGCAATCTGCGAAGAAGCAAACGGTGTTGACGGCTACGTCGGAATTGCAACCCTCAACTGTGAAGGACAGCACGTAATCTCCGGGGCAATCAAACCGCTGATGCGTGCCATGGATGCAGCCCAGGAGGCGGGTGCCCGAAAGGTTGTGCGACTACCAATTACTATCGCTTCTCATTCCCCGCTGATGCAGAGAGCCAGTGAAACCATGGGCGGCTGGCTTGACCGTTTTCCCCCAAGAGAGCCCCAGGCACCCCTCGTTGGAAACATTAATGGAGACGTTCTACGCTCCCAGCACGAGCTTGATACCGAGTTGCGCGGACAACTTACCTCAATTGTCCGCTGGCAACGCGGAGTCGAGCGAATGCAGGAACTTGGCGCCGACCTATTCGTGGAAGTCGGCCCAGGAAACGTACTCACCAAGCTAGTTCGTCGCATAGATCCCAAAACCAACGTCGTAAGTCTCAGCGACAGTCGAACCGGCCTTCTTAGCGACCGCTTCGATGTTGTCGAGAGCGCAACACGGTGAGTCGACCCCGTGTTGTTGTAACCGGAGTCGGCGCGGTTACCCCTGCTGGAAACACGGCAGAGGCAACCTGGGATTCAATGCTGACAGGACGCAGTGGCGTCGGCCCAATTACCCTTTTCGATCCCGAGCCCTTCCCCGCCCGCATCCAGGCAGAAGTTCGGGACTTTGCGATCGACGAGCGCATTGACTTCAAGCAGCGGCGACATATGAACCGAGGCGTGCGCTTTGCCATGAACGCCGTTCTAGAAGCCCTGGATGACAGTGGTTTAGAGATTACCGAAGAGAACTCCGAGAACGTGGGGATCCTCTTTGGGAATGGCGGGGGCGGCTACGAAGAAATCTGGGCGGGAGACGAAGCTCTGCAGACACGTGGGCCACGCCGAGTCTCCCCCTTCCTCATAGCTAACTTTGTAGTCGATGCTGCCAGCGGCCATATCTCTATCCACACCGGCGCCAGAGGACCCAACGTAGCTATCGTGAGCGCCTGTGCCACAGGAGCAGCCGCAATCGGAGCAGGTGCCCATGCTATCCAGCGAGGCGACGCTACCGCCGTTATAGCTGGGAGCTGTGAATCAGTGCTCGTTCCCGTATTTCACGCAACATGGTGCTCCATGCGGGCACTTGCGACCGATAACGAGAACCCACAGAAAGCAGTCAAACCGTTCGATCTACACCGCGACGGCTTTGCGCCAGGCGAGGGAGCAGGAGCACTCATTTTAGAAAACGAGGAACACGCAAGGGAGCGAGGGGCACGAATCTACTGCGAGTTAATGGGTTCGGGTACTTCAAACGACGCCTATGACATGATTGCCCTGGATGAAGCTGGTCGGGGTCTACGTCGCTCCATTAAGGGAGCCCTCCGAGAGGCCAACATCGAAGCCAGCGAGATCGACTACATCAACCCCCACGGCAGTGGTACGAAGCTAAACGATCGCATCGAAACTCTAGTCGTAAAAGAGCTGATGGGCCCAGCGGCTTATGACGCCTCGATGAGCTCAATCAAGCCAGTGACCGGGCATTGCATGGCTGCCGCAGGTTCGATCGAGGCAATCGCCTGTGTTCTTGCAATTCGTGACCAGAAGGTTCCCCCCACAATTAACTACACCACCCCGGACCCCGAATGTGACCTGGACTATGTCCCCAACGTGGCAAAGTCCCGTCCAGTACAAATAGCTTTAAGTACTTCCGTAGGCCTTGGTGGACACAACGCCGCGGTAATTTTCCGCGCCATGGATGGAGCCAAGAAATGAGCAGAGCCCTTGTAACCGGAATTGGGGCAGTAACGCCTGTTGGCCTAACCGCACCAGAATCTTGGCAAAACCTACTAGCAGGAGTTTCGGGTATCGGTCCCATCCAAGCCTTTGACCCAAGCGATCTTCCGGTTCGAATTGCTGGGGAGGTGACCGACTTCTCTCCCACGACCATAGATTCCAAGGCAGCACGGCGCATGTCACGTTTCGCCCAGTTCTGTGTGACAGCAGCTCAGGAAGCTGCCAAGGATGCCGGGCTTGAACTTAGCGACGAGGAACGACCTCGCGCAGCCACTGCAATCGCAACGGGCGCTGGGGGTGTGCTAAATACTTTCCTGGAAACGGAAGCCTATATCGCAAAGGGGCCTGCACGAGTTAGCCCCTTCTTCGTTCCTCTGATGGCCCCAAACATGGGGGCTTGCCAGGTCGGAATGCAGCTTGGGTTAAGGGGCCCAACTCTAGCGTCAACTGCTGCCTGTGCCAGCGGGCTTTACAGCTATATCGAGGCAAAGGCCCTTATCGAGAGTGGACTCGCAGATGTTGTTATCGCAGGAGGAGGAGAAGCCGCTCTTCATCCCGTTTCCGTAGCTGGACTGGCAAACATGAAGGCTCTAAGTCGTCGCAACGACAACCCTGAAGGAGCTTCCCGCCCATTTGACCGAGACCGCGACGGCTTCGTCTTTGGAGAAGGTGCCTCAGTGTTCGTTGTGGAGTCGGAAGAGCGTGCGCGGAAGAGAGGTGCAAGGGTCTATGCTGAGATAGCAGGGGGGGCACTCAGTAGCGACGCCTACCACATCACAGCCCCCCGCGACGACGGCAGTGGGGCAGCTCAAGCGATGACTTCAGCCATGAGGGCCGCAGAATGCGGGCCTGAGGAAATTGACTGTATCTCGGCTCACGGAACAGGAACCCCCTTGAACGACGTTTCCGAGACCCTTGCCATCAAATTAGCGTTTGGCGACCATGCGAACTCCCTAGCGATCAGTGCAACTAAGTCTATGGTTGGACACCTGCTCGGTGGAGCTGGGGCCGTAGGGGCCATGGCTTCAGTGTTGTCCATAGCAACGGGCCTTGTGCCTCCCACAATCAACCTCGAGCATGCTGACCCGGAATGCGATCTCGACTACATTCCAGGAGAAGCCAGAGAGATATCTGTTAAGGCCGCGATGGTCAATGGTTTCGGCTTCGGTGGACAGAACGGCAGCGTTGTTTTTAGGCACTATCAAGCCTAACGCGGGGCAAGGGCTCGTAAACGCGCAACTATCTCCGGCAGTTGGTCCAACACGTAATCTATTTCAGCATCGGTGTTGCCCTTACCGACAGTGAGACGGAGTGAGGCATGCGCCAGATCATCATCAATACCCATCGCGGTTAGTACATGAGAGGGTTCCAAAGAACCTGTTGTGCAGGCACTGCCTGAACTCGCTGCGATCTCAACCATGTCCAGAGCAAGTAATACACTTTCGCCCTCAACATTACGGAAGCAGCAACTGAAGCTGTTAGGAAGACGACGAGCAGGGTCAGGAGGACCCGTAACAACCGTTTCGGGGATACGCTCTGGAAGTTCAAAAAGTAACCGATCTCGCAGCCGACGATAGTTCCCTACTCGTTCCTCACGTTCGTTCCAGGCAAATTCCATGGCAGCAGCGAGCCCTACCGCCCCTGCAACATTCTCAGTACCCGCGCGGCGCTCCCGTTCCTGCGACCCGCCAAGAATCTGGGCATTCCAAGGAGTTCCTCTACTCACATATAGCAAGCCAGTTCCCTTCACTCCATAGATCTTGTGTGAGGCAAGGCTAAGAAGATCAACACCAAGATTAGAAGGGTTCACATCCATACTTCCGGCTGCCTGAACAGCGTCGGTGTGTACAACAATATTCGGATTGCGTGCTTTAGCGAGTGCCACCGCATCAGCAATAGGCTGAATCGTTCCTACCTCGTTATTGGCTGTCATAAGCGTGAGCAATACCGTTTTGGGATCAATCGCAGCCTCAAGCTCAGCTAAATCAACACAACCATCGGGATCCACCGCTAGGTACGTAGCGCGAAACCCCTCTCTTTCGAGCTGCTCTACTGCATGCAGTACAGCATGGTGCTCAACCTGGCTTGTAACGATGTGGTCACCAGCCCCACTTTCCCGCTGAGCCAGAGCGGCCCCCCGGATAGCAGCATTGTCAGACTCTGTTCCTCCACTAGTGAAGACTATTTCACTGGATTCAACGTCGAGAAGTCCCGCACACCGAACGCGTGCCTCATCCAGCCAGCGATGAGCGGTCTGGCCCTCCAGGTAAATGGATGAAGGATTACCCCAATCTCGCGAAAATGCAGGCCACATCGCCTCAAGCACGCGCGGATCTGGGGGCGTGGTTGCAGCATGGTCGAGGTAGACACGCTCCATTACTTCCCTCTCCATTTCGCTACATGCAGAATTATCACCGCGTCCCCTGCTATACTTTAGCTGCGCGCAGGCTTAGTGCGTTGTTTTCCACAAGAAACGTTCCTAAAGGAGTACTCATGACAACGGAAACCACTTCCGAGACTCAGCTTGTTGTCATTACCGATGCCGCCATTGAAAAAGCGAAAGCGCTTCTGGAGGCTCGCGATTTGCCTGATGGCGCCCTGCGGGTCTTCGTCGCGGGAGGCGGTTGCTCAGGCTACCAGTACGGAATGGCATTAGCCCGCTCAACCGAAGAGGACGACATTGTCCTCGAGCATGGCGGCGTTCGTATTGTTGTTGACCCCGAAAGCGCCCAGTACCTCGAAGGCGCGGAAATAGACTATGTAGACGAAGTTATGAAAAGTGGCTTCAGCATCTACAATCCGAACGCAACAAAGAGCTGCGCTTGCGGATCAAGCTTTCAAACCTCCGACGGAAGTGGGGAAGCTCGCCCCTGCGGCTGCTAACTTTCACCGACAAAAGCTAACTAATGCCGAAAGGGACGCTTGAAGCGTCCCTTTCGCGTGTCCAGGAAAAACCACGCTACCCAATGTTTAGCTAAGTACGTTATTCACCGTCCCTTGAACGACGGATCCCGGCGCTCCAGAAAGGCGGCCATCCCCTCCTGGAAATCCTCGCTGCCGAACATAGGCCGAAGTTGGAGGTAAGTATGATCCACTGCGGTCTCAAAGGTTTCATCCATACCGAGGCGCATCATCCGCTTCGTAGCCTGCACCGCATACGGCGCATTACTCGCAATTCGGGAAGCCATAACGGTAACTTCGTCCATGAGCTTTTCATGAGGCACGACGCGGTTCACGAGACCCATCTCTTGCGAACGAGTCGCATCCAGCACATCCCCCATAAAAGCAATCTCGGCAGCCCTTGCCCAGCCAACAAGACGAGGTAGGTACCAGGTGCCACCTGATTCGGGAAGCACTCCCCGTCTTACAAATACCGCTCCCAGCTTGGCCTGTTCGCTCGCAATCCGAATATCACAACCAAGAGCGAGGTCCATTCCATAGCCAGCTGCAGGCCCATTTAGGGCACAAATAATGGGCTTATCCATGCGGTGGAGGACCAATGGCGGGGTATTATGTAGATCAAAGAGACGCAGGGCAGAAGCCGCTTCTTCATCCTCATTAGCAGCACGAGCTTTTAAATCGAGGCCAGCGCAAAAGCCGCGACCGGCACCAGTAAGAACAACGACACGGATCTCCGGATCGGTATTAGCTCGATCAAGCTCAGCAGATAAAGTCCCCAACATTGGCCCACTTATAGCATTTAGGCGCTCGGGACGGTTAAGGGTGAGTGTCAACACTCCATTGCTTTTATCCACAAGAAGCTCTGTAGTAGACATTGAGAATCCTCCTGACAAAACCGAGTGTTCCATGCGCCAAAGCAGGGGGCAATCAGCGCAACAAGAACTGGCCAAGAGTTAATTCACTGGTCCTAACCTGGCCTGCCATTTCTCTCCCAACCCAGCGGAAGTGCCACGGCTCATACACATAGCCAGTAACCGCAGTGAGCCCCTCCGGATAGCTAAGAACAAAACCAAACTCGTAGGCGTGTTCAGCAAGCCAGCGACCTTCAGGCGTACGCCCAAATAGTTCGACCAGCTCGAAGCCCACAGTAGCGCTTGAAAAATCGATGGTGGTACCAAGCTGGTGCTCACTGTGACCAGGACGGGCGCTCACAGCCGAAGCTTGCTCCAAGCCAAGCGTGTCAACGTGATACTGAAAGGTGTTGCGCTGCGTTTCAAAGCTACGATAGCTACTCACCACCGCAAGATGATGCCCTTCTGCTAAAGCTGCCTCTAAAAGAGCCAAGAGATCCAGGAGAACAACCTCGTTGACTTCCTGAGGACCATAGGCATACAGCTCCGGGATGGGCACCAAAGCGTCAGGTACACAATCGTCCTCCAAACGGTGGAGCTTATCTAGAGGCACAAAAAAATCTCCGCATTCAACGACATAGACACCATCAGCATTAGGGGTAGGCGTGGAAACCACTGCGCGGACGGTGGGGGACACAGTAGGAATCGGAGTAGCTTCTCTAGTTGGGCTACTCACGTTGGAAGCAGACTGGGTTTCGGTAAGTGAGGGCTCCGGAGTTTGAGTAGAGGGAACTGTCACCCCCTCAATAGCTGATTCACCCTTGCAAGCAATCACGGCTAAGGAAAGCAAGAGGAAAGCAAGAGCGAATGACCTGCTTCCCGGCATCATAGTGAGGATAGCGCGGAAGTCCGTTACCGCCAGTTCACAAAGAGTCAGCTTGTAGTGAAATGGCTAATACGGGGATCCCTCCGGACATCGTCAACGAACGCCCGGAGAAGAGCATTGGTCACTGCAGCATTTTCCAACTGGAGGAAATGACCTGCACCTGGAACAGGCTCCTGCCGAAGGAAAAAGGTGATCTGCCGAAGTCGCTCGGGATCGCCAAGAGGGGCATCTCCCCACAACACCATGAACGGTTTCTTGTCGGCAGCCTGAAGCAGGGAACCAAGGTTTTCAGCAAAATAGCCATTGTCTGTAAGCTGCCCCACCGCAACTTGAGGGTCGCACTCCTTCATTCGCCCTTCTACATGTTCTCGAATTGCAGAATCAGAATCCTCGCTAAAAAAGCGGTCGAAGAAAACATGGGCAGGTTCCATAGAGCCTGCATCCCGAAGCTGGGCAGCAAGCCCCCCCATCGCACCACGAGCAGCAGAATCAAGCGGGGGATCCACCATGACGGTCCCAATTACACGATTCTCATGACGAGTATTCGCAAGAAGAGCGGCAAGGCCACCGATATCGTGACCGACAACGATAGCAGCCTCCATACCACGTTCCTCTATAACCGCAGCGATGTCATCGGCTGCCTGATCAAGATCGTAAGGCGGTATCAGAGAGGACTCCCCACACCCCCGCAGATCAAGAGACAGACAGTAAAAGTCACTGCAGAGGTCCTCCATCTGTGGAACCCAAAACGAGCGATCACCAGCCCAACCGTGTACAAACACGAAGGATGGGGGACCCTCGCCCCTCTCGTCGTAACCAAACGAGATATCCCCTACTTTTAGCTTCGGCATTAGACCCCATGACCTCGGTGGCCCCTATTCCCCATTCGGGCCATAACCATTCGCATCAGACTACCTATAGAGATCCGTCCCCAAGAGACTTGCGTACCAGGCGAACGCAGAAACAGAAGGGCTCCAACAGCAGCAACCCCAGCCAACACAACAGCAATGCTTGCACGAAGCGTCATCCCTGGAAGACCGCGGTCCCGAGCACGCCAATTTTGCCGTAGTTCCTCAATATCCTTGGGGATAGGAATGGACTTTTCAGAGGCAACGGAGAAACTTTCCGACTCCATATCCATTAGAAACTCAAAAATCGCACTTGTGAAACCATCAGGATTGTCCCCGGGTACGCTGTGCCCAGCTTTAGGTACTACAACAAGCCGTGCCCTTCCCATCTCTGCAACCAAACGTTCAGCAACCTCCTGGCTGAGGATGTCACTCTGCTCCCCACGCACAAGCAGGACAGGCGGAGCGAGTGCTCGGAACTGAGCCCATAACTCTTCACTACTCATACCACTACCCGAACGCACTGCCCCCTCCCCCTCACGAAAACGTTTATCGAACTTCCATGTCCATTTCCCATTTTCAAGAGGCCGCAAACGGTGCCGCATCCGCTCGCGAATATTTTCCTCAGTACGACGAGTATTGAATCTCATCGCATTGCTAACAAAATCGTCAAAATCAAGCTCATCCGGACCACGCGTAAACCGCATGATGTTGTCGACTCCTTCTTTCGCTGCTTCCGGACCAACATCGACAAGAATCAGAGCGCTCACCCTTTCAGGGTGTTGAACGGTGTACTCAACGGCATTCAGGCCACCCATGCTGTGGCCCATTAAAACTACCGTTTCGAAACCGAGAGATTCACGTACAGCTTCTACGTCATCAACAAAGGCTTCACGGGTGTAATCACCATCAGAAGCCCACTCACTATCGCCGTGACCACGTTGATCGAGGTTAATTAAATGGTAGCGTCCAGCAGACCTCTGACTAAACTCATCGAACATGTGCCCAGAAACCCCAAAGCCATGCAGGGTAAGAATGACAGGATCCTTGTCTGACCCCCATTCCTGGTAGGCCAAGCAAAGATCGTCTCTGGCAACAGTTGTTCGCTCACGATAAGTCACAGTAAGAACTCAGACCCTCCGGAGGATTATCGCCATGTAAAAACGCCACCGCAGACGCTCGATAATAGCACCGGGTTCCATGTGCGCCGAAGGAGCAAGTTAGGCGCCAAGTTCAATGTAACGCTCTACAACCCACCGAAGACCATCCGAAGCGGTCACAACCCGATAGTGCTCTCCAGTAGTACTCATGGGCACATGCCGAAACCCGCCGGCAGCCATCTTGTGAAGAGCGACCGCAACTGTTTCATTATCACGGACGACAACGGGATCAATTGTCATATATTCCGCTATTGGGGCATCCAAAGCACCCGGGCGAGCCGCAACCTTTTTCAGGACATCTCGCTCAGTAAAAATGCCTGACAAAACATTACCGTCGACGATGAGCACAGCACCCCCACGGTTTTCGACAAGCAGCTTTACGGCCTCGCGCACACTCGCCGTCGGAGATAAGGCTGGAGGCGTCAAGAGCCGCAGGGAGGAAAGCAAGACACTAAATGAGCTTTCACTAATGGCCTGCTGTGACTCCGGAATGTCCACACTTCGCAACGGTTGAAGACAGTTCTCACAGCGATCTACGCCCGCAATGTTAGCCTCACCACAGTCCTGGCAGTAATTAACTTCGTTTCCAAAATCTCCGGCCATTAAATTCTCTCTCGCGCTTTTAGAAGACCTCTAGAGTACGTTCCAGGTCTCAGGACCAGCGATCAGTGCTTCAAGATCAGCCTCTGCGCTATCGCGGGCAACTCCAACCTGCTCAGCTACAAGACCATCATAGGTATCTCGTTCAACCTGCCTGAAAACTCCAAGGGGCACAGGAAAATCAGGATAGTTCATGCCACTCAAAATCATGGGCAGGGCAATGTCTTCCCGATTCGTGTCATGAACCAGGAGCTCGTTGTCATTGGTTGGACTCTCAACCACCTCGGGCTGAAAGCCATTGAGGCGAATACCATGTTCTAGATTGCTGCCATAGCGGAGAGGCTTCCCGTTCTCAAGGTAGACCATGCGATCTTGGCGAACATCTTTGTCTGCAAACGAGGCAAACGCACCATCGTTATAGATGTTGCAGTTCTGAAAAACTTCCACAAAAGCTGCCCCCTTGTGCTGTGCAGCTGTCGACAAGGTAGCCTCCAGGTGCTTGGTATCACGATCGACTGAACGAGCAACGAACGTGGCACCCGCAGCAAGAGCAAGCTTGA
Source organism: Dehalococcoidia bacterium UBA2991 (assembly GCA_002346645.1). Taxonomy (GTDB): domain Bacteria; phylum Chloroflexota; class Dehalococcoidia; order Tepidiformales; family Tepidiformaceae; genus UBA2991. The sequence continues at coordinate 69,649 of DEAD01000013.1, forward strand.
TGGGATCGAGGGGATTCTCAGTGGTACCCATAGGCGCTGATTTGGTGACCTTACCAATAGGGGAGGTTGGTGAGTATTGACCTTTAGTTAGGCCATATATCCGATTGTTGAAAAGGACGACAGTCACATCAACATTGCGACGAAGAAGGTGCATGAGATGGTTTCCGCCAATACTGAGACCATCTCCATCCCCAGTGATCACGAAGACCGTCAGCTCCGGGCGAGCAGTTTTAAGGCCGGTAGCAATAGCCGGCGCGCGGCCATGAATAGTATGGAATCCATAGGTGTTGACGTAGTACGGGAATCGACTGGAACACCCAATCCCGCTAACGAAAACGATCTCCTCACGGGGAATCTTGAGGCCAGGCAATGTCTTCTGCATCTGAGCAAGGATTGAGTAATCCCCACAACCTGGACACCAACGGACTTCCTGATCAGAGACGAAGTCCTTCCGCGTGAGGAGAGGAATCTCCTCGTCGAGTACCCCGTTGGAATTAGCTGCCGTCACTAGATAGCCTCCTACGGCGAGAGCCGCTGCTAGAACTCAAACTCATAGGGACCAGCTAAGCCCAAGATCTCATCGATCTTTCCAAGGATCTCAGTGATCTTGAACGGCTGGCCCGCAATCTTGTTAAAAGGAATCGCATCTACCAGGAACTGCGACCGGATAAGCACCGAGAGCTGCCCATTGTTCAGCTCTGGAATCATCACTTTGTCATAGCGCGATAGGACTTCGCCCAAATTAGATGGGAACGGATTGAGGTGTCGAATATGGGCCGAAGCCACTGACTTACCCTCAGCACGTGCCCTCTCTCCTGCACTGGTGATGGAGCCATAAGTACCACCCCACCCCAGTAGCAGCAGATCGCCTTCTTGCGGGCCCACCACCTCGATGTCAGGCACATCATCAGCGATACGCGCTACACGTTCAGCCCGGGTGAGTGTCATCTTGTGGTGATTACCGGGCTCATAGTTAATGTCCCCAGTTTCGTATGACTTCTCAAGTCCGCCGACTCGGTGCTCAAACCCCGCCTGACCAGGAATAGCCCAAGCCCGCGCTAACGTATCGGGATCTCGCTCGTAGGCATGCGAAACAGTCTCATGATCGGCCTGACGCCAAAGTACAGGCGGAATCTCAGCCAACTTGGGAATAGACCATGGTTGGGAACCGTTCGCCAGATACCCATCGCTAAGAATGATCACAGGAACCATGTACTTGAGAGCTATACGGAAAGCTTCAATGGCCATCCAAAAGCAATCCCCCGGCGTAGAAGGTGCAATGATTGCGACCGGAGAGTCACCGTTCCGGCCATACATAGCCTGGAGTAGATCGGCCTGCTCAGTCTTAGTGGGCATCCCCGTACTCGGCCCCGCCCGTTGTACATTGAGAATGACCAACGGCAGCTCTGCCATTACGGCGAGATTGAGGCCCTCACTCTTGAGCGCAAGACCAGGGCCACTTGTGCCAGTAAGGGCCATCTGGCCCGCATAAGAGGCACCAATTGCAGCGCACACCGCACTGATTTCATCTTCCGCCTGCATTGTCTTGACACCAAACCGCTTAAAGCTCGCCAGCTCATGGAGAACATCAGAAGCAGGTGTGATCGGGTAGCTCGCATAGAAGAGAGGTAGTCCCGCCAGATGCGATGCTGTCACAAAACCGAGAGCTGTCGCTTCATTGCCACTAATGTGACGATAGATACCTGGCTCTACATCTGCAGGGGGAACCTCATAACGTTCGTGAACAAGCTCGCTCGTCTCACCAAAAGCATTTCCGGCACGCAAAGCACGGAGGTTTGCCTCTAGCACAACGGGATTACGGCCAAACTTTTCAGTAGCCCACCGAACAACCGTGTCCATAGGACGACTAAATAGCCAAAGTACGAGGCCTAATGCATAAAAGTTGCGGGACCTGAAACGCTCCTTGGCACCAAGATCCAGACCATCAAGCGCATCCGCATTGTTCTTTGTGATGTCGATTCGTAAAAGACGATAGGAAGAAAGAGATCCATCCTCCAAAGGGTTGTTCTCATAACCTGCTTTGCGCAAATTCGTAGAGTTGAACTCCCCGTCATCTACCACTAAAAGCCCACCAGGAATCAGATCTCGAAGATTCGTCTTTAGGGCAGCCGGATTCATAGCCACGAGCGCATCGGGGTTGTCACCCGGAGTATGTATATCGTTGCTGGAAAACGAAAGCTGAAAGCCTGAAACCCCAGGGAGAGATCCGGTCGGAGCACGAATCTCAGCGGGGTAATCGGGCAAAGTTGCTAGATCGTTCCCGTAGACGGCAGTCGTGCGAGTGAACTGCGTTCCTGTGAGCTGCATCCCATCACCAGAATCTCCGGCAAAGCGGATGGTAACCCTGTCTCGCGTCGTGACGCCTTCCGAAAGCGGCGACTCGATTTCGGTGGTCATCTTGTGACTATCCCCCCTCCCTTTTGGAAACTACTTGGTGTGGCCGTGGCGGCAGATTTAGCACTTCCTCTGGAAAGGATTCTGCGAAGTGCTGCAGTAATTCACCCAGACGCACAAGTCCGATTACAGCGCCATCATTGTCAACGACTGGCAAGGTGCGATAGTTATGACGCTGCATAAGAGCGATCGCATCGCCTACGGTTGTCGCGACTGAGATAGTGACCGGATCACGGGTCAATAGTTCTGGGTAGAGTGACTGATCCCAATCGAAGTCATCAAACATGCACCGAGTGAGCACATCCCGTTCAGTGAAGATGCCCACAAGTTTTTCCTCCTCCACAGCAAGGACACACGAACGCGCATCTAGGTGCATCCGCTTTACAGCAGTCCGCACACTATCTTCAGGAGAGAGAAACACTGGCTTCGCGAGTGGGAGAGCACCCACGCGCTGATCTATAAACTTCGCGAGCCGGGACCGATCCATCCGTTCCTGACTGCTTTCACGAGCCGGGGAGCAAAACTCCCTCGACCTCGCTTGGAACTGACCAGAAGTGTAGCGCCTTTCTGGCTTATGCACGCAAGCTACCCGACCAGAAACGGTCGCTCTTGTTAAGGTTCTAGCTTGAGCCACGATTGACTACAACCTGAAGGCGTCTAGCGGTTACAATCCCGGCCGTAAAACCAGGCCATGGAGCCCATCATGAACATCCGCATTGTGGCAATTGCCCGGCCCGTAGGTACCGGTGGTGAAGAGATCGCTCAGTTGACAGCGGAAAAGCTCGGTTTTCGTTTCTATGACTACCAGGTTGTACAAACAGCGGCCCAAGAAGCAGGCGTTTCCCCTGAGACAGTCAGCACCGCAGAGCACACGCCCTCTCTTCTAACCCGCATCCTAGAAGCATTGGCGCGCAACCCAAGCATGCCAGTTGCAGCTTGGGCCGACCCAGTTTCACTTGCCACCAATCCGCTGCTCACCTCCTCCGAATACCGACGTTTTATCGAGGATGTTATCCGCGACTTAGCTGACCAAGGCGAAGCAGTTTTAATGGGGCACGGGGCACCTATGGTGTTACAGGGCCGCCGCGATACGCTGAAGGTACTAACTACGGGAACCACTGAAACACGCGCTCACCGTATTGCTACAGGCATGAGCGTAGATATCGAAACCGCTACTAAGACCGTAACTAAAACAGATGCCGAACGGCAGGACTACTTCAAGAGGTTCTATAACCGGGCGTGGCTTGCTAGCGAAAACTATGACCTCTGCCTCAACACAGACCGACTAACGGCCGAGCAGGCAGCTTCAATCATTGTGAAAACTGCCCAGATGCACTGAGGCCTACGCTCCCTCAAATGCAATGATCGCGGCACTGAGGAGCACTATTTGCAACAAAGCAGCCGAGGCAGCGAGCCAAAGACTTGCAGCCCGCTCGATCCCGTGCAAAACAAATCCAAGGAGTAGGTTGATCGCCACAATCCCTCCTCCCACTGCACCAATTCGTAACAGCTCCGAACGATCACCTATTCGAACGATGCCCGTATCGCTAGGGAACTCAATCTGAACTAACGTTGGAAGGCTTGGGTATTGGCTATAGAGATAGCCACCCAGGACTCCAAGGCCAACCAATACAAAACTAACAACCAGCCAAGCATTACCGTCTCGCCATAGAGGGAGAAGGTTCAGGCCCCGGGGTTCAATGCGTTGAGATTCGCCTGGCTCAAAGCCGACAATGAGTCTTCGGGAGCAAGCTTCAGCAAAAGCAACCTGATCGGCCACTGTGAGGCCGTAAGACCGCCCTTCTGTAACTACAAATACATTCTCATCGGGTCGATTATGTGTCGCAAAAAAGAGAGTGGCGCCAAGGCTTGAGACTACACCTCGACCGATGTGGCACCCCCACCAGTTCAGCCCTGTTACAGACTCTTCCCCCACCGTACGGCCAGGCACAACCCTCTGAATATCAACCACCGGAACAATTATCTCGTTCCCACACCAGCTAATACGTAAAACTTCATCATCGATCCGATAAGCCAACCGAGCGATCCCAACAGTCCACCACCCAAATAGAAGTGCAAGGCTACCGAAGAGAGCAACCACTACCCAGCCAAGGTAGGTTGTAAATTCGATGGAACCACCCCCGGCTATTACCCCTGCTACCAGCGCAATAAACGCTGCCCAGAGGCTAAAAGCTCCACCGACGATCACGCCGAGAGCTCGAGGAGGCCTAAAGGTATCGGCGTCTACGACGCCACCCGCACGCGCGCTGGAGTGCACCACTGACGATACTTCTCGCTATTGCCGCGAATGGCATCAAAGAAGAGGCCCGAGAGCGCAACAGTGACTGGCCCGGGCTCCCCTCCATTAACCATGCGACGGTCGATTTCGATCACTGGTGTCAAATGGGCAGCAGTGCCCGTCATAAACACCTCATCGGCTATGTACAGCTCGGACCGATCTATCGAACGCTGGACAGTCTCGATACCGAGTTCGTTCGCGGCAAGCTCGACAACAGTGGCCGCCGTGATGCCCTCAAGAACATTGTCAGACGGCGGGGGGGTAATTAACTTGCCGTCCCGAACAATAAAAATATTCTCTCCACTACCTTCAGAGACATGGCCGTCGTGGTTGAGAACGATCGCCTCATCGAAGCCATTTTGCTCAGCCTCTGATTTTGCAAGAGCACTGTTCACGTATATACCGGTAACTTTCGCGCGAGGCGGGATACCTGTGTCGTCCACTCGCCGCCAACTGCTGGTATGGCAGCGTGCACCCTTATCTATATCAAGGTAGGGCCCAAAGGGGGCAATGAAAATTAGGAGGTCACTTTCGAGACCATGCAGACGCACACCAAGCACCTCCGAGCTCAGATAGACCATCGGTCGGATATAGACATCCTCTTGGTATCCACTTCGTTCGACAATCTCGACAGTTAGTTCGCAAAGACGGTCGATCTCCTCTCCCATCTCAAGCCCAAGAATATGGCTGCTCTGAGCAAGCCGCTCGTAATGCTCACGCATGCGAAAGAGGTATAGACAGCCGTCGTTAGCGTTCCAATTTCCACGAATTCCCTCAAAGACAGCCGTGCCGTAATTGAAGGCGTGAGTCATTACACCAACTTTCGCCTCCTCCAACGGGACTATCTGACCTTGAAAGTAGGCGTAGGGCGTGGGCATGGGCAGGTACTCCTGTGAACTGCTGGCAAATTCAGTATACGCGTGACCCGCTATTGGTCCGCCGTGGGGCTACTAAAAAAGGTGGGCGCGCGGCACTCATCCACCGAACGTTCTTTGTTAGCCAGTCGCTCACGAACATCCTTGTCTGGCAAGGGAGGGGGAACCACCAGTGGCCTGGTGGGGTCTCCCACCGCTTCTTCCAAATAAGAGATGAAGGCCTCATGAAATTCAGCCATATCGCTGGGCGGAGCCAGTATTTGTAACTCATCAATAAACTTCTCGATAACCGTGGCAATACCGGCTTCCTCTTTTTCCACCAGAATGGCCTCTGAAAAGCGTTCGAGGTTCATGCACATGACAGCGAGATAGGCCTCATCATCGACCTCTCTTTCGACTGGGCTATCGTCGCAAGCAAGAACCAGGAGGATGCCAAACATCAAAACTGTCAGAAGGGGACCAGAAGAGCGCATTGTCGACGATCGTACTCGCGAGTTTCGTTGGCGCTACAGGACGATGCGTCGTGCAGCGCCAGTGGGAGAACGCCGCCAGTTTTCGACAACATACCGTTCCACGCCATCGATCTCTTGGCGCTCCATACGACATCGCCTTTGAACCGCAAGCTCGTTCAATGCAGAGTTCTTCCAATGACGGAGAGCATCAGGATCCGAGACGGGAAGAACCTCACTAGCGTCGAGCAGCAGATCGACCTTTGCTATTCCGAGCGCTAGCAACCAGCCACTTGTGAGCTCTGCAAGCGCCGTATGGAAATCGCGATCAGCAAAAGTGACAGAGAGCCGCCCAGCACTACTCTCACCACCTGCAAGTAACACAGTTGCTCCAGGAGAGGGTTTTGCAAGTTCACCTGCAGCAGCGCAAACATCCGCAAGAATGTCAGGGATAGTTTCACTTTGGGGAAGATCACCCCAGGCATATTGAGTTGCATGGGCTTCGTGCAAGTCACTAAGACCATCGCTTTCAAGCCAGTGACTCCAAGAAGCTGCATCCTCCTGCATGAGGACCGCGCAAGCAGACTCCCCCTCTGCAGCCGCCACGATCAGCGGAACTGCAGAAACATATGCGCCCCACTCCACGGCATGTAAGGCCTGTAAGCGAGAAAGCCATGCACGAGAGCCAGTCGCAAGGAAAGAGGCCACCATCACGTTGCGGTAGCGTGAACCAGCAGCCTCACTCGCAATAGAAGATTCAAGACGAAGGCCATCGAGAACAAGTTCCATGGTCTCCCCGAGGACGAAGGCCATTTGCCTATAGGCATCTGCGGAACCCGCAGCTCCATTTGAAGGACGAGATGAGCGCTCCGCCTCCGGAAAGACACGCGGCGGAGAGACACGAAATTGAGACATCAGCTTAATGTCGGTTGCGGGGCCTACGACGACGGCGGGTTCGACTTGGAGGTGTCTGTTTGGCCGCTGCGGCGGGACGCGGTCCAAGCTGGCGAATTGAGTTCCAACCAGCATAGCTCGCGCTTGCCCCTAGCTCTGACTCAATCTCAAGCAAACGGTTGTACTTTGCTGTGCGCTCACTTCGAGCTGGAGCACCAGCCTTGATCTGGCCCGCACCTGTTGCCACAGCAAGATCAGCTATGAAGGTGTCCTCTGTTTCACCTGACCGGTGACTGATAACTGCAGTCCAGCCCGCTCGGTGAGCAAGGGCAATAGCATCCAGGGTTTCGCTAAGAGTGCCAATCTGATTGAGCTTGATCAAAACGCTGTTAGCCGCGTTCTCATCAATACCACGTTGGATTCTCTCGGAGTTAGTAACCAAAAGATCGTCTCCAACAAGTTGAACATTGGTACCCAAGCGCTTGGCCAGGGCACTCCAACCCGACCAATCATCCTCAGCAAGGCCATCCTCAATCGAGGCTATTGGGTATCCCTCTATCCAACCAGCCCAGTGGTCGATCAATCCCTCGCTAGAGAGCGTACGCCCCTCCTTCTGGAGCACGTATTTACCTCCCTGATAGAGCTCAGTCGTAGCTGGATCTAGGGCGATGACAAGATCAGCACCTGGACGATACCCAGCGTTTTCTATGGCCTTAACCACAACTTGCAAAGCTTCTTCGTTGCCCGAAAGAGATGGAGCAAACCCCCCCTCGTCCCCTATGTTCGTGCTAAGGCCACCTTCTGACAGGATGTTCTTGAGAGACTGGTAGACCTCTACACCCATGCGGAGTCCTTCCGAAAAGGTCTCCGCTCCCACTGGCATAACCATGAATTCCTGGAAATCAGTGGACTCTTCAGCATGACGCCCACCATTGAGGATATTGAACATTGGCACCGGAAGAAGGTTTGCTGCAGCCCCTCCAAGATAGCGATATAGCGGCTCCTCAGCGGAGTCAGCAGCAGCACGTGCAACGGCGAGGGAAACGCCCAGGATCGCGTTAGCACCTAACCTTGCCTTATTGGCCGTGCCATCAAGCTCAACCAGAATGCCATCGATAGCTCGCTGATCCGAGGCCGCCTGCCCTACTAGAGCAGCATTGATCTCGGAATTAACATTCTCAACAGCCTTGAGTACTCCCTTTCCCCCAAAGCGACCTATGAGGCCATCTCGCAGCTCTACTGCCTCATAGGCACCAGTAGACGCACCCGAAGGAACTGCAGCTTGTCCAACAGCCCCATCTTCAAGAAGAACTGACACCTGCACTGTAGGGTTTCCCCGAGAATCGAGGATCTCCCGGGCCACAAGTTCTTCAATCAACAACAGAGAGTACCTTTCACCAAGCGCTCAATAGCATCGATTGCAGCAGCTGCATCGCCACATGTCTCACCACCGATCACCCCAATCATCACTCCTCCTCCTCTGCAACGGGGTCAATACGAACTAGGGAATCAGAACTTCCCAAATAGTCGATATATAAAATGCCGTTGAGATGGTCGATTTCATGCTCAAGAGCCTCCGCAAGAAGATCATTCTCAGCGCGGATACGGACCTCCTTGCCGGTAGCTGGATCAATACCCTTCACAAGCACTTTCACTGAACGGGTAATCTCACCTCGAAAACCAGGAACCGACAGGCATCCTTCGTTTAAAAGGCGTTCACCCGAACGTTTAATGATTTGAGGATTAAGTAGAGAAAACGGCTCTGCAGGCGGTGTATCTAAGACAATTACCTGCAGAGGTATTCCAATCTGAGGCGCAGCAAGGCCCACACCGGGGGCGTCGTACATCGTCTCAAACATGTCTTCGATCAGCTTAGGAATGCTCGAGTCTCGTACGCGAACACGCTTAGCCTTCTGTCTAAGCACAGGATCTCCAGCACGTCGAATCGGATGAATAGTCACCAATCTCATTGTACGTAGGCGAACGATTGGAGCGACCACTAGGCTGTACAGAAGATCTCGCAGTGGCTTCGTGTAGGACGTACACTAACTACTGTGAGCGATCCCCCACGGGCGGAAGGCCAATACAGGGCGATTGTGATCGGCAGCGGTATGGCAGGACTCTTTGCAGCTCTAGAAGCTAGCTCCCTGGGGCCTGTGTTACTCGCTACTAAAGCGGAGCTTCATGAGGGGAACACCCGGCATGCTCAGGGAGGTATCGCTGCCGCAATAGGACCAGGCGACTCTCCCGAACAACACCTGGCCGACACAGTGGCAGCAGGAGCAGGGCTCGTCAACGAAGAAAATGCTCGAATCCTTGTAGAAAGCGCATCCCGCCGCATTAGCGATCTCAGACGCTATGGGGTCCACTTCGATAGTGAAGGCGTAGGCCCAGCTTTTGGCCGCGAGGGCGCACACGGCCAAGCGCGAGTTCTCCACGCACTCGGCGACCGCACAGGAGCCGCCGTTGAGACAGCACTTGCAGAACAGGTGAAAAACGGCCGGGTAGTTATATACGAACACACCCTAGCGGTGGAGATCGTAATGGTAGAAGGCCAAACGGTAGGAATACGAGCACTAGAGCAGCAATCTGGAATCGAACATTTCTTCGAAGCCTCCGCCGTCATACTCGCCACAGGTGGGGCAGGTGCGGCTTTCTCTCACACTACGAATACACCCGTTGCCACTGGCGATGGCATCTCTCTCGCCTTTGCAGCTGGTGCTGAAGTTACCGACCTCGAGTTCTATCAGTTTCATCCGACTGCTTTTCGCCAGGAGGGAGCCCCACCATTCCTCATTTCAGAGGCCCTACGCGGAGAGGGTGCCGTGCTTCGCAACCACAGGGGCCAGGCATTCATGGGCCGCTATCATGAGCTCGCTGACCTGGCCCCCCGTGACATCGTAGCGAGGGCAATGATCTCCGAGATGCGCGCCTCTAATTCGGACCATATTTGGCTCGACTGCACAGTGCTGAATAATCTCAACCCGATCGAAAGGTTCCCAGGAATTGCAAGCTTCTGCAGAGAAAGAGGCATCGATCTTCGCAAGGATCACATTCCAGTAGCCCCAGCTGCCCACTACCTTATGGGAGGTGTCCGCACTGACAACTGGGGTCGGACAACAGTGCCGGGGCTTTATGCCTGCGGAGAGAGCGCCGCTACGGGAGTACACGGTGCCAACCGGCTAGCAAGCAATTCCTTGCTAGAAACCGTAGTTTTTGCCAAGCGGGCAGTGGAACATATTGAAAGCAACACTGGTGGTGCGATGCCCCCCAGCTCGGACTCAATACCCTTCCTACCAGCAGGAGGCGCTCCAGTTGATATCTCTACAATTCAGCGTCTTCTCTGGAAACACGCCGGTATCGAACGCACCGGGCAAGAGCTTCGTGCAGGGCTTGCCGTGGTAAGAGCATGGCCCATGAACCCCAGAGTGGTTTCCCGAGAAAATCACGAGCTTGCCTGGTTGTCTATATTCGCCGAGCTGCTGCTGACAGCAGCTCTTATCCGGGAAGAAAGCCGAGGAGCACACTTCCGGACTGACTTCCCCCAGCGCGACGACGAACGCTGGGGACGACATCTGGTGTTTCACCGTGCGGATTGAGCCACCTCCGGCGGAGGTGGTCGACTCCATCGTGCACACTGCATTAGCAGAAGATCGCGCCCTTGAGGACATCACAACCCAGGCCACTATCAACCCACAATTAAACGCATTTGCACGGCTAGTCGCTAAACAAGAGGGCATTGTCTGTGGCTTGGATATAGCCGGAGAGGTATTTGCAGCACTCAATTCAAAAATCATTTACGAAACCCACAGCCCTGAAGGAACTGCCGTAACTCCTGATATGTTGGTCGCGGTCGCTACAGGACCAGCGCAACCGCTCCTTGCGGGGGAACGTACTGCCCTAAACCTGGTTCAACATCTCTCTGGTATCGCCACCCTTACGAGGCTTTATGTAGACCTGGTAGCAGGAACCAACTGCGTCATCCTGGACACACGGAAAACAACTCCCGGCCTTCGCGACCTTGAGAAGTACGCCGTTCGATGTGGGGGCGGCACGAACCACCGTAGGGACCTGGTACAGATGGCAATGATTAAAGACAATCATCGCAAAGCGATTGGGCAACAAGCCGATACGCTTGTCGAAGCCGTGACCACAATCCGGCAGCGAGCACCCGGAATCCCAGTGGAAATAGAGGTAGATTCCCTCGATGAACTAGGGGCAGCTATAGCTGCCAAACCCGAATGGATCCTGCTCGACAACATGACGATCGAACAGATGCGGAATGCGGTGGGGCTTGTAGAAGGAAGAGTGAAGCTAGAGGCGAGTGGAGGCATTACGCTGGAACTAGTCGCGGAGATTGCCAGCACCGGCGTTGATGCCATCTCCTCCGGTGCATTGACGCACAGCGCACCAGCCCTAGATATCTCTCTTGATATCGTCTTCGAAGACTCAGTCAGCTAGGCCAAGCCCACGGAACGAAGAAAGGCAGGTGCCTGGCGAACGGCCTCGTCAGGTTCATGTTGATCAATCTCAAGCGTTATCGCGTCGAGGGAACCCAGGCCCTCAGCAACCATGCTCCAATCTAGAGTTGCCGTTCCTGGAACACGATGATCAAGTTCATCCCGCACATCGTGAACGTGAGCCCCAACGAGGGAGTTGGGCAGGGTCTCAAACCAGACCCCGTGAGGAAAGAAACCTAGGCGATCAAGCACCTCTGCATGACCGGTATCGTGCCAGTGCCCAGCTTCTTCGGCTGTAAAATCCTCCAGGAGTAACCGGGACTCACTCGGAAGTGGGATCTGGTGATACTGCAAACGGTTTTCAATTCCAATAACAACGTTGTGGGGACGAGCGACCTCTACGAGCTTCTCTAGGGAGATTCGTGCAGCTTCGAGATAAGCAGGGGCAGCCTCAGCACGACGACTTTTCATCTCCAAACGAGCCTCTTCGGCCCGACCACTACTAACTTCTGCTTCCCGGTAAAGCCTATACAGCTCTGCTTCCGGGTCTTCCCAATCCATTTCGACCTCGCCCAGGTGAACAACGAGAGCAGAGGCACCTGCTTCAATGGCCCACTCAAGGCTGTACAAGGCATGCTGCAATGCCTCGGCATGTTCACTCTTTTGGGTTGCGGCGAGGTTTAGTTCGGCGTTGCTCTTGCCCCCAGGAAGCTCGAAATATGGCGCAGGTTGGTGGATAGACCTCACCGGTAAAACATCGCAATCCAAAATGGCACGCAGCTTTTCTTTGGAAGTGGAGTGCGAAACCTCTATGGCATCGTAGCCAGCATCGGCCGCGTAACAGGCAAACGCTTCCCCCTCAGAGAAACGCTCTTGCTGGGCATACATCGTAGAAAGCGCAATCGTCTTCACCTTACCTCCAAGGGGTACCTTACCGCCGGTGGGTCATTCGCTGAATCGCGAGCACTAGAGCAGGGAACACAAACGCAAGGACAAAGCTGAGGATTAGCCCCAAGCCGTCTTGGCGGATGAGCAAAGGTACCGCCAGTCCGCCTACGACGCCTGAAAGCAAACTAATCGGGATATGGCGCAAGCCTGCATTTCCCCGAGTGATTACGCTCAATATGAGCCAAGGAACAAAGCCAATCGCAAGCCACCCGAGAGTGTAGAGCGTGAGGAATAGCAGAGAGAAAAGCACAGCAGCCTATCAAGTAATGAGCCGACTAATGTCGAAGAAGGTAATAACAAGAATGCCGCTCAGCAGCATTGCGAACCCAACCAAATGAACTAACGATTCTTTCTCAGGCGAAATACGCCGGCCACCGCGTAGAAGTTCGACCAACACAAAGAACATGCGACCCCCATCCAGCGCAGGAATGGGCAAAGCGTTGAACACTGCTAATGAGAGACTTAGGAGAGCTGCCAGCTCAATTAGGGGCCGCCAACCTGCATCTTCTACGATGTCCCCGGTAGTGCTCGCAATGCCCACTGGACCAGAGAGGAGAGGTTGGTCGGGATTAGCACCACTGCTGCCGTTCACCCGTACTTGGATCTCGTTCTTTGTGACAATGACAGCATCGACCATCGATTGCCAACCTCGAGGAATAGCTTCCCAAGGCGGATAGGAAACGGTTTCGCTAAAGGGAAACTGTTGACGACAACCGATGGGGTTCCCGGCGGAATCCAAGTCACTACAAACAGTTGGGGCCCCCACACGAATACCAGTCGGTCCCTGGCCTTCAGGAGGACGCCAACGGGCGTACAACTCCGCCCCTAGCGTCGAATTACCCCGCGAAATAACCCACGTCTGGGTTTCCCCAATGAACCGGCGTGTATGAAAGATCAACTCACTAACATTACGAACCTCTCGACCATTCACCTCCATCACAACGTCCCCTGCCTGCAGCCCCTGATCTGGACGAGAGCCATCACGCTCAAAGCCAGTAATCACTGCCATTGCGGCGGGTGAATCTGGCATCACTTCCGAAACCTGTGCAAGATTGAGAGCACGCTCCCGCGGAACCATGAAAGCTATCGAAAAAAGCAAAAGCGCCAGGCCGAGATTCATCACAACGCCTGCACCCATGACAGTAAATCGCTTCCAATGGGCCGCAGCGGCTAGCGATCTGGGATCGGAGGGATCTTCCTCCCCAAGCATTCGGACGAACCCACCAATGGGCAGCCAATTGATGGTGTATTCCGTCTCCCCAATGCGGCAAGCCAGGCCCTTTACTCGAGGGGGAAAGCCAATACCGAACTCGAGCACCTTGATTCCAAACGCCTTTGCCACAATGAAATGCCCAAGCTCATGAATAACGACGAGGGGAACCAAAAGGGCGAGGAAAATCAGGGCTGACCGAAGAACATCAACCAAATCAAACGCGGCAAGAAAAGTCACTCCCTACCCACCCCTGGAGCCACTTCTGCCGCAGATCGTGCCCACTGATCAGCAGCGAAGACCGCTTCGAGATCCGGGTTCGGAGTAGAGTCATGCTTCTCCATCACCCCTTCGATAACGCCAGGAATGTCCAGGAACCCTATCTCACCAGCCATAAAGCGTTCGACAGCAATCTCATCGGCAGCAGCCATTACAGCAGGATATGTACCACCCAGTCGCCCAGCCTCCATCGCTAGCCCCAGACAAGGAAACCGTGCGATGTCAGGCTCACCAAAGGTGAGCTGACCAACTGCCGCCAGGTCTAGCGCTGGGGCTGGCGGCTCTGGCATTCGCTCAGGGTAGGCAAGGGCACACTGTATAGGGAGTCGCATATCTGGAACGCCTAGCTGGGCCTTCACACTACCGTCACTAAACTCCACAAGTGAGTGGACGATGGACTCCCGGTGTAGAACAACCTGAACTGCCTCCATCGATACATCGAAGAGCCACATTGCCTCAATGGTTTCCATCCCTTTATTCATTAGGGTGGCGCAATCGACCGTTATCTTGTCCCCCATGTTCCAAGTGGGATGTTTCAGGGCTTGGGCAGGCGTGACTGCTGCAAGTTGGCCAGGGTCGTAATCACGAAACGCCCCGCCACTAGCGGTAAGCATGATGCGCCGGATACCGTTGACCTCTTCACCCCAGAGACATTGCCAGATAGCTGAGTGTTCACTATCAACAGGACGAAGTTGACCCTTCCCAACAAGCATCGCGTGTCGAATTAGATGACCCGCCATTACGAGCGCTTCCTTATTCGCAATTGCAACGGGTTTACCTGACTCCAAGGCAGATATTGTTGGCAGCAGACCAGCTGCTCCAGCAGTACCAGCAAGCACGATGTCAACATCGTCGGCAACTGCCATCTCTTCCATCGGCAACCAAGTGGCCCCTGCCGCCGCAATAGCATCGTCGAGAACAGCATCCCGCTTAGCAGCAAAGACGTACCGGGGCCGTAAACCGACTACCTGTTCAGCAAGTAGCGTAGTGTTCCGACCAGCCGCTAACGCCGTAATCTCAAAGAAACCAGGTAATTGGCGGGTTACATCAATGGCCTGTTGCCCAATCGACCCAGTGGAGCCAAGAACCGCAATCCGTTTGGGAGTCATACTCACATCGTAGCCCGCACCAGCCCCCTTGTCTGCGAAACCCTCTCTAAGAACGACCCCTAGGCCATGGGGGCCAATAGCACTAGCATGACGCTATGCGCTGCGTGGTAACCGGAGGATGTGGGTTCATCGGTTCACATATCGTGGACGCCTTGATAAGGGATGGCTCTGATGTAGTCGTCCTGGATGACTTATCGACGGGCAATCATGAGCACCTAAACCCTGAAGCCGAGCTAATCGAAGGGACCGTAGCCGATCCGGAGACAGTCCGGTCAACTCTCAGGGGGGCAACTTGGGTATTCCATCTAGCTGCCTTGGCACGCGTCCAGCAATCCGTTGATGATCCGATCGGATCTCACTCGGTCAACGTGAACGGCACCCTAAACATTCTGCAAGGAGCTCGCGAGCAGAACGTAGAACGGTTAATTGTGTCTTCCTCTTCAAGCGTTTACGGAGAGCAAACAACCCACCTAATGACAGAGGAGCTTCCTCCACGACCGATGTCACCTTATGGGCTCCACAAGTTGATCGGAGAACAGTACGCAGACCTTTTCGCTAGATTGTTCGGTTTGCAGGTGGTGTCTTTGCGTTACTTCAACGTGTACGGGCCACGACAATCTTCGAAAGGAGCGTACGCGCTTGTTATTCCTCACTTCCTTCGGCTACGCGATGAAGGTAAACCTCTAACCATCTTCGGGGACGGCCATCAGACACGAGACTACGTGCATGTGGAAGACGTTGTCCGAGCGAACATGCAGGCAGCTTCGGCGGAGTTGCCTGCAGGCCACGCAATTACTCTAAACGTGGGTTCTGGCGAGGAGACTTCGGTCAACAAGATCGCACGAATGGTGGGAGGGAAGGTGGAACACATCAACCCAAATCCCCGAGGTGCGTTCGAAGAACTGCGCAAATGTGCAGACACCTCTCGGGCAAAGTCCTTGATCAGCTGGACACCAAATATCTCGTTAAGTGAAGGCATCCGGTCAATCCTCTAGCCACCTGGAGGATAAACTGCCTTCCTGGGGCGATTAGCTCAGCTGGTTAGAGCGCTTCGCTTACACCGAAGAGGCCGGGGGTTCGAGTCCCTCATCGCCCACCAAAGACCCCCACCCGACCTTTACTCCATCAATGTCGTTCTAGTCCTACCTTCCCCTTCTGAATATCGCCTTGTACAGCCCATTAGAGAATTACAAGTCTGCTTATGCCTATCGATCAGTGAAAACTGAAAGCCCAGGCAATCGAGCCTTTCCAAAGAGGTGTAACCCCGATTTCTGAGATTTCAAGGAGTTGACTTGCAGCCCGTTTGCCCAAGCTCCCATAGGATCACTGGATGGCCGATTCTGTTATAGAAGTGCAGGGGCTACACAAGCAGTACGGTGAGGTTGAGGCCGTGCGCGGCATCGATCTCAATATCGAAAGAGGCGAAGTCTTCGCGCTGCTGGGGCCAAACGGTGCGGGCAAAACTACCACGGTTGAAATATTGGAAGGGCACCGAACTAGGTCAGCGGGCCAAGTTCGAGTGCTCGGCTTCGACCCAGAGCGGAATGAAGTGGCGCTAAAGCAGCGCACCGGCATCGTACTCCAGCGTACTGGCCTTGAGCCTTACCTGACGGTCGCAGAGACCATCGACATGTTTCGTGGGTACTATCCCCAGCCACTGCCACTGGACGAGGTTCTGGAAGTAGTAGGCCTCAAAGACCAGCGCACACAGAGGGTGCGCCGGCTATCGGGAGGACAACAGCGGCGACTAGACGTAGCAGTGGGTTTGGCAGGTGACCCAGAGCTGCTTTTTCTGGACGAACCGACAACAGGTTTCGACCCGACTGCACGAAGAGGAGCTTGGACAATGATCCGCAACCTGCGCGAACGCGGAAAGACAATACTGCTAACAACGCATTACCTCGATGAAGCGCAAGAACTTGCTGACCGAGTCGCAATCATGATGAACGGCGAAATCGTAGCCGAGGACACACCTTCCCAGCTGGTTTCGGCAGACTCCCACACAAGCATCCGCTTCCGCATACCAGAGGAAGCACAACTACCTGGCAAATTCGAGTTACAAACAGACGAGAGCGGCCAAGTAGAGATACGCACAACCAACCTCACTCAAGACCTACATACGCTAACTAGCTGGGCAATCGCCGAAGAAGTATCACTCACAGATCTGACCGTGAGCCGCCTGTCGCTCGAAGAAGTGTTTTTGCAACTCACAGACAAATTCGCGGAGAAAAGGGAGAACTCCTCGTGAGGAGCCTGAAACTGGCCCTTCGTCAGCTCAAATACAATGAGCGAGCTTTCAGGCGGAACCCTGCAGCAGCGTTCTTCACCATCGGATTCCCATTAATCTTCCTGGTCATTCTCAATGTCATTTTTGGGAACAGAACCATAGATCTTGGCGACCGCGTCATCAGCGGTGCCACCTTCTACATACCTGCAATAGTGACTCTCACTGTGGTGAACTCTTGCTATACGTCAGTAGCAATGAGTTGGGTATATGACCGCGATTCGGGTCTGCTTAAACGTATTCGGGGAGCTCCTTTACCAGCCTGGGCTTTCCTCTTGGGACGCATCACTTACGTCGTTCTCCTAATGGTAGTCCTCGCCACAATAGTCGTCGTATTTGGACGCCTCTTCTACGACGTAGCCATTCCCGGAGCTACCATGCCTGCGGTCCTCGTGTCGCTAGCCATAGGAGCGTTTACGTTCTGCGCACTGGCACTTGCCCTCGCATCCTTTGTCCCTAACTCCGATGCCGCACCCGCGGTTGTTAACGGAACAATTCTGCCCCTGCTCTTCATCTCTGAGGTCTTTATTCCGCCAGACGCCGGCACCCCTGATTGGGTCGAAAAAGTGAGCTTAGTATTCCCGGTTCAGCACCTCTCCAAGGCGTTACAGACGGGATTTAACCCCTTGGAAACAGGAGCCGGCTTCGAACCGCTCCACCTCGGGGTCATATCAGCATGGGGCATAGCTGGCCTAATCCTCACACTACGTTTCTCTTCATGGGAACCTCGTGTCTAAAGCGCTGCCAGCATCCACCCTTGAAGTAGCGAGGCGCTGGAAATCTCGTACCATTTCTAGCCAATAATGCAGCCTTTGAGCAAGCAGCTTTAGCAGAACAACCGAAGGGGAATGGAACACCAGAACTAATCTGTTCGCCGATGGGCCCTGACAGTGAAGGCGAACCCCACACCTTCTCCCAACTTCTGTTGTAAACCCCGATAGTTCGCGCCCTGAACTCGCTTTGCTCTCCAAAGCTGTAGTCTGACGCGGTCATGTTTCTACCAGGCATCATTCCCCCAAACGAGAACGAGCACCCACGGCTATGGATGCTCGTACAAAATGGCCGCGTCCTCTTCAGTGAGAAAGACTCCGCATTGGCGGGGGAAGATGAGGCCGAGCAACTACCTTTCACAGGAGCTGAACATTTTATTGGCACTCTCGATGGCAACCTTGTGTGGACAGCGGGCATAGCAGACGAGACCAAACCGGTTGATGGATGGAGCTTCTACGACCTCTTTTCAGTCCATGGGATGACCAGCGAAGAGACATGGATGGCTGCCGGACGGGCCGTTCAGGTTATCGAGTGGGAGCGCACGAACCGCTTTTGTGGGCGCTGTGGCATTGCAAACGAGCTTGTAACTGGCGAACGAGCTCTTCGCTGCCCGCAGTGCCATCTGCTGCGCTTCCCGCAGCTTTCGCCAGCGATCATCACTCTCGTGCACAGAGACGACGAGGTACTCCTGGCACGAAGCCATCGTTTCCCAGAGGGGCTGTACAGCGCTCTCGCAGGGTTCGTGGAACCAGGTGAGACAGTGGAAGGAGCACTCATACGGGAGGTCAAAGAAGAGGTCGGTCTGCAGGTTAAGAACCTGGAGTATCAAAGTAGCCAGCCGTGGCCTTTCCCCAACTCACTCATGCTCGGCTTCTTCGCAGAATACGAAAGCGGAGACATCGTATTGGAGGAGGCAGAAATCGCAGCGGCAGACTGGTTTCCCGTCAAAGCACTACCCAACATCCCTGGCTCAATTAGCATAGCCAATCGACTCATCACCTCCTGGGTCGCACGCTATAACAAGAGCTAACCTATGCGCTCCGGTGGCCTACTGCTCACAGTCCTCGCGGCAGCCACCTTCCTACTCGGCGTAACCGCCCAGGCGGAGGAGCTGAAGCAGGAGGGCGACATCAGACAGGAACCACCCCCACAACTTCAAAGGATTTTTATACCAAACATAGCCACCGATTACAGACCTGAAACATGTAGCCCGAATGTCCCAGACCCATGCTTGCTCCCCAAGACCCAACTCACCCTAACCAGAGCCAACCACGGCCAGTCAGTAATACTTGTCGTGGAGATCGCAAGCAGATCAGATCAGCGACAGCGAGGGTTGATGTTCCGTGACTCACTCAACGATCTAGAGGGAATGCTCTTCGTTTTCCCCACAGACCACAGCACGGGGTTCTGGATGAGAAACACCCTTATCCCTTTGGACATAGCCTATCTTGGCGCGGACGGTACCGTGCTTGAAATCGTGCAGGGCATACCCAACAGTCTAGAGATCCTTACCCCCACACAACCCTACCGCTATGCACTCGAGGTTAATGGCGGGTGGTTTGCTCGCCAGGGGCTTAGTACAGGAGACCTCGTCCAAATACCAGACGCTATCAAGAGCAAGTAGTAGGGCTAACCCGAGGCTCCCATAGCGGCTGTGAGACGTGGGAACAGCGGCTTAACGTTGTTTGATCCGATAGCGTCAAGCTCGTCCTTAGTGAAGCCAGCCTCGTTTGTTAGGAAAGCAATTGCTTCATCAACCTCTTCTCGGGAGAAGGCTGGATAGTCGGTACCGAAAACTATGTGGTCGATGTCCGCAACCGTACGGAGACTAGGAAATGCATTCGGATGACAGCTGACTGCCACATCGAAATACATTCGTCCAAGGTAGGTTGAAACACCCTCTGGGGCATTTATGGCTAAAGGCTCGACATTATCGGAGCGCGCAACACGACCAGCTATATAGGGAAAACAGCCTCCTGCGTGCGCCATAATCCAGGTTAGCTTTTCATAGCGGTCAAATGCGCCCGACGCAAGCAAGCTACCAATCGCACGTGTTGTCTCCACGGGAAAATCCACTACTGCTGGGGAAAGTTTAGGTATTCCGATATGGGACTTTGTAGGGTGCAAGTGGATAACGACACCGCGCTCGTTCATCCCGGCCAACACGGAGTCAAACTGCTCAGCACCAATAAGGTCGGGGCCGATACCACTTGGTAGTAGCACGCCATCCATCCCAAGACTGTCCAATGCGTAATCGAGCTCACCGAGGGCTGCATCAGGTGACGCAAGCGGTAGCGTGGCAAAGGCACCGAATCGATGGGGCCAACGTTTTACTACCCCAGATAGGTACTCGTTGGTAGCTCGATGCAGGGGAATGGCTACCTCGGGATCACCAACATCAGCAATGAAAATGGTTGGAGTAAGCACAGCAGCGGCAATACCGTTAGCGTCCATTGCCTCTATCGCGGCTTCCGGAGACCAGTCTCCAGACATGGGAATTCCGAGCCGTTGCGCAGCCTCAGCGATCTCCGCTGAGGGCACATGATGATGAACGTCAATTAAGCCTTTCACTGCAATCCTCCCTTAGTTCGTTCTGCGACCTGTGCTCAATCGTAGGCGAACTAGGCACAGTGAGCGCTATCGCTTCTGGTAGCCTTATCTAACTCGGGAGGCAATCGATGCGTATTGGCGTAATGATCGGCGGACGACAGGACCTCGATGGACTCCTTTCCCGCACAAAGGAGCTGGAAGCGCAAGGCTTCAACAGCGTCTGGATGCCGAACGTATTCGGACTCGACGCAATAGGAACACTTACAGTAATCGGACACGCAACAGAGAAGATTGAACTAGGAACCGCGGTAGTTCCCACCTTCCCAAGACACCCAGTGACAATGGCCCAACAGGCATTAACTGCACAGGCAGCCTCTCGTGGACGTTTTACGCTTGGCATCGGGCTGTCCCATAAGTTCGTGATCGAAGACATGTGGGGAATGTCCTTCGAACGCCCAGCCAAGCACATGCGTCACTACCTCGACGTTCTCCTGCCATTACTCCAAGGAGGAGAGGTCGATGTTGAAAACGAGAGCTACCGCGTCCACGCAAACTATGGCATCCCTGGCACTCAACGACCTCCCGTTCTCCTAGCAGCCATGGGAGAGCAGATGCTTGGCCTCGCAGGAACAATGGCCGAGGGCACAAGCCTCTGGATGACAGGGCCTAAAACTATTGAGGACTACATTGAGCCAAACCTCCGCGAGGCTTCAGCACGAGCGGAACGCAAAATGCCACGCATCGTCGCGGCCTTCCCCATTGCCATAACCGATGACCCCGAGAAGGCCCGTGAACGCGTTGGGAGGATGCTTGCTAATTACGGCCCAATCCCATCCTACCGAGCGATGCTGGACAGAGAGGGAGCAGCAGGCCCCGAAGATGTGGCAATCCTCGGTAACGAGCGCACTCTTGACGAGGCACTGGACCGCCTTAAGGCCATCGGGGTAAGCGATTTCTCAGGATCCATCATGCCAGTCGACCCCGATGCTGAGGGACGGACAGTGGCCTATCTGGTCTCCCGCCTTGGCAGGGAATAGTCAGTCACTATGCGCTCCAAAGTCGTTGGAAGTTTTGAGGAAGCCGTTGCCGGAGTGGAAAATGGCTCCAGCATTCTCGTAGCAGGCTTCGGGGAACCCGGAACACCTCATAACCTCGTTGAAGCGCTCTACAAGCAAGGAGCTTCACACCTAACACTGATAGCCAATGGCGCCGGTCAGACCCGAGAAGATGGAGTGATCACCATGGGTAACTTGATCGAGGCCAAGCGCGTGGCCCGAGTTATTCTGGCTTTCACAGCTTCGACCCACCCCTCACGAAAAACCCCCTTGGAATACCTCAATGAAGCCGGGGAAATCGAGGCGCAGATCACTCCCCAGGGCACTCTTGCCGAAAGAATCCGTGCAGGTGGAGCAGGCATTCCTGCGTTCTTCACCCCTGCAGGTGTAGGAACTGAAGTAACAAAGGGGAAAGAGCATCGAGAATTCGGTGGTAGGACCTACGTTATGGAGGAAGCAATCACTGCCAACTATGCCTTGATACGGTGTTGGAAAGCAGACTCTTTCGGGAACCTTGTTTTCCGACGGTCACAGCGCAACTTCAACCCAATCATGGCAATGGCTGCTGATTGCACTCTCGTTGAAGCTGAGGAAATTGTTGAAGTGGGAACGCTAGATCCTGACCTAATCCATACCTCTGGCATCTTCGTTCAGCGGGTAGTCTCCATCCCAGATGCAGGAGGGCGACTTGAGATCCCCCCCCTGTCTCTCCAGAAAACGGCAAAAAACCGCCCATGAGCAACTCAAGCAAGCG
Organism: Dehalococcoidia bacterium UBA2991; assembly: GCA_002346645.1. Taxonomy (GTDB): domain Bacteria; phylum Chloroflexota; class Dehalococcoidia; order Tepidiformales; family Tepidiformaceae; genus UBA2991. The sequence continues at coordinate 92,001 of DEAD01000013.1, forward strand.
ACTCACCCGAGACCTAATGGCTGCGCGGATCGCGGCGGAGTTCAAGGACGGATGGATCGTCAATCTCGGAGTGGGTATGCCGACCCGCTGCTCGGATTTCCTCCCGGAAGACCGGGAGGTTATTTTGCACGCCGAGAACGGTGTCATTGGATATGGACGAAACGCAACTGTAGCCGAAGCAACCCCTTACGTTGTAAATGGGGGCGCGCAGCCGGTCTTGCTTACTCCTGTTGCATCTATCGTGCATCATGCTGATGCATTCGCCATCATCCGACGCGGACTGCTCGATGTAGCTGTCCTGGGAGCCTACGAAACAGCTGCCAACGGCGATTTCGCGAACTGGCGCATTAACGGCCGAAAAGGGGGCGGCATCGGGGGAGCTATGGACCTTGCCGTTGGGGCTAAGCAGGTTTTCCTGTTACTTGAGCACACTACTCGCGACGGCCTACCACGCCTCCTGGAACGTTGCTCACTACCATTAACGGCATCGGGCGTAGTTACGCTAGTTATGACGGACTTGGGATTATTCGAGCCCACCGGTAGTTCTTTCCGCTTACATGAGATCGCGCCAGGCTTCACGGTCGATGACGTGCAACAACTCACTGGCGCACCAATCCTGCCCACCCCTGATCTCCGCGAGGTCACAATCTAGTTCACTCAACGCCACCATCCTCAGTAGACAGCCCGACGAAAGCGCGTTCTTATACAGGTACTAGCCCCCGTAGCTCAGTGGATAGAGCAGTGGTTTCCTAAACCATGTGCGCAGGTTCGACTCCTGCCGGGGGTACCATCCAACACCTAACCTCCTGCTCTTACCACCAGGGTGATGCGTTCCGACATCCGCATCTATATGCTGATCTCACCCTGAATACGTATGGCCCTTACGATCGCACCAAACTTCAAGGTCTTCATGGTGAGAATGCCTACCAATACACTACGGAATGTGGTCGCCCTATTCCCGATGGGATTTAACGTGAATAGAGAGTTGGCCGCCCCCCAAAACGTAAACACCATCTCGGATCGCTTACATGACTCTTGACTTTGCTACTACGGAACTACTAAAGCAGCTGGCAGAAAGTGACAGCAAACCTTTACACATGGGCAGTGTTGACGAAGCGCGAACTTTCAGTGCCAGTATGGCGGACCAGCAAGGCCCTGCCCCAGCAATGTTCGGAGTTGAAGAACACAACCTCTCCACACCAGAAGGGACCATCCATCTCCGGGTATTGATTCCGCTAAAGCAACCCGCCGGAGTAATCGTGTATTACCACGGCGGAGGCTGGGTCATCGGTTCTATCGATGAGACTGACACCGTAGCGCGTAAGCTCGCCGAACGAACCTCCTGCTCAGTTGTTCTGGTCGAGTATCGTCTAGCACCCGAACATCGATTCCCCGCAGCCGTTAACGATTCCTATGCAGCTCTTAGCTGGGCCAGCGAACACCTCCCTGAAATATCAAGGCCCAATGCACCTTTATTTGTTGCGGGAGACAGCGCAGGGGGAAACCTTGCTGCAGTAATGGCGCTAAGAGCACGCGATCAAGGCGGTCCTCCGATCGCTGCACAGATCCTCATTTATCCAGTCACCGATGCCGACTTCGAACGCCCCTCTTACACTGATCCAGCAAACCAATTACTGCTAACACGTGAAGCAATGGCCTGGTTCTGGAACCACTATGCCCCGGAGCCAGAACACCGACAGAACACAGAGGCCTCACCCTTACGAGCGTCTGATCTTCGAGGACTTCCGCCAGCCGTCGTGCTGACCGCCGAACACGATGTGCTCCGCGATGAAGGCGAAGCTTATGCCGAACAACTACGGAAAGCTGGCGTACCGGTTAACTTCGTGCGCTACGAGGGCCAAACACATGGCTTTTTCACCCTGCTTATGCTGCCAGGAAGCGAAGCGGGATTTCAGCAAGTGGTCAAGGCCGTACGCACTATCATCCACGAGCAGTTCAACAAAGCCGAGGAAGGGGTAATGTAGCAATGTGCCCTTACAAGAAGAGTAGTGTGCAGAGAATCCCTCTAAACAACCCGAGCTACCACGGAGGACAACCATGACGATCGATACCAGCCGCGAAGAACTCGACGCTGTCGTCGTTGGAGCAGGATTCTCTGGGATGTACATGCTTTACCGCCTGCGCGATGTACTTGGCATGTCAGCCCGTGTATTCGAAGCTGGGGACAACGTTGGAGGTACCTGGTACTGGAACCGCTACCCCGGAGCACGTTGCGACTCTGAGTCCTACGTCTATTGTTTTTCATTCGACAAGGACCTTGCCCAAGAGTGGACGTGGAGTGGCAAGTACCCAGAGCAACCCGAAATTCTGCGCTACCTCAATCACGTGTCGGAAAGATTTGACCTTCGGCGCGACATTCAGTTCGAGACACGCGTTACCGAGGCACACTACCTCGAAGACTTAAATCGCTGGGAGATCAAGACAAACCAGGGAGACCACGTACTCGCCCGCTACTTCATCACAGGCATCGGCTGCCTCTCGACCGGCCAGCTTCCTGATATTAATGGACGCGATAGCTTTGAAGGGGACTGGTACCACACCGGTTCATGGCCACACGAAGGAGTGGACTTCGCTGGCAAGCGTGTCGGGGTTATTGGCACCGGTTCAAGTGGGGTTCAATCGATCCCAGTGATCGCGGAGCAAGCAGAACACCTGACGGTCTTCCAACGCACACCGCAATACTCAATTCCAGCTCGACACGGCACCGTCACCCCAGAATTTCTCGATGAAGTTAAAGGACGCTACGAGGAGATCTTCGAAAAGAACCGCTGGTCGAGAGCGGGCTTTCATTATGATGAAATAGAACGATCGGCACTCGAGGTCAACGACAAGGAGCGCCGGGAAATCTACGAGGCAGCCTGGGAGCAGGGGGGATTCCGTTTCGTGAACGCATCCTTCAGTGACATCGGCGCTGATCGACGAGCCAACGACACTGCTTCGGAATTCATACGGGCGAAGATCCGTGAAACTGTGCATGACCCAGAGACCGCCGAGAAGCTAGTACCTCGCTACCATCCATTCGGCTCTAGACGAACACTGATCGACACCAACTACTACGAGACCTACAACCGCGATAACGTCGACTTGATCGACATTCGTCACTCCCCTATCGAAGAGATCACTGCAAATGGTGTACGAACCCAGGATGGTGAGTATGCGCTCGACATCATTGTCTTCGCGACCGGCTTCGACGCAATGACTGGTGCATTTAATCGTATTGACATCCGCGGACGAGGGGGCATCGCACTCAAGGAGAAATGGTCGGAGGGGCCAAAAATGTATTTGGGATTAGCCTCATCCGGGTTCCCCAACATGTTCACCATCACCGGCCCAGGCAGTCCTTCAGTGCTGAGTAACATGCCACCCACAATTGAGCAGCACGTCGAATGGATTTCCAAATTCCTCGACTACATGCGCACACATGACATTGAAAGCGCCGAAGCAGACGCCAGTGCCGAGGCTGACTGGGTCGACCACGTAAACGACATCGCGAGCACAACGATGTACCAACTTGCGGACTCCTGGTACCTAGGTGCCAACATTCCTGGAAAACCGCGGGTTTTCATGCCCTACGCGGGAGGATTGGGCACCTACCGCAAGAAGTGCAATGAAGTTGCCGATGCCGGCTATGAGGGTTTTATGCTTACCAGCCAGAATCCCAAAGGCCTTCACTCTCAGGAACCCGTACTCAAGCAATGATTGAGCCACACTAAACATCCATAGGATGCACTACCGGCATCAACTTACGAAAAGCATCTCTCAATAGAATTACAGCGCTCAACCTAAATTGCTTTAACCGCCTGGACCAAATTCCAAGAGGCCGTGAGTCAAATCTCCGGGTCTCTTCTAGTTGACTTTTAGAACATGAGTTCTATAAGGTGGCGCGGCAGCTCTCTGCTGTAAGGACATCATCCGGAGAAACGCATTGCGGATCGTCTGCGTGCTCATCGCCCACCTAAGAGCCAAGGTCGAGCTAAGAAGAAAGCCTCACCTTCGGAAAAATCCGACTGTAATCATCGACCGATCCCTGGGGGAGCCAGTAATAGTCGACTATTTCCCATCCACCTCTGGAGTGGTAGCGGGAATGCCTCTCGAGGAGGCGCTTTCGCAGCACCCAAGCACCACCATATTGGAGGCAGACGAACCCTCCTACCGGCGTGTATTTCAACAAACGCTCCAGGCGCTAGAGGGGATTAGCGACAGAGTTGAGAAAGCAGAACTGGGCACAGCATATATTGGTATTGACGGACTTGAGGCACTGCATAGTAGCGAAGCTGCACTCTTGCACACCCTAAGGAAATCTATTCCCCACGATTTATCTCCACAGATTGGTGTGGCAGAGGCCAAGTTCCCTGCCTTCGTCGCTGCTCGCACGGGCAGAGGATCCAATACCGTCACTGTTCCTGCTAACGCGAGCAGATTTCTCGCTCCACGTTCAATTGATCTACTGCCCCTCCCGAAAAGCGTGCGGCAAGGACTACTTCAATTCGGACTGCACAGCATGGGCGCCGTTGCGACCATGCTGCCCGAATTACTGATCGACCAGTTTGGGAATGAGGGACGACGCGCCTGGGAGCTCTGCCAGGGCATCGATAAGAGCCCTCTTATTCCCACCACCACCGAAGAGACAGTGCCCGAACACATTACCCTGCCTCTCGCCTCCACCTCACTAGAACTCATGTTGACGGGGGTTGATGCCCTACTAAGACGCGCATTCTCCCGGCCTACGGCCCGGGGACGTTATGCAAGTCGAATCGATATAGCCTGCCAGCTACACGGATCTCCCCCCTGGGAAAAGACGTTCCACTTCCGAACAGGGATTGGGCGTTGGGAAGACGCATCCAGCAGCATCCGACGACTGTTAGAGAACGACCACCCAGAAGCACCTATCGAGGAGATCTTCTTGAAACTAACTGGCCTTAGCGAGGGGATGGGCGAACAAATAGGGCTCTTTCCCGATATGCGAGAAGGTCTTGAGCCACGACTACTCGAGGTCGAGAGACAGCTCCAGTCGCGACTCGACGGAAATCCTGCGCTCTACCGGATGACCCCCATCGCACCATGGCACCCAGCTCCAGAGATGCGTGTGGTCCAGATGCCAATCGACCCCTTAGGGCGAGAGGGCATGCGCGCGCTCTCGCTACCCAATCCTGTAGCAGTGAAGGAAGATCCAGAGGGCCAGCCCATAGCTGTGAAACTGAAATATGGGTGGCACCAAGTCACCCATATAGAGGAGCACTGGACCTTCGATCTCTGGTGGCTACCAGCACCCCTATGCCGTGCCTACTACCGCGTCAGCCATGAGGATGGCCAGCAGGTCACGCTCTTTCGCGATCAGCATGAAAACCGCTGGTACCAGCAAGCCTGCTAGGCAAAGCTCCTCCGTGCCCAAAAATTTCGTCAATCTACATACACGGAGCTTCTACTCCTTTGGAGAAGGGGCTTCACACACTCACGAGCTACTGACTCGGGCAAAATCGTATGGCTACTCGGCCCTCGCTCTGACTGACACAAACCTCTGTGGAGCGTTGGAGTTCGCACGTCTGGCCAACAACATCGGGGTCAAGCCCATAACCGGCAGCGAGCTAGTACTGACAGACGAATCCCGTTTAGTGCTCCTCGCAAAAACACGTGAAGGCTACGCTAATATCTCACGGCTGCTTACTCTGGCGAATGCAGCAGATCGACAGAAGCCTCGGATTGACCCCTCTCATCTGCAGGATCACACCGAGGGCGTAATTCTGCTAACTGGCGGACGTACCAGCCACCTTGCACGTCTAGCGACGGGAGGTCTCCACCAAGAGGCAATAGCTCTGCTGAACTGCTATCAAGAGTGGTACGGGCCCGAATCGGTATACGTGGAACTCCAACAGAACTTCTTGCAAGGCGACACTGTACGAAACCACGAGCTAGCGGACCTAGCACAAGAGGTAGGTCTCCCATTAGTAGCCACCAATGACGTGCTCTACCACGACAGGAAACGCTACCGGCTACAACACGCACTAGCTGCTGCCAAACGCAATACAACGATCGATCGTGCACTACCTTTTATCCAACCCAATGCCCACCTCTCACTGAAGGCTCCAGAGGAGATGGCCTGCCTCTTCCACGACTACCCAGAGGCCATAGAGAACACCCTACGCATCGCAAATCTATGCCGTTTTAATCTGAGCACTGACCTTGGCTACACTCTGCCCGCTCCGTCAGTACCGACAGGAAACTCACCCGAAACTTACCTACGACAACTCTGCGAGGAAGCGGCACGACGACGCTACGGCACCCTAACGGAACAGGTCCGCAAACGACTCGATGAGGAGTTCCGCTTAATCAACCAGAACCACCTAGCTGGCTTCTTGCTGCTTTACCGAAAAATCGTGCAACTAGGCCGGTTGATCATGGAAGAACGGCGACTAATCCACCCCGACACACCCTTGGAAGAACGCCCACCAGGAAGAGGACGTGGATCCTCCGTCGCACTGTTAGTCGGCTACCTCATTGGTATCAGTCATATCGATCCATTGAGCTGGAACCTAACTCTAGAACGATTCATGCCAGAGGATATGACCACTGTCCCCGACATCGACCTCGACTTCCCCCGCTCAATTCGTGATGAGCTCATTACACGTGTACACCAGCATTTTGGCGCAGAGTACGCGGTGCTCGTTGGAGCTATCTCTACCTACTCACTGAAAGGAGTCATCCAGGACCTGGGCAAGGCACTTGGGCTACCACGGGAAGACCTACAGATACTTTCCAAACAGATCCAGCCGCAGGACTCAGAGCTACGGAACGTAATGCTTTCTCTTCCTGTCCTCCAAGAACGGGTGGATACGCCCGGCTGGCGCGAGCTAACAGAGCTGGCACCTCAACTTCTGCATGCGCCCCGCAGTCTCGGACAACACGTAGGTGGAATGATCCTGAGTGATAGCCCAATCCCAGACATGGTCCCTATCCGAGACGGAGCCATCACAGGGCGCTTCATCATGGATTGGAACAAGGACAGCGTAGCCGACGCCAATTTCGCCAAGATCGACATCCTCTCCCTGCCAGTACTCGATCAAATCGAGGAAGCACTGGACCTGATCGAGGAGCGAGAGGGAACAAGGCCCGACTTGAGCCGAATCGACCCCGAAGATCCAATTGTTTACGACATGATCAACGAGGGACGAACCAAGGGGGTCTTCCTACTTCAGTCACCAGCTCAACTTAAGATTTCACAGCGTCTGCTTTCCCGAAACCTACTGGATCTGGCCTACCAGGTCGCACTCATCCGACCTGGAGTGGGAATGCAGGGAGGCGCCGTCTCACAGTTCATCGAACGACATCGGCACGGAACTACATGGAAGTATGCACATCCACTGGAAGAGCGGGCGTTGGAACGTGGTTATGGCATCGTCATCTGGCAGGAACAGGTAGTCCAGCTGATCATGGACGTGGCCGGCATGACCGCTGCCGAAGCAGACGAGTTACGGCGCGATTTCACCCGACCACAGAACAAGCACTTGATCACGATACATAGACAACGCTTCTTAGAAGGAGCCCAGCGCAAGGGAGTACCTGAAGAAACAGCCCATGAAATCTTCAACAAGATCAATGGGCATTACATGTTTCCAGAGTCACATTCTCATGCCTTTGCCATCAGTGCCTACCAGGCTGCCTGGCTAAAGCGACACTATCCTCTGGAGTTTTTTGTCGGGCTCGTCAACAACCAGCCCATGGGTTTCTATCCACTAGAAACACTGAAAGAAGATGCTCGTCGCTTCGACGTGCCTTTCCTTAATCCGTGCGTGAACCGAAGCGAGGTACGCACCATCCCCGACAACGGCTTTGTGCAGCTAGGGCTGCACATCGTAAAGGATGTAGGACAAGCAGCAGCAGAACTGATAGTTGCAGAGCGAGAGTTGCACGGTCCCTACATAGGTGCCGAAGACCTTGTAAGGCGAACTCGGATGAAACCACAGGCAGTACGATCACTGGTTGAAGCAGGAGCATTGGAGTCAATCGCCCCTAACCGCCGACTAGCTCTCTGGAATGCTGGCCTCTCGACCCCACCATCACGGGATGGGCAGCGCGCTTTCCCAAGATCGACGGCAGGCGTCATTCCTGAACTCGCTGACTTCAGTGCGTTTGAAAAAATGGCCGGGGAGTACCGCACTATGGGTGTCTATCCACGTGGACACCTAATGGAGTTTATAAGACCTACGCTGCCAGCTAACGTGCTGTTATGCGCAGAAACAGCGGAATTACCCGATAAAGCCGCTGTACATATATCTGGATGGCCCATCGCTCGACAGCACCCTCGCGGCAAAGAGGGCATGGCCTTCGTGACTATTGAGGACGAAAGTGGAGAGGTACAGGTCGTCCTTTGGCCACATCTATTTGCCCGACACCAGAACGATCTACGGAGTCAGATCGTTCTGATCAGAGGGACGATCTCACGCTGGGACGGCACCGCTACCATCACTGTTTCACACGTAAAACCAATTAGCACAGACATCCAAATGCCTGATGCCCATGACTGGCACTAATGAATTTAGTCCTAGCCGAATCTCAATCTCTACCAGCAGATGCAGGTTCAACTGTCTTCCGCACATTCACGGGAATAGCACTCATGACGGGAATCCCGGTGATCGGGTCATAGTCATGCTGGGTATCAGAGAGACGACCTGTGTTGGCGCCGAGCTCTCGCACCCGGGCATCTTCGGTAGGAGCGTCGCCCCAGGCATGTGCCATCGAGATGACTCCTGAGCGCACATCATCCGCGGATTCCGCAACGCCATAGATGACCGCACGCGCAGATTGAATTTCGACAATATCACCAGTTACAAGGCCAAGTTCAGCCATATCCATGGGATTCATATAGGCCGGATTACCTTTATTGGCGTATTTACGCATCAGACGAGGGATATCGCGGCCAGAGGAGTTATACGATTCCAGCAAACGGCGACTCACGAGGCGGTGAGAGAAGTCGTCACCCTCTCGGTAGCGGCCATCTTCGAAGAATGGCTCTTCACGTATCACACCAATCTCATCCATCATCTCAACATGACCAACATCTAGCCGCGGTGACCCAGGACGCTTAGGGAGCACGCGGATTTCTTCATCTTCAAATATATGTCCATGTGGATACTTCTTCACCTCATCAAGGGGAATACGCGATCCCTCACACATGCTCTCCAAAAGTTCAGACGTCGTCGGTTTGTTGTCGATATCAACATCACCCCAGCCTGTACGCATAGGTATACGCATACGGTTCGCCAATCCCCAAAAGAACTCCCATTCCTCTATGACATCCGACCCAACAGGGGGATCAATAAGCTTGGGTCCATATTGGGCATAAGGAGCTGGATACCCCTGCGCGAAGCCAAAAACCCCAGAAAGCGCCTCGTTCGGCAGAGTCGTATCCTCGCGTTCAAGCGAAAGTTTGGGAGCGATCACATAGTGAGCCAATTTAGCAGTGGCAGACATCTTGATATCTAGAGTCACAAGCAGTTCTAGCTCCTGCATGGCCTCGTAAGTCCGCAGCTGGTCAGGCCAAGCTGCCATCGGGTTCGATCCCAAGCAGATGAGTGCACGAATCTGGCCCTCTCCAGGCGTTAAGATTTCCTCAGCTAGTGCACTGGTAGGGGGTCCGATGGCAGTTATAGGGAGATCACGGATACGAAGCTTCTCGAGTGATTCCCAGTCGGTGTTCTCCTGGAAGGCCTGTGCCAAATAGTCTTTGGGCTTGCGAAGGACAGGCGGGTTGGGAACACGCTCACCTTCACGCATCCAGCGTCCACAAACCGTGTTGATGGCATTGATAAGGTACTCAGTAACGTTTGCATGGGGCGAAAAGTCGGGACCAGTACCCGAGGTGACGGAGCCACGCTTACCGTTTGCAAAGACGCGAGCAGCTCGCTCCACAAGGGCAGCAGCTACTCCCGCACGCTCTTCTACGTAATCGAGATCGAATGGCTCTACAGCCTCTCGCAACTCCTCCAATCCCTGCACGTTAGCGGCAACAAAATCCCCATCCACTAACCCTTCGGTAAGGATCACCCGGAGAATTCCCGCAAGCAACGTAGGATCCTCACCAGGCTTGACCTGGAGGAAGATGTCAGCATTCTCCGCAGCTTCCGTTCGGCGCGGATCAATGACCACAAGTTGAAGGCCGCGCTGTTTTGCCTGGTGGATCCGCTTAGCGGGGTTGTATTGCGGAATACCTCCCCACATGGAAACGGTAGGATTGGCTCCTATCAGCATCCAGACATCAGCATCATCAAACATCTGTGGTCCCGCGCCCCAATTTCCATGATAGGCGCGTGCAATCGGCTTAGCAGGCTGGTCAATAGTGCCGCCGGAATAGGTCATATTCGAGCCAATACCAGCCATAAAGGCGCCTAGAAACTGACCGGATGAGGGGAAAGAGAAGCCATAGGTTCCACTGAAGGAAGCAACGGCTCGTGGTCCATGTTCGGAAATGATCCTCTGGAGCTTTTCGGCTACTTCGTCGATCGCCTGCTGATGGTCTATATCGTGGTACGAACCAGTTTCAGTTCGTTTCTGCGAATGTAGGAGGCGATCAGGATTGTAGTGCTGCTCGGGGAGCTGGCGACCCTTGATACAAGTAAACCCTTGATACATAGGGTTCTTAGCATCGCCCCGAACCTTAATAGCACGACCATCCTCTATATCGACCTCGATTCCACAGAAAGCATGGCAGAAACGACAAAAGGTCTGCTTAGTCTCGATAACCATGGAATCTCCCGAAGCGCGGAGGCGCTGACGGAACTGTAGCCGAGCCTAGTAAGCGTTACCAGCAGTAATTCGTCTGAGATCACACCTTTTGCACTGAACTGCCAACTATTAGCAATTCCAAGGCCGGATGCCCGTATAGATGCCCCAGGCCAACAAGTACCCGCTAAACTCGCCGCCTCAACAAGCAAGGGGGAGCCATGCAAGCGGAACCATTTACCATCAACATTCCAGAGGAAAAGTTGCTTGACCTACAAGAGCGACTTCGGCGTATCAACTGGGCCCCCGACTTTTCCAACGAAGACTGGGCCTACGGAGTAAATGGGGCATACCTCCGAGAACTCGCGGACTACTGGCTCCACGAATACGACTGGCCTGCCCATCAGTCCAAGATGAACCTCTTGGCAAATTTCCGCGTGGAGATAGAGGGAATACCCATCCACTTCGTACATGAACGCGGTAAAGGGCCAAACCCCATGCCCATCATCCTCTCCCATGGCTGGCCTTGGACTTACTGGGACCTTCGACATGTGATTGGCCCCCTAACCGACCCTGCTGCTCATGGGGGGGATCCTTTAGATTCCTTCGATGTAGTTGTCCCATCGCTTCCTGGCTACGGTTTCTCTACTCCATTAACCCAACCCGGAATCAACTTCTGGCGAACCGCCGACCTCTGGAACACATTGATGCAGGACGTACTGGGCTACGAACGTTTCGCCGCCCAAGGCGGTGACTGGGGAGCTCTAGTCACGAGCCAACTCGGACACAAGTATGCAGATCACCTTTGGGGCATCCATCTGACCGATGCAATTAAGCTAGACATGTTCAATCACGATCGCCCCTGGGTACTAGGCGATCCGGGACTGGTATCGATGCCCCCTGGGGCGGTTCGAAAAACAACACTGGCAAGGCTACGTAACTACTCGGCGCATGTTGCTGTTCAGGGACTAGATCCTCAAACACTTTCCTTTATGGCTCATGATTCACCTATCGGACTCTGTGCATGGATTCTCGAGCGGCGGCGGAACTGGGGAGACACGAACGGAGACGTGGAGTCTCGCTTCCCCAAGGACGACCTGTTAACCACAATGATGCTCTACTGGGCTACGGAATCCTTCGTAACGTCAGTCCGCTTTTACTATGAGGCCGCCTGGAATCCATGGAGTCCAAGCCACAGCCGCACCCCAGTCGTAGAAGCTCCAACAGGCATCACATTTCATGGAGCGGACGCGCCCAACGCACCTAATGACGAACAGCGGCAGTACTGGAACCTACACCACTGGGACCGACACCCTGCAGGAGGCCATTTCGCACCCGCAGAAGAACCTGACGCAATCGTGCGCGGCATCCGGGCAACATTCCGAGAGTTACGGTAGGGCTCCTTAGCTAGCTGCCCAAGATCGCGCATCCTCCGAAGCAACCCAATGCAGACAGTTGTGCAGAAGTTTGCGAAAACCCTCATTTGCATAGCAGTTCGGACCGTCACCAATCTGCATAGCAATGACAGGGGAATTCCCACTCTTCTTTGCCCAAACCACCAGGTTGCTACCTTCGGGGTGATCCCAGCGATCTTTTTCTTCAGCCGGAGCAAGAGGTGGTGGATTGAAATTCTCCTTCACCATGGGGTAATCCGTGCGCATGAGAGGGAGGATGTCGGGCTGAGATTCAAAAGCCTTCGAGGTTAAATAGAGCTCATCCTCAATGGTAAAAGGTTCAACGCCAGCAAGGACTGGGTGGCCAACCGCAGCAGGGTCTGCAGACACCGTCCCACGTGGGTTTCCACGGGGATCAGCAGCTCCGCCACGATAACCAGACCCTGGGGTACTTTCGCCAAATACCTCGCCTTCGGTTAGCAAGAAGGAGGTACCACTTACTTCACGCCAGCCAGGCCAAGCAGGCCACTGCACAATCGCGTGATTCATCATGACGATGCCTTTCCCACTCTGGAGAAGCGCGGCAATACTCTGCTGGTATTCCTCAGGAGCACCAACGAAGCTGGCACCGCCATCTGGACTCTCCGTTCCCCACATGTCGTAAAACACGACGGCCTCGTACTCAGCCACGTTCTCAGGGCGCAGCAGCACCTGCGCAGCAGGCTGCTCAACCTGAGTAGTGAGCAACTCAGCATTTTCATCGAACATGGCATAGAAGCCGTTGTAGTTGAAAGGATGCCCCTTAGTAACGACAAGAGTTTTAACAGCCATTTATTCGCTCCTTTTAGCGATTTTTTGTTTCTTAGCTAGGAATCCGGTCGTAAGCGTCGAGAATTGCCTGGAAGCGTGCCTCCACGGCAGGTTGCGTTTCCGGATGACTCACGATGTACAGATGATTCTCCTTAATAGCCCGCAAAACCTGCTTAGCAAGATCTTCAGGCTCGAGCATCTCCTGAGGAACGCCCTCACCAGGAGGTATCTGAGTTACAGGGCCTTCGGGACCACCGTAGCGCTCGGGGCGGTTACGCCCCGCCTGAACGATACGAGAACGAACACCACCTGGACAAAGAACGCTTACCCCAATGTTGTGTTCAGCAAGATCAAGAGACAAAGCCTCAGAGATCCCTACAACACCATATTTGGCAGTCGTATAAGAGGAGATACCGGGTGTGGCAGCATGAACGAGGCCAGCAATGGAAGCTGTATTAACAATATGCCCACCCTCTCCCGCCGCTACCATGCCTGGCAAGAATGCCTGAATGCCGTAAATCACACCGTATAGGTCAACACCGAGCACCCAATCCCAATCATCTTCGCTCATATCTTGGGCAAGCTTAAAAGTAACAACACCGGCGTTGTTACAGAGCACGTGACAGCCACCAAAGGCGTCATTAGTGGCATCCGCCAGAGCCTGCATGGACTCGCGGCTAGAAACATCGTTCTCTACCGCAATGGCTCCTACTCCATGAGCCTCCACAGCAGCCACAGCTTCAGAGGCAGCATCCATATCCACCTCACCGATTACGACATTCATTCCTTCTTGAGCGAAAGCAACCGCCATCGCTTTACCGATACCACCCCCACCACCGGTAACGACAGCTGTACGACCCCGGAACTCTTTCACTCGACACCTCCTAGCGGAGCGGCAGTCTACACGGTGCCGCAGATAGCCGTCTCAACAGCTCATATGCCTCATCTACGGCCTCCTCAAGCTATGATTGGGGAATGTTCAACCCCTTTTGGAGCGCCATGTGATTCCCCGTTACTCGCGACCTGAGATGACCGCCATCTGGAGTGAGCAGGCAAAGTTCGAAAGGTGGCTCGAAGTCGAGATCGCAGTTTGTGAGGCGCGCGCTGCCGCAGGCGATATGCCCATTGAAGCAGCAGCTCTTATTCGCGCGAACGCCACCTTTGATGTGGACAAGGTAAACGAATACATCACCATCACACACCACGATATGACCGCCTTTCTCCAGTCAGTAGCAGATTCACTAGGTGAGGAATCGCGTTTCGTCCATTTTGGCCTCACTACAAGTGACGTTTGGGACACAGCCACAGCACTCCAGTTACGCAATGCAAGCGACCTCCTTATAGAGGGCACCGAGGGCCTGATATCAGCACTAGAACAACTTTCCCGCACTCACCGTAATACGCTCTGTCCAGGTCGTACCCACGGAGTCCACGCAGAACCAACAACGTTCGGGCTTAAGGTCGCGGTTTGGGTCGCAGAGATGAGACGAAATCGCGAAAGGCTACAAGCAGCCCGCGAAACGATCGCTGTAGGAGCGATCAGCGGGGCAGTAGGAACTCATGCCTCTATCCCGCCGGCAATTGAAGAGATCACTTGCCATGCACTGGGCCTGGGTGTCGAGCACGCGTCAACACAGGTCATTCAGCGTGATCGGCACGCTCAATTTGTTAGCACCCTCGCTCTCACCGGCGCTTCATTGGAGAAGTTCGCCACAGAGATTCGAGGGCTACAGCGCACAGAGGTCCTAGAAGCGGAAGAACCATTCGCTGCTGGGCAGACTGGTTCTAGTGCGATGCCCCATAAACGAAATCCAGAGAAATGTGAACGCATTACAGGCCTAGCGCGCTTACTGCGAGGTTACGCCAACACAGCCATGGAAAATGTAGCTCTTTGGCATGAACGGGATATCAGCCACTCCTCTACAGAACGTATCGTCTTCCCGGACGCCTGCCTGGTACTGGACTACATGCTAGCTCTCTTTACCGACATTACAGAGGGGCTGGTCGTCTATCCCGAGCGAATGCGCGAAAACCTTGACCGTTCCTACGGCCTGGTCTTCTCTCAGCGGGTGCTCTTGGAATTAATCGAGACAGGAATTAGCCGGCAGGAGGCCTATGATCTCGTAAAGAGAAATGCTATGACCGCATGGCGGGAGCAGAAACCTTTCCTATCACTTCTTTTGAATGATGCTGATGTAGCCTCCCGGCTAGGCGAGGAACAACTACGGGCACTCTTTGACTATGAGTACTACCTCCGTAACGCCGACTCGACGTTCGAGCGGCTCGGGCTCGCGTGACCGAGACCACCCACCTCTACGTTAGGAAAGGAATTAGGCCCCAAAGCGGGGCCACCCTTGAGCCGCCCTCAGACTTCCCATGCCATTCTTCTATCCGCTCACTGGAGTGCTACAACGGGAGCATCCCTAGCAATAGCTTTAACGCAGGATTGCTCAGGTGACTGAACCCGGCCCAACCAGACGGCCAGGCGTGGGAGAAACCCTAGGGGCTGCAGCCAAGCTCATGCGGGACTTTCCACGCGAAACGATGCTACCACTGCTGGCCATCCAGGCACCGCTTGTTTTAGGAACGATATTCCTCACCGTCCTGCTTTATAGCACGGCGTTCTCCGACGAGATCTACCCGCGTGGAGGATTAACAAGTGCAAGCGAAGACAGCACGCAGGTCTTTGTCCTAATCCTGGTTGTAGCAGTAGGGGCAGTCCTGGGACTTGTCGGACAAGGTGCAACAATCGTATCCGTAGCAGCCATAGCACTTGGAAACAGACTTACTCTTTCAGAAGCACTCGATCCAGCTTTCACTCGTCTTGGAGGACTGCTTCTTCTCACACTTATCTTCGCCATAGCAGGAGGCCTTCTCGCCTTCACCATCGTTGGACTGGCAGTACTCCCGTTCCTCGTAGCCCGCTTCGGAGTCGCTTATCAAGTATTCCTACTGGAGAAGGTCAGTCCAATCGAAGCACTTAAGAAGAGTTGGAGCATGATGCACGGCAACATGCTCCGCCTAATAGGCATCATTCTTGTTGGATTCCTACTGATCCTCTTGATTGGAGCCCTAGTACCAGTGAGTCCCGCGCCCGGAAGCATGAGCCAGCAATTGCGAATGCTTATCGATGCAGGACTGCTAATTCTGCAGGGAGGAACGGCTATTCCAGCGGCGGCATTTGCTCATGCCGCAATTACCCTCTATTACCTTCGTATTCGGGAGGAAACCTCATGAACAACATTGTTATGCGTACAGAGCTCCCTGCACCCGTAAAGCGGGGGAAAGTACGAGACACTTACGATCTGGGCGATAAGTTATTGATTGTCGCAACGGACCGGATCTCTGCACTTGATCTAATTTTGCCAACAGGAATTTCTCGAAAAGGAGAGGTGCTTACCCGGCTTTCGGCCTGGTGGTTTGACCGCATCGGAGAAGTCGTTCCCCATCACTTCATCGCTGTAATCGATGACTCGAACGCTGAAGACCTCGTACCTTTCCCTCTACCACCCAACTGCCATGGACGCTCTATGCTGGTACGCAAAGCACAACGTTACGATGCTGAATGCATCATGCGCGGGTACATATCCGGGTCAGGCTGGCGAGAATACACACGCGATGGCGCTGTCTGCGGAATAAAGCTCCCCGAGGGCCTGACAGAATCGGACCGACTACCTGACCCTATTTTTACCCCTTCTACAAAGGCAGATGTTGGACACGATGAAAACATCAATTTCGAACAACTCGAGGAAATCGTAGGCACTGAAGCCGCCAACGCAATGTCAAAACGCAGCCGCGCGATCTATGACTATGGACACCAGGTTGCACTAGAACGCGACATCATCATCGCAGATACCAAATTTGAGTTCGGGCTACGCAACGAGGAGACAATCCTTATAGACGAAGTGCTTACTCCCGACAGCAGTCGATTCTGGCCACTGTCTGAATACCAACCCGGTGGGTCGCAGCCAAGCTTCGACAAGCAGCCAGTACGGGACTGGCTAGCAGCAACAGGTTGGACAGACGGAGACCCCGCACCAGAGATACCGGGGGACGTCGCCGACGCAACAACCGACAGGTATCTGACCGTATATCGCACCCTCACAGGCGAGGACCTACCGGCGTGAGCCGCTTCCTCGCATCCATATCCGTAACGCTGAAGCCCACGGTTAACGATCCCGAGGGACTGACGATCACATCGGCATTACACAACCTCGGCTTTTCAGGAGTGGCGGGGGTGCGGTCCGGCAAACTATTCGAGGTCACAATCGAAGCAACCAGTTCGGAGGAAGCACAGTCCCTAGCGGAAGAAATGTGCACCCGGCTGCTGGCAAACCCTGTGATGGAGCGATATAGCTGCCGAATCGCACCCGAAGAGCAAACTTAGCTCAGTTGGTCACGCTACAGGTAGATGGCAGTAGTCGTTGTGCCGTTGCAGAACCAGCCGCCCTTTTTCATCTCTTCCTAGCTCAGTAATACTGCAGTTCTTCATTGGGAATGGAACTCGACGGGACCCAGGCGCCGACTTGCCGTGTGTTCGCATGACAGCGTTCAATGCTGCCATGACGACCCCTCCATGTGTAACAGCGATGGTTTGCCCATCTAACCCTACTAATTCAGTCACCGCCCCAAACACACGTTCTTGAAAAGCAGACCAGCCCTCTTCCCCAGGAATATAAAAGTGCCCTTCTGACTTAACCTCATCGCTAAGCCAACTCCAGCCTGGATAACGCTCAAGTACTTCTGAAACTGTCAGGCCACTAGCCTCACCAAAGTCGTACTCCATCAAACGCTTGTCGCCAGATACCGACAAACCAAGGACTTTCCCAGCAACTTCGGCAGTGGCGTAGGCCCGAACGAGGGGACTAGCCACAATCCGCTGGGCACCTCCTTCAAACTTGAGCCGCTCAGCGACAAAAGCAGCCTGCTCACGCCCTGCATCAGTGAGGGGCATATCAAGCTGACCCTGCATAAGTCCGCGAATATTCCCTTGGGATTCACCATGCCGGACCAAGATGAGCGTCATGGAACGCTACTCGGTAAGCCTGCGATAGAGCGCTGGCAAGCGACGAGGCAATGACTCAATGTCTCCGACCACCTCATAGCCCATGTCCTCACACATCGTCTTCAGATAGTCATGACCAGCGCGATCGACTGTAAGGGCAAATGGCGTGATCCCCTCACGCTTTGCCTCGTTAAGCGCCTGCTTGGTGTCATGAATGGCATACTCCTTCTCAGTTCGATCACGCCCATACCCATGGTCCTGCGGTCGTCCATCACTGAGCAGGACCAAAATGCGCACCTTCGCCTCAGTCTCCCTGAGCTTATGAATGGCGTGGCGGATAGCGGGTCCCATTCTCGTTGACCGGATGGGAGTGACCTTATCGATGCGCTTCTTGATCTGGTCACCAAAACGTTCGTCGAAGTCCTTGATTACGAAGAACTCGACGTTGTCCCGACCATAGCCGCTAAAACCGTAGATTCCGTATTCATCACCAATTGTCTCAAGCGCTGTAATCAGGAGGACTGTGGCTTCCTTTTCAAGATCAATTATGCGTTTGGGCGGAGCGGCAAGCTCCTGCCGACGTTTCGTTACCCACCAGCTGAGATACTTTCGGGGATCATCGTCAGATTCATCGTATTGCTGGTCTCGCCGAGCTATTTCCTCATCAGTGGACGCAGACATGTCCAGCAGAAAAGCTATAGCTACATCCCGCTCAACCTTATTACGTCGCCAATAAATCTTGTCAGAAGGGCTAACGCCCGTACGAATATCGATCATCCACTCGATGGCAGGATCGAGCTCTACATCCTCACCGTCTGAGAGCTTCTTGATCTTGCGAAACAACTCGGGCTTCATCAATTCGAACTGCTTGCGGGTTTGCGCAACTAGTGCTGCATACTCGCGGAGCGTCTCATCGTAGAACTCCTCTCCACCCTCCTCTAGAGCAGCCTCCTTCACAGCACACCAGCGAGGCTTGTAATCCTGCGCTCGGAAGTCCCATTCGTCGTAGTAGTGTGTAGTGACAATGGGTTCAAGAGGTTCATCAGCCTCTTCACCACCTGTGCTGAGGTCGCTAAGCGGCTGATCTGACTGACCCTCGCTATCGAGGGTAGGAGTGCCAGCTTCCTTCAAGAGATTAGAGAGGAACATACCCGTACTGTTCTGGAGGTCTCCCTCAAGAAGGGTGTCTAGGTCTATCTCGGCGCTCTTCTCAAGCAGCTCCTTTAGCTGTTCTTCGGTCAACTGATCAGGAGAAATCTGTCCCGCATCACCCATCTCTGCATCGTCGCGAAGCTTCATTAGGAGCTGGACAAGTTCGGGCTTGAAATCCCCCCGGAAATCAATGTCCTGTGGGCTCTCGTAATCGGCCTCTCCATCCTGGGGCTCGCCCATCTCCATAGGCGCCCCTTCCCCACCAAGTTCGCTCATGTCCAGTTGAAGCGACTCTTGGTCAACATCGGGCAAGCTTTCCCAATCTTCATCGCTCTCATCCCGTTCGTTGCGAATACTCATAGCTAACTGGTAGAGACGCAGAGTCGCCTCTGCCGCATCCTCGGGAGTGGCATTTTCAGCGTTTAGGCGCTGAAGAATAGCGACGCCAGACGACATCGACTCCTGCTGTTCCGCAGGCCAGCGCACTGCCTCGACACCATCTAGGCTTACGCGCACGAGATTCTCCACAAAGGCTTGGCGCAAGGGCAGCTCACTCACCTCAGGACGGTGAGCGAGTTCCTCATGCTGCATACGCATTAGGGCACGGCGAATGCCAGCATAGTTGCGCTTGATGGCAGCATCGATGCGAGCATCCTCGGCAATTTCATGAAGGTCACTCGCAAGAGTTCGATCTGGGAAAAGATCAAAGAACCGTTCGATCTCGGTGGCAGGCTTTGTATTCGAATCCTCAGGAATAGTAGGCCGAAGATCCTCAAAGAGCGTGGAGGCACGTTCGAAGCCAAAACTAAAGCTCTCAAATTCAAGGTGAGCAGCTTGATGGGTGGTAAAAACCTTTACCGAAGCAAAGTTTTCCTCTTTGTTACGGTAGCGTTCCATCACCTCGGGCAGATAGATAGTGGTTCCCTCAGTACTGGCCCGTTCCTCATCCACCCAACCGATACCCTTCTCAGTAAGCACCGCAGCAGCGTGAATGCTAATGTCCTTGCCCGTCAGGGCCTTCGCGTAAAGACGGAGAATGTCCCCGACCTTTGAGAGCTCGACTCGGGCAGAAAGCGTATCGAGAACCTCTTCCCCACGGCTAGACTGAAGACGAAAATAGGCCTCGCCCCCTTCCCGGCTAGAGGCCAGGATGCCAAGCCCATGGTCCTGCCAAGCCGCCAGCTCGTCGATACGAACTTTCCCCAGGACCTCCGGAGCATTGGTGATGAAATCCATTGCAGCATAGGCAGAATGGGGTACCAGCTGCTCTGCAAGTTCAATAACAGCCCCATGATCTTCTGGCTCAACATCCCCGAGGGCCTGAGCAGCATCTTCAAAGTATTGGAAGACGGAACGACTATGGTCCCGGGCAACCTGAGCAGCAAGGGTTAGGTAGCGCTCACGCACCGGACCATGCACACGCTGAATAAGGGGCACCCCCCGGTCGAAAAAGAGGCGTGAATCAGCCCAACTGGTCTGCGCGAGCTCCACGCCAAAAGTGAGGAATGGCATGCGATCAGTGTTTTCAAGACGAGCAAGTACTTCGGGAGCGGCCGTGAGACATGCAGAGGCAAGTTCATATGAGTGACGTGCTAACTCATCAAGGAAAACCACCAGACGTCCGGCATGGCTTACACGGCTGGTAGAAAAAAGGTCGGGCCCAGCATCGTAGAACTGGGCCGCCAGAGATGAACTCTTCCAATTACCTTTGTATAACCGGCGTCCAAAGTCCGCCCATTGAGCAAGATGATTAGGACCGATATGGGAGAGCGTTTGAGGAGCACTACGTAGGAAGGAGACGGCAAGGGGGGCGGACTGCTCCGTAAGGTCATTCGCTTCTCGAGCAAGCTGTTCGTAGATTTCCCATGGCGTGGATTCCGCTAGCTGAGGGCCAGCCTTGAAGTATTCAGCTGCTGATTCCCACGAACGGAGGCTAATCGCCATTAGGTCCAGACCAGCCTGAGACCAACCCTCTAGTTGCGTCGGCGTCAATCGCGACTCGAGGGCACGTAAGCTGCCCTCATAAGCTTCAAAAAGTGGCTCGGGGAAACCTTCAAAACGATTACGATTACGGACAAGAAGAACGCCTGCAACACTCATGAAACAGCGCCTAGATTTAACGTCCGGGACGGCAGGGCAGGCGAGTGCCCCCCTCGCTCCCGTGCATACTCCAAATGGAGAGGATTGGCGATCACTCGAAGATGGATGTCACCACCTCTTCGATGCTGCGCTGTACCTCAAGGTCGTCGGTAAGTGCCCAGGTAACACCTACCTGGGCTGCACGCCTGGGCTCGATTCCCCGCTCTATTAGACGCCCCGCATAGATTAGAAGGCGCGTGCTTACACCCTCGCTAAGACCATGTTCCTTTAGGTTACGTACTTTCTCTCCGAGCTTGGCAAGCTCAATGGCCACAGCAGGGTCCACACCGGATTCATGGGAGATTATCTCCGCCTCCTGATCCCGAGTGGGATAGGTAAACTCAACCGAGATGAAGCGCTGGCGGGTCGAGTGCTTCAGGTCCTTTAGCGCACTCTGATAGCCGGGATTGTAGGAGATGACAAGCAGAAAGCCATTAGCAGCCTCAACAACCTGTCCCAACTTCTCGATGGGAAGAAGCCGTCGGTAGTCTGTTAGCGGGTGAATAAGGACAGTGGTGTCCTTACGGGCCTCCACTACCTCATCGAGATAACAGATAGCGCCAGTCTTAACCGCCCTAGTAAGAGGACCATCGATCCAGCGTGTGCCATCGGTATCCAGCAGGTAGCGCCCCACAAGATCACTGGCCGTAAGATCTTCGTGACACGCAACCGTTACGAAAGGCCGTGGCCCTTCATCGTTCTCAGGTGCTTCTCCACCTTGGGAGATCCGCGTCACAGGCCTGCCGAGACGCCAAGACATGTATTCGACAAACCGAGTCTTTCCACAGCCCGTTGGACCTTTGAGGAGAACAGGAATGCGCTGCTCAAAGGCGGCCTCGAAAAGCTCCACTTCGTCCCCTAGGGGAAGGTAGTACGGCTCTTCGCTGACAGTGAATTCCTCGGCAGCAAGGACAAGCCCCCCTGGGGCCGTTACTTCGGTAGTAGTTGGTGCTTCAGCCAATCGTCTGCCTCTCTGTACCGCTATTTGTGCGCAGGGCCTGCCATACAGCCTTGATTCTGTCAGCAAGCTCTTCACGCGTACCGTTGTTCTCTATTACCACGCTAGCTATAGCGATTCGCTCCTCATTAGAGAGCTGCGAATCGATACGAGCCCGCGCAGCAGTTTCGTCAAGCCCATTCCGTTCCGCAAGCCGGGCCACAGCAATATCCACCTCGACTGTCGTGACCCAAACTTCATCTACCATGTCTTGCCAGCCGGCCTCCAAAAGGACTGCTGCTTCAAGCAGGGCAATTTTAGTACCAGCCACCTCAAGGTCGGATAGCTCTTGTGATGCGAGCGCCCGAATACCAGGCCAGACAATATCGGTTAGCCGCGTCAACTCTTCCGGCTTACCAAATACTTTGCCGCCCAGCGCTCGCCGGTCGATACTGCCATCCGCAGCCACAATGTCACTACCAAAGGCGTCCACGACATCGGCAAAGGTACTGGTACCGGGATCGTAGGTACGGTGCCCCAGGATGTCTGCGTCAATGACAGGAACGCCCTGCTCCCGAAAGAACTCCGCTACGGTCGATTTCCCGCTGGCAATGCCGCCAGTCAGGCCGATGGTGTGCACACGCTCACTCCCGATCCAGTTGGGGACTCCCTGAAACAGGGAGGATACTGGGCTAGGGTCAGGCGGGGCAAACTCCAGAGCCTAGGCAGATGCCTTCCTCACGCTGGAACAATCCGTATCTGCGACCTAGGAGCAGACCGGTCACAGGTTGGGCACCGGTACACAACATCGACCCCGTGCCCACATCGGTCATCGACAATGGAGAGGTCATGGTCGGTATGGCGCTCTCCCCAAGTAGCAAGAGCACCCACAACCACGCCCAATGAGTGCCCCTTAGAGGTGAGGAAATACTCCGACCGCGGCGGGTGTTTGCTATAGAGACGCCGGTCAACCAGCCCCTCTTCCTCAAGCAGCTTGATCCTAGCCGAAAGAACACTGCTGGTGATTCCCTCGACAGATCGGCCCAATTCGCTAAAGCGAGCGTTCCCCTTCAGCAGATCCCTAACAATCAGGAGCGTCCACCGATCACCAACAAGGTCAAGGGTAGAGGCTACGGGGCAACGAACGCTCCGCGAAAACATGATCCCCCCCCAGTCGCTTGTGACGAGCTAGTAAGTCGTATTGTACTATCAACTTCAATGCGGGATACAACAGAAGCTGTTCTTGCCAGAGCTCTTGCAGGAAAAAGCCCTTCAAGCGAAGAAGGCCTAGACCTCGCGGGAGAAACGGACCTTGCGGCCCTCACCGCAGCGGCGGCCGCCATCCGCGACCAGGCCCACAATCACGTTATCTCCTTCTCGCGCAATATTTTCATTCCACTTACGAAGCTTTGCCGCGACGTCTGCCATTACTGCACATTTGCCCAACCACCCAAGCCAGGCGAACGGGCCTACATGAGCATCGAGGAAGTGTTGGAGATAGCAAAGGCAGGAGCTGCCGTAGGGTGCACAGAGGCACTTTTTACTCTCGGAGACAAACCCGAACTACGTTACAAAGTAGCCCGCGAAGAACTGGCTGAGCTTGGTCATAAAACGACAATCTCATACTTAGCGGAAGTAGCAGGCATCGTAGCAGCGGAAACAGGACTGCTCCCCCATGCAAATCCCGGCGTTATGGGAAGGGAGGACATCGCCCTTCTTCGAAACGTCTCAGTTTCCCAAGGCATTATGTTAGAAAGCTCTTCGTCCCGATTACTACAAAAAGGGCAGGTGCACTACGGCTCCCCTGACAAAAACCCCGCTGCCCGCTTAGAGACCATTCGGCTAGCAGGAGAGCTTCAGGTGCCTTTCACCTCAGGCATCCTAATCGGCATCGGAGAAACCCGGCTGGAACGCGTTGAGTCTTTACTGGCATTGCGCAAAGAGCATCAGTTACATGGACACATCCAGGAGCTGATCATCCAGAATTTCCGGGCCAAGCCCGATACGAAAATGGCCAATGCACCAGAACCTGACTTCGAAGAGTTACTGTGGACGCTCGCGATCGCGCGCATTCTTTTCGGGCCAGAAATCGGTGTACAGGCACCACCCAACCTTATGCCTGACTCTTACACAAAGCTGGTGGAGGCAGGCCTAAGCGATTGGGGGGGCGTATCGCCTATTACTATCGACCACGTTAATCCAGAAGCTCCCTGGCCCCAACTGGAGGAGCTCCGCTTCCAGACTGAGGAAGCTGGCCATCATCTCGCCGAAAGGCTAGCTGTTTACCCAGCCTACGCGAAGGAAAGCAGCCGCTGGCAGAACCCAGAGATAGCAACACAGGTTTTGCAATCCATGGATGCAGACGGCTTCGCGCGGGAAGGTGAGTGGGCCCCAGGAGCCGTACTAGAACCACCTGCCGGTTACGACTTCCCGCGAAAAGCACCTAGAGGGCTTCCTCCAACCTCACCCCTGCCAGCATTGGTTTCGAAGGCAAGACGAGGCGAAGGGCTTGAGGAAGCCGAGATTGCCCGGCTCTTCGAGGTACGCGGAGACGAATTTGACTATGTCTGCGCAGCCGCGGATGAGCTCCGCGCGGAGATTTCCGGCGAGACCGTGCAGTACGTGGTGAACCGCAACATCAACTACACCAACATCTGTTACTTCAAATGCCAGTTCTGCGCCTTCTCAAAAGGAAAGCTGAGCGAAAACCTGCGAGGCAAGCCCTACGACCTCGGCCTAGATGAAGTCGTGCGTCGAGCACGAGAGGCGTGGGACCGAGGGGCGACCGAGGTCTGCATGCAAGGCGGAATTCATCCCGATTACACGGGAGCCACTTACTTAGAGATCTGCAAAGCAGTTAAGGACGAGCTCCCAGACATGCATGTCCACGCTTTCTCCCCATTAGAAGTGCACCAGGGAGCGGAGACGCTCGACATTCCTGTGCCAGAGTTCCTCAGGCAACTCAAAGCCTCAGGATTAGGGACGCTACCAGGCACTGCCGCAGAGATCCTCGACGACGAGGTACGCAACACTCTTTGCCCAGACAAACTCAGTACTGAACAGTGGCTAGAAGTAGTAGGAGCAGCGCACGAAGCAGGATTTACCACTACATCGACGGTAATGTACGGACACATCGACGGACCTGTCTCTTGGGCAAGACACCTTCTACGTCTTCGGGAACTGCAGAACCGAACCGGCGGCATCACCGAGTTCGTACCGCTGCCATTCGTTCATATGGAAGCACCCATCTACTTAAAGGGTAAAGCGCGCAAGGGCCCCACCTGGCGCGAAGCGATCCTCATGCACGCCGTTTCAAGGCTAGCCCTCCATCCTTTGATTACCAACATCCAGGTTTCGTGGGTGAAAATGGGCTCAGCAGGCTCAAAGGCCTGCCTGCAAGCAGGCGCAAATGACATGGGGGGCACGCTGATGAACGAGAGCATTAGTCGCGCAGCTGGAGCAAGCCATGGACAAGAGATGTCTCCCGAAGCAATGGACGAGTTGATCACTGATATCGGACGGCAGCCCCGCCAACGGACCACCACTTATGGAACACCCCCGGAAGAACGCCAACTGTCTTCCTATGGCGCCAACGAACTCACACCAATTGTTCTAACCCCAGCTAAGAAGTACGCCCGCTCTCGTTAGCTGTTTGCTGCGGGGGCACCCAGCTTACGATTCCAAGAACCCCTACGTCTGCGTTGAACTCGATTCCTCCACCTTCCATATGAACGTGCTGGGGCACTATTTTCCGAAGTTGCTCATCCAGCGAAGTCCCTTCAGAGATCCAGAGCTGCTGGCGAAGAAAGTGCAAAATGTCTTCCTCAGTTTGGTAAGCAATACCTCCATGCTCAACGAATGAGACTTCACAAAGTCGCCCGCGAGAGAGCTGTAATGCAAGGAACTCCGACAGCGCCGGCAGTGGTTCCCGAGGCTCACCATAAATTGCCTCCCAAAAGGGATCAGCTCGAACGGGCGGAGGACGGCTAAGCATCACAGCAACGCAGAGTCGTTCTGCAGTTTCTTCCATTGCTTCAAGGAAAGGACCAAATGCTTCGATGTCATAGCCTACGTGGCAGATTAGGGCGACATCAGCTCGAAGAGGGTGGTCATAGGGCCAGCTCGCTTCAACAACCCGAATATTGTCTATTTGGTACTCCTCTATTCCTTCCCTCAGCACTTCGCGCATTCCCTCAGAGGGCTCAAGCGCAATAACCTCACCAGCATGTCGGGCTAACGGTAGGGCGTAACGCCCGCCCCCGGCGCCGATATCCAACACAGTCTCACCAGGCCGGATAAGAGCACGCAGTGCGTCGAGGGTTGCATCTCCATCGCGGTATGGATCGGCGCGAAAAAAGGATGAGACAGGAGCATAGAAGTCGCCCCCTTTCCGCAAGGCTAGTCGACGATGCTCCACCTGCTCACGGTTGCGCCGAACACGATCACTCCAAGCACTAAGGAGAGCCGAAGCATCGGGAGGCAAGAAATCACTCACAGAACCAGGCTCCCACATCTCTCAAAAGTTCACCAGGCAGGGGCGGGAATCATGTATCCCATGCTAGGCTGCACCTCACAACGCACACGAGTGAGGCTGCTCCAGTGGCTACCAAAGATCCACGAGAACCATTCACGAGAATTTCGATAGACGAAGCTAAGGAAAAACTAGACAACGGCGATGCTGTAATGGTCGACGTACGTGACCCCCACGAATACGTAGAGGTACACGCAAAAGGCGTACGCCTTATTCCAGTAAATACGGTGATGACCGAGCTGAAACAAATCCGTGACTTCGCGGGAGACAAAAAGGAAGTGCTGTTCATTTGCAAAATGGGTGGCCGCAGTGCGCTGGCAGCCGAATATGCCACAGCAGCGGGACTCGACGACCTTGAGCTTTTCAACGTTGAGGGCGGAACAGATGCTTGGGCAGGCGCAGGCCTTCCCACAGGCGACTAATCGCACTTAATCAACAGACCTGCTAAACGGGACCTATCTCGGGCTTAGTTTCGAAGTGGATAGCATTAATTGGCCGATGGTCTTCGGTTCAACCCCCATTTGGCATATAATTGGGGTGGCTCTCTTTGCCAGAGAGCCATCCCAATTCCACCATCGGGGGTACCTGTCAGCCGCATGAGCGACGAAACGTTGACCGACCAAACTTCTTCCACTAACGCCGATGCAATGATCGGAAGCGTCCTCAGCCGGCTCTCCAGCGGCGAATTCGACGAACGCCGCGACGAAGAAGGGGAAGACTCCGGAACCGCTACCGCTACTCAAGACCCAGAAGACAAGGATGAAAAGGATCTCGACGACAGCGAGGAGGAGGAAGAAGAAACTGTCGCACTCCTCACCGAGGAGTCCGAGGGAATAGATGACCCCGTCCGGATGTACCTCCGCGAAATCGGGAAGGTCTATCTGCTTACCGCAGATGACGAAAAACATCTTGCTCGACAGATGGAAGAGGGCATCCACCTGCGCGACATCGAAAAGGCTTATGTAGACGCATTTGGTCATCCTCCCTCCGCCTCACGCGTAGCAGTGACCTTGCTCGAACAATTTGCGGAGCTCCAGCCGATCTACAAGGCTGCCCTCTATTACGTGGACCGTTACGACAAAGTTATCGCGGGCCAGACACCCCCAGAAGGAAACGACGAAGACTGGCCGCCAAGAGAACCAAAGTGGCGCGCACCTGAGGCTGAGGGCCATCAGCTTATGCGCAGAAGCCTCGCGGAGAATATCGGTGACGATCAGTTCCGTGGCCTTATAGACCGGGAGCTGGAGCTCCCCTTCCGCACATATTGCATGAAGCGCCTCCGCAAGGATGAGGAGACCATTCATCACGCCATTATCTCCCTCTCCATCGTCACCCATATCCTGACCCCAGACCTTTTCTTACAAATGGCTGAGGAAGCAGGAGGCGAGGACCAGCTAGTTCCTCCAGCAGAAGGCTTGATCGAAAAAATCACAGCGCTTGAGGACCGGCTGCGTTACCACTTCGACACAATCAAACACAACGGCGACAAAGCAGAGCGCCGCCTAACAGAAGCCAACCTGCGGCTAGTAGTTTCGGTAGCCAAGAAATATATCGGCCGAGGAATGTCGCTTCTAGATCTTATCCAAGAAGGAAACATCGGCCTCATCCGAGCGGTAGAGAAGTTCGACTATCGCAAGGGTTACAAGTTCTCTACGTATGCGACCTGGTGGATCCGTCAGGCAATTACGCGCGCTATCGCAGACCAAGCACGGACAATTCGCATTCCTGTCCACATGGTGGAAACGATTAACAAGCTCGTACGCGTCAGCAGACGGCTCGTACAGGAGTATGGCCGGGAACCTACCAGCGAAGAGATCGCACGAGGCATGGTGGAGAGTTCTAAGCAGGACTCCGCACATCAATTTTCGCCTGAGCGTATCAGGGAAATCCAAAAGGTCTCGCAGGAACCAGTTTCTCTGGAGACTCCAATCGGCGAAGAAGAAGACAGCCACCTTGGAGATTTCATTCAAGACGAGCGTGCCCTGGCTCCAGCCGATGCTGCTAGCCAACAGCTTTTGAGCGAGCAAGTCGAGGACGTCCTCGCAACGCTTACTAGTCGAGAGAGACGGGTACTCCAGCTGCGGTTCGGCCTCGAGGACGGTCGTAGCCGAACACTAGAAGAGGTCGGACGTGAGTTCAGCGTGACACGAGAGCGTATCCGCCAGATCGAAGCAAAGGCACTTCGCAAACTGCGACACCCCAGCCGGAGCCGTAAATTGAAAGACTACCTCGATTAGCGGCCTCCATTACTACTCGACACACGCTGCAGATCGTCATTAGGAGCAGCCTTTTTAGTTTCAGGTAGGGGGCAAGACAGGGCCTCCGGGATCTCTTTGTTGACAGCTAACAAAGGCCTCACAAAAGGCCTGGAGGTTGCATGACGGACCAGCCAGAGCTCACCAAAACCGAGACAATATTTGATGGGCGTCTTTTCAAACTGAAGCTAGATACGTTACTCACAAGAGAGGGCGTCAAGTTCCAGCGAGAAATGGTCTACCACCCCGGCGCGGTGTGCATGATTCCGATAGACGCCGATGGACAACTATTACTAGTAGAACAATATCGCCATGGAGCCCGCACCCGGTTACTTGAGATCCCGGCCGGAACGCTTGAGCCCGGCGAGGATCCTATCGAAACAGCAGCCCGTGAACTCCGAGAAGAAATAGGTATGCGTGCAGCAAAAATAGAATCCCTGGGTGGGTTCTGGATTGCACCCAGCTATGCCACCGAGTATCTGCATCTCTACTTGTGTAGCGCCCTTACGCGAGACCCACTGCCTGGAGACGAAGACGAGGACATTGAAATCGTACGTATCACCCCAATGGAGGCCTTGTCTGCAATCGATAGCGGCCTAATCAGCGACGCCAAGTCAATAGCTGGCATCCTCCGCTGGGACCGGCTTCAAAAAAGCTAACTACCAATACTTGGTCCCCGCGCCTCGGCCATCACAAAAACACCTTGGTTAGCTACCAAAGCAAAAACAGTATCCGCAATGCACACTAGCTACCCACTTCCCGCCAATACCGCTCAATGGCTTCAATGTGGCCACGCGGTCCCTCAATGCCTACATTCATAGTGCGCACTGATACGTAATCCACTCCGGCCTCACGCCAACGCTCAACTTCAGAAGCCCAGTTTGGAGCTCCATCTCCATAGTTGACCATCGCCTCAAATCCAAAGGCCGCAGGATCACGACCCTCCTGCGCAAGATAGCCTTTGATCTTCTCCACACTGGCAAATGCTTCCTCAGAACCACTTCCAAACACAAAGCCATCACCAATGCGGGCAGCTCGCTCAAAAGCTGGTTCACTAAAGCCACCGAACCAAACCGGAATACGTCGCGCTGGAAGGGGATTAAGCCCAGCGCGATCAATGCTGTGCCAATCCCCAACGTAATCGACGATAGGCTCGTCCCAAAGACGGCGCATCACCTCGACCTGTTCCTCCTGGCGTTTCCCACGATTGCTGAACTGCTCATTTAGAGAGTCATATTCCACATAGTTCCAACCAGTCCCAATTCCCAATCTGAGCCGTCCACCTGAAAGGATATCGACCTCCGCTGCCTGCTTAGCTACAAGTACAGTCTGGCGCTGTGGAAGAATAATTACGCCTGTAACAAGCTCCACGCGTTCAGTGATGGCCGCGAGATAACCAAACAACACAAAAGGCTCGTGGAATGCCGACTCATGGGTATAGGGGCCCCACAATTTGGGTTCACGATCAGGAAGAGCACCCAAAACGTGGTCATACGCCAAGATGTGGGAGTATCCAAGCCCCTCGGCTGCCTGGGCAAAATCTCGGATAACGGAAGGATCCGATCCAATTTCTGTCTGTGGGAAGACGACTCCAACCTGCATACAACCCTCTCTTTCGTAATAGAGGGTTGAGTCTACTCGAGCCTCACTAGAGATACCGTCACGTAGAGCTTCTTGCAACCAGCCAGCTCCCAAGGCTCCGAAACCCCGAACGGCCAGTTTCCTATTGCAGGACCGCCATCAAGTTGGCCTACCTCCAAAGGGCCTTCCTAGTTTGATTCCGGACCTAGTCGTGCTCTTTTTCGTGTTTACCATCCATCTCGTCATTATCCATATGGCTGTGGTCCACTCCCTCACCATTCGAGCTGGTGGAGTGATGCATTTCAGCAGTATCTTCACCAAAATCCTGGACCTGCACCGTTACGCTTACGCTGGATGAGTTTTCGAACTCGAGCACTATCTGGAAAGTTGACCCCACCTCTGGAATCTTTTCCACGCCAAGCAGCATGAGATGGTATCCCCCGGCCGCGAGGCGGACACGGCCATTAGCAGCAATGGAAATCCCGCTTTCAACTGGCCGCATAATCGTGCTTGCACCATCAGTAATGACCTCGTGAATCTGCGTGTCATCAGCCAATTCAGCGAAAGCATCCACCAGAACCTCCGCTTCACCCATGTTATGAATGTCAAAGTAGACGACACCAACATCCGTAGTAGTGAATTGCGCACGGGCGTTCCTAATCTCTATCCCGCCGTCACTAACAAGTTCATCCTGGCAAGCCACAATGGTTAACCCAATGATCAGAAGCGCCAACAGAGGTGCTAACCACCTTTTGTAAGTAGCTAATGCCTGCACCGACATCCTTCGTGACAGAAAATTCATTACCAACCTTCTTCAATCAGAAGTGGGAGGTCATGCCTCATTATTTCTCGCAATCCACCGTCAGGTAAAAAGGGGTAGACAATGTGGCCTAAATTATCAGTTGTAAACGCAATCAAATATGTTCCATGGTTGACCGAGTAACGTCCATCACCTAGATCTTGCCTAATTATCTGTGGCATTCCCAAGAAACTAAGGAGCCCCGCAAGGGCTTCATCATCAATAGTAAGACCCACAAAACTCTCATCAAAAAGATCGAGCCAGCGCCTAATAGAGGCAGCATCATCCCGCGCAGGATCGGTCGTAATGAAAATGACCCGAATGCGTTCAACCTGTTCGGGGTCCATAGTCTCAAGCGTTTTGGCCAGGTCTAGCATGTGAGTGGGACAGATATCGGGGCAGTGGGTATACCCAAGATAGAGGAGAGTGAGATAGCCCTCCGTCTCCGCGAGGATGTTGAAGTCTTTGCCATTGGTATCAGCAAGGACTAAGTCTGGTTTGGGAATAGGAGGCGTAGCACGTGCACCCCTGTAGGCCACATCGGTGGCGTCTGCAGCACTGGAGTGCTCTTCTTTTCCTCGGCTCTCTTCACCACTGTCAATTACTTTGGGCGGAGCTTCTATTTCGAATGGGGCCTGCCCACTGTCCTCACCACCACAGGAAACCAAAACAATGCCCAGCAAGACCGCCACAGCCAGCATTGGCAATCGCACAGATCTCATTCCTTTCTACTCCCGGTAAGCAACAGAACGCCATTCTTTACTGGTGTCAGAAGCATTAAGACGACGGCCGACTTTATCTTCGTAGGAGGCCCATTGCCAAGCGACGAAAAGTAGAGCTATTAGGCCTAGCGCCTCGCCTCCAATGAACATGATCGCGCCAGCAATTTGCTGATCTAACAGAGCACCTGGACCCCATGCCCGCGGAAGCAGAGCAAGTTGCTCATAAATCACATTGTCCGGTTCGTGAAAAATGAGGCCCAGAAAGGCGTGGATAGGCACGATGGCAAGGAGGTAACCAAGACGGACCGGATAGGAAAGGTTCCAGCGAGTCGGATTTCCACCAATGACAGGCCACCAGTAATGCAAGCCCGCAACTAAAAAAATGCCATACCCCACAAAGTGAAGCGCTGCGCTGCCTAAGCTTTCCTCAAAAGCGGGTGTGATATACCAAAGAAGCGGTACTGCTGCGAAAAGGAAAACTCCCACTAGCGGATGTGTAAAGGCTCGAAATACCAAGGAATGCAGCACGGGATAGAAAACCCGTCGCCGTCGGTCCTTACCGGAGGCAATAAGCCAAAGCGTCATGGGAGCGCCAGCGAGGATAAGAGGAGGGGCGATCGTAATGAGGATGAAGTGCTGCACCATGTGCAACGTAAGAAAAGTCCCGTCATAGGCAGCAATAGGGCCAAAGACGGTAAACAGCACGAGTGCGAGCCCTCCCAGGAACGCACAGACCTGACCCTTGGAAACCAGCTGCCGTGAGTGGATTGCCTGAGCCCGCTGGCGAGTTCTGAGATACCACAAGCCGGCAAAGGCAATCAGAAACATGGGGATAGGTTCGATCACAAAGGTGAATAGGGCCTCTGGGAACTCCGGCGGGGGGACTGCTGCCCAGGTGCAAACCCATATCCAACCGGTACCACCGCCATCCCCAGCCCTCAAAAGCAGAGTTCCAGCAATGCTCGCAGCAAGGCCACCTATGAACGCTAAACTAAGAACACGCCCAGGCCCGTAGATAGATATCAACTCCGCAGCCCTCTTTTGCCATTGCTGCCAACTTCTAGGATTCACCCTACCTTTTCGTGATAACTGTCACAATTGGAAGGCCTAGCCAGTCGGACTATCTGACACCACACCCGCAGCAAAGTGCGCAGCGACCTCATCTCCGCTATAGCCAAGAAGTTCTTGAAGAATTGCCTCATTGTGCTGACCCAAAGTAGGAGCAGCTCGGAAGCTCCGCACCGGCGTTTCCGAAAGTTGGATTGGGAAACCAGGAAACTCACGTCGGCCAACATCGGGATGCTCAATGGGAACGATCATGTTTCGAGCTCGCAAGTGCGGATTAACTACTAACTCCAGGTTCGAGAGCACAGGTCCGGCTGCCACCCCTACCTCCTGCAACTGAGCAGCAATTTGCTGTGCGTCCCGCGTGCGAGTCCAGTCTGAGATCTCGGCATCTATAGTGACATTCTTTCGGCGGCGATCCGCTTCCAAGCGCAAATTCGGATCAGAGAGCATCTCTCTATCTATGACCTTTATTAGCCCCTCCCAGGCTTGGTCGGACTGCACTGTAATCGCTATCCAGGCATCATCCCCTCGACATGGATACACACCTTGGGGCACGGCTACAGGAGAGCGGTTTCCACGACGCACGGGCGGCACCCCGGCAGCAGAGGCAGCAACCATAAATTCACCGCCAATAGAAAGGTACGATTCAAACTGCGAAAGATTCAAATAGATTGATTTCCCCTCGTGTTCACGTTCGCGGAGAGCATCGAGGAGGGCCCACGCTCCGGTCAGTCCACCTATACCATCCGGCAAAGCAGCACCTTGCTTCATAGGACCTCCATCCTCATACCCAGTAACAGAAGCAAGTCCAGTATGGGCCTCGAGAATCGGGCCCCATGAACCACGGTCACGGTACGGCCCAGTAGAGCCATATCCCGACATGGAAAGGCGAACAATGCGTGGATTGATAGCGGTCACGGTCTCAAAATCAAAGCCCAAACGATCGAGGGCCCGAGGGCGGTAATTGTCTAAGAGAACATCCGCTTCGGCGAGTAGTTTTCGGAAAATTTCCTTCCCTGACTCATCTTTCAAATCGAGACAAAGCGACCGCTTGTTACGCTGAAACTTGTTAAAGGGGCCACCACGATTCCAGGGCCGCTCACCTGGATCAGCGTCGGGAAATATACCGCCCCGAAAAGCAGGTGGAGGGAGTTCACCCCACTGCCAATCCTCAGGCCTACCCTCAGAGCGGCCTTGAGAAGCCTGCCTAGTGCCACGCGAGTCACGATGCTCTATACGGATAACGTCAGCACCAAGATCCGCGCAGAGTCGTCCTGTAAGTGGTCCGGCCCATGCAATAGAAAGCTCCACCACTCTTATGCCCTCGAGGGGAAGCACAGAAGAAACCTGAGCTGGATGAACCCAAGCGGGCTCGGACGCATCGGCACGGACTAAGTTAGCTAATATGGAGCCGGTGTCCTCCCCCAGTCCAGGTGCACGAGGGCGACCCTTCGGAGCAACCGCACCCCGAATTGGAACAGAGGGAGCTGTGACACTATCTCCAAGATGCGGAAGAAACTGCCAGAAGCCTCGAGCCGCAAGCTGTTCGTCGTCCTTAATGCTAAGCGGGTCAAGGACAGGACTAGTAGGGACGTTATGGTCCTGAAGCAACCTAACAATCTCAAGCTGCTCCATTTCCAATAGCAATGGCAGAATAATCGCATCTAGTTCATCGGCATTATCAAACCGATCAGCGCCGGAAACGAAGCGTTCGTCAGTCAGCAGTTCTGGCATGTCCATAGCAATGCAGAAACCCTCCCACTGAGCAGGGCTCGAGGCGGCAATAGCAACTGCGCCGTCCTTGCAGGGGAGGATTCCAAGCGGATGGTAGGACTCAGCGTGCCGGTTTCCAGCCCGGCGCTTCCGCACACCTTGATGGGTAGCAAGGATAACTGTCCACTGGTGAAGAGCCGCCATTGCGTCCATGGTAGAAACATCGACGAGCTGCCCCCTTCCTGTTTGGTCAGCCGTTCGAAGAGCAGCCATGCCACCAACCGCAGCAGTAAGACCACTAACATAGCTACACCAAGGGCCACCCCCTTGTAGTGGCTCACGATCCGGCTCCCCCGTTATTGCGGCATACCCACTCATTGCCCAGTCCACGAGGGCTGATGAACGGCGATCTGCGTAGGGGCCAGTCAAGCCAAAGGGACCGCAACTAACTGCAACAATCCGAGGATTAAGCCGACGGAAATGCTCGGCCCGCTCAGCAACTTGGTCTGGACCATTACCTGCCTCGACATCCACCTCATCAATCACGATGTCGGCAGTCTCAATTAGTCGATCAACTTCGCTGTCCGTGAGTACTGCAGATGCCTTGTACATTCCGAGATACTCAAAAAGCGCTGAACGCCCATTCCCTAGAAGAGGATGGGCCCCTCGCAAAGCACTCCCATCTTCTGACTCACAGAAAACAACGTCGGCTCCAGCCCCAGCAAATATTCGACCACACCAGGCTGAGGCGATTCCCCCACCCAATTCCACGACAGTGATCCCTTGCGCCATATGCTCTCCCGAAAGTTAGGGTCTCACGGGGCCCTTTGGCCCGAGGTTTCTACGCAATGTTTCCTGAGCGTCTTCGATAAACCGACAGACTATGGAACGGGTTTCTCTGGGATCGATGATATCGAGGATCTCGAACGCCTCCGCCACCTTAAAGGGAGAACGGCCCTGTAGGAGGCGCTCTTCGATTTCAGCGCGGCGCCTCTCCGGATCGGAAGCATTCTCAATCTCTCGACGGTAGGCCGCCGCAACACCACCCTCGATTGGAATGGACCCCCACTCCCCCGAAGGCCAACCAAAACGCATCTTAAGAGCATCTGGACCGCCAAGACATGCGGCCGCGTCACCAGCCATTCCGTAGGACTTCCGAACCTGAATAGCGATGGAGGGGATGGTGGCACTGGCACCAGCAACCACAGCACGCATTCCAGCCCTCATAACCCCTTCTTTCTCGGAACGGGACCCGATCATGAAACCGGGTACGTCAACAAAAAGTACGACAGGGATGCTAAAGGTGTTACACAGGTCGACGAAGCGTGTCTGCTTATCAGCAGAATCGGCTGTCATCGCGCCTGCATAAACCTTGGGATCGTTAGCGATAATGCCAACGGGATAGCCGTTAAACCGGCCAAACGCGGTGATCAAGCTGCTCCCAAACGAACGCCGCATTTCAAAGAACTGGCCGTTGTCCACCACGAGCTCGAGCAACTCACGCATGTCATACCAGCGAGTGCGATCGCGAGGCACAATAGAGAGCAAGCGCTCTTCCCTGCGATCAGGAGGATCGTTAGTGGCAACTCGGGGGGGCATTTCCCAAACATTCATGGGCAAGTAGCTCAAGAATGCGCGTATTTGACGAAAAGCGTCATCTTCATCCTTAGCTTCGTTGTCAATAACCCCACTGGTGCGGACATGCACGCCCACACCCCCAAGCTCCTCCTTCGTCAGGTCTTCTCCAATGGCACGCTTAACAACCGGGGGGCCGGCTGCAAAGACCTGGCCCTGGCCACGAACCATCACGCTGAAATGTGAAAGCACAGCCCTGCCTGCTACATGGCCAGCAGAGGGGCCAACAATGGCAGAGCAAACCGGCACCTTTGAAAGAAGATCGGCATCGCGTGCCCACTGATTTCCATCAGGTAGATGCATGCGACCAGCATCCTCGTAACTTCTTGCAGACGCACCAGCTCCATCGGCAAACTGCACCAAAGGAATGCGTCGCTGAAGAGCAGCAGGTTGTAACCAACGTCCTGGCCCCTTACCGCCACCACCAGACCCACCACGAACCGTGAAGTCCTCTCCACCAACACAAACCTGTCGGCCATCAACGCTCCCTAGGCCAAGCACATAGCCCGCGGGAATGAATGAGGACAGGCGCCCATCAGCGTCATACTCACCGGTGCCCGCAGTGCCACCAATTTCCCAGAATGAGTTGGGGTCAAGAAAACGCTCGATGCGCTCCCGTATGGTGAGTTTGCCCTGAGCTCGCTGACGGGCGACGCGTTCTTCACCCCCCATTTGGGCAGCTAGCTCACGCCGCATCTCAATCTCGTTAACGGCATCGGACCAGGACTCGGCGTGATCAGCCATCGTCTCCCCCGAAACTGTTGGATTTAAATCTTTTCTCCCTTGCAGTGTACGCCGCAAAGAGGCCTCGGCATCGCCCAACAACGGCGTACGTGGTAGAACCCTCTCCGCAACACACCAGCGGAGAGTCAAAATGGACATCAATAGTTTGAGCGCAATTATCACAGGTGGTGGTTCAGGCCTCGGAGAGGCTACGGCCCGAGCATTGCATGCACGGGGAGCCAGTATCGGCATCCTTGATTTAGAGGGGTCCAACGGTGCAGACGTAGCTTCGAGTCTCGGGGGAGTTTTCGTTCCTGCCGACGTGACTAGTGATGAGCAGGTCACGAAAGCCATCGCAGATGCTGCTGCTGCGCACGGTGGTATTCACATTTTGATCAACTGCGCCGGGATCGCATCAGCTGAGCGAACTGTCTCCCGAGACGGGCCCGCGAGCCTGGAAGGCTTCTCTCGGACTGTAAACATCAACCTTATTGGGACTTTTAACACCATCAGGGTGGCCGCCGCCGAAATGGTCAAAAACGATCCCACGGAAGACGGTGAACGCGGTGTCATTATCAACACTGCCTCTGTGGCAGCATTTGAGGGACAGGTTGGCCAAGCAGCTTATTCCGCCTCGAAAGGTGGGGTCGTTGGCATGACTCTCCCTATCGCCCGCGACCTGGCACGCGATGGGGTGCGCAACAACACTATCGCACCTGGTCTTTTCCTTACGGCAATGCTAATGGGACTTCCAGAGGAAGCTCGCGAAGCACTAGCCAACGTGACACCATTCCCTACCCGCTTGGGGAAGCCTGAGGAGTATGCCCAACTGGCATGCTCAATCATCGAGAACCCCATGATCAACGGCGAGACCATCCGCCTCGACGGAGCACTACGGCTGGCGCCTCGCTAAAAAAGACAAGCATCGGCAGGAGAATTGCCTGTCCTTAAGAGATGTCTTCCAGGCTTAGGGTTTAGTCCCGCCGCAGAAGGATCACGGGGATTTGGCGGGGCTTTGCCCGCTCTTGATAGTCGTTGTAGGGCGGATAAGCAGTAGCAGCAATCGCCCAAAGGCGCTCACGTTCGGCACCCTCAATCACCTCCGCAGTAACTGGGATTCTGCGGGTGTTTACACGGAGCCAAGCCTGAGGGTGAGCAAGCAGGTTCGGGAACCAGGCTGGATGTGCGGTCGCACCACCCTTTGACCCGACAAGAACAAAGTCTTTACCGTCACGAAAGAAAAAAAGCGGTACAGACTGAAAGTTGCCACTGACCCTACCTATGGTTGTTAGCATGGCCGTAGGCACATAGGGAACACCGTTTTGACGGCTGATGTGCCAACTTACAAATGACCAGCCAACAAAGCGAACAAGTGCGCTCTCCACGATGCGCAGCAAGTTGAGACACGTAAGAATTTTATAGAGCAATCCAAAACCCTCGGAATACCTATCGAGCAGCTTTAAACAGGAGTTGCAAGATGGTATTCAGAGACTCGTCCATCATCCGCAATTCTTCCCACAGCCATACACATGTGGTTACTGGTCAGAGTCAGGGATTAGTCAACTTGCGGCCGAAGGCTCTTTTCGAGCGCCCCCACCAGGCCTCGGAGCCGCGCCATCGCCCTGATAGATACCTGCCCCACTAACCTCACGCCAGTGGGTATGGGCCAGGGTATGCATGATGAACACAGCTTGCTGAGCATTCCAAAGGCCCTGCGCATCCTGCGTCTGATTAATTGCTTCCTTAGTAATCTTTAGCCCGAACGAAGGCTTTTCGGCAATGTTGCGAGCAAGATTCTCCACATACTCGCTAAGTTCCTCACGGGGAACGACTTCGTTAACCATGCCCGCTTCGTAGGCTCGCTGTGCACTTACCCAATCGCCCGTGTAAAGCATCTGGCGAGCGAGACGGTGGCCGAACTCCCACGGATGAGCGAAGTACTCAACTCCAGGTATTCCCCAACCAACGACAAGGTCGCGGAACTCAGCATCTTCAGAAGCAATAATGATGTCGCATACCCAAGCGAGCATGAGGCCACCGGCAATAGTCTTACCGTGAACCTCGGCAATCATAGGCTTCGGTAGGTTGCGCCAGCGGCGACACATCTGGAGGTATATCTCCTCCTCCTTCGCCATAGCACCTTCTGCCCCTTCCAGATCAAAGTTAGCCCAAGTACCCACGGGTCGAACATCGTTGAAGCCGAGGCCAGTTCCACCACGCATATCATGGCCAGAGTTAAAGTGTGGGCCCTCACCACTAAGGATGATCACCTTCACTTCATCGTCCTGGTTCGCATGGTCAAATGCATCGTTCAGATCCCTCGTAAGCTGAAGGTCCTGGGCGTTACGCGCCTCTGGACGGTTCATTCGCACACGAACGATCTCAGGTGTGAGGTTCTCGTAGAGGACAGTTTTGAATTCGGGCATGGGGGTTTAACCTCCCGCGAAAGTGAGCGGAGTATACCCGCCAAAGAGAATCTGGGCGGACATGCCTCTTTTTAAATTGTTTCCCTGGATTCACCTACCTCCGTAGCAACCCCACCATCAATCTCTTTTCCAACGGCACGAATAGCGCCGAATTCGGCACGAAAAGCATTGTGCACAGCACGAGTCTCTGTGCAGTGCAACACAAAGCGAGCTCCTTCACGAAGCCACTTCTGACTGAGGTCTGGGGTCTGGTGGTGGATAAGAACAGGAACGTTCCGGGCTTCACAGGTTGCGATGATGGTCCTCAACGCTGACTCATAAACCGGATGATCATATTGGTCGGGAACGCCGAGTGAGATGGAAAGGTCGTTCGGCCCAACAAAAATAGCGTCTACTCCATCTATGGTGACGATATCCTCCAACGCCTCCATAGCGGGAACACTCTCAATACCGATGATGCAAACACTATTCTCATTCCGTTTCTCAAGGTATTCACGCGAGGCCTCACTAGGAAATTTCCCCTGCTCGACAACACGGCGAACAAGCTCCCCTTTGAGAGGACGCCACTTAGTAGCAGCCACAACCTCTTGAACCTCTTCCCGAGTTTCACAGTAAGGAGCCAGTACTCCTTGGGCGCCCGCGTCAAGGGCCATGGTTATGTAGTGTGAGCTCGGGATTGGAACTCGCACAATTGGAACAATGTCCACGCCCCCCAGTCCCGCTATCAGATCGGCGATTTCGCTTCTACCACGAGGTGCGTGCTCACTGTCGATGATGACATAGTCGAGACCAAGTCCTGCGATAGTCGCAGCCCAGCGGGGATTGCGAGCAACCGAAAGCATCGTCCCATAAACAACACCACCTGCCCGTGTCTTTACTTTGAGCTGTTCTCCATTCATGACCACCTCCAAGGAGCTCCGGACTGTATCAGACCCCATAGAGCGGTGGGCGCAGAACAGGGTTCCTATATCCGCGTACAGTTTGGCGCAAAGCAGAGAAGACAGGTCAAAGGGGACGCCATGAGTAACCTACCAATTCCGCTTGCAGCCGCAGAATTCACTCCGGACTGGGTCACAGCAGCACTGCAGGTAGATGGGAAGCTTAAGGACGAACAGGTTACTAGCGTGGAGACCTCTCCCCTAGGCGAAGGGGCAGGGTTCCTAGGATCATTGGCACGACTAAAACTCACTTACAACAAGCCATCTCAAACTGCTCCAGAAACGTTAGTGGCCAAGTTTCCAGCCCTAACGGAGATCAACCGAGATCTCGCCGTGCAGTACAAAGTTTATGAGCGAGAGGCACGCTTTTTCAACGAAATAAGACCGAGCATTACTTCAATGCCAACCCCTGAAACCTTCTACATAGATATCGAGAAGAAGACAGGCTACGGGGTCATCCTGCTGGAAGACTTAGAGGGCAAGCTTGTCGTCGGCGACCAACTAGCAGGTGCCACTCCAAAGGAAGCCGAGCAAGCTATCGCACAGATAGCAGATCTGCACGCAACATGGTGGGGGCGAACAGACGAGGACATCATTTCCTGGGTTCCTGCCTTCGATGGGCCTGTCTGGGCCATGACGGCACAAACCCTTCCCAGCCTTTGGCCTACCTACCAGGAAATTTCCTCTCACCTCCTCCTCCCCAAAATGGACCAGGTTATCGAACAAACCTGGGAAGCACTTCCTTGGCTGGGGCAGCAATTGAGCCAAGGACCAATGACCCTCGTGCACGGGGACTACCGCATGGACAACATGTTCCTCACTGAAAGAGAAGGAGATCCCATCATGGTCATCGACTGGCAACTAATGTCCCGCGGCCGAGGCCCCTACGATGTCGCTTACTTCATGAGCCAGAGCATTGATGTGGAGCAACGTCGGGAAACTGAACGGGCGCTCATTAAGCAATATCACAATGGGCTAGTGGCCGGCGGTGTAAAGCACTATTCCTTCGATGACTGCTTCGAGGACTACCGGCTTGCATCCCTTTGGTGTGTCATGTACCCCATTGCCATGGGTGGGGGCATGGCCCACAACGAGCGAGCTCTGCAGATTGCAGCTGAACTTTCAAAAAGATCTTTCAACACAATCCTTGATCTGGATGCTGTCTCAGTCCTGCCAAATTAGCTCAGTTCCCTACTGTACCCAGGGCAGCTTCGATATCGGAGAGATGCGCATCAACATGCATCCCCATCGACATGAGCAGCAGGTCGGACACCTGGATTTCATTCTCCATCCCGGGGAGCTGGAGAGACTTATTTAGTATTTCGTCGTCTAGCAACTCGATTTCGCCAATCGCTTCCTCGTAAGCAGCATGCATTTCATCGAGAATCTCAGAAACGGCATTCCCAGAACGTTCCTCAATCTGCTGGGCGTTCTGCACCTCAACATCAAACTCCGCCATCTGAGCATCACCTTCGGACATAGCAGTGATTGCATACAACAGGGGGAGGGGATTTGCTCGGGCAGCTAGGTGACTAAGGGCATCACGCACACGCCACTCTCCATCCACCAGGGGTGTCTCGGAACCGGCAACAATGCGCTCCCGAAGTTCCTCTCCACGCAAATCTGCATTACGGATAGCCTGAACAATCGCTTGGCGGTCAGCCATAAGGTCAACTCCTATCCCTCGGAAATACCGTCGGGATGGGATTTTGGAGGAAAGACCCGCAGAATTCCATCTGGCGTAGTTGACGTTGCGGCAACCGATTTAGAGAATCGGGCTATGCCTCAACCCGAGCGCATAGCCATAGTAGGAGCATCCCTGGCAGGGCTTCGTACTGCGCAGGCCCTGCGAGGGCGGGGCAAGTACCAAGGAAACCTCGCACTTATTGGGGGTGAACCACACTACCCTTACGACCGACCGCCCCTCTCTAAGCAATTACTATCAGGCGAGTGGGAGCCAGACCGAACACTCCTTGATCCACCCGACACTGTGGACAAGCTCGACCTTGACCTTAGATTGGGGACACAGGCAGAGAGTCTCGACCTCCCAGCCCGCACGATCGCATTAAGCACGGGAGAGCATGTGGGGTTCGACTCACTCGTCATCGCCACGGGCGCCACCCCCCGGAGGCTGCCTAACACACCTGATTTGGAAGGCATATATACGCTTCGTACCATCGACGACTCGATGCGCATCCGCGCAGAACTGGGGAAAAACCCAAAAGTAGCCGTCGTTGGAGGGGGGTTTATCGGTGCAGAGGTGGCGGCAGTGGCGCGTAGCGCAGGTCTCGAGGTAACTCTCATTGAAGCACTTCCCGCACCGCTCGCGAACGCTGCAGGAACGGAGGTCGGCGAGGCCTGCGCCACCCTTCATCGACAGCACGGCGTCAAAGTTCTCTGCAACGCCCTGGTATCAGGCTTCCAAGGCAGCGGACGGGTTGAAGGAGTGCTATTAGCGGACGGCTCCACCGTGGAAGCAGACCTCGTGGTCGTAGGAATTGGAGTCACTCCTGCAACAAGTTGGCTGGAGAATTCAGGCCTAGAGATCCGCGATGGGGTGGTCTGCGACTCAACTCTAGCTGCCGCCCCAGGTATATACGCCATCGGAGATGTCTGTCGCTGGTACAACCCAATTTTTGAAGAGGAAATACGGGTTGAACATTGGACAAACGTCATCCACCAGAGCCGCCTTGTAGCACGTAACCTGCTAGCAGAGCCCTCCGAGGCACGCACCTTCGCATCCGTTCCCTACGTTTGGTCTGACCAATACGACGCGAGCATCCAGTCGTTAGGACATCCACAGCCTAACGACACTGTCGGCCTTCTCCACGGTTCTCTGGAAAGTCTTGCGTTCGTTGTCGGCTACCAACGCAAGGGCATCATCGTTGGGGGACTGACTTTCAATATGCCTCAGTTACTCGCCTCGTACCGCCCTCTCATCGAGCAGCGGACACCCTGGGAGACGGTCCTGGAACACGCCCACGCAATGGAATAGTTCCTCAGTATCCTCGCCGTTCGCAAAAGCCTCTCCGCGGGGCAGCAAGGCCAGCCTGACAAAACAACACTTCCTCCCTTAGAGAGAACGCCTAACGACTACTCTTCCGCGTAAACCCCCACACGTAACTTTCATCCAGGACAAAACGAAGGCCCTTGTGGTGCTGCGTGATACACTCAGCACCACCTTCCAGGGCTGCCACATTGAAGATTTTTGACGTTCACATCCACTTCCCTCGGAATTGGGAGAAGCCCAACGAAGACCCTGCCCCCCTAGTCGAGCGACTGGCGGAGATAGCTACTTCAGCAGGCATCACTAAGGGCTGCGTTCTCACGGGGGGACGTTTCGGCCCAAGCTACGAGCGGGGAATCGAAATCCTTAGCCAGTACCCTGACCTTTTTGTTCCGGTCGCTGTCATCGATCCAGAGGTGATTGGCCGAGACGAAGTTCTGGAACTCCACGAAATGGGCTATCGGGGACTCAAACTGATTGGGGTCGCACGACCTTACGACGAACCTGATTACCTAGCCGCCTACGCCGCTGCGGAACGCCTGGGCATGCCCATTCTTTTCCATATGGGAGTGATCGGCGGAGGAATTGATTACTCAATCACTCATCAACGGCGCGACCCTAAGGCTGCGGCGATG
The DNA here is from genome assembly GCA_002346645.1 of Dehalococcoidia bacterium UBA2991. Classification (GTDB taxonomy): domain Bacteria; phylum Chloroflexota; class Dehalococcoidia; order Tepidiformales; family Tepidiformaceae; genus UBA2991. Next base: position 136,208 of record DEAD01000013.1, read on the forward strand.
TTCCAGCGCATGCAGGGAATGCGTGATCGCAACCCTATGCGGGACGTCTCCGCAAACCGAATGTCCCCCGTTCATCTGGACACAATCGCACAGCGTTTTCCCGATCTTCGCATCATCGGAGCACACCTGGGTAACCAGGGGAATTACGAGTACGCAACGTCTGTAGCTCGCTGGCGGCCAAATGTCGCTCTGGACATGAGCGGCGGGGAGACAATCGAGCGTCATGCCGTTGAACTTCAACTTATAGGGCACGAAATTGGAATCGAGAAACTCGTGTTCGGATCAGACTGCGGCATGGACGACATCAGAGAACACATTGACCGCTTCGAAGCAATCTACGAAGAGCTGCAACTTTCAGAGGCCGACCGTGAACGCCTGTGGTGGCGGAATGGGGCGGAGATATACGGATTCGAAGAGCCTATCTTGGCGGAGGAATAGATCCTGGAATCACAAGTCCAGGCCAAGCCACCTGTTCCCGTCCTCGGCGCTGCAGGGCGTGCAGTACTCCTTGGTGCTCTAGCGATGGCAGGACTTGCTGCCTATCTCAATTTCCGTCCTGAGCAACATTGGATCCTGGGGCTCACTGCTCTAATTACGGCAATCTCTGTCGAGGGCACTATTCGCAGTCACCCTGACTGGCGCGAGGGCAATTTTGGCACTCTGAGCTATGCCTTTCTGCCCCTCTTGGCAGTGCTTGCTGCCGGTCTCTTTATAAACGAAGTTATCGACGGTTATGCACGGGTGGCGGCTGGATTGGCAGCAGGTGCCGCTACCGGGTTTCTGCTCTACGCAGAGTACCATTCCATCACCCCAAGCAAGCCACTCTTTGCTCCGACCCGGCTAGTACTGGCAATTACCACCTACCTTGCAGCCCTGGGCCTATTCACAGTGTTCCTAGCGCAGGATTTGAACCTGCCTGCTTCTACTGCCATCGTCGGGGCCATCAGTTTCGCGCTGGCTCTCGATCTACTACGAGAAAGCCGCAGTAGGAGTACCTCCTCACTGCTTGCAGCCCTTGCGGTGGGCATCTCAATCGGAGAGCTACGCGTCGCACTCTATTACTTCCCCCTTGATGAGCTTCTGGCGGGCGCACTCATGATTATCGGCTTCTATGTCGCGACAGGACTGGTGCACCACCTGCTGGACGAAGACCTTAGGCCCTCAACCATCACCGAATACGTAGTCGTTTCCATCGTAAGCGCCGCCGCGGTCGTTTTCGCACGTCAGTTACTGTAAGAAATGAGCACCCTCACAATCTGTTCCTGGAATGTGAATGGCCTACGGGCAGGCCTACGCTCAGGCACATTTCCAGCTTGGATAAAAGAAACCGCCCCGGATATTGCAGGGTTGCAAGAGGTGAAGGCACGTCCGGAACAAGTCACAGAGCAGCCCTGGCTCGAAGCCAACTACCAAGCTATCTGGCACCCTGCTGAAAACTCTGGGTATAGCGGCTCCTTACTGCTAACGCAAAACGCACCTACCGCCCTACAACTCGGACTAGAAATGCCAGAGTTCGAGCGCGAAGGCAGAATCATCGAAGCAGACTTCGATGATTTCGTACTACTCACTTCCTACTTTCCCAATGCCGGCCGCAAGCTCGCCCGGCTTGACTTCAAAATGGCTTATTACGCGGCTTTCCTCGAACGCATAGTCGCGCTACAAAAAGCGGGAAGAAGAGTCGTGTTTATGGGAGACCTAAATGTGGCCCATAAAGAGATCGATATAGCCCGACCAAACGAAAAGGAAACCGGCTTTTTACCGATCGAACGCGAGTGGGTTGATCAAGTTATCGAAAGCGGCTTTGTGGACACATTTAGAACACTAAACCCTACCAAGGGCGAAGCCTTTAGCTACTGGGATCCTTGGCGTCAGAGACGAGAACGAAATATTGGCTGGCGGATAGACTACGTCTTCGTGAGCAAGGACCTTTTACCTGCTGTTCGCAGGGCTTTTATCCAACAAGAGGTACTGGGCTCCGACCACTGTCCTGTAGGAATAGAACTGGACCTCTAGCCAGGGGCAGAGCTCGGCCGAGATCGGCTTAAGGTCTCCCTAACAAGCAAAAGCATTACGACTCCGCCAACAATGCCGATTGCCCCCGTTGAGACGGCAGCAGTTCCTAGCGTTAGCACCGCCTCAATTGCCCCTACTACAGGGGGGGCAGCTACTGCACCAGTATCCCCTACAAGGCGCCATAAGCCGAGGAATGGGCCCGTAGCCTCCCTCGGAGCAAGATCCGCGCCAAGCGTCATCACGGCCCCACTTCCCAACCCATTGCCAAAACCAGAAAGCAAGCCCACTAACAGGAAGGAAACAAACCCACCAGTAAGCGGCATTAGGAGGAGACTGGTGGAGAGCACCACAAGGCTGGGAACAATGGTCCACTTCCGGCCCCAGCGATCCATGACTACGCCCACTGGATAAAACATCGCCATATCGATAGCAGAAGCGAAACCGAAAACGAGGCCTATCTCAAAGGGATTCAGGTCCAGTGCTTCCCTGCCCCATACAGGGATAAGGAACTGGCGACCATGACGGATTAGGACAAGGGTTACTGCTACCGAACCAGCTACTAGCAAGCTGCGCCTTTCAGCTAGGGCAACGCTACGCAGACTCACAGTCTCTCGACCCGAAACACCTGCATCTCCAGCATTCATTTCCGGAAGCCGAGTCGCGACCAGCAGGGCCGCTATCAAGATAACCAGCGCCTGCGCGAAGAAGACAGTTTCCAGACCACCTATGGTTCCCAGCACACCACCAATGATGGGCCCAGCAAAGAAACCCACCCTCGTGACTCCTCCAACGAGGGATAAGGCACGCCCGCGATACTCAGTCGGTACTGTTTCTGTTAAATAGGCGAGCCGGGACACATGCCAAAGTGCGAAGGCAACCCCGTTCAACAGAGTGAACAAACCCAGAACCATAGGCCCCGAACTAAAACCCATAGCAGCTGCAGTAGCTGCCGTCAGGAGTACCCCTGTAGTCATGGTCGCACGGCCGCCAAGTCGGCTAACCAGTAGGCCCGAGGGGACATCTCCAACCATGGAACCTGCGCCCCGCGCAGCAAAGATGACACCGCTGAGGAAGACGCTTGCCCCAAGTTCGTCGGCAAACTGAGGAATGGCGGGGATAATCATCCACTGGCCGATACCGAAGAAAAGGGCCGGTAGATAGATACCGCCGATCAACGAACGTAATTCGAACGTCTGCGCGCCATTGGAGACTACCCGCATTAGAGAAGCCTACGCGGCTAGGGCGAGGTTAGTAGGGGAATCGTGTACGCTTCGATGACGGCGTCGGGGCGTGGCGCAGCCTGGTAGCGCACTTGACTGGGGGTCAAGAGGTCGCTGGTTCAAATCCAGTCGCCCCGACCAGCCCTTTCTTTTCTTTCCTATAGTTCTAGCGTCTCAGCAAGCCTTTCGACGAAGGCGTGGATTTCGTTTCGAACACCTTCGGGATCTCCGGTTGGAGCCATGATTCCTCGTGGCATGGGAACAAGGCGGTGCACACCAATTTCAGCGAAGCGCTCAACAGTTTCACGGTCGAGACGACCTCGAGGCGTAATAGTTATCTCAAGGGGTCTGAGATTTGCCGGGCGTTCTACCTCTTTAGCTGTCTCTTCTAGAGACTGAATTGCTGCAGCGGCTCCTTCAACATCCAACATGAAGCCATACCAGCCATCGCCCTGCCTAATGGTGCGCCGCCGAGCAGCAGGTGAGTATCCACCTATCGTAATAGGTGGATGCGGCTTCTGATAAGGGAACGGGCGGGACTGAATTCCAGAGAAGGTAGTGAAGTCTCCTTCAAATTCAGGTTGCTCCGATGTCCAAAGGGTACGGATTACCTCAATATGTTCTGTTGTACGGGCACCACGTTCCTCAAAGGGCACCCCAATAGCTTCAAACTCGCCAGGCACAGACCCGACTCCTACACCCAAAATAAGACGACCACCTGAAAGCACATCTAGTCCTGCTAGCTCCTTCGCTAGCAGGACAGGATTACGCTGGGAAAGCAGGAGAATACCGCTTGCAAGCCTGATTCGTTCCGTCGCACCAGCAACGAAAGCAAGCGCTGTTACAGTATCGATAAGGGGGGTATCGGGAATCAGTGGGGAGGGTGGCACCTGGGGATCGACGAAGACCACATGCTCCCCTGTCCAGAGTGACTCGAAGTTAGCAGCCTCGGCGGTTCGGGCTATACGAAGCATCGCCTCGCGATCGGCAAGCACGCCGAGGTTTATACCGTAAAGCCCTATCTTCATCGCAAACCTCCCAAGCGCTCGCTAGGCGGATGATACGCGTCCCTGCATGATTGGCAGTAGACTCCCATCGGTAAATAACCAGGTTAGGAGACCTCATGTCCGAGCGTGAACCTCTCGACGTACTTGATGCAATCCATTCGACGCGCGCCCAACGTTTCCTGAAACCTGACCCTATACCTGAAGACGTCCTCTGGGAGATCCTCGACGCAACGGTTCGAGGCCCAACAGGAGGTAATAATCAAGGGTGGGCCTGGGTAGTTGTTCAAGACACAGAAACCAAGCAAGCGATTGCAAAGGTCTACGAAAAACGCCTTAAATCCCACTATGGTTACGAGCGAGTAAGCGACAAAGACCTTGGAACCGCACGCATCACGAGAGGCGGAATAAGCGAGGGCCAGATCGGCATCGACATTCGCAATCGGCGCGGCGTCGTTCACCTCGCCGAACACCTTGCTGAAGTACCAGCCATTGTCATACCAGTGATGATGGGTGCGGGAACAGCAGAGGACACCCGGCGGGGAGGGGCTGGCCTAGGAGCATCAATCTATGGTGCTGTCCAAAACCTCATGCTAGCAGCACGAGCGTTCAATATCGGCAGCGTGTTCACGTGGAGCCTGGACGATTTCTCCGGCTTCAACAAACTGCTTGGCCTACCGGACGACGCCTACATCATGTGCATGATTCCACTAGGTTATTTGGAGCAGGGACGCTTCTCACAAGCGCGGCGAAGACCTTTAGGAGATGTGGTGCACTGGGATCGCTGGGGGGATCAGCGACAAGCCCCCCCGTCCAGCAGCTAGACCAGCTCCACAATTCGCGGGAGGGTTTCCCCAATTCCTCCACGCAACAAGACAGTAGCTCTCCCGTCGTAGGGGGTTTCCTGGGCGTTGAGAATGATTAGTTGTGCTCCACACTGGAGCGCGATCTCTGGAAGAGCAGCCACGGGATAGACCGTCAGAGAAGTACCAATAGCCAAAAAAAGGTCGCAATTAGAAGCCGCGGCCTGCGCTTTCTCAAGGTCTGCAGCCACTAGAGCCTGGCCGAATGAGATCGTGGCAGACTTGATAAGGCCACCACAGCTCTCACAGTGCGGATCCTCATCCCCGTTACGTACCCGTTCAAGCATGACCTCAATAGGCCCACGATCCCCGCATCCGAGGCAAGCATATTCCAGCACCGTACCGTGTATTTCAATGATGCTCTCGGGAGGCGTTCCAGCAGCATGGTGAAGGCCATCAATATTCTGAGTTACTAAAAGGTCAAGCTTGCCCTTCTCTGCAAGGTTAGAAAGGGCCATGTGGCCAGCATTCGGCTCAGCGGTTTGCATAGCACTGTTGGTACGATTTGCCCACGACTGAATGCGGTGGTCGCGATTAGACATATAGTGCTGGATAGTGGCCGTCCGCTCGGCTTCGGGATCCTTCGTCCAGACCCCCTCTGGCCCTCGGAAATCAGGAATGCCTGATTCGGTCGAGATTCCCGCCCCAGTCAGGACGAAGACAGAACGAGCCTCACGAAGCCAAGTTGCAACCGCCTTGATGTCGGAATGACTCACGGCACGAGCCTACCCGAATCTGGCGCCTCTCGGGATCGCACCGTACGCTGGGTTGTAGCGTCCGCATAGGCGCCCACCAAGTCAATGAAAGCCACTCGCAACCTAGCCTTCATCACGTGTGTTGCAACCCTGATCCTGATTGGGGTTGGTGTATACGTCCGTGCCACGGGTTCGGGACTAGGCTGCCCCGATTGGCCCACCTGTCATGGTGAAATCGTTCCGCCTCACGATCAGCAAGCCGTTATCGAGTTCTCGCACCGATTCGTAGCTGCAATAGTAGGAATACTGGTAATTGGGACTGCCCTACTAGCCTGGAGAAACTTCAAAGGGCACTTGGCTGTGCTCTTACCGGCAACAATGGCCATCCCACTTGTCGGAATCCAGGGTGGACTGGGGGCAATCACAGTAGTGCGAGAGCTACCACCAGAAGTGGTAGCAACCCACCTCCTTCTAGCAATGGTGATCCTTACTGTGATGGCAGCAACCGCCCTAGGAATATTCAACGCAATGCGAGAAGGGATACCACCAGAGCAACGCAGATCAGCTTTTCGAATTTCACAGCGGTCAATGATGGCACTGGTATTTGTCGCAGCGGTCGTTTGGATAGGAGGATATTTGGGGGAAAGCGGGGCCTCAACGGCCTGTGAGGGATGGCCCACTTGCAACGGAGGCATCTTCCCTAGCGCCGACGATCAGCAAATTTTTCACATGATCCATCGATATCTAGCTGGCTTGCTAGTGATTCCAGTAGCCTGGGCGGCACTTGCGGCTTGGAAGGAGCGCCAGATAGTGCCGTGGAGCCCACACATCGCAGCGACCTTGACGATGATATATGTCCTTCAGGTTGCCGCCGGAGCGCTAAACGTGCTTTACACCTTCCCTGACGCACTCACCGTAACGCATACCATGCTAGCCTCCCTACTATGGCTCTCCCTGTCGGCCGCAGCACTCCTCGGAATCTCCAGCAAGGGGCTAAACACCCCTCCGCCACCGACGCAGGCTCCGGCATGACAACGCTAGCGTTGGCCCTAAAAGGGTCAGGTAAGTGGACGTCTACGATTCTTAATTATGTGGCAATAACCAAGCCGCGCATCATCCTTTTGCTCCTTGCTACAACCATCCCCGCCATGGTCGTAGCGGAAGGCGGATGGCCCTCCACAGCTCTTGTAATAGCAACCCTGGTAGGAGGAACCGCCTCAGCCGCAGGGGCAAACGCCGTTAACTGTTGGTACGACCGCGATATCGACGCAATCATGCAACGGACCCAATCACGGCCGCTGGTACGGGGAGTGATCCCTCCGCTCAACGCCCTTTGCTTCGGAATCACCCTGGGCATAGGAGCCTTCGCCTTCCTCTGGGCTACAACAAACCTGCTTGCAGCGACATTGGCGGGAATAGCTTTTCTTTTCTACATATTTATTTACACGATGTGGCTTAAGCGTCGCTCTTCGCAAAACATCGTAATCGGAGGGGCGGCAGGAGCTTTCCCGCCGATGGTCGGATGGGTCGCGGTAACTGGAGAGCTAGCTTGGGCGCCAATCCTCATGTTTGCGATTATCTTTTTCTGGACACCGCCGCACTTCTGGGCTCTCGCCCTGCGTATCGCAGACGACTACCGTGAAGCGGGCGTACCCATGCTTCCGGTAGAGGTAGGGGAAGCCTTGACCAGGCGCCAGATCCTGGCCTATTCAATTGTGCTTGTCCCAATCACCTTGACCCCACTACTAACGGGCACATTGGGATGGCTCTACGGAACAGTCACTGCCCTGGCTGGCTTTGGCTTTGTAGCCATTGCTTTGGGGCTCTGGCGCTGGCCCCAGCATGTGCCCTCAATGAGACTCTATACATATTCGCTGTTCTATCTTGCGACAATCTTTATCGTTATGACTGTCGATATCGCCATCCTCGGGTAACCTAGTATTGGCTCTCTTAAAGGCTATGCTCACGGATACATTCACCAAGGAGCACCACCCCATATGCAAAGACTAAAACTTTGGATCATCGGTGCCTTGGCAGCCTCACTAACCCTTGCTGTTATCGCGGGAGTATCCGCGCAAGGGGGGCCACCTGGGCCATCAAGTTTCCCTTCAATTTTCCAAGGAACCGTAACTGAAACCTTGGACAGCCTCCCCCCTGTACAAACAGGGCTTACGGTTGAAGCCTACATCGACGGTAGAACGGAACCCTGTAACAGCGGCAACGCCGTGCCAACATACCGTAACGACGGGGAATCAGTGACCCGCTACTTCGTACGAGTCGAGCACAACAACCTCTTAGCAGGGTGTGGGCAGAACGGCGATGAGGTGCGTTTCAAGATAGGTGATCGCTGGGCCACACAAAGAGGCACTTTTGACAACTCCTCCAGTATCCAGCAGCTCAACCTCACGCTTGGAGCAGAAACAGTAACCATCCAGGTAGCAGTTTGGCGACGCAATATCGAACCTGTCGGCGCCCTCGCCATTAGCACGCGCGCACCAGGAGGGAATTGGTCAACAGGGGACTGGCCTCTAGACATGTCAGAACGCAGCGCCTCCGGTAGATGGAACCGCAGCGAAATCACACCTGTTGATGTGACCCTCTCCGGTGGGGAAACTGTCACCATTGAGGTCGCGGTTTGGCGACGCAATATCGAACCAGTCGGGGCTCTTGCCATCAGCACCCGCGCACCAGGCCGAAGCTGGACTACAGGCGATTGGCCACTGGACATGTCAGAAGTAAGCGCATCCGGCAGGTGGAATCGGAGTGAAATCACACCTGTTGAGGTAGAGCTAGAGTAGGTTCCTTGGGACCAGCTCACCGATAAAGACACAAAGGAGCCAGGGCAGCTGCCCTGGCTCCTTTGTTTTCATTTAGGTCGTAGCCTGTTCCGCAGCATTTCCTCTGCCACACTCCAGACGGAGGACTAAACCGATGGTGTCAGACCAACAAGTGGATGTTGCAATCGTTGGAGGAGGCGTGATCGGGACTGCAATTGCTTACTTCCTATCTCAACAAGGACTACAGGCATTCGTAATTGAAGGCACACAGGTCGCCCATGGGGCGAGTGGTAAAGCCGCAGGCTTACTCTCCCCCGGTCTTCCTCACTATGAAAATGCCGAGCTCCTTGAGCCCCTCCTTACGCGAAGCATCGAGCTCCACCAAAGATTCGCTGAAGTCCTAAACGGACCGACCACCTACGACTACCGACCCTACGAAACATGCCTAATTGCCCGAGACGACAACGAACTCACCAGCCTTCATAGCAGGGCATCCCAGCTGAATGCCAAACCAGTGGCGCCTGAAGAAATCCCCCTGCGTTTCCCATGGATCGATCGGCCAGTAGCTGGCGGCCTGACACAGCAAACAGCTCAGCTCGATTGCAACAAATTCACTCACCAACTGGTGGCAAACGCCACAAAGCTGGGTGCTTCTGTGCACAGAGCGACCGCGGTCGGACTCCTGAGAGGAGAAGGATCCATCGACGGTGTCCAACTTGAAGATGGGAGAGTGATTAGAGCAAAGTCAACAGTTATCGCAATGGGACCGTGGTCTCTTCAAGCAGCCCCATGGCTGGACCTCCCAATACCAGTACGGCCCTTGAAAGGCCAGATCCTGCATCTCCATCCCCTAAGTGAAGCTCCTCCAGGCGGATTTTCCGACATGGCAGGTCACTATGTAGTGACTCGTCCCAATGGCCTTGTATTCGCCGGAACCACAGAAGAAGAGGACGGGTTTAACGTTGAGACGAGTGAACGAGCCCGAGCCCATATCCTCTCAAAACTCGCCCAGTTCACGTCCAGGCTGAGAAGTATGACTGTTGTTAAACAAACAGCGTGTCTTCGTCCTCTCTCGGGAGATGGACTTCCACTTATCGGGGGCATATCAGGGCAAAGTGGGATCTATATCGCAACAGGCCACGGACGCAAGGGAATCATCCTTTCACTCGCCACAGCTGAGGCAATCGTTCAGTTGATCACCCAAGGCCGCAGTAGCGAAGTAGACCTTTCGTCCTTCAACCCAGACCGATTTCGAAGGGGGGAAAGCCACCCAGGCTAATTTATCCCTGAAAAGAGCATCCGCCTAAAATATGGAGAGGCAACATTACGTCTCCAGAAGACTTTCCATTTGCAGAGAGACTCCCCGTTTTCCACAACCACATGCGAAACCAATACGAATGCTAGTCCTTACCTTCCTCAGGCTTAACGATCCCGCGTGTCCAGAAAGGATCAAGGGCCTTTAGAACAGCCAATTCTTGGTCCCCCGACATTCGCTCAGTACCATCTTCGTCGACTCGTTTTCCTTTACCAGGCAGGCTGGGGGCTGAGCCGTTATCTTCGCGGCCCCAGCGCATATGCGCCGCCTCTCTAGCGAGACGTGCAAGCTCCTTCACAGAATCCGATTCAGTCACTTTGTTTCTACCCGCGAGCTACTTCGCTTTCTCAAAACTAAGATTAAGGTCCCACAGCCCAAGCATGATGCCTGGTTGGTGGCGGAAATCGTTCTTTCCAGGCGTAAAGGAAATCCCATCGAGACGTTCGAAGAGCCGTTCCCAGGCAATGTTTTGCTCTAGACGAGAAATACCAGCTCCTGGACAAACGCGGATCCCCTGAGAAAAAGTCATATGGCGACCAGTATTTGGACGGGCAAGGTCAACGTCCGCGGGGCAAGGAAACTCCTCAGGATCGTGATTCGCAGCACCGTAGCGAAGATGCAAAATAGAGCCTTTGGGAATCTTGGTACCGCGAAGCTCCACATCCTTTGCAGTCATTCGGGTAGAAAGCCCCTGGGTTGGCGCTTGGATGCGCAGACCCTCTTCCACAAAAAAACGGATCCTTGAACGATCGGCCTTGATAGTCCTCCAAAGCTCGGGCGTTCTCGCTAGAAGCTCAGCCTCGGCAGCGATGGCATATTGCGTGGTTTCCAGCCCACCGATGTGCATACCAAAAACCACCCCGACTACTTCGGAGTCGGTGAGCTTTCGCCCCATGTATTCAACCTGCGTAAGGAAGGAGGTCATATCCTCCCCTGGTTCTTGTCGCTTCTTGACGACATGGCGCTGGACATATTCCATGAACTCACCGAGGTCGCGGGCGTTATCCGCCTCTTCCTCTTCGCTCATTAGATTCCGATGTCCCTTGCCGTAAACGAAACGGCGGACTTGTGCCTGGCCCCAAATACGGAGCTGCGGCATGTCCTCGAACGGAAATCCAAGAATAGTCGTCATCACCATTTGAGGGAGTGGGGCTGCAAACTCTTCAACGAAATCAATCTCAGCAGGCTCTCTATCAATCCAATCATCGATGAGCTCATCTACAAAGCGCGTAACCATGGGACGGTGGCGGGGCGCACCAGTAGCCCCAACCCAGGGATCAGTTAGCTGGATACGATGCTGCTTGTGGAGCTCCATATTCGGACGAAGGGTGTTCCGAGCCATCGCATCAAGCAAAACGGAATGGTCATCTTCTTCCTCTACCTCTAGACCAGCTCCAGCGTAAGAAGGCTGAGGAAAGGTATACGGATCGCGAATGATCATCGCTATGTCTTCGTACTTTGTGATGACAAAGCCGTCGGTGGAGGGTGTAGTTCCCTCACCGGGAATCCGCAGTACAGGAGACTCTTCGTGAAGGATCTTGTAAGAATCGAACCAATGCTCTTGCTGACCCGGCTGGAAGAGGTCCACCTCTTCCAAATTCATCGGACACTCCGAAACAGCTTCGATCATGTCCTGGTACATCGTCTCGGTCATCAAGTACCCCCGTGATTGCAATGGTTCAGCGCTTCTAGTAAATCGCTGTCTGGCGTCTGGCGCCTAGCATACCTCGCTGGGCGTCTACACGACGCTCACTGGACTCTGCTCCCCGCGAACTAGTTGGCCAGGACGGGCCCCCGTGTCTTCACCGTCTCGCATAATGACCTCTCCACTCACGATAGTAGCGACAAAGCCATCCGCCTTTTGGATAAGGCGACGACCATCGGCAGGAAGATCATAGGCCAGCTCTGGAGCACGAAGCTTCAGTTGCTCTAGGTCTATTACATTTACGTCCCCTTTCATGCCAGGGCGCAAAACACCTCGGTCATGCATGCCATAAAGGCCCGCCGTATCTTTTGTCATCTTCTTGACAACAAACTCAAGCGGCAGCCCCTCCCCACGAGAACGGTCGCGAGCCCAGTGGGTGAGCATGAACGTCGGCATGCTGGCGTCACAGATAACCCCGCAGTGTGCACCCGCATCGTCAAGGCCAAGGGCTGCTCGCGGATGCGTAAGCATTTTTCGAACAACCTCATAGTTGAACTCGTTGTAGTTGAGAGTAGGGGCAAAGAACATCCTCTTGCCATCGTCCTCGAGCATCAGATCGTAAAAGAGGTCGTACGCATCTTGGCCATCTCGCTGGGCTATGGCAGCAACGCTGTCCTCTTCGGATGGCTCATAGTCGAGTGGCTCTTGAAGGGGAAATACTCGAGTGAGATCGATGAAAGCAATGTCCTGCTGTGCATCGACCAGCTCCTCCATTAATTTCGCCTTTATCTCCGGCCTAACCATCTCTGCTGCGATCTCCTCGATCAAGTTACTGCGAAGATGGTGGGTATCCCCATCGCCAAGTGTGTAGTGACCGCTGATCTTTTCAAAAGTAGGTGTGTTCACCCATGGATGGTTTGTTTGGAGGCCAAGCAAAACCCCAGGGGCACGCGCTGTGACTTGCGGATAGAGGTCTGCGCCTTCGGCCACCGCCTCTTCAGAAAGGTCGAACATTCGCTTCCAGTGATCTGGCTCGACATCCAACTGGACCAAGGCAAAGGTGATCGGTCGACCCGTAGCCGCAGAGACCCGACTCATCCAAGCGACCTCGCGGTCAGGGAGATTCATGTCATCGCCAGTTACTCCAGCAGGAGCAAGTTCAAAAACGCCTGTGCCAGCTTCAGCAAGAGCCTCACCGAAGGCCATCATTTCATCTTCTTCAGCGAAGGTGCCTGGAACATTTACGCCATCAATAGCCCGATGGACTATGGTCCGGGAGGTGGAAACGCCAAGCGCCCCAGCCTCAATACCCTCGCGCACAAGGCGCTTCATTTCATAGATGTCCTCTGGATTAGCCGGCTCATTCTTGGCACCGCGCTCTCCCATGACATAGGCGCGAACTGCACCGTGAGGCACCTGAGTTCCAACATCGAGAGCTTTAGGAAGTGTGTCCAGATAATCAAGGTACTCTGGGAAGGTCTCCCAATTCCATTGCATACCCGCAGAGAGAGCCGTTCCCGGAATATCTTCGACCCCTTCCATGAGGCCTATAAGCCAGTCGTGCCTATTAGGCGCGACTGGAGCAAAGCCGACACCACAATTTCCCATAACGACGGTAGTAACACCGTGCCAACAAGAAGGCGTAAGCAGTGGATCCCATGTTATTTGACCGTCGAAATGAGTATGGATATCGACGAAACCGGGGGTGACGATTAAGCCCGTTGCATCCACGGTCTCCTTACCATCTTCATGGATACGGCCGACGGCAGTAATCCTGCCATCGTCGATTGCAATATCTCCCTGGAAGGGAGCATCTCCCGTCCCATCAACAATTGTTCCATTGCGAATAACCAGATCGTGCACGCTAGACCTCCCTGAAGCAGGCGCTTTAACGCGAAAGGGTAAGACGCCCCATCACACTAAAGGTACTGAATGGAAGATAGCCCTTCAAGGAGTTGCCGAAACCCTGAAGAAGAACCCAACCCAAAAACAGGTACCTTGAGGCTCACCAACAAGCCCTGACAAAACTTTAGCAGGCAGCATGCCGAATTGACCGGGCCATGGTACTGGCACAGTTGGGGCTTTTATCGTTAAGCTCTCCGATCTGCTCGGCAGGGTATACGCCGAGGGAATGAAGTAAGCAGACCAGGAGGGATGCAATGCAGCTAGAAGGCAAGGTAGCGGCCGTTACCGGCGGGACCCGAGGTATCGGTAGAGGCATCGTAGAAGCTTTCCTAGCAGAGGGTGCCAAAGTCGTTATGAACGGTCGTAGCGAGGAAAAAGGCGCTCGTGCACTTTCGGAGCTTAACGCCGGTGACCAAGCGTCTTTCATCGCCGGCGATGTGACGCAGGAGACGACCCTCTCAGGGCTGGTCGATGGAACCGTAGAGCGCTACGGCAAAATCGATATTCTCGTGAACAATGCCGGCGGGGCTGGCGGATTTGCGCCAGTAGCTCAGATGGAGAATGCAGACTGGGACCACACCATTGCATGGAACCTTTCTTCAACTTTCTGGGGAATCAAGCATGCCTTTCGACACATGATTCCGCAGGAGAGCGGGCGTGTCATCAACATCTCCTCACTAGAGGGCAAGCATGGCAAGCCGGGTATTTCCGCCTATGTAGCGTCTAAACATGCAATCAATGGACTAACAAAAAGCTCTGCACAGGAAGTAGGCCCGCTGGGAATCACTGTTAACGCCATCTGTCCAGGCTTAATCGAAACGGACATCCTACTGGACAGTGGGGCAGAGGCAGCAGCTTCAATGGGCCTCACGTACGAGGAGATGGTACAAAAGTTCTCAGAAGAGTCCTCCATTAAACGCATGAACACCGTCGAGGAAATTGGAGCAGTTGCCACACTCCTCGCATCAGACGTCGGGGCAGGAATTACAGGCGCACTTTGGTCAGTCGACGGCGGCACCGCCGCTTACTAGCCAATATCCTAGGAGGGCCACAACAATGAGCGACGAACTTCACTGCAGCTGGGACAGCACACACGAGCCTGAATTCGGGGCTTACACCACAACGAATGCCGAGGAAGTTCTTCCCGGAGTTACGAAGCCCCTAGCTGCCGATATTTGGCGAGAATGGGACTATGTCTGGAACTACGGGGTCACCGAAGACCTTGGTACGGATGACTTACTAGAGATTCCGAAGCCTCCACTGGCAACCACCCTTCCCTTTATCGGAGGCCGCTTCGTCATCAATTACGGTTTGAACATGGCCTTCACTGCTCAGTACTCGGTCGGCGAGGGAAGTGACTTTCTTAAACAGTTCCTCGAAGGCGGGGATGCACTAAAGAGCGAAGCCGGGGCGGATGAGGCTAGAGCAATCGAGACACGCAAGGCTATCACCCAGCGGTGGGAGAACGCTGAGGAGCTAATCAACAAGAATCGTGAACTCTCTGTCAACGCCTACCGCGAATCACGAACGCGTAACTGGAGCACAGCTACCGAGAATGAACTCTTGGAGGCTCTTGACGCCGGAATCGAGCTTGCTGGTCGCATCTTCATGGGGCACTACTACAACTCCGTCGGCGGAGGTGAATACACCACTGAGATCGGAAAAATCCTGGATGAGCACCTCCCTGATCGCCCCCCGGAGTGGACTAATTCAATTACAAGTGGACTAACTGGAGTCGAAAGCGCTCTACCTGCAAAAGCGATCTGGGACTTGTCTCGGGCCATCGCGGAGCGCCCAGACCTCGCAACCGAGTTCACGTCCCTTACAGCAGATAATTTCCTGTCCAACCTTGCAACCCCGCCCAGCGAAGATTGGCATTCGTTCGCAGAAAAGTACGCTGAGTTCATTCAAGAGCTTGGCTTCCGCGGACAAAACGAGACAAACCCCTCCTATCGAACATGGGACGAGGCACCCAACTTCGTGCTGAGCAGTATCCAAGCCGACCTAAACGCCACTCTCGATAGAGATCCCCACGAGCTAGAGCGCAAGCAGTCGACAGCACGCCTGGAAATCGAGAGGGAGATTGAAGCCAAGTTACCAGCGGAAGTACTGAACGAGTTCCGGCATGCACTTCAGCTGGCACAAACACTGAACCGTGGCCGCGAAAGTAGCAAAGCAAACTGGGCACGAGCATGCCGCACCCAACGACCGCCTGTAGTAGAGCTAGGAGAACGGTTAGCGGCAAAGGGTGTTCTCTTAGATGCAGAAGACGTCTGGTTCCTGCGCCTTCCAGAACTTCGGAAAGCAGCAGATGGGAATCTCGACAGCACAGAGGCAAAGAGCAACATCGCAGCCCGTAAAGTGGAATTCGTGCAAATGGAGCAGCACGAGTTGCCAGTAATGTTCGATTGGCCAGTCGATCTAATTCCCAAAGAGGCCGCCGTGGCAGTGAGCACGGCCAGCTATGAGGGACTAGGAGTGAGCCCTGGTCAGGCTTCTGGAAAGGCACGCGTAATCGAAAGCGCGGAGGCAGCTATCTCTGCCATGCTCGAACCTGGTGAGATTCTAATAGCGCCAGTGACGGACGCAGCATGGACACCACTCTTCATCCCAGCCGCAGGTGTCGTGGTGGAGACTGGAGGAATTCTGAGTCATGCAGCCACTGTGGCCCGTGAGTTCGGTATTCCCGCCGTCGCACAGATTCGGGGCATCACTTCACTCATCCCAAATGGAGCCACCGTAACTATCGACGGTACGACAGGCACCGTGACTGTTGAGCCATAGAAGCAGCTTGCCCGCATAACACCCTCACCTTAGCGTGAGGGTGTACGCTTCTAACGCACAGGAGGGCCCTTGGCGCAGACAACGAACACGCGCGCCGAGTCGGTTCTTCGCTCCAACCCAATCACTTCCCGCGTAGCATCCTTGCCCACCTTCGCTTCTTTCAGAGAGCGAAATTTTCGTTGGTACTACCTGGCCATGCTGGGCCAGATGGCTGCCATGAATATCCAACTGATAATGCGAGGCTACGTGGTCTTCGAGATCACGGGATCGTTCGCCGCACTGGGGGGCATAGCACTCGCAGCCTCGCTTCCCATGCTCTTCCTCAGCGTCTTTGGCGGGGTCCTCGCAGACCGAGCTCCAAAAAAAATCGTGTTACAGGTGGGCCAATTCGTATCCGTACTAAACGCGCTCGTCGTAGGCATACTTATCCTCACAGACACCATTGTCCTGTGGCACTTATTTGCCGCCTCCATCGTGCAGGGCACAACGATGGCGCTGATGATGCCAGCCCGCCAGGCGATGATCCCAGAAGTAGTTACGAGGGACCTGTTGATGAACGCAGTTGCGCTCAATTCCGCAGGAATGAACCTGATGCGTGTCGTCGCACCTGCCGCAGCAGGCTTCCTGACAGCGGCAGCGGGCGGCGGTGTTGTAGGGGCAGGCCCGGTCTACATGGTCATGGCAGGGCTCTATTTCTCTGCCATTGTGGCACTAGCCCCGATGGCCCGCGGAGAATCCGTCTCTACAGGCTCCGATAAGGGTGGGCTCGAAGACCTGCGGGACGGATTCTCCTATGTGCGACGTGACCCAACCATCCTCGCCGTGCTAGGGGTAACCCTGATAAGCGCCTTTCTAGCGATGCCCTATATCCAACTCCTTCCAGGTTTTGTAAAGGACGTACTAGGTGGGGGACCAGTGGAACTAGGCCTTCTCACCGCCATCAGCGGCGGCGGTGCTCTCTTTGGAGCACTTGTCATCGCCTCACTCCCGGAGCGACATCGCGGCCTCCTGCTATTAGCAAGCGCAATCCTCCTGGGCTTGGCGTTGGTAGTACTGTCGGGTTCTCGGGCCTTCTGGTTTGCAACTATCGCAATCGTTTTCGTGGGAATTGGTACGGCTGGCCGACAAGCCTTCAGCCAGATCCTGCTGCACCACTATGTCGAGAACGAGTTCCGAGGGCGAGTCATGGCCCTAATGATGCTGCAGCCAGGCATGATGGCTCTGGGCGCTTTCGTCATCGGAATAGTAGCGGAACGCGCTGGAATCGACCTGGCGATGGCCACGCTCGCAATTGCACTCTCCCTCATCGCCGGCCTCCTAGTATTTATGTCCCCAAGACTGAGGAAGCTCCAATAAGGAAACCGAGAGCTAGGCGATCTCACCTCGAGCCCACTGAGCAGTAGCCTCACGGCCGCTGATGTCCATTATCTCGACACGCAACGCCTGAGAACTCTGAAGGTACGCCCAGGAGTTAAGCCGTCCACCAGGCCCAATACCCGCCGCTTCGATTGCTTGCCCCAATCCTTCAAGACGACTAATTTCGGCTTCGACGTCATCGACGTGAACCCCAATATGATGCAAGTGAGATCCTGGTGTGAGCGCCCAAACTGATTCTGGGACTGCTTGCAGCACCTCCAGGAAGAGCGGCCCCTGCTGCGAGTAAACGACAGAGAGCTTAAGGCTACGATCACCACGAGCATCACGGACGGGAAGTTCCAGATGACGAGGCGTAGTCCAATCCACGCCGTACACCTCCCCCACCTCCTCCATGCCACGCTGCAAATCTGCAGCCACAAAAGCAATATGGTGGATGTTCTCGTAATGAATCATCGACAGACTCCCTCGGAAAGCCTCAACCTCCTCCTCCTCCTCCTCCTCCTATAGCCGAAATGATTATGACCACAACCTGAATCGCTATGAAGATTGCCAGCAGCTTTGACCACCACGGTAGACCCATAAAGAAATCCCAAGGGGAATTAGGGCCCTGCTGACTGGAGGGCCCCTGAGCTCGCTGCGGAGGCGCCTTCGTCTCGTCTGAATTCCCAAGATTGGGAAGATCATCAAGTGGGGAGGGCGGAGAATCACTACGCGAGAGGGGCTCCTCACGCGGAGGCGGAGGCGGAGGCGGAGGCGCTCGGAAGGGAATCGGCTCATTGCGCATCTGCCCACAGCCCACACACTGCATTCGCTTGCCATCTTCATCGTCGAGCGGACGCCACGCATGCGCACCGAAGATATGAGCAAGCCGCTCAACTAGTGTGGGCATGCCAAGAGAGGAGCGGTGGCGCGAAGCGCCTGCTGCTGCAGAATCCCGTTCCGCCTCTTCCGACTGGGGTGGCACTTCTGTTTGTTCGGACGAAGTTGGCACACTAAGGACTGGTTCTTCAGAAACAGGCTCTGCCTGAGAAGGAGCGAAGTCGCCCTGTTCCAAAGCAGCAGCGAGTGCACGTCGACCATCTTCAGTCGTTTCACCCTCATCGGAGATATCGTTGGGGAAACGTGAGCTAACCGCAGTGATTTGCTCGTCGGTGTATGCGCTAAGGTCATAGCCACGCCAGCGCATGGTCTCCCGGATGCGCTGCACCTTGGGGGACTCGGCGACAGGACGAGGCCGCTTATCCCCGTCACCAAAACCTAACGCGCGCGAAAGACGACTCATTCCCAAGCCCTCCGCAAGCAGACAGACACTAAACCGCGGTGCACGATATTCATCTGCTCATTGTCTACAAAAGCGAGCGTTGTGTCCCCGTGAAAAGCAGGAACCCCCTTTACCACCCCTAGAACCTTCATCAAACTTCAGCCACGAGTGTGGTAGCCACGCTCAAATTCGTACCAGCCAGACCCCTTAACACTCAAGGGAGGAGCATCCGTTCCTGCAAGCAGCTCGTTATGCTCAGAACGCCCTTTCCATGCATTGGGATCACGCTGCCACTCATTGAGAACGGTCTCTGCCTCTTCATAGCTTTCGGCATCGACCTCATAGATACAGATGTACTCGGAAGGAGTTTCGATACCTACGTGACCACCCCGTAATTTATAGACCGTTCCACTAAGGAAGTTAGGACAGAGGGCAGTATCGTAGACATGCTGGCCTAGGTACCACTCATCAAAGAGCTCCTGTTGGTCCGGACTAGGTGGCTCAATCAGCCCAATGAGAATAAAGCGCGCCATAAGGGACCTCCTCAGCAGTGATGTGAGCACATTAGCACGCGTCACCCAAAGGGGAGGGAGCAAAATAGGGCTATTACAAGGGAGCCCAATACTATTAGGGCCCAGCCATGCAAAATTCCTACCCTCTGCCACTCGCTATGGACCTTAGTTTTTGGGAAGTGATCTCACGTGAGCACTAACCAGACGACTTCAGACATCAACGTTTCCCCGGAAGACGCACGCGCGTTTCAGGCCAACATCTGGCGTTTTTATCTATTCCGCTTCTTCGTGGACTTCCAACTATGGCTACCAATCTGGTTCGTATACCTGCTAGACGAGCGCGGCATCTCTCTTAAATTTGCGACCCTCCTCGATGTTCCCTTCTGGCTACTACTAATCTTGATGGAGGTCCCAACCGGCGCCATTGCAGACCGGTGGGGCCGAAAGGTTTCCCTAAGTTACGGAGTAGCAGCAAACGCTGTCGCAGTTGTTGTCTTCGGCATTGCGGGGAACTACGGGCTTCTTCTGGCCTCATACATGGTATGGGCGGTCGCCTGGACCCTTTATTCAGGAGCGGACTCAGCATTTATTTATGACTCACTGCGGGCAGTTAAACGCGAGGGGGAATACACGAAAATTTGGGGAAGAGTCCGCGCGATTCAAGCAGTTGGAGCGGTACTAGGCCTGGGGCTGGGAGCACAGTTGGCAGAATTGACAAACCTCTGGTTACCAATCGTTGCAAGCGGGGGATTGATGGCCATTGCATGGCTGGTAAGCATCACCTTTAAGGAGCCCCCTCGTTTCGAAGATGGCGAAGAGCAGTTGAGTTATATCGATGGCGCGAAGCAGGCCTTCCGAGTGGCGTTCGGAAAGCCCTCAGTACGAATGATGATGTTGCTGATGGCCACGGTCATGGGGATAGGTGTGGGAATGCAAATCCTCCAACAACCCTTCCTCTCTCACCACGAAGTGAATTACGGCAATTTTGGCTGGTTCCCAATGCCGGGCCAGGCCCTCTCCTTTTTCGCAGCACTCCTGGCAGTGCGAATAATCTCCGTAGTAGGGCTGGTCCGCCTGGTTGTGCTGATACCCGTAGCGGTGATGACAACTGCCGTCGGACTGGGGGCAGTCGACCACGTAGCTGCATTTTTGTTCTACCCAATCTCAACAATGATGTACGCGCTTAGCTTCCCGCTAATCTCGGATTACCTTAACCAACGTATCCCAAGTGCCCAGAGGGCCACTATTCTTTCCATCCATAGCCTTTTATTCAGCTTGGTATTAGTGATCGCAGAACCGGTCCTGGGATGGATAGGAGATGAGACCAGTCTTCTGATTGCCTACCGAACGGCAGCGATCGCAATCGCAGTGACAGTGCCACCCCTCCTCATATTCTGGCTAAGGGCCCATCGGTCGGAAACCCTAATCACAGAAGAGGTAGTACGCACTCCATAAGCGTGAACAGCTCGGTCTCTTTAGTCTTCTCTATCTGCCTCCATAGCCGCGAAACGTTCCTGGGCTAGCACGAAGATATGCTTATTTCCTGTCGTCCAAGTAACCATGAGTTGGCAACGCCTAATCCTCCACCCAGCAGGGGTCCGAACCAAAGTGTTGGTGTAATAACCGCCAAGCGTGAGGGTGTTGTCACCCTCTTCGTTAGGAAGGTAATGCTGAGCCTGCATATAGGAGACGCAAGTCGCTTCGTCACTGTCGAAATTGATGACATGGTTCGAGCTGATGTGCTGAGTAGCCTGGAAGCCACTTAGACCTGCACGCACAGCAGCGGTCCAGTCGTCTGCCTGCATGATCTGGGGTTCACCCCCACTCCAAGAAGAAAAGTCGATCTCAACCTCATCGGTGAAACACGAACGGTAAGCTTCCCAGTCACGCATATCGATGCCAGTGGCGTATCTCAGCACTGTATCGCTGATGGCCTGACGATCGAGAATATGCTGAAGAGCATCGTCGCTCATAGATTTCCCCCTGATGCATAGTGACTACTGCTTGGAGGGGAGTTTAGCGAGGCGTTTGGCCATCTGCTGGCGGACGAATCGACGCTGGACCTTGCCTGAAGAAGTCGTGGGGAGCGCGTCGAAGCGCTCAATACCGACAGGAATCTTGTAGCCAGCAAGACGGCTACGCAGCAGAGGTTCTACACGATCGAGCTCCACGGGAAGATGCGAGACCACTGCAGCTACAACTCTTTGACCCCACTCATCGTCAGAAACGCCGACAACTGCTGCTGCTTCGATACCGGGATATGCGAGGAGCGCTGCCTCTACCTCCGCCGGATAGACATTCTCGCCACCCGAGATAATCACATCATCACGCCGATCGAGCACAGTAAGAAAAGCATCCTTGTCGAAAAAGCCAATATCACCTGTCTGCAGCCACCCATCAGAGAAAGCAGCCTTAGTTGCTTCGGGATTACGGAAGTAGCCGGTGGTAACCGCAGGACCACGAATTAGAATCTCTCCGGCCTCTCCTACTGAGGCATCTACCCGGACCTCAGCGGAAAGAAGGGCACGCCCAGCTGAACCAAGGTGAGACATCGCCTCGGAGGGCGCGAGGGTTGTTACTTGGCTACAGGCCTCCGTAAGCCCGTAGGTCTGAACGACAGGCAAACCACGTTCGGTTGCTCGCTCTAGCAAGCCTGGCGCCACAGGACCCCCCCCAACGAGGACAGCCCGAAGAGAACTACCAAAGCTTAAATCGTCAGCATTCAGCATACGGCGGAGCATGGTCGGAACGACCGAAAGCAGAGTAACGTCACCAGATCGCACCGCCCTATTTACGGCGTCAGGTTCAAAACGGGAATGCAGCTCAACAGTGGTGCCATAGATAGCACTGCGAATCGGGATCGACAATCCACCAACGTGATTAAGTGGCAAACAGGCAAGCCACCGGTCAGAGGGATCGAGGCCAAGATTTAGAGCAGACGCGCTGGCACTAGCCCAGAAGTTACCGTAGGTAAGAACCACACCCTTGGCGTGCCCAGCTGTACCTGAGGTGTAAACGATACTGTGGCAACTCTCAGAGTCATGGGCTTCTACAATCTGCGCCTTTTCCTCTTCCGTCTCGAGGGGCATCCGGAAGGGCTTGGACAATCCCGCAAGCGCAGCCGCTTCTACGGCAAGTGCCTCACAATGGAGATCGCAAAGAACTACTGCAGGCTCAGCGTTACGAAGCTGTTCGGCCAGCTCGTGAGCAGTAAGCCGAACATTAAGAGGCACAAAGATTGCATCAACAAGGGTGGTGGCGTGCATCGCGATAACAAAGTCACTAGAGGTTCCGGCTATGGCCGCTACACGCTCTCCCGGACCCACTCCAACAGCTGCCAGCCCATGAGCCTGACGCACAGCGTATTCGTAAAGGGCGGCATAACTAAGACCTCGCCTTCTACCAGCAGCAATAGCAGTAACCCGCGGAAGCCCACGGGCCCGATGCGTTAACCAATCGGGGAGCATAGCGCTCATTCGGACAAGCCTTCCCATGGACCAATGGCGAAGTGATTGAGAGCATCTTCATCGAGGGTTACTCCCAAGCCCGGACCAGCAGGAAGAGAGATGGAGCCTCTTGAAGGATTCGGGCACCCTTGAACGAGGTCACCATAGAGCAGAGGAAGGGTTGCCACTCCACAGGCGGGACGAGGAGGTGGCAGGAGCGTCGCTAAATGTAGTGCAAGGGCAGTACCCACACCCGTATCGAGGGTTGTGGTGAGAATACAAGGCAATTCATGGGTAACTGCCTCGGTAATGATGTCGAGCGCCTCTACCATCCCAGTGCGCAGAGGCTTGATGACAATGGCATCTACAGCATCAGCAGCGAGCAGGGATCGAAGGTCTCTTCCTGAAGCACAGGATTCATCTGCCGCAATAGGAATAGTGCTACCAGAGCGCACAAATGCCAGGCCTGCGGCGGCATCGCTTCCATTTGCAACTGGCTGCTCACAGAGCGCAATTCGATGGGTCTTATGGGAGGCGAGAGCGACTAACGCCTCTTCCTTGGTCCAGGCACCATTAGCGTCAATACGAAGCTCTACATCAGGCCCCAGAACTTCTCGCACAGCCTTCAACCTCTCGTAATCGAGCAGAACATCGTGACCAACCTTTACCTTCACTGTGTCAAAGCTGTTCTGCTTCGCAACCTGAGCCTCACTAGCGATAGCGATAGGGTCCTTAGCCGAAAGAAGAGCATTCGCAGGAATTTCGGTCGGACCATTTGCAGGAAGCCCTTGCTGGTCAGCGAGCCACTGGTTAAGGGGTACTCCCCGAGACCGGGACAGGAGATCACCTACAGCACATTCAATTGCAACGTCGGCACCCTCCATGCCCCTTCTTAAAAGCCGATTGACCCCAGCCCAGCAAGGAACAGACCCTACTAGCGCCCCACCCACCTGCTTCATGCGCTCAGCAAGAGAGATCACCGTCAACCCCTCCGCCGGAAGCGGCGAGCATTCTCCGAGCCCGATTGCACCATCTGCGGTTTCAATCTTAACGATCAATCCTTCACGTTCCGTAAATCCACCGGCACTAGTGGAAACAGCTTCAAGCAGGGGGATCCGCCAAGGCCGCCAGCAAACACTCGTTATGGGAGCAGCGAGAGTCATGGGCGCCGAGGAAACTTATCCATGTCCGAGTAAGTGGGCTCGCGCTTCTCAATAAAAGCATTGCGGCCCTCTTTACCCTCCTCGCTCATGTAAAAAAGCAACGTCGCATTATGAGCGAGCTCAGTGATACCGGTCAGGCCATCAAGTTCAGCGTTGAACGATGATTTCATGAGGCGAAGGGCCAAGGGGCTGTGGCGAAGGATCTCGCGGCCCCATTCAATTCCCTCCTCCTCGAGCCGGTCAAGTGGGACGACAGCGTTTACAAGACCCATTTCCAGCGCTTCCTGCGCATCGTACTGGCGACAGAGGTACCAAATCTCACGGGCTTTCTTCTGGCCAACCAGCCGGGCAAGCTGACTGGCACCAAAGCCTCCGTCAAAAGAACCGACCCGCGGGCCAGTCTGACCAAAGCGAGCGTTCTCTGCAGCAATAGTGAGATCACAGATCACATGGAGGACATGTCCGCCTCCAATGGACCAACCAGCCACAAGAGCGATTACAGGCACCGGAATTGAGCGAATTAGCTTGTGCAGGTCGGTGACATTAATTCGAGCAACATCGTCTTCTCCAACATAGCCCCCATGACCGCGGACTCGCTGGTCCCCACCGGAGCAAAACGCACGGCCACCTTCACCAGTTAAAAGTACAACCCCAACTTCCGGATCCTCCCGAGCCCTCTGGAAAGCATCGATTAATTCAAAAACTGTCTCGGGCCGGAAAGCATTGTGGACTTCAGGCCTGTTGATGCTAATACGAGCCATCCCTTCTGCTTTCCCATACAGAATGTCCTCGTAATCACCGTCTGGCTCCCAGGCTACCGCCATGTTCGTTCTCCCTCATGCCTTCTTTTAGAAAGGCCGTGATCGTCCGAGCGCAGTATGCCGGTTTCTCGATGTGTGGGGCATGCCCAGCCCCAGGAACATGAACGGCACGAGAGTTTGGCATGGTGACAACCATCTGGTTTGCAATAGCAGAAAACTTCGAATCAAGAGATCCCGCAAGGAGAAGCGAGCGCACTTGAATACCAGAGAGCCTATTGTGGAGCGGCAATTGCGCACCAGTGCCCATACCCTGAAGGCTCCTTGAAAGACCATGTGCATCGTTCGCTAGGCGACCTCGGGTTATAGCACGACGCATTCCCTCTGGCAGACGAGCCTGACTGGCGAATATCGGTAGGGATTCCCAATAATCAACGAACGCCGAAACACCTTCCCTCTCGATGCGATCAGCCAGAGCTTCGTCAGCTGCGCGTCTTGTGGCTCGCTCCTCCTCATCGACAATTCCTGGAGAAGCTCCAATTAAAATGAGGCGGTCCACGGCCTGAGGGAGCATTGCCGCAACGAACAGCGCAAGCCGACCTCCCATTGAATAACCTAACCAGCTACTCCGCCGAAACCCCAATGCGTTGATAGCAGCCACCACATCTTGCGCAGCCTGATCTATTGCATAGCGGTCAAGTTCTAGGGGCTTGCTAGAAGATCCATGTCCAACCACGTCAACCGCCAACACAGTGAAGCGAGCAGCCAACATTTCGGCGAGCGGCCCCCAACTCATTGCTGAACCAGTAAAGCCATGGAGCAGAACAATGGGAGGGCCACTACCCCACCGCTCCACGTTGAGAAAAAGGCCATCTTGGAGGGAAACTTGCGTCATTCCCAGGTAGCCTCATTCACCCTCTCCCAAGCCTCCTCATGTAATAGGTGGTTGCGAGCACGGTCTGTGCGGATTTCAAGAACTTGAATTCCCTTATTGAGATTGGCCAAGGCTTCCGGGAGTTCCGCCCAATCTCCAAGGAGGCGAAAACTCGATCCGTACGCTCTCGCGGCCGCAGAAAAATCCACGTTGCTCGGCGTGCCAAACCATTCCTCAAATACATGCTCGTGATCCGCCTGAGGGAGATAGTGAAATATGGCGCTGCCTCCGTTATTGAGCAGGACTATTGTCAGATCGAGACCATGTCGACTGCCTGCCCATAGTCCGTTCAAGTCGTGGAAAAACGAAAGATCTCCGATAAGCAGAACAACGGGGCCCACCCCTGCAGCCACATGACCAAGGGCAGATGAGACAACACCATCAATGCCATTTGCCCCACGGTTAGAAACCACAGAGAGCAGCTTTTCGCTTCCCTCAAGAAAGGAGTCCACATCGCGAACAGGCATGCTGTTACCAACAAAAATTGTGGCACCCGCAGGTAGGGAACGTTGCAACTCAATGACAGCACGGCCCTCAAATGGCTCGGCCTGATTGAGGGCGTAATTGGCGAGGGTTCTTCGGGCACGAGCATCGCATTCGCGCCACTTAGCAAGCCAACTTTCATTAGAGCTCTGTGCGACAGCTTTGTGAAGCGAACTAGCGGCAGAAAGCGGATCAGCCGTGAGGCTATGAGTAGTGCACCCATTAGGGTCGCGGAAAGAGCCGGGCAAGTCACAGAGGATGTGGACTGCATCAGTCACACGAGCAAGAAACTGGTTAAGAACCTTTGAAGTGGGGGCAGCGCCAAACCGCAGAACACAATCTGGAGTAATAGCGTCAACAGGCACATCCCTAAGGAAAGCGTCGTAGGCGTCAATAACATTGCTACAGTCATGTGGCCCCGATCGAAGACCGCTCAAGGCATCGGCAAGTAGGGGCGCCCCTAGGACACCGGCAAGTGCCGCTATCTCTGCAGCGGGAAGGCCACCACTCTCTGGGCCGGCAACAATGAGCGGTCGAACACTGGAGTTCAATGCTTCCACAGCAGCCTGAAGCTGATTGGAAGCAGGCGTTATGGATGCAACAGCAGGAACTGGACCAGTTTCCAAAACTTCCACGGGAACTGGGTGATTGGCGGGAGACGCAATTAGTGGTTCCTCAAATGGGACGTTTAGATGGACAGGACCCGGAAGGGGCCCCAAGGATGCCTTAACAGCGGCTCTGGCGGCTTCGGCGAAAAACTCCGGCTGTGTGCCAGGCGATCCGGGGACAAGCAAGTCACGTTCCTGACGGACACTGGCCCTATAAAGCCCAACCTGGTCAATGGTCTGGGGAGCCCCGACATTTCGGAGACGAGGAGGACGGTCAGCAGTGCAAACAATAAGGGGAACCCTTGAGAGATCCGCTTCGACAATTGCCGGATGTAAGTTGGCCGCTGCCGTACCAGAAGTACAGACGAGGGCTACCGGCCTGCCACTGGCACGAGCAAGGCCTAACGCAAAAAACCCAGAGGAGCGCTCATCGAGGTGAAGCCACGGATTGATGACGGGCTGTTCAGCAAAGGCTACTGTCAGAGGAGTCGAGCGAGAACCTGGAGTAATGCAGACATCACGCACCCCGGATCGGACAAGGCCCTCCACTAGAGCACGGGCAGCAGCTGTATTGGCCGCGGCGACCATCGTTACACCCCGCGCAGGGCCTCAAGCAATGGACGGAGCTTCAATTCAACCTCAGTAAGTTCACGATCTGGATCAGAGCCAGCAACGATACCCGCACCCGCATAAAGCAGTGCTTCGCGTCCATGAAGTAGTGCTGAACGAAGTGCGACTGCGAAGGCCCCTTCACCCTTCATATCCATCCATCCAATAGGGCCTGCGTACCACCCACGGTCCATTCCTTCCAGACGAGCAATGGCATCAAGCGCGGGCTCCCGAGGGGCGCCACCAACAGCTGGTGTCGGATGCATCGCAAGCAGGGCATCAAGTAAATCAACACCAGGAGCTGCCCGGCCTTCGATAGGGGTCTGCATGTGCTGTATTCCGGTCATTCGCAAGATTCGAGGAGTTTCCGGAACGGACAGTTCATCGCAAAGGGACACCAGTGCTTCTTGGGTGGCCCGCACGACAAGATCATGCTCACTTCGCTCCTTCTCACTGGCAAGTAGTGCTCTTGCTAGCTCATCGTCTTCTCCAGCATCCAGGCCCCGCGCACAAGTTCCTGCCAGACTAAGGGCACGGACACGCCCCTGCTCCAACGAGACTAGCAACTCGGGGCTAGCACCAACCCAACAGGATTCGCCTAAGCGATAGCCGAAGACAAAGCAACTCTGGTAGCGAGCAGCAAGGGCAGTCAGCGTCGCAGAAACATCGTGCGGCGTCGGAGAGTGGCATCGAGCTTGCAGGGCTAGCACCACCTTGCGATAGCGACCAGCGGAAATTTCCGTGAGGGCCTGGGAAACTGCAGAGCGCCAAAGTGAAGCATCCGGACCCGTACGCTGATACCGAGGTGTTCCCCCCTCCGGGCCAGAAGGCAACGCAACGCGGGCTATAGCCGCAGAAACGGCGGCAGCAACGCCTTCCCTAGTCTGCTGAGGTCGGACTCCCAGCGTCAGCGAAGCACTTAGCTGGCTACCTTTCAGCGCAACAATTATTTCAGGGAGGACAAACCGCCACGCTCCGAATGCTTCCCACGCGTGCTCACGAGGAGGAGCGCTGGCATCGAAGCGAGCACCCCCAAAAAATCTCGGCCGGGCCAGCGGCTCGACCGAACCAGCCCGATGCCCACCTGCTGCCTCCCGAAGAGCAGGAGCGGCAGCGGCCAGGGGAGCGCCTTCCGCCGATCCCAAATCGAGGGCTCGACCAAAACCGAACAGATGAAGATCTTCTGAAGGTTGCTCCCAGGAGACGGTAGCAGCTGCCCGCAATTGTTCGAGGCTCCAACCTCCCGTAGCTCCAAGCAGTTCAACCGGAAGGGGTACCGTCGCAAGCCCAGCACCATCCTGCCGGGAACGCAGGCTTAAGAGATCACCCGCGAGATCCAGCGTCGAAGGAGCCGAAGTTGCTGTCTCAATCTCAGTCACGGGAGCTACTTCCAGGCCTGATCATCGCTCTCCGCCAGGAACTCGCTGGGGCTGCGCGGAAGTATACGGCGTCCCTCTGCTATGAAGACGAGGGATCCTTAACCCATTCATTATTTGAGAACCTCCCGAAGCCCCCTCGACGGACAAAGAGAGTCTCGCTAGGCTGCGGGGGTGGGCCGTCGCAAGAGCCGAAAAAAACGCGCACACCGCGACCAGGAAAGTCTAGGGGCAAAAGCGCTGCGCCGTTCCGAAAACCGCCGCCGTGGCCGTCGCTCAGACCACGAATCATTTGCAACCGCCCTGAGAGCCGGAGAATCAAGTGCAGACCAACAAGCAGTCTCTTGGCAAGCTCCCCAAGACAGAAGCCTTGTGGCAATGGTTCAAGACGACCTAGGGCCAGGTGTGCAGCCAGCTCTAACTTGCCAAAATTGCTTTGAATTTGTTCCTGGAGGGGACGGGAGGGGACGCTGCCTTCATCCTGGAAGCGGCGTTTTTGCACCGTGGTCTGATACCCAAGCATGCCAGTTTCACGACCCGCGTCGTCGACGATAGAAACACAGTACGGCCGAACCGAAGCCTCACCCTTCTTAAATGTTATGGTTGGTTATCATCCCCAAGATATTGTAGGGGAGGCCTTGACAGCCCCCCAAGATGTAGGCCATGCTTCGTTTCCAGCGACAAAGGCGTTAACACTTCTTAACAGTTTGGAGCCGCAATGCGGTGCCTCTATTGTCACTCTGAAAGCTCCCGCGTCACGGACAGCCGGGGAACGGGAAACGCAGTGCGTCGTCGTCGCGAATGCGCAGACTGCGGCGAGCGCTTCACAACGTTGGAGACTGTCCTACGTTCCACCGTACAAGTGGTAAAGAAGGACGGTCGTCGAGAGGACTTTGATCGAGAAAAGCTACTTTCAGGACTGCGCTCAGCCTGCGCAAAGCGCACCGTTTCTGCCGACCAACTTGACGCCGTCGTAGCTGACATTGAGGGGCGCGTCAGCCGCGATGGCCGCCTCGAAATTTCATCCTCAGTTGTCGGCGAACTCGCCGTCGATGCGCTGCGGAGCATCGACCACATTGCATACATCCGTTTTGCTTCGGTCTATCGCGCCTTCGCCGACCTTGATTCGCTCAAGGATGCGCTACAAGCGTTAGACGAAGGGCGCGTTCCTTCCTTTGATGAGCGCATACATCAGCTTGCTCTTCTAGAAGAGGAGTCCCGACAGGAAGGTAGCTCGGAGGAACCAGCTCCTTTCGCTCAATCAGTCGGCTAACGATGTGACTTATTAAGAAAAACAGAAAACCTTAGACAGCCACACCCAAACTCTTTGGAGGAACCCATGGTTACCACTTCCGAGCCCACTCCAGAAACCGGCTTCATTCCGACGCCTCTCTCGGAGAATGCCGTCGTAGTCATGGAACGTCGCATCGTGGCGCGCGACGAGAAGGGAGATCCGATCGAAACACCAGACCAATGCTTTGTGAGAGTTGCACACAATCTCTCTCAAGCTGAGTTGCGGTATGGCGGCACTGAAGCCGACCGATCGGCAGCAGAGCAAGATTTTTATCGTCTACTTTCCTCCCTGGACTTCCTCCCTAACTCGCCAACACTGGTAAATGCAGGCAGAGATTTGCAACAGCTTTCTGCCTGCTTCGTCCTGCCAGTTCCGGATTCGATCGATGGGATCTTTAAAGCAATCCGAGACACAGCTGTCATTCATAAATCAGGGGGCGGCACCGGCTTCGCCTTCTCACGACTCCGCCCGGCAAACGATCGCGTACGCAGCACGATGGGTGTTGCCAGTGGTCCCGTCTCTTTTATGACAGTGTTCGATTCCGCTACAGAAGCCATTAAACAAGGGGGGACTCGCCGAGGTGCAAACATGGGCATCCTGCGTGTTGACCACCCAGATATCGACCTTTTCATAGATATGAAAGCTGACATGACCACGCTCACCAACTTCAACATCAGCGTGGCCGTAACTGATGATTTCATGACCGCGCTAGCCGAAGATGGCGACTACAACCTCATTAGCCCCAAGTCCGGCGATATTGTCGAAACCCGAAACGCCCGCAAGGTCTGGCAAACTATGGTTGAAAACGCCTGGCAGAATGGCGATCCCGGCGTAATTTTCATTGACCGCATTAACAATGGCCGTGCCAATCCAGTTCCTGAACGCGGCCCCATCGAATCGACCAACCCCTGTGGCGAACAACCCCTCTATTCTTACGACTCTTGCAACTTAGGCTCACTGAACCTTGCTCATTTTGTGACCGGTGATCCTGGCTCTAAGGCGGTTGACTTCGAACGTCTTGGTGCAACCGTTCATCGCTGCGTACACCTACTCGACAACGTAATCGAGATGAACCACTACCCAATAGAGGAGATTGAGGAAACCTCACATGCGATCCGTCGCATCGGCCTGGGGGTAATGGGCTGGGCAGACATGCTGCTCGACCTGCGTATTCCTTACGATTCCGAGGAGGCGCTTTCCCTAGCGCGCGAGGTAATGGGCTTCATCCAGAGGGAGGCTGACAATGCCTCGCATAACCTAGCGGCAGTTCGGGGCAACTTCCCCGACTGGGGAGACTCCCTCTACGGGCCAGGTGGGGACGAGGGACCGATGCCTCTTCGTAATTCCACACGTACAACCATCGCTCCCACAGGAACGCTGAGCATCATCGCCGACTGCTCAGGAGGCGTTGAGCCAGTGTTCGCCCTAGCCTTTGTGCGCTCCCACTACCTCGATAAAGATGACCCCACAAAGCGGGTTGAACTAAACGAGGTAAACGAGCATTTCGAACACGTCGCCCGAAACGAGGGCTTTTATAGCGACGACCTCATAGAGTTTCTCGCCAAGGGAGGACATCTAGCCGAACGCAATGACGTACCAGACTGGGTAAAGGACGTGTTCGTAACTGCACATGACATCGCCCCCGAAGCTCATGTGCGGATGCAGGCTGCATTCCAAGAACACACCGACAACGCAGTTTCAAAGACGATCAACTTCCCCAACGAGGCGACCGTGGAAGACGTCGCAACTGCCTATCAACTTGCCTATGAAACTGGCTGCAAAGGGATCACTATCTACCGCGACGGCTCCCGCGACCTCCAAGTGCTAAAGCATGCAGGCGAGGGCGAAAGCGGCATGGAAAACGAGGAGGCTGCTGCTGACGCTATCGCTGCTGCTGAAGCGCTGGTAGCGAAGACCGGTCGCTCTGTGCGTAGGCGCCTACCTGATGAACGCCAGTCGCTAACTCACAAGTTCCGTGTTGGAGAACTAGAGGGATATATGACCGTCGGCCTCTTCGAGGACGGCACTCCGGGTGAGCTTTTCGTGAACGTGAGCAGACAAGGCTCGACAGTGATGGCATTGATGGACACTATGGCAATGCTGACAAGCTACGCTCTCCAGTTCGGTGTTCCAGTATCAGTGTTAGCGAGAAAGCTACAGGGCAGCCGGTTCGAGCCAAGCGGCCCAACGGGCAATCAGGAAATCCCGATAGCCACTAGCATCATCGATTACATTTTCCGCTGGCTTGATTTGAAGTTCGGTGATCGAGAAGCAGGAGCACAACCCACACTTATCCCTCCATACGAGGTGGCAGAGAGCATGGGGGTCGATGAGCCAGCGCTAGCCCACAGCAACATGGTTCAAAGCGGAGTGGGCTGTCCTGACTGCGGATCGGTCCTCTACTACGGCGAAGGCTGCCTGATTTGCCGGAGTTGCGGCTACAACAAGTGCGGCTAGAGGAGGGCACTCCTTACCCAGGTAGAATCGATGTTGTGGACCATCAGTACAATTACGGTTTTTCGCGCTGCGCTGCGCAATTTTGCTGGGCCGCATGAGCACAATCACTCTCCACCGGGATGTAACCGAGCGCACAGAGCGAGTGCAGGAACGTATTAGAAAAGCTTGTGCGCGAACCGGTCGCGACCCAGCTTCAGTCACGCTCGTCGCCGTGACCAAGGGTCAGTCAGCAGAAGTTATTCAAGCAGGCTACGAAGCTGGGCTCCGACACTTCGGCGAGAATCGTGTTCAGGAAGCACTACCCAAGATAGAGGAAGCTTCCAACAAAGGCGTGGAGGCAACTTGGCATCTTATTGGACACCTCCAGTCCAACAAGACGAAGGCAGCCGCCTCAGCCTTTGATGTTATCCATTCAATTGACTCGACACGTTTAATGTATCGACTGGACACAGCTGCACCAACATCTCGGGACGTGCTACTCCAGATCAACGTAGCAGGAGAAGCTCAGAAAGGTGGCATCTCTGTAAATGAAGTGTCACCCCTGATAGCTGCCGCCCACGAAACCCCAAACCTGCGACTGCGCGGCTTAATGACTATCGCACCAATCGCATCTGACCCTGAACAGGTACGGCCCATTTTTCGTGCCCTGCGCCTCCTCGCCACTCAGTTTTCCTTTCCCGAACTTTCAATGGGAATGACCAATGACTTCGAGGTTGCGATCGAAGAAGGTGCAACGCTCGTGCGTGTAGGTCGTGCTCTTTTTGGAGAGAGGACCCTATGACGGTTGCGATCGTAGGTGGCGGTGTTATGGGAGAGGCTATCCTTGCAGGCGCCATCAAACAGGAATTGCTCAAACCTGAAGCTATTACCGTCGTCGAATTGTTAGATGAGCGCCGGAAGGACCTAGCTGAGCGCTTTGGAGTCAACACTGCCGCCGAGGCCAGCGATGTCCTGCCTGAATGCAATCTAGTACTGCTCGCGGTAAAGCCACAGGAGTTCCGCACTATCAGTGGCGGCTTTCCAAAGGACGCTTTACTGGTTTCGATCATGGCAGGAGTTCGAATCAAGACCCTTGCTTCACACTTCAACCATGAGCGCATCGTGCGAGTCATGCCCAACACTCCCGCAGCCATCAATGCAGGCATGAGCGTATGGGTAGCAACCGAGGCTGTGGATGAGAAACAGCGAGCCACCGTTCGCAGCCTGCTGGATACGATCGGACACCAATTACCTGTTGATGACGAAGAAAAGTTAGATATGGCGACAGCCTTAAGTGGAAGCGGGCCCGCTTACGTGTTTCTTTTTATCGAAGCATTGATTGCTGCCGGCATGACCATTGGATTGACTGCCGATGAGGCAGAAGCCATGACAATGCAGACACTCTCTGGGGCGGCGCAATATGCACAAGAAAGCGAGCTTTCTCCGGCTGACCTGCGAAAGCGGGTTACCTCCAAAGGCGGTACAACCGAAGCCGGCCTTCATGAGCTGGAGCGCGGAGAATTTAGCGAGCTAATCAAGGCCTGTCTGCGCGCTGCTTATGAACGTTCAAAAGAGCTGGGAGAAGCCAAGTGAACTCCGCAATTGCAGGCATCCTGAATGCCTTCCTTTATATGCTCATGATCGCAGTCGTGGGGCGAGGCCTACTTAGTTGGTTCCCCATTTCACGCAATAACCCAATTGTGCAGTTGGTCCACCAGATCACCGACCCCCTCGTCGAACCTGTACGTCGGTTCATGCCACGCACGGGTTGGATCGATCTGAGCCCTATGATCGTATTGATCTTGCTATGGCTGATGGTCTGGGTGGTCAATAGCGTCTCAGACTAAATCAACCTCAAACGACAATATTGAGAAGCTTTCCAGGTACATAGATCACCCTACGTGGCTCACTCGAACCAACCCAACCTCTCACCTTTTCGCTAGCGAGAGCACCTACACGCGCATCTTCCTCGCTAGCATCAGCAGGGAGAGTCAAGCGGTCTCTCACCTTACCGTTCACCTGTACAACGATCTCCACCATATCTTCGACAACGAGTGCCTCATCAAACGCAGGCCAGGCCTGCTGGTGAACGCTATACGACTTTCCCCGATGCTCCCATAGCTCTTCGCTGATATGTGGAGCCAGCGGGGCAGTCATTAGGATCAGTGCTTCAACAGATCCGACCCAGGTAGCACTATCAACCCCTCCGGTACCACGAGCACGAACGAGGGTGCTCGTCAATTCCATTAGACGTGCGATGGCAGTGTTGAAACGAAACCCTTCGAGATCACTAGTCACGTCCCTGATAGTGCGGTGAGTCGCAGCAGCAAGTTCGCGGGAGGCGACACCATCACCCTCATCTGGAGAGGACTCGGTCGCAACAGTCCAGAGCCGATTCAGCCAACGAACAATTCCAGGCATACCACTGGGGTTATAGGGGCCCCCTTGGTCCCATGGACCAATGAACATCAGCTGGCAGCGGAAAGCATCAGCACCGTACCGTTCTACTAGATCATCCGGAGCAACAACATTGCCGCGACTTTTCGACATTCGGTTGCCATCAGGCCCAAGAATGACCCCTTGGTTAAATAGCCTTTTCATGGGCTCCCTACCTTGGACAATGCCCATGTCACGCGCAGCTTTCCAGAAGAAGCGTGTGTACAGAAGATGCATTACTGCATGCTCAGCGCCCCCTGTATACACATCGACAGGAAGCCAATGACTTCCTGCTTCTTTCGAGAAGGGGAGCACTGAATTATGAGGATCGACATAGCGCATCTGATACCAGCTCGAACACATGAAAGTATCCAATGTGTCGGTTTCACGCCGAGCACCAGAGCCACATTGGGGACATTTGACGCTGACCCATTCTTCGATCTGCGTAAGAGGAGATTGCCCTGTTGGCTCGAAATGCACGCCCTCAGGAAGAACCACCGGGAGATCACCATCAGGTACCGGGATAACTCCACAGTCATCACAGTGGATAATCGGGATGGGCGCGCCCCAGTATCGTTGCCGCGAGATTAGCCAATCCCGCAGGCGGTAGGTGATAGCACCTGTCCCAATCCCCTCTTTTTCTGCCCTGGCAACGACCACCGAAATCGCCTCATTAGCGGGAGTTCCATCCAAAGCCTCTGAATTAATCATCGTCTCGCCATTAGTAAAAGCACCCTCAAGCGGCTTATCCACATCAATGTCGGGATGATCGAAAACAGGAACCACATCTAAGCCATGCTGACGGGCAAACTCGAAGTCCCTTTC
Source organism: Dehalococcoidia bacterium UBA2991 (assembly GCA_002346645.1). Classification (GTDB taxonomy): domain Bacteria; phylum Chloroflexota; class Dehalococcoidia; order Tepidiformales; family Tepidiformaceae; genus UBA2991. The sequence continues at coordinate 171,947 of DEAD01000013.1, forward strand.
ATCATGCGCAGGTACCGCCATGATGGCACCAGTGCCATAGGTACCAAGCACATAGTCAGCAGTCCAAATGGGAACACGTGCACCGTTAAAGGGGTTAATTGCATAGGCACCCGTAAACACCCCCGTCTTCTCGCGTTCAGTCGACAGTCGCTCAACCTCAGATGCACGGGAGGTGGCCGCCACGTAAGACTGCACCACTGTTCTTTGGTCCATAGAGGTAATGGTCTCAATCAGTGGGTGCTCAGGAGCGATAACCATGAAGGTCGCGCCGTACACGGTGTCAGGACGCGTAGTGAAAACCGTAAGAGGCTCATCAACCCCCTTTACATCTACTTGAAAATGAAGCGTTGCCCCCTCCGAGCGACCTATCCAGTTGCGCTGCATAGTGGTGATGGGCTCGGGCCAGTCGAGGCCTTCGAAGTCAAGAAGCTCCTCCGCATAGTCCGTTATTCGGAAGAACCACTGTGTTAAAAACCGACGTTCTACGGGATCATCAGAACGCTCACACAGACCATCAATAACTTGCTCATTCGCAAGAACTGTTTGGCAACCAGGACACCAGTTGGCAGCGGCCTCCGATCGATAGGCCAGGCCGCGTTCGTATAGCTTGAGAAACCACCACTGGGTCCAGCGGTAATACTCGGTGTCACAAGTGATTACTTCCCGGTCCCAGTCAAAGCTCGCACCCATCGTGCGCAGCTGGCTACGCATTCGATCAATATTTCCATAGGTCCAGCCCTTCGGATCTACCCCCCGCTCGATGGCAGCATTTTCAGCCGGGAGGCCAAAAGCATCGAACCCTATTGGAAAGAGAACGTTGTAGCCCTGCATTCGACGGAACCGAGCAGCAGCATCGCTGGGTGCGATGATGTACCAGTGGCCCGTATGCAAATCACCAGACGGGTAGGGAAACATCGTGAGCGCGTAAAAAGGTGGCCGGTCATCTGCATCGCTTACGCGATCAATACCGCTGGAAGCCCAACGTTCACGCCATTTAGTTTCAATGGAGTGGGGGTTATAGCGATCTAGCATTGGCTCCTCATTCACCCGGTCTTCCCGGTCCACTCGGGACCAAATGGCAAAAGGCAGAATGGGCGTAAGTTAGGAAGGCCTCGCCATCTATCCGCCGCATGACCCCTTAGGGGCGAGCCAGAAACTGTCCAACTCCTGTCCCATTTCTCTCTCGATGGTAGCGAAGCACAGGTTGAAGGTCACCTCTCCATCGCCATTTCAGGACGCACAGAGTAATGCGCAATAAAAAGTGTCTCGAAATTACGCTCTGGGGAACAGTTCTGACAGGTGAGGTACCAAACCCAAATAGTCTCGGGATTACGACCATATCGTTCACGCGCCATAGCGCGCGTCTCCTTCATCAAAGTGCGCATTTGCCCCCAAGGAGCAGAAAGCAACCTAGTAAAAACAACACCGCCCGGAGTCACAATATCCCGCCGGGAGGAGTCTGCTTCCTCCACTTCAAGCATTACGGTTCTGCGCATACGACCGGGACCCATTAGGAGCATGGCATCCTCGGGAACGCTGCCCGCAGACTTAGCGCGGGCAACTAGCTTCCTCCGGTTGCTCCAAAAGCGCACCGGCACACCAAAAAACGCAGGGACTCCTATCTTGGCGAAAGCGACGTCACTCCAGTCACTTTCCACCTCATGCCACTCGTTTCGATCGAGCCGAGGACATTCGCAAGGCTCACTTTCATCAACAGGGAAGGTTCTAGTCCCAGCCTGCTCAATCGGAACACGCCGTCGCTCCTCAGTCATGAACCCGAGGAGGACAGTACTCGCGCAGCGGCAATGAGCTCAGGTCGATCAGCAAGAGTCGCAGCGGAGATGACAATGAAAGAATCTATCTGACCTTGGCGTTCGACTTCCGCCTCCAGCCAGGCTTCACCCAAAACACGAGCAGCAGCAGCACGAAAGTGAGAGTTGTCTTCAAAGGCATTTACCTCAGCAAGGACCCCTGCAGCAGCATCCTGCAAAAAGACAGCTACCTCCCTAGCAGGACGACCTGGCCAGTCAAGAACGAAGTCTGCCTGGGTTCCTCCCCAGAGTTCGGAACATTCTCCGAGGCCCTGATATTGGATTGTTGTCATTTCGGGAAACCCCTTCACTGGGATGCCTCCTCCCTTGGCTGAGCGATTCGAAGAGCCTCCGGCAGCTGGTCAAGGAGCTGTTGACGAGCCTGCACTCTGGTCTGAAGACCCCAGATATCTATAAAGCCGACCGCCGATTCATGGTCGAACGCATCGTCTCGGTCGTAAGTCGCAAGAGACCGGTTATACAGTGAGGAGTTCGCGCGGCGGCCAGTAACGGTCACTGAACCACGATGCAGACGAAGTCGAACTTCCCCACTGACGAATCGCTGCGTACTCAACATATAGGCAGCCAAATCCTGGTGGTGGGCACTAAACCAAAGCCCGTCATAGATAAGCTCAGCATATTCGGCAGCGATCTGGCGCTTCAAGCGGAGCTGTTGTTTGGAAAGTGTAAGAGCCTCGATCGCTTTGTGGCCTGCAAACAGAATGGTGGCTGCCGGAGCCTCGTAGATCTCTCTACTTTTGATGCCAACTAGACGATCTTCAACATGATCAACTCGACCAACTCCGTGCGCCCCTCCAATTTCATTAAGCCGTTCCACTAGCTCAACAGGGGAAAGGAGCTCCCCATCAACAGTTGTAGGAAAGCCTTCTTCGAAACCAATCGAAACATCTACACCCTCGTTAGGGGCATCCTCGGGATCAATCGTCCAGACGTAAGCTTCAGGGGGAGGAGCCATCCATGGATCTTCAAGGACTCCCGCCTCGACACTCCTACCCCAGATGTTCTCATCGATACTGAAAGAGCCCTTCACTTCCCAGGCAATCGCAATGCCATTCTCTTGGAGATATTCGATCTCGGCCTCCCGAGACATCGCCTCCTCCCGAGTGGGGGCAACAATCTCAAGAGCAGGATCGAGAGTACGAATTCCAACATCAAAGCGCACCTGGTCGTTACCCTTGCCCGTACAGCCATGGGCAACCGCAACCGCACCTTCACCATGCGCTATGTCAACTAGAAGCTTCGCCATCAACGGACGGGCGAGAGCCGTTGCCAGCGGATATGCGTCCTGGTACAGGGCTCCACCCGCTAACGCTGGGAAGGCGAAGTATCTGAGGAAATCCTCACGAGCATCTTCGACGATAACCTTAGAAGCGCCTGCAGCGAGGCCGCGCTCTTCCAGCACGGCCTGCTCCCTACTCATGCCAACATCGATGTTCAGAGCGATAACGTCATAGCCACGCTCCTTTTTAAGCCAGGTAATAGCGGTAGTTGTATCGAGACCGCCGCTATAGGCGAGAACGAGTTTAGGCACGCGGTCCTGCCTTTCGATCGAATATCTCAAAGGGTAACCCCCATACAGCTCGGGGGGCAGTCAGGATAACCGCCGAATCACCAACCACGCCCCAATAGTGCTGATGAGAGCTACCACGACCACTAAAAACGCAATTACACCGAGGGCAGTGGGGAGGGCCCCTGCTAAGGCAAAGGGAGTGAAGGCCAGGCCTATCGCAGCTGCCGCCACACTTCCAAGTACAAGGATCGAGGGCGGGGCGATAGCTGTATCAGTGACCCGGGCAGCTAACAATAGACGCAACCCCAAGCCGGCGAGGCTGACGGCCCCAAGTGTGCACAAGGCAAGAAGTAAGCCCGTTACGAAGTCGCTAACCTGATCGCCTCCTCAAGGATGTCACAGGCACGATCTATCTCGTCATCCTCGACGATGAGAGCAGGCATCAAGCGAATACGATCGGGACGTACATTATTCACAAGCAAGCCACGCTCGCGGCAGAGGGTCACTACCCTGGGAGCCACTTCGCTTGAGAGACTTAAAGCGAGCAGCAGCCCACGTCCCCGAACCTCGGTAACAGCAGGTAAAGCATCCTCCATCTGACGGAGACGCATCACGAGCCGCTCTGAAGCACGACGAGTGGCAGTGAGAATATCGTTCTCGAAGATATACCGAAGAACAGCCACACCCGCAGCAGTCGCAACCGGATTAGCCCCAAAGGTAGTTCCGTGATCTCCCGGAACGAGATGGCCTGCAAGCGCGTCTCTTGCCAAAACGGCACCAATAGGGAAGCCACCAGCAAGACCCTTTGCAACACACATTATGTCGGGCTCAATGCCATCTTGTTCATGCGCCCAAAGTGTCCCCGTGCGACCGATACCTGCCTGAATCTCGTCGAGGATAAGGAGCAATCCCTTGTCATCGCACCACTTACGAACCGCTTGCAGATAACCAGGTCCAGGGACGTTCACACCACCCTCTCCCTGAATGGGCTCTAACAGCACAGCTATCGTATTTTCATCAGTAGCAGCCTGAAGAGCGTCGATGTCATTCCAGGGAACGTGGTTGAAACCCGATGGCATAGGCTCGAAAGGCTCCCGGTAGCGAGTGGTTCCCGTAGCCGCGAGAGCACCAAGGCTACGTCCGTGGAAACCGTCCTGCATCGCAATGATCCCGTATTTCCCATCCCTTTCATCGTAGCCATATCGCCGAGCAACCTTTATTGCCGCCTCAATTGCCTCCGCTCCTGAGTTGCAGAAAAAGACACGATCAAGAGGGGAATTTTCAACAAGCAACTCCGCAAGTTCGATCATGGGAGTGGTGTAGTAGAGATTGGAAACATGAATTAGCCTTTGAGACTGGACTTCAGCAGCGGCAGTTACAGCAGGATGCGAGTGACCCAATGAGGTAACCGCAAGCCCCCCTACAAAATCTAAGTACTCATTCCCCTCGCTGTCCCAAACACAAGATCCCTCTCCTCTCTCAAGCACGATTGGTTGGCGGCCGTAGTTTTGGAAAAGATATTTACTCTCGCGTTCGATCCACTCGCTCATGACCGCTCAACTCCTACAAGGACTGGATTAGGGGCAGCAATTGTACGACGCAGTTTTATAGGAACCTGCACCTATAAAACTTCAGGGGGGAATACTGTTCCTCTCCCCTCTCTTTCTAAAAGGGCAGCTGGGATGCGTCCATCAATAATATGGCTGGGCACCCCCAAGCTTGCCGCCAAGAGAGCTGCTTCCGTCTTGGGAATCATGCCACCAGCAATCACCCCACGCTCCCGAAGATCGCGCACAGCAAAAGCATTGAGCTCTGAGAGAACTTGGCCATTCTCCCCCCGCACCCCCTCAACGTCAGTCAAAAAGACAATCTCACAAGCATTCACTGCTTGTGCGATCCACCCAGCAGCCTCATCAGCGTTTACGTTCACAAGCTGATCACCATCAGCTGTAGAGACAAAACCGACAGGGGCCACCACTGGTATGAAGCCTGCCACTCGCAGAGCTATCACAGGCTCCGGATTGACAGCCACCGGGATTCCGACGAAGCCTAGTTCTGGACGACGCTGTTCACACTCAAGAATCCGCCCGTCTGCACCTGAGATACCAACAGCACGAACACCCGCAGCGTTCAAAGCCGACACGATACGCTTATTAACTAGGCCAGATAGGACAGCAACGACAATAGGTAAGACACTTGAATCAGTTACGCGCAGTCCATCGACAAAACGACTTTGGATCCCCATCGCCTCCAACCATCGGCTTGCCTCAGCCCCTCCCCCATGGACAACGATGGGACGAGCCCCTTTGCGTTCGAGAGCAGCAATGTCTCCAAAGGTTGTGTCTGCGGAACCCAACGTGCTTCCCCCTACCTTTATGACAAGGGGTCCCTGGTCACTCATGTGGTGTAGTCAGCATTAATTGAGATGTACCCGGCTGTAAGATCGCAGGTCCAACCAGTGGAAACCGCCTTGCCCGCCCCGAGATCTACTTCGATGGAGACCTCCTCGGCAGACATAGCGCGAGAAACCTCAGCCTCGTCATAGGGAATAGGCTCCTTGCGCTCGAAAAGTCGGTGGCCACAAACAGTCACTGTTACATTCTCCTCAAGAATTGCGACCTCCGAACGCCCAACCACTCCCACAATGCGACCCCAATTAGGGTCAGCCCCATGGACCGCAGTTTTCACAAGCGGCGAGGTACCAATCTCTCGAACGAGCAGCCGAGCATCCTCTTCTGTAACGGCACCACTAACCGTAATCTCGATTAGTTTCGTAGCTCCCTCGCCATCTCGGGCTATAGCCTTAGCTAGTTCAATGCAAATGGTATCCAGTGCCTGGACAAAGGCACTGTAATTTTCGCTATCAGCAGTTATGAACTCGCCACCCGCAGCACCATTCGCGAAAAGAATCACGGAGTCGCTTGGGCTGGTATCCCCGTCAACAGTGATGAGATTAAAGCTACGGGCAGCGGCATCAGAAAGTGCGGCTTGCAGCGTTTCCTTACCAACGGGTGCATCCGTCGTTAGGTAAGCAAGCATAGTTGCCATATTGGGATGAATCATTCCAGAGCCCTTGGCGCAGCCACCAAGGGAATAGGGGCCAAACCGAACAGAACAATGCTTGGACACAAGATCTGTCGTCATGATGGCCCGAGCAAAGTCAGCTCCCCCACTATCGGTAACTTCGATAGCCTCAATACCGGAGGAAATTCGGTCCATGGACAAGGGATGACCAATCACCCCTGTACTGCAAACAAACATCGCTTCAGCTGCGATCCCTACCTTTTGGGCCGCTAGTTCTGACATACGGAATGCATCACGCAAGCCCCGCTCTCCAGTACTGGCATTAGCGTTACCACTATTCACCACTACACCCTGCCCCTGACCGCCAACAAGACGCGCCTGGTTAACATCGATGCAGGCAGAACGAAGTCGATTACGAGTGAATACCGCAGCCGCGGAGGCTGGCCGATCGGAAAGAAGAATCCCTATGTCCAACTTCCCTTCGCCATAAGTCTTGATACCCGCGTAAGCAGCACCCGCACTAAAGCCCAAGGGGGTTGTAGCACTACCGTTGAGGTCAACTTCGACTGTCATGGATACAGGGCGGGATGATCAAGGCCCGCTTCCTGGGGCAAGCCTGACATGAGGTTCATGTTCTCGATAGCACTCCCAGCAGCACCTTTCATGAGATTGTCAAGAACGCCAACGGCCACGAGTGCCCCGTTTCGCTGGTCCACAGTGGGAAACACAAGGCATTTGTTACTTCCAAATGTGTGCTTCGTGTGGGGAGCCGTGTCGCTAACCACGGTAAAGGGAACATCAGCATAGAAGTCGCGATAAAGGGCAAGCACTTCCGCTTGCGAAACACTCTCAGCCAGAGGCGCATAACAGGTGGAATGAATACCACGAGTCATGGGAACTAGGTGCGGCACGAAGGTAACGGCCACCTCCGTTTCCTCACGTAACCGAGAGAGCTCCTGTGCCATCTCAGGCTGGTGGTTATGGTCTGCAACGCGATAAGCGGAGACATCCTCATTCACGTCGCTATAGCTAAATCCACCGCCTGTGCCACGTCCTGCACCAGAAATCCCTGACTTAGCGTCGACAAAAACACGGGGCACCACTATGCCCGCCGCCACAGCAGGAGCGAGCGCAAGGATGGTAGCGGCTGGATAGCAACCCGGGTTGGCAACCAGATCCGCTTTCGCAATATCGGATGCATAGAGATCAGCAAGTCCATAGACCGCGCGATCCAAAAGTTCAGGGGCAGGATGTTCCTCATGAAACCATTCGGTAAAGGCCCCTGGTTCGCGGAGACGAAAGTCAGCTGCAATATCGATTACCCGCAATCCCTGCTCGACCAAGGGTGCACATACCTCAGCACTTGCGCCGGTTGGCAAGGCTGAAAAGACGACATCAACCTCCTGCTCGAGGTCTGTCGTTATGGGAAGATCTGCATAGGCGGCGAGGTGAGGGAAGGCCTTGCCCAACATCTGCCCAGCAAGCGAGCGCCCTGTAGCAGCAACAAGCTCTGCTTCGGGATGGTTCCAAAGCAAGCGTGCCGCTTCCATACCCGCAAAACCGGTTACGTTAATGATTCCAACCCGGACCGTCATGATGGCATTGTCCCGCCTCCCGCAAGCACGCGCGAACGCAATTTAGAGGGGAACAGTAGGATTCCTGGCATGTCGCTAGATCTAACCTTCCTTGGAACCGGAAACGCCTTTGCACCTGGGGGCCTCTGCTGGAACGGATTTCTTGTCGACCAGCGCTATCTATTTGAAGCTCCACCTCAGGCCCTAATGTCACTTCACCGTGTTGACGTAGACCCGAACGCAATCGAAGCGGTAGTCCTGAGCCACCACCACGGTGACCACTTTCTTGGCTTGCCCTTTCTTTTGCTCCATTGGAAGCACCGAGGGCGAGAAACTCCGGTCACCATCGTGGGTCCACCACAGACAGAGCAGCTAGCTCGTGAGATCGGAGAGACGGTCTACCCAGGACTTTTTGAAAACGAATTCGGCATCGAGTGGCGGGAAGTCACTGCCGGTGAATCCACAACAATAGGAGACCTCACAGTGGAGGCAGTCGCAGTAGAACACGACGATAGGCTTTCGCTTAACCTCGGCTACCACGCACTGCTTGCGGGCAAACCATTTGCCTACACCGGAGACACTCGTCTCTGCGACGCCGTAATAGACCTGGCACAAAGAGCAGACGTTTTGGTGGCAGAATGCGCTTCACGGGACACCTCCATCCCCATCCACATGAACCTTGTAGAGGACATCCCTGAGGTTCACGCAGCATTGCCACCTAACTCGAAGCTTTTATTGACCCATATCGCACCCGACGTGGAAACCAATCTGCCACGTACGATCGTCGCGCAAGACTTCAAGAAATACACTTTCTAGTTTCAATCCCAGCAGTTCCTAGGCCTCTGCGCTAAAATTCCGCAATGCCACATCAACTTCGCGGCGCCGCGGCTATCACAGGTCTTGGAATCACGCCCATGGGACGGATCTACGGAAAGAGCTCTACTGACTTTGCAGTGGATGCAGTCCGCCTCGCCATCGACGATGCCGGATTAGAAAAGTCCGACATCGACGGCCTATTGATTAACGCCGGCATCACGGGGATGACAGGAGCCAATGGCGTAGGCCTGCAGCTACAAAACGCACTGGGGATGGGTGATCTTCGGCTGCTTAATCATATGAATGCAGCGGGATCAACTGCAGCACAAATGGTGCAGTACGCAACAATGGCCATCGATGCTGGAATGGCCACCCACGTGGTCTGCGTCTTCGCCGATGCCCCCTTGCAGCAGGGCAGCTCCTCAGCCGCCGCCTATGGAAACGCAGGCCGCCGCTCGGGGCCAACAGGCATCCTTGGCCTCTCAGCAGGGGCTGGTCATTTCGGAGCCAACACTGCCTACGCCCTTGCTGCCAAGCGACACATGTCGCTCTACGGGACAACGCAAGACCAACTCGGCGCAATCGCAGTTGCGGAACGATCCTGGGCTACTATGAACCCGCGGGCAAAAATGCAAGACCCTCTTACCCTCGAGGAGTACCACGCCTCTCGCTGGATAGTGGAACCTCTGCACCTGCTGGACTGCTGTCTCGTCTCCAATGGAGCAGTGGCTGTAATCGTTAGTCCGGCTAACCAAGCCAAAGCCATGCCCCAGCCTCCCGTATACGTTTGGGGCATGGGCCAGGGACATCCAGGTGATGCTCGTCGCGCCGGCGACGCAGCAGAAACGGAAACCGGAGCACGGTTGGCCGCAGAAACCGTCTTCCGGATGGCTGGTGTTGGGCCAGAAGACATCGATGTGTGTGAACTTTATGACTGCTATACCTACACAGTACTCGTCACCCTGGAGGACTATGGCTTCTGCAAAAAGGGAGAGGGGGGCGCGTTTGTCGAGGACGGAAAACTGGGACCGGGTGGCTCCCTACCAACGAACACCGGAGGTGGGCAACTCTCGGCCTACTACATGTGGGGAATGACTCCTCTCAGTGAAGCAATCATCCAGGGGCGTAGCCAAGGTGGTGAGCGCCAGGTTGAGAAGAACGACCTCATACTGGCAACAGGAAATGGCGGGGCGCTGAGCTATCATGCCTCCCTCATCCTTAGCCCGCACGCAAACTAAGAGAGGCTGAGTCATGGCAGACGAAACCCCAACTAAGCCAGTCTCCCAACCTGACGAACTGACAGAGCCCTTCTTCGCCGCAGGAGAGGAGGGGCGGCTACTGCTCGCTACCTGCGTCGTATGCAAAGAAATGCGCCTACCAACCTCTCCAACTTGCCCCAATTGCCTTGGTGAAGGATACGAATGGAACCAGGTGAGTGGGCGAGGCAAGGTCTACACTTTCGGAATCATGCACCAACGCTACCACCCTGCCTGGGAGCCAGAACTGCCTTATAACATCGCCGTTGTAGAGCTGGAGGAGGGCCCCCGCATGCCTGCCAATATCATTGGTGTGGAGAACGACGAGATCTCCGTAGGCATGCCAGTGGAGGTTGTCTGGGAACTCGAGGGCGAAATCCCTGTTCCCCGTTTTAGGCCTTTGGCCTAAAGGCAATGCCACAGGGCGCTCTCAGCATCGTCCTCTGGGCAACTGACCTCCATGACTTTGCCACATTCCTCACGACCGTCGTGGGAGCCAAGCTACACACACGACATCCAGGGTTTGTGTCACTCACCGTAGAGGGCGCCGAGATCCAGTTACACTCAGATGAATCCTTTCCTGGTCATCCCTGGCGCGAGGCTATATCCAGCGAGGGCTCAGCCCGAGGAATCGGAACTGAAGTACGAATCCGGGTTGATACCATAGAAAAACGCCACAAGAAGGCCATTGAGCTGGGCTACGTCAGCATCCAGCAACCCCATGAGGAAAGCACCGGACGCACTTGCCAGATCATGGGGCCGGACGGGTACTTCTTTACCTTGTGGGAGCCACAAATTGGAGGTTCATAAATAACTTCCCCTACCAGGCAGTCCAACCTCCATCGACATGGAGGACCTGTCCCGTCACAAAGTCACTCGCACTACTGGCTAGAAAAATAACAGCACCGGCAAGCTCATGTGGTTGGCCCCAGCGCCCAACGGGCGTTCGCTCCTCGATGAAGGCCCGCCGCTCAGGATCATCGTATAAGGGCCGCGTTAGATCAGTTTCAAAGTAGGTGGGAGCAAGGCTGTTTACCTGCACACCTTCTGTAGCCCATTCGACAGCCAAAACTTTCGTTAGCTGTTCTATGCCACCCTTTGAGGAAGCGTAGGCAGCCTGGTTAGGAAGAGCGACGCTGCCCAAAATACTGGAAAGATTGATGATCTTTCCAGATTGCTGTTCTACGAAGTGCCGGCCCGCCGCCCTCGCACAATTGAAGTAGCCTTTCAGGTTAGTTTGGACAACAAAATCAAACTCGTCAGGCGTAATCTCCAACGCTGCCTTACGTACATTGGTGCCAGCATTATTGACCAACACATCAAGGCGACCGAGTTCCTCAATAGCAGTCTTTACAAGGGCCTCGCAAGCGTCAGGTGAAGTAACGTCTGTGGGTACTACAACAGCTCGGCGACCGAGCTCCTCTATCTCTCTGCCAAGACTATGAAGCTCCTTAGCCGTGCGACTAGCTAATACTAGGTCAGCACCAGCTGCTCCCAAAGCGAGCGCCATGGTGTGCCCAAGACCTCGTCCTGCGCCAGTCATAATTGCAACGCGACCGCTAAGATCGAATAGTTGGGTGCCGAGCAGCTCTGGTCGGTCTTCACTAGTACTCATTCGTAACGAAGAGCCTCAGCCACCGCTACACGCGAAGCACTTTGGGCGGGGAACCAGGTCATGATCATCGAAGCTCCGAAGGCAATTCCACAAATGACAATAAGTTGCAGCCAAGGAACTATGAAGTCACTGCCCTGCGAAACATCACCGATGCTTCCAGAAGTAAACAGCACCCATGAAAGGGAAACGCCTAACACTGCTCCCATGACAATACCGGAAAGTGCTACAAAGCCTGACTCAAAAACGAAGCTGAGAGCAACCATTGAGCGCTGGTAGCCTATTGCACGGAGCATCCCGATTTGCTGGCGACGTTCTACAACGGCACGAAAGGCAATTACCCCTAACGCCGCAATACCAATGATGAGCCCCAATCCCATAAAGCCCTGAAAGAGAAGCAGAAAGCCCTGAGAGGCTGATCGCTGATCTTCGAGCTGCTTCTGCAACGATTTAGCCGAGGCCTGAATGAGAGCAGATTCGATCGATTTGGCGAAGGCTTCCTGGTCTATACCATCACTAGTCTTGACCGAAAAAATCTGCGTGTCGGAATCAGGATATGCAGCAAGAAGAAGGTCACGCTGCACAATAACTCCACCAAAGAAAACATCGGCAGGGTCATCCATTTGACCAATGACCTTAACGGAGACCTGTGTATTAGTTCCTGGATCTCGGAGACGAAGAGTAAATGGCTCAAATCCATCCTCCACCCAATCGGGATCGATTCGGAGAATATCTCTCTCTACAAAGGCTCCCCCACTAGTGAGTCCCCCGGGAATGACAGCGAGGGAAGCATCTTTTGCAACGGCATTCCACACGGCCGCGTCGCTTTCGTAACCTGCAGCTCGGCGCTTAATCCCAAGCTCGTTTGTCTCAAAAAAGGCCAAGTCGGCACCAATGACGGTATACCGCCCAACAGCGCTAGCGGAGTCCGCACCTGGAAGGTAGACCGAAATCTCTGTCTCCTCAGGAAACGCGATGCGCTGCTCTGCAACAGCCAATATTGGCGAAGTGTCGACGCCTTGCTCCTCAAGCAGCTCAATGAGGTCATCGGCCCGATTGTTGCTATTAACAAAGACAAGGGTATTAAAGCCACCTTTCGCATCGTCAGAAAGGAAGATCTTGTCAAAGTTATCGTTCACGGTAGAGAACATGACTAGAGAAAAAGTAATCAGGCCGATCATCATGATCGTCATTCCCGTCCGCATGCGAGCGGTGAGTGGGTAGGCAACGGCGGTCTTGATGGCAGGCACGATGCGCCCTAACCGGGCTCCTAGAGTAGCGACAGGCGGCAACAAAATGTCAGCGTTATAGACAATTATGAAAGTGCCACACGCAACCATGACGAGACCACTAAGGAAGAACAGCTCTGGTCCGCCCTCAAGATCACCAATGATGAAATCAAAGACACCTGCAGGAGAGGCATACCAAAACGCTAGTAATAGGATGGCGAGAATAGTGAAAGACGATCGCTCCGCCACGCGAAAATAGCGCAAAGTGAAGGCCCCCCACGCAAACACAAGAGAGACCCCGCCGGCAAAAGAGAAAAAGCTGTTGAAGGAGAAGGCAAGGGCCATTAGAAAGCCAGCCAAAACCAAACCTATCACGCCAAATCCTGCCCCATACGCGATAGGGCGATTGCGTTCCTGACCTGCAACTAGCACAAAACCAACAGGAGGCAGAAGGATGCCCAAGGTTATGAGCCACATCCCGGGCTCCGACCTCCGATCACGCATAAAGCGAACAATGACCATTGCCACGAGATAGAACGGAATCAGGGGAACCAGCAGGAATGGCCACACCGGAATCAACTGACCGGGGATGCGTTCATTAGCAGGGGCGCCGTAGTTGTGCCTTCTCAACACGTGGATATATAGCCCAAGCAGGCCGAACAAAAGTCCGATTGTAAGTACAGCAGCATTCATGACGGCACGCGCGTACCCAATCCAAGTACCTGCCTCGGGATTCGTAAGGATTGGCTCGGGCAAGTCGCGAATAGCAGAAACGATATTGAGACGGCTGGCGCGCACAGCCGCGAAGAAAATCACAACGAAGGTCGAAATAACGCCGAGGCAAAATGAGACGATAAGACTACGAAGGGTCAACGAAGTACGCAGCTCGACCCCAAGTCCTGCCTCTGCAATGTTGTTGATGAGCTCAACCATCCCGAAAGTCACAAAAACTCCAGCGACAAGCCCGATGATGGCTGCCCCAAGGTCATAACCCATCCCCTCGGCGAGGAAGGATTCCACAAGGTGCCTTCGCTTAGCACCGACAGCACGAGCCATCCCCATTTCCGGTTTCCGTTCCGCGGCAAGCATGATGAAGATGAGAAATATCAAGAGGATGCCTGCAGCGATAGAGAAAAGCCCAAAGATTAGGAAAATCGAAGTGAAGATGCTTGCAAAAGTCTGCACTAACTCTGTCAAGTCCTTCTTCATCGCCTCCACTTTGTAAGGCTTTCCTTGAATAGCTTCCTTTAGCTTCACTTCAACTACATCAGAACGGCGTAAGCCTTCGCTCACACCACCAGTGTTGGTTACAAGTACTGCCTCCGCACTGTCGCTTTGACCCAGCAAACGAGAAAGGAAATCGAAACTTACGGCACCTCCTGGGAACGAAGAGGGACCAAAGTTAAAGCTGCCACTCAAAAGGGTGTTGGGAGCGATCGTTACCACCTGTACCTCCACCGGGACCCCCTGATAAAAAAGCAGGAGAGTGTGGCCAACCTCGGCACCCACCTCACTAGCAAGGTCCTCATTGATGGCAATCTGGTTGCCGCTCAGGGTGACAGTGTCCCCGTCCAAGTCACGCAGAGAACCAAAGGCCTCAGCATCAATAGTGTCGTAAGCCACAATCGTCGTGGCTGATTCATTCAAAAGGGTGTTGGAATTGACCACTGGAAGAGTCTCGGAACGCACTGCGAGAAACCCTTCGATGTCTGGATCAGCACTGAATTCCCGCTGCCACTCCACCACATCCGCCATTGCGACAACCCGCTCATCCTCTGGACGAGGATGGTTCTCCTCATCCCAAGAAATCGTCATGTCGGACTCGCCGAGCAATTCATAAAGGTCATCAGTGACGCTGTTTGAGAGAGTGTCCCCAGTTCCAAAAGCGACCGTCATAATTACGGTCGCAAGCATTAGGCCAAAAACAATGAGGGTTGTCTGAGCGGGACGTCGGGGGATATTCCGTAACCCAGTTTTAAACATGACCGGGTTACGGAAAGCTACCCATGCCAAGAGGGAACCGATGAGACCCGTAATCAAGATCACCCAAAGGGCGATCGCATTCATGGAGACGCCGAATAGCTCCTCCAAGGCGGTACCTAAGCCTGGGCCTGAACCAGGGGCCGGATGGCCTCCTCGCGTTCGATCAGGCCATCTCCCATATAGATGGTGCGATGACAGCGCTCTGCAACTTCAGGCGCATGGGTGACGATAACCTGAGTCTGGTTGGCGGTTCCATTCAACTCCACTAGGAGGTCCATAATGTCCCCAGCAGTCGTCGAGTCAAGAGCACCGGTGGGCTCATCCGCCCAAACGATAGAAGGACTGTTTACGACAGCCCGAGCCACAGTGACACGCTGCCTTTGACCACCTGAAAGTTGTGAAGGGCGATGACCGGCATAGGCCCTCAGATCCACTCGCTCGAGGGCTGCCATGGCCAACTCGCGAGCATCTCTAGGCTTTGTGCCGGACACAATGAGAGGGAGCTCTATGTTCTCCACTGCAGATAGGACAGGAAGGAGATTATAGGTTTGGAAGACAAATCCCATCCCCTGGGCACGAAACTCAGTCTTTTCATTATCGGCCATTCGGACAATGTCCTCGCCGTTGATACTTACCTGCCCAGAGTCGAAAGTATCGAGGCCGGAAAGGCAATTGAGGAGAGTGGTCTTTCCGCAGCCAGAGGGGCCCATGACAGCCACCATCTCACCACGCGGCACCTGCAGATCGATACCCTGCAAAGCATGGACTTGTACCTCACCAGTGTCATAGGTCTTCACAACATCCTTGGCATCGATTACCAGGTCTAAACTCTCATCAATCTTCATGACGGCTCCTGCCAGCACTACTCCCAGACCCCTTCAGAAAATGCACAGCCACTGTCCTTGAGATGACACGAATCTAATCGGAATTCCAATCACTGGGAAGTCCATCCTGGAATAGGAGTCGACTTCACAGAGTGGTAGGGGGGGCACTCCTCGAGGGTGCACACATGAATGTACATGAGCACAATGTAGAGGAGGCATCATATGAATGAAAATGAAGAGAGTCTGTCCGAAGTTGCACCGTCTCACACTGACGTCCGAACAGAGTACGACTTGGTCGACCAAGCCCTCGTTCTAGGGCTTGGAGCCATAGCTATTGTCGCAGGAACGGTCTTAGGACTGGTCTACACGACGTAGACGCGACCAGCCCAAAAGCTAAGGAAATAATCCGTCCAGGACATCCTAGGCAGAGTATCATCGGCATATGCGCAGCGCCCAAATCCCGCGTGGGGACCCACTGCTGTTACGCGTCACCAAATACGATGGCGAGGCGCATTGGATCCAGCACCTTCGAGTACTCTCCGATGACGGTTCGCTCCTACGCGCACACGCCTCCGCCGGAAGCCCTATCTTCACCAGTCGTGGCGAGTTTCGCTCTCGCTACGATAGTTTCGTTCACTTCTGGCGAGACCGGTGGTACAACGTATTTCGGCTCGCCAAGCCAGGAGAAGAGACTGCACTCTGGTACTGCAACGTAACAACTCCTCCTGAGTTCGACGACGGTGAGATTCGATACATCGACCTTGATCTTGACATCACCGTGCGGGCAGGAGGAACTATTGAATTGCTAGATGCGGACGAATTCGAAGAACACAGGCTCAAATATGGATACCCAGAGGATGTCGTAGCTCATGCACAAGGAGCTGTAGCCGAGCTTTCCGCATTAGCCCAGCATCATCAGTTTCCGTTCGACCTTTAGCCCCTCCCCTGGTGGGGCCCGAAGCGATAGGCTTTGGCCATGACTGAAAGCATAGCGCTCCGAGATCGCGTGGGGGCGCTCGTAGAGAAAGCAACACAAGCTGCCATAAAGGCAGGGAGCCTTCCGGATATTGCCCTGCCCGAAGTCCTTATCGAGCGACCTCGCGATGCCGCACACGGCGACTACGCAAGCTCACTCCCCCTACGCCTTGCACGCTCAGCAATGATGCCACCACTCGCCATTGCCGAAGCAATCTCCGAGCAGTTAAAAGCGGGCGAAATAATTGACACACCGGAGATTGCCCCCCCCGGTTTCATTAACCTCAGACTGGCTGAAAGTTTTGTACAAAGCGAAATCAACCGCATCATCGAACAGGGACCCGAGTTCGCAAACTGCAATCTCGGCCGGGGGCAACGAGCGCAAATAGAGTTCGTTTCCGCCAACCCCACCGGCCCCCTACACGTTGGCAACGGACGCGGCGCTGCGATCGGAGACACGCTAGCAGCATCCCTTGCAGCAGCTGGATATCAGGTGGAGAGGGAATACTACGTAAACGACGCCGGCACACAGGCTGACGTGTTCGCAGAAACTCTGTACGCCCGTTATCAGCAGCAGTTCGACCGCGATGTGCCCATCCCGGATAACGGCTATCCAGGAGAGTACATGGTCGAACTAGCGATGGCACTCCGCCAGCAGGAGGCCGACCGGTTCCTTGCCGCTCCTACTGATCCACCAGCACCAGAACTCCGGGAAATTGGCATCGAGCTCATGATCAACGAAATCAGGAGCACGCTAACCAACTTCGGAACCCAATATGACCGCTGGTACAGCGAGCGTTCGCTCTATCAAGGAGACAACCCCGCTTATGACGAAGCCCTCTCAGGCCTCCGCAGCAATGGCCATCTTGCAGAGCGAGAAGGGGCTCTCTGGCTCACATCAAGCAACCTCGGCGAGGACAAAGATAACGTGGTCGTTCGTTCTGACGGACGCCCGACCTACTTCGCCAGCGACATTGCCTACCACTACGACAAGTTTCAACGACGAGGCTTTGACCTCGTAATAGACGTATGGGGCGCAGATCACCATGGGCACGTCTCGCGTCTAAAAGTGGCAACTGAAGCTGTCGCAGGGAAGGGTGAGGCCCTACATGTCCTCCTCTACCAGTTGGTCACTCTAAAGCGGGGAGAGGAGATCGTACGCCTTTCAAAGCGAGGCGGAGAAATCATCACACTGGATGAACTAGTGGAGGAAGTTGGACCCGATGCAGCACGCTTCTTCTTTTTACTACGAGCCCCTAACTCACAGATGGAGTTCGACCTAGACCTGGCAGTGAAACGGTCCAACGAAAATCCCGTTTATTACATCCAATACGCGCATGCACGGTTGGCAAGCATCCTCGAACGAGCCGCGAGAGAGGGGCATATTCCGGAGGAGGGGGATGTCGCCCTTTTAAAAGCCCCTCACGAGCTAGCACTTGTGCGGGAAATGCTAAGACTTTCAGAAGTAATCGAATTAGTGGCAACAACATATGAGCCGCAGCACCTAGCTCACTATGGGATCGAACTGGCCACCTCGTTTCATGCCTTTAATGACGCATTTCGACAGCAAGGCGATCCAAACCTAAAAGTACTCACAGATAACACCGCTCTGACGGCAGCACGCCTACGCCTCGTGCTGGCAGCAAAGACTGCGCTCGGCCGAGTGCTAGACCTAATGGGAATGAACGCACCTGAAAGTATGTAGCTACTTGGGAGGTGGCCCTATTAATGCTGCTCACGTGGGGCAAGGATATATCCATTCAAATCGCCGATAGTTTCCCATTCATCGAAACGACTCCATAGCAGCCAGGCTGCGACCGCACAGGTAAGTCCGTCGAGAGTATCGTCAAGGCGTTTAAGGCTCGCACCTTTTGCCCTCAAAGGAGTATCTGGATGAAGGGCAATGCAAACGTCAGCATTTTCCAATACCCGTGGCGCAACCTCCTCTACTAGGGTTAACAACCGGCTTTGATACTGCTGCATAACCTCCCTACGGAAGGCAACACTGCGTCCTCTCTTTGGCTTATAGGGAAGCCGTTCGGGGATGCCGAAGAGACGCACGTGGACGGCATGAGGAAAAACTTCCAAAACTCCACGATAGTCGCGATCTCCCTCAAAACACCGAGCCGGGTCCAGGATGAAGCCGCGCCTTGCTAATGCCTTACCTAATTCGATTCCAGCGGTATAGCCCTTTCGCACAGCGTAATGGGCTTGGTGAGGGGAAGCCTTGTAGCGACTAAACCGTCGAGCAACCTCACGCTCGGCCCAACGCCGGGGCGTATATAGGAGGGGGGCATCAACTGTCACCACAACTGGCCCTTGGATCGCTGCAATCTCATTTGCAAGTTTTTCCGTGGGTAAGACGGCAGCCTCTATTCGCGTGCAGCGCAAATCTGATTGGGAATTCCCCTCCAACCAGCAAACACCACTCTCTCGATAGCTGCTCCAAGCAAGGTCAAGGCCAACGAAGGTGGGCATGGCGCGCCACCCTAGCACTGGTGAGCAGGGGATGGCACGATGTCCGACCCGGAGGGCGACCCATGGAGAAACTGATCGAGGCAATCTCGGGAAGACGAGCGCAACGCGCATTCGCCCGTCGGGAAGTCCCTGAAGAGGAGCAGCAACTTCTGTGGCGAGCAGTATCCGTAGCGCCAAGTCATGGAAATGTGCAATCCGTCAGGTTATTAGTGGCACGGTCTTCCGCTGCACTAAAAAGCATTGCAGCGGCACTCTCGGATGGAAACCGGCATTGGGCCGCAAAAGCCCCTCTGCTTGTGGCACTCGGCGCACTACCTGAACACGAGCACACTGACTCCTACGGTGAAGAGCGTGCCCTCTGGTCCTTCCACTCCGGTATTGCAGCCGGAAATCTCATGGCGCAGGCTACCTCGCTAGGCCTGATCGCACATCCCATGGCTGGCTTCGAAGAGGCGACATTACGAAACGCCTTTGGGGCCCCCGAGGAGTTCCGAATCCTCGTCGTGTTCGCAATCGGGTACCCCGGACCCATCGAGTCATTACCAGAAGACTTGCAGCGCCGAGAAGAGAGCAAGCAGAAACGCCAGCCCTTAAACCGACTTGTCGCCATCGACCGATGGCAGAAGCAAAACGAATTTCCTGCCCGAAACACCTCGCAGTCCCAACAAGACAGTGGCAAGCTAGAAAGCTAATGTCAGCGATCACGAATCTCGGGGATGCATACGTCGAGGAACTAGCCGCCCTTCACCCCAATGCTGCTACAAGCTTGGGCATCTCCGGGCATGAGGAAGAACTCACCGACTACTCAAGAGATGGTTTCGACCAACGAGATCAGCTCACAAGAAACACGCTAGCAAGGCTCGAGGACCTTCCTTTGGAGGAAAACGGTGACCGCCTTCTTAGGGAAATCATGCGCGAGGTCCTTACAGTCGACATAGAGCTACATGAGACCGGCGACTACCTTGCCGGACTTAATGTGCTTGCATCACCCTTGCAGGGGCTACGCAGCACCTTTGACCTAATGCCGACGGAAGGCGAGGCTGACTGGGCTACAATCGCAAGACGTCTAACACGCCTTCCTGAAGCACTGGCAGCTTATCGAACGACCCTAGAAGCGGGACTAGAAACAGGACGCTCTGCGCCACGTCGACAAGTGGAAGCCTGCTTGAGGCAATGCGAAGCATGGGCCGGAAATGGAGACGGGGGTTTCTTCGAGAAGTTCGTAAGCGGGGCAGGCAACGATCTTTCGGAAGGTCTACATCGAGACCTGGGTAAAGCAGCCAGTTCTGCAAGCCAGAGTTACCGAGCCTTCGGACAATTCTTGCGCGACGTATACCTTCCTCGTGCAAGTGAGCAGGACGCTACTGGCCGGGAACGCTACTCCCTCTACGCTCGCTCTTGGAACCGCTGCGATCTCGACCTACTAGAGACCTACTCCTGGGGCTGGGACGAAATTGCTCGTATCGATACATCAATGGAGGAGGCAGCGGAGCAGATTGCACCAGGAGAGGGTGTTGAGGCGGCAAAGGTTGTCCTCGATACCGATCCAAAACGAGCAATCGAAGGGGTCGAGCCATTCCGACAGTGGATGCAAGAGCTACAGGAGCGAACGATTGCGGACCTAAACGGAAAACACTTTGACATTCCAAAGAAGCTGCAACGACTCGAAGCAATGATCGCACCCCCAGGCGGCGCGCTAGCCATGTACTACACGGGCCCTTCAGAGGACTTCTCTCGACCTGGACGTACCTGGTACCCAACAGGAGGCAAGACGCGCTTCCCACTCTGGGGAGAAGTCTCCATTGCCTACCACGAGGGCGTTCCTGGTCATCACCTAGAGCGTGGAAATACCAGGCTGCTGGAGCTATCCCGCTTCCAACGACTTCTCGGGGACTGCTCAGGCTATGTCGAAGGCTGGGCCCTCTACGCCGAAAGACTAATGGGAGAACTTGGCTACCTCGATTCTCCCGACTACCAAATGGGATTGCTCCGCTCTCAGGCGCTACGCAGCGTGCGCGTCATTATTGATATTGGAATGCACTTAGAGCTTCCCCTTCCAGAGAGCCAGCAATTTCATCCCGGTGAACATTGGACGCCAGAACTAGGGGCTGAGTTCGCCAAGACCCGAAGCCATTTCCCTGCTGATTTCATGACAAGCGAAATTGATCGGTACCTGGGGCTACCAGGACAAGCAATCAGCTATAAAGTTGGGGAGCGAGCCTGGCTGGCGGCCCGGGATTCAGCACGCCAAAGCCTGGGTGACGCCTTCGACCTGACAACGTTCCACCGCCAAACACTCGCGCTCGGACCCATGGGGTTAGGGCTACTCACACAGGAGAGTGCTCACTTGGGAAATAACTCATGACAGTAAGACGAACAGTCGGTGGCGCACTCATCGTGGTCCCTTCTCTCCTCTCAGGTGTAGGTATCGCATTCATCCTCGCTGCATTAATTGTGAATCACCGGATCGTGCAGGACGCCTTCATCATCGTAGGAGCAGTGATGCTCTGGTTTGACTTCTTCGTGACGATGGCCATCATTCGCTACTCCTTGCGCAGCCTCGACCGACGCATCGCAGTGCTGGAATCTAGTCAAAGCGACAACGAGAGCTAGCCTAGCGCCCAGCCTCTCAAGCAGAGAGGCGCTTGCTAGATAGTTAGGCCACCCAGACCGAGGATGCCACGCACGTACTCAATCTCACCGGCATGCCGGTATCCATGACTTAGACAAACACCGTTTAGACCCTGCCATAAGGACATCTGGCCCAGTGGCTTGATAGTGACCGTCCGCGTTTCGAATTCCTCAGAAGACATCTCCGCAAGATAAGCATCGGTTGCCTGCCAAACACGAGGTTGGTACTCACGCCAGCCATCAAGGTCATTGAGTAGCAGCGCCTTTGCATCCGTCTCCGACATACCGGTGCCCTGGGATGTTCGGTGCAAACCAAGGCGCTGGTCGTAACCGCCTTGCAGCCAAACCGTTGGCTTAGCCTGAGCAATGAAGTTGACTATGTTGTCCTCGGTACGAACGTAGTGCCAAAGACTAAAGAAGGGACTTAGCCCCCCCTCATTAGGACGAAAGTTGAGCTGTTCTAATGTCATATCCCCAACAGCCTGATCAAGAAGGTTGTGCATGGACGTAAGTCCCGAACGGAGAATCTCAAGTGGGGTAGTACTCATGAAAACCTCTGGGAAGGAGTACTAAAATCCTGCCCGTTTGCAGCTCCATAGTCCATAGAAGCCTCCATCTACGTACCTTCACGGATCCCCTCCCTCACTGCCACTTGTAGTAAACAGAAACCCAAGCTCTATTCCTTCAACTCCACCCTCGAAGGCACTACAAGGTTGGAACTCCCCTGCCACAGTCCGAACCCTGTAGCATTGCCCATCCCATGTCGGATGAGTATTCGGCCATACGTCAACTCTGCGAGCGCTACGTCGACGCCATTAACCGTCGGGATTCAGAGGCATGGGTCGAGACATGGGCACCAAACGGAATATGGGATTACGGGGTTGAAAACCCACCCAAGGGACGTGAGGGGCTAACCCTGTTTTGGGAACGAGCAATGGCGAACATCACCGGCGTGGTGATCGTCGTGAACTCTGGCGTAGTCGACAGCGTGAATGGGAACTCCGCAACCGCTCGCTGGTACCACACCGAGGACGTACAGATCGGCGAAGAAACACGGATGTCGGGAGTAGCTGTGTACGAGGACAACCTCGTCCGCATCGACGGACAGTGGCGATTTGCCCGCCGCACTCACGACCTCTTGTACAGCGGAAACGACCTGCAAGGGAACTTCCACCCTTATGTGACCCGATAACATCATTGGTAACAGCGGCCCGCTGGCGTTAACCGCACAGGGCAAACAAAACCGGGAGGAATTCAATGGGAAAGCCAACAGTTGAGGACTACACCGCCATCCGTATGGTGGCAGAGCGATACATCGATGCCGTCAATCGCTTCGACCCAGAGGCATGGGGCGAGACATGGGCACCAGATGGGGAATGGCACGTAGGCGAGGTGCACAAGGGGCGCGACGTAATGGTGCCGCTTTGGACACAGATCATGGGAAGCATCCCCAACGTTTACATGCACGTCTATTCAGGAGTAATCGATGACGTGACTGGCGACACAGCCAGAGGTCGCTGGTACATGGGCGAATTCCTGAACATGGCTGACGGCTCGCGATCCATGAATTCGATCTGCTATGTGGATACCTACACCCGCATCGACGGGCAGTGGTACATCCAGACCCGGGAGTTTCAGGCTCTTTATCGGGGGCCGGCTGATCTCAGCGGTGACTTCGAAAAGATCGCAGTTCCCGTATAGGAAACCCCCTCTATGGAATCATAGCCTGAACAATAGATTCGCTGGTTAGTGAATCTATTTAGTAGGCATTGTCGCCTAGCGAGGGCTGGTCTTCCGATGAAAGCTTTGCTGGTTATACGGCAAAGCCGGAACAGTGAAACACGAGGCACTTTCATCTCCGAAAGCGCCGCTGCTTTTTGGCGGCCTGCAGAAACATTAATCTGGGATAGCCTTGGTACCCCCGAGAGGACTCGAACCTCTGCCTTCGGCTCCGGAGGCCGACACTCTATCCGCTGAGCTACGGGGGCCCGGCGATGACCGATCGTAGCGCGTGAAAGGCGCTCCCGCATCACGCTCGACGGGTCGGGAAGGAATGTTACGATCAGACAGCATTCACCGATTCAGCGGTAAAGGAGCTCGTACCCATGCCTCTCTACGAATTTCGCTGCCCCTCGTGCGGGAAGGTGTTCGAGCGCCAGCGACCAGTCGCGAAAGCTAGTCAAGGTGCTCGCTGCCCAGACGACGGTAAGACCGCTCAACGAATCTTTGGTGCAGCGATCATAGGCGTAGGGGGTGGAGAAGATGCATTCCCCGACCTTGGCGACCTTGGCGACCTTGGTGGTCTGGGTGGCGGCATGCCGCCAGGCATGGGTGGAGGTATGCCGGGCATGGGTGGCGGCATGCCAGGCATGGACGGTCTCGACATGGGTGGGGACTTTGACTTCTAGCAGCGTCCCCAGATAACCATCTAGTACGGATCCTGCTGAGAGAAGATGCGCTGGGGATTGTCCACCATCATCTCGTTTATTTGTGTCTCGGTAACACCGTGCCCGCGCAGTGCAGGAAGAACATCGTTAGTAATGTGCAGGAAATGCCAATTGGGAGCCCACGCCTCTGTTGAAGCTCTTGGCATGGTATCCATGAAACAGTTGGTATCGTGAGATAGAACCATCTGCCCCGCATAACCCATATCACAAAGCTTCACGATAGTCTCAACCCGACCTTCAGTGTTAAGTTTGCGATCGATGCCGAAACGATCCATTCCGATCACACTTCCGCGATCCATAATCCGAGCCAGATAACCTGTGTCACTACTATCACCTGAGTGGCCGATTACAACTCGGGCAAGATCCACCCCTTCTCTCTCAAAAACATCCTGCTGAGCAAGGCCAGATTCGGTGGAAACATCGGAGTGGGTACTAATGGGAACACCTGTCCGGCGGTGAGCCCGAGCTCCTGCACGCAGCATCACCTCATTCACCTCATCCACAGTAGGCTGGGTAGCAAGCTTGATGACCCCTGCACAAACATCACTTTTTTCAATGCCTTCCTGAATGTCACGCACAAAAAGGTCAGCAATCTCATCACTATTCATCTGCCGGAAAAGATTGGGGGGCTGCCGCCAAACCCCCGTACACATGACGATGTTCAACTTCACCTGCCGGGCCACTGCTGCAACCATGGCAGCATCACGCCCTAGATCAATGGTGGTCAAGTCAACTATTGAATCGATGCCTGCATCCTTGAGTTCACTGAAGCGCTCAACTGCATTTGCGATCTCTTTATCGGGATCCCAGAGCTCAGGCCAAGCTTCAAAAACACCCGGCGAGCGGATAAATACATGTTCGTGCATGAGGGTGGCGCCAAGGTCACTATGGTCGATAGCACCAGCAGCCGTGGGGATGGTGACCATATCTGCCTCCGTGACCGAGTCCCTTATGAGCGGCAGTATACGGACCAGGGGTAAGCGATGGACCCGACCATGGAAAACCTAGTAGCGGCAGATGGGATCCCCTACTGGTCAGTGCTTGGCATTGAATTAGTGGACGTCCAAAAGGGCAAAGTAGTGCTCCGATTACCTATGCGCCCAGAGCTCGCTACGCGTCGGCCTGACCTAATGCACGGAGGGGCCATTGCCTCACTTGTGGACGCTGCTTCAGGCTCGGCGGTGGCAACACTGAGAGATCCCGAAGACACAACCTGGGCAGGACATGCAACAACAGACCTTAATGTCTCGTATCTGCGTCCGATCCGAAAAGAGGCGGTGGCGCAGGGCAAAGTACTGCGAGCTGGTCGAACAACCGTCTTTGTTGCGGTGGAGGTGCATAACGAGACGGGAGATTTAGCAGCGGCAGCACGGATTACCTACGCAATAGCACGGCGTGAATAAACACCAACAAACAAACGCCTGCTATCGTGTTAGAGCGCCCTAACACGGGACAAGGACGGTGGCCTATGGGCGCCTTAGATTTTGAGAATCTGACGGAATTAGCAGACCTGGACCACTTGTTCGAGCGTTCCCGCGAACAAGATGTGGTGCTTTTCCTTCACGACTACTGGTGTCCAATTTCCAGTCGCGCCTACGAGGAAATGGCTCTAGTCGAAGGAGAGATCGCACTAATCGACGTAGCCACGGGACGTGATCTGACTCAAACCATAGCAACACGCACAGGAGTGAAACACGAATCGCCACAGGTATTGATCCTGCGCGATGCCCAAGCAAGGTGGGTAGCCTCTCACGGGAGTATTACGCAACAGGCCGTTGGAGAGGCAATGGCTACTCCCTAGGCCACACCAGCTTCCTTAACGGGACTCTTGCAAACTCTCACTACTGCGATCGAGGGCATCCAAGACCGTACGGATATCGGCCTGCAGCCTCTCGATGACACCAACAGCGTAACGGTCAGCTTCTTGAAGCTGCTTGGCCGCTGCCTCAGCCGCCTCGCTTAGATGAGCAGCAGCAGTCGCATCTGCATCCGCGATTGTTTGACGCGCACGCGCCTCCGCCTCCATAAGAATCTCCTGAGCACGACTCTCAGCTTGCTGGACCACTATGGTCTCACTCACCAGCTGCTTACGCCGCTCCTCCGCCTCCTCAATAAGCGCTTGCCCATGTTCCTTCGCATCACGAAGCAACTGCTCACGCTGCTCCAATATTTGAGCCGCCTGTCGAACATTGTCCGGTACGGCAAGCCGAAGCTGGTCGACCAAATCGAGAATAACGCGACGCTCTATGACAAGGTTTCCACCTACCGGGAGGCGGCGAGCTTGCACAACCAGAGATTCGAGACTTGCAATCAGTTCGAGGAGTTCCATCGAAGTCTCCCCGCGAGCTACGCTTCAAGCGCAAGCCGCTCGCGAATAGCGGTGCGCACATGTGAAGGTACCAATCCTTCCACGTCATAGCCGAGCTGAGAAACCTCCCGCACTCGGCTAGCACTCACGTAGATGTACTCATGGTTGGTCATTAGATAGACGGATTCGATGGAAGGGGCCATCTTCCGGTTCATAAGAGCCATGTCAAACTCATACTCAAAGTCGCCACCACCACGAATTCCACGAACAATCGCGACAGCTCCGCGCAACTTTGCAAACTCGACGGTAAGCCCTTCGAGCTGCTCCACCTCGACATTCGGAAGTTCCTTGACTGCCTCTCGAAAGAGCTCAATACGCTCTTCACAGGTAAACATCGCGCTCTTATCGCGTCCCGCAATAACCGCCACTATGACGGTATCAAAGAGGCCCGTCATTCGCTTGACAAGATCAAGATGCCCATTGGTGACAGGATCGAACGCACCTGGAAAGATCGCGGTTCTCATTCACCCTCCAACGCCGTGAGGAACGCCAAAGCGGTATCGCCATAAACCCGCCGATCGGTCAGTGTAAGACCTACCGGGCGTTCGACCAGATTGTATCGGCTCCGATGCTCATAGACGACCAGTCCACCATTAGTAAGGAGGCCACCAAGTCGAATTAGTGTTGGCATAGCCTGAGCGGAATCGTAGGGAGGGTCGAGGAAGATAATATCGAAAAGCCCATCGAGAGACTCTATCGCCCCCGGCAACGTACCTCGCACCACAGAACCCTGATCAGCAAGACCAGCTCGAGCGAGGCTTTGGACAATCGCGCGAGAAGCCGGCCTATGACTCTCCACAAAGATAGCCCGGCTTGCTCCTCTACTCAGGGCCTCTATACCTAGCGCCCCTGTTCCAGCAAAGAGATCCAGCACAACGGCATCTTCAATGCGAGCACCAACCACGTTGAAGAGCGCTTCGCGAACACGTCCGCTCGTTGGGCGTAACCGAGCACCACCTGACTCTGCTAATTGGAAGCCGCGCAGGCTCCCGCCCGTGACACGGACACGCGCCTGGGACACTCAGTTAGCCGCTTCAGGAGTTTCAGACTCAAGCTCAAGGAAGAGCACAATCCGACTTTCAAAGCGCTCCACGCCATCGCTAAGGGTAAGCGTGACTGTGTAAGAACCCGCTTCAAGGGGTGTCTGCCAAGTTACTAGGCCACGATCCCCACCAACGAGATTGCCTCCGGTTACTTCCCAATTGGGCAAAAGCTGGGCTTGGCTTGGTCGCAAAAGCACCGGCTGCCCAGAAGCAACAAACGGTTCGACTGCAGTCCAAATATTGCCGAGAAAAATATCGTCGCTTGAATCCTCCACTGCGAGGCCACCTAAGTTATAGACACTAACAAACTCCAGCTTGAACCCAGCACTGAAAGCATTCTCAATCCAGACAGTACGACCTCCATTTAATTTGTAGGTAAACGCCACAGTCGCAGTCTCTGGTTGCCACCGTAGCCCGCTCAATCCCTCATCCCGGTCGATATTCACTGCCACTACTTGGACTTCCCCCCCGGCAGCTAAATTTTCGCTCCGTATACCTAGTTTGCTAGCAATGGTCATCGCCTCAGTTAGGGTGAGGCTACGGAGGCCTTCCGCTGATTTCTCGGAAGCGTAGGGAGTCAAAGTAAGAATTACCTTTCCTGGATCAACCACTGAAGTTATGTAGCTGAGTAGTTCGGGCAAATGCAGACGAAAAGTGCTCTGATCGCGGATAGGTGCGATCTTAATTAGGTCCGCCGACTTACCCAATGCAGCCCAGTCGTACGCACCCTCATCAATGCGATCCGCGCCTATCAGGGGGGCAGGCAGAGTCAAAGTTAAAACTTTCCCCTGGGCGTGGAGGCCCTCTGCCAGCTCAGCAATGAAGAGGGTAAAGGAGGTCCGGTGGTCAGCTCTTAGGTCGAGGTACGCGATGTCGATACCGGTTAGGTTATGAACCGCAACACGCTGGAGAATCTCACGAGCATGGTTCGTGCGTTCCGCACTTGTTGAGAGGATGTTATCAACACTGGGTACGGTGCCATTTATCTCTCTGGATGCAGCAATTACAGGGTAGTGAACTGCGGTAGTAGCTGGACGAGAACTAGGCTGGCCCTGCAGCGATCCATCGGGAGCGGGAGTGAAATCAAGAGTGTGAACTACGGTCGCTAAGAGAGCAGCTGTGGGATGAATAGTCTTTCCTTGTTCCAGATATGCAACCACTTGTCGGCCTTCGTTTAGACGGCGAAATACTGCAAGGTACTGAGGAGGGTCAGTAAACAACCCAGTAGCACGCTCACCAAGTTCATCCAGAAGGACGTTCGCTACCGGTTCCCATATGTTGTTCTCGCTGTTGTAGCCGTAGAAGCTAAGCCCGCGATCGTCAGTTGTAGCTACCTCGAGAGGAATCCTGATCTCTAGATTAAATCCATCCGGAATGGGTTCGGCGTCGGGATTCCGTTGAAAGAGTTTGCTGTGTTGATCAAAGTAGGCAGGAATTTCCAGGGTGGAGCGGCTTGCCTCGCAATATGCCTCCTTACAAGAGCCCGATCCACGACCTAGGAAGAACCAGATCAGAACACCGATAGTAATAACCGTAATAGCAATGGCGGCCAGCACTCCTAGCTGCATTAAGGAAGGTCTTCCGGGACCAGAAAACCTAGCCTGTTGAACCGCTCCGCCTGCGAAACCCCTAGTAGGCTTTGAACGCATCAAGGCACACCAACCAAGCAGCAGGGCGGCCTGCAGACGAAAGCTGAGAAGAGAAGAAAACCACCCACTGGAAACATCAAGAACAATTATCCCTCAAGAACGCCCCGAATCCACAAAAATGGGGAGAGGCAAACCCTATTGCGGTATACTTGGTACCCGCCAGCGGGCTCTAAAAGAGACCACTTGCGGGCTTTAAAGGCCATCAATCATGCCACACGATCCAGTGCCGATGACAAAGGAAGGTTTCTCCAAGGTTGAGGCAGAGCTGGAGAGTATGCGGGCCACTCGTAAGGTTGTCGCGGACCATATCCACAAAGCTCGCCAACACGGTACCAGCCAAAACGATGCTGAATATGACAATGCTAAACAGGAGCAGAGCCTGCTAGAAGGGAATATCCTCCACCTAGAGGACATTCTCCGGCGAGCCGTCATTATCGACGAGGAAGGCGCGCACCACTCCTCTCGTGTAGTGGTTGGGAGCAGAGTAAAGGTAAAGCAGGGAAGAAAAACCTTGCATTACCAAATTGTCGGTCCGCCTGAAGCAAATGCTACGGAGGGTCGTATCTCCAACGAGTCACCCATCGGTGCAGCGTTATTGGGGCACTCTAAGGGTGAGGAAGTCGAGATCTCAGTTCCGAGTGGCATCATCAAGCTAAAGATCATCGAAATCGACTAAACGCGGCGCTTCGCTTAAAACCGCAGAAGGCCGCCCCGCAGCGGCCTTCTTTGCTGCAAGCAAAAAAGCATAGGAAACGAAATGAGCAACACAAACGGCACGGAAGAGTTGGAGGGGGAAGCGACCTCCGGAACAGGTGCTGGCGATCTGCGCTCTCAGCGTATCGAGCGAGCAGAGCAACTCCGCAACGCGGGCCTTGAGCCTTACCCCCCACGCATCGAGCGAACACATACAAACGCTGAAGTTGAGGCCCTTCTTGAAGGGGTTGCCAGCGACTCCGAAACCGAACTCGAATCCGTTGCAATCGCTGGGCGAGTTGTAGCACAACGAGGGATGGGTCGGGCAAGCTTTTTAGATGTAATCGACGGCACCGGTCGCCTACAGGTTCTGCTACGACGCAATGTCATTGGAGAGGATGCCTACACGCGCCTAAAGCTACTGGACCTAGGTGACTTCGTCGCTGTGCAGGGAACGCCGATGCGCACACGAACAGGAGAGGCGACCGTTGGGGCCACCACCTGGCAGATAGTCACTAAGGCACTGCGCGCACCACCCGAGAAATTTCATGGCCTAACGGATCTGGAGATTCGCCAACGGCAACGCTACCTCGATCTCCTATCGAACGAGGATGTACGTACTACCTTCCGGATGCGCAGCCACATCGTGAGTGCAATCCGCCGCCGATTAGACGAGCTCGATTATCTCGAAGTGGAGACACCGGTATTGCAGGAAGAGGCAGGAGGGGCCGCAGCAAGACCATTCCAAACCCACTCAGAGGCCCTTGACGAGGAGCGATCCTTACGCATTAGCCTTGAATTACACCTAAAGCGGCTGCTAGTAGGCGGCTACGAACGGGTCTACGAGATTGGTCGCATCTTCCGCAATGAAGGATTCAGTCAACGTCACAATCCTGAGTTCACGATGCTTGAGTTGTACGAGGCCTACGGTGACTACGGCACCATGGCAACACTGCTAGAGGACCTGGTGAGCGGAGTAGCCAAGGAAGTGCTTGGGACCATGAAAGTATCATTCGGGGACAACGAAATCGATTTTTCCCCACCATGGCAACGCATTACCTACCACGAAGCACTCCGTAAGTACGGGGACTTTGACCTGGATCAATTTGGCGAGACAGAGGCACTACGAGATGCGCTCCGGCAGCGAGGCTTAGATACCCCAGCTGAGGCAGGACGAGGCAAGCT
This sequence comes from Dehalococcoidia bacterium UBA2991, assembly GCA_002346645.1. GTDB lineage: Bacteria > Chloroflexota > Dehalococcoidia > Tepidiformales > Tepidiformaceae > UBA2991. The sequence goes on from DEAD01000013.1 coordinate 203,076, forward strand.
AATCGACATTGCCACAAGCAGCCTCGTGGAGCCTCACCTAGTCCAACCCACATTCCTGCTGGACTATCCAATCGAGCTCTCTCCACTGGCAAAACGGAAAGCCGGTTTTCCAGATTTGGTTGAGCGATTTGAGGCATTCGTTGGCGGCTTTGAGTTCGCAAACGCCTACTCGGAGCTCAATGATCCTGTTGACCAACGAGAACGCTTTGAGAAACAGCAGGCACTGCGTCAGGCAGGGGACGAAGAAGTAGAACTGGCCGACGAAGACTTCCTTATTTCTTTGGAACACGGAATGCCACCAGCCGGCGGCCTGGGGTTTGGGATCGACCGGCTAGTTATGCTGCTTCTCGGCCATACGAGCATCCGCGAAGTAATACTCTTCCCTCAGCACCGCAAGCTCCATAAGCAGGATGAAGAGTGACTGCTCCCATAGAGCGCCATACCACCAGCACGGCGTACGTAGTCTCCGGCAATCGGACGCTGTTGCTATGGCATGCAAAGCTGGGCATGTGGCTTCCCCCGGGAGGCCACAGCGAACCTAACGAGGATCCAGTGCAGACAGCCCGTCGCGAAGCACAGGAGGAGTCCGGCCTTGAGGTAGACGTGATTGCGCCACCAGACCTGTTAATCTGCGAAGGACCAGTTGTTCTACCACCGCCAGTAGTCATCCTGATTGAGGATATTGTTCGCCCAGACCAGCCATTCCACCAACACATTGACCACGTGTATTTCACAAAGACAAGGAATTGGGTCGATTACGAGGCACCAATTCCCCATGGACCAGCACAATGGATGAGGAGGGAAACCCTGGCGGAGTCATTTTCGCTCCCCACGCCCGATGGTACTCTCGTTCCTGTGGCCCAAGACGTGCGCCTCCTAGGCATCCGAGCGCTAGATGCTGCTGCAGCGGCAGTGGAGGAGCGATGCTGAGTGCTCAGTTCATCCGCGAGAACCTGGAACGCGTCCGAAGAGATATCACCTCAAGGGGTGCACAGGCTCCCCTCGACACAATTCTGGTTCTCGACGAACAGCGGCGAGCCCTTATCGGAGAGGTAGAGGGACGTCGTGCCGAACGCAACACTGCTAGCAAGGCCATAGGTCAAACAAAAGACCCCGATGAGCGTGCCAAAAGAATTGAAGCGGCACGAGCTCTCGGAGAGGAGCTCGAGGGGTTGGAAGCACAGCTAAGGGAGGCTGAAGAAGCTCTCAACCAATCCCTCTATGAGGTACCCAATGTCCTAGACCCTGAGACTCCTGTGGGTATAGACGACAGCGAAAATGTCACCGTTCTAACTGTGGGCCAAGCACGCGAATTCTCCTTCGAGCCCCGTCCACACTGGGAGGTGGGGGAAAGCCTGGACGGTATTGACCTAGAGCGGGGAGCTAAGATGTCTGGCTCGCGCTTCTTCGTGCTTCGCGGGGGAATCGCCCGCCTGCACCGAGCGATGCTCCAGTGGATGATCGACTTTCATGTGGATGGCGGCTATATCGAACACTACCTCCCCTACATGCTTACCGAAGAGTCCTTCTTTGCTTCAGGTCACCTGCCCGATTTTCGTGACAACCTTTACCAGGATGCCGAACAGGACTACCTGTTCATTCCAACAGCAGAGGCACCCTTCGCCAACCTCTATCGTGACGAAATACTCCCACCTGGATCACTCCCCCTGCGCCTCGTTGCACACACTCCCTGCTTCCGGCGGGAGAAAATGAGCGCGGGAAGAGATACGCGCGGCCTAAAGCGGCTACATCAATTCGAGAAAGTCGAAATGTTCGTCTTCTGTGAACCCGAAGAGAGCGAAGCAGAATTACAAACCATGGTGGAACGAGCCTCCGGCCTAGCAGAGGCCCTCGAAATTCCCTACCGAGTGCTCCAACTCTGCTCAGGAGACATCGGCTTCAAAGCATCAAAGGCTTATGACATCGAACTCTGGTCCCCAGGAGTGGGGGAGTGGCTGGAGGTAAGTTCGATTTCAGATACTCTGGACTTCCAAGCGCGTCGAGCAAACGTGCGCTTCCGGCCCGCTGCCGAGACTAGGCCGCGTTTTCCGCACATGCTGAATGGCTCAGGACTCGGGGCACCCCGCGCACTCGTAGCAATCATTGAGAACTATCAGCAGGAGGATGGCTCGATCGCCATACCCCGTGTGCTTCAGCCCTACATGGGAGGAACCACACGGATCGAAGCAGAAAGTTCTACCTAATCTTTTTCTGAGGCAGAACTCGCACCATTTGAGCCTGCCACAGGCCCCTCCAATACCTCGTCGATAAGACCGTAATCTTTGGCAGCCTCCGCATCGAGCCAGAAATCACGGTCGGTATCCCTCTCGATCCGGTCCATAGGCTGACCAGTCTGCTCGTGGATGATATTGCGCAGTATCGCCTGTAGACGAAGTGTCTCCTTAGCCTGAATCTCTATATCAGACGCCTGTCCTTCTGCCCCTCCCATCACCTGGTGAAGGTGGACAGTGGCATTAGGGAGGGCTGTGCGCTTGCCCTTAGCACCACCAGTTAGAAGCACTGTTCCCATGCTAGCTGCAAGACCAATACAGACCGTGGCAACATCTGGACGGATAAGTTGCATAGTGTCGTAGATAGCTAGTCCTGCAGTGACGCTACCGCCTGGACTGTTCACATATAGGGTCACATCTTTCTCGTCGTCTTCACGATCGAGATAGAGGAGTTGGGCGATGATGATATTTGCGACCATCGCGTCGATGGGTGTCCCTAGAAAAACTATGCGCTCCTTAAGGAGAAGCGAATAGATGTCGTAGGCACGCTCACGGCGACCGTCGGACTCAATGACGAGAGGCATAATGTCGCGAATGGGATCCAGGCTCACTTAGGACCTCCAGGCGGTGGTATCCCCCAGTTTGCTAGTCCCGATCCGTGCGAACAATCCACCCGCCCGTGCCCATGCCCGACTGGCAGGCTAGAATTGGCCCATGAAGAAGTGTCCAGCCTGCGGACGCGAGAACCTAAATGTCTATGGCTACTGCCAGGGATGCGGACGTGGCTTCGCTGACATTGAGGATTCCGAAAGCGCCGACAAAGGGCCTAATCCGCGGGTACAAGCGTTTTTGAACTGGCTACGGGGCCAACGTCCAACCACCGCTTAAGACTTCTACCTTCCCCCTTGTACCTCATTTAGGCTTAGTACTTCAGGGAACCAGAATCGTACTGCTCTTCTTGGCTGCTGCAGGCGATCAGGCTTGCTATGTTCAAGGGCTCTGACCACCCTAGTGTTAATCCTCTGCCCAATTAGATAGCTGCTCACAAAGACGAGCGTAAGATTCCCCCTAATCGAATCCATCCAAACAGGGGAAAACATGGACGAACGCGTACTCCGGCAGACAGTTACGGACCTGGTCGCGCCCAGCAAGGGCATCCTCGCCGCGGACGAAAGCTCACGCACTATAAAAAGACGCTTCGACTCAATCGGCGCAGAGTCGACTGAGGAAAACCGCCGCGCCTACCGATCTCTCCTGCTAACCACACCAGGAATCGGAGACTACATCTGCGGAGTAATCCTATTTGAGGAGACGCTGGGCCAGAGCGACAGTAACGGCACATCTCTACCGCAAGTCGCGGAAGCGGCAGGAGTGGTCCCCGGCATTAAGGTGGACAAAGGAACCGTTCCCCTACCAGGCGCTCCTGGAGATCTGGTCACCGAAGGGCTAGATGGATTGGCAGAACGTCTCGAAGGGTACAAACAGCAAGGTGCCCGCTTCGCCAAGTGGCGCGAGGTTTACAACGTTAGCGAAACCTTGCCCAGCCAATTAGCCGTTTCCGCCAACGCCGAAGTTTTGGCCCGCTACGCTCGCATCTGTCAGGAAGCAGAAGTGGTACCCATCGTAGAGCCGGAGGTATTAATGGACGGCGGACATTCCATTGGGCGCTGCAAAGAAGTGACCGAGAACGTTTTGCACGCGGTCTTCGAAGCGCTAGACCGCCATCGCGTGATGCTAGAAGGAATAGTTTTGAAGCCAAACATGGTGCTACCAGGAGGAGACAGCGGTCAGAAATCCACACCAGAGGAGGTAGCTGATGCAACGCTTACAGTATTCCGTCGAGCGGTTCCGGCTGCCGTTCGTACGATCAATTTCCTCTCAGGGGGACAGTCAGCAGTAGAGTCGACCGCAAATCTCAATGCCATCAATACGGCTAAAGGCGAAAAACCCTGGGCTCTGAGCTTCTCTTATGGGCGTGGCCTGCAAGCTCCCGCATTAGCTGCATGGGGCGGGCAGGTCGAAAACGAGAAGGCAGCCCAGGCTGCCTTCTTCGAGCGTGCACGGCTAAATGGCCTAGCGCGAGACGGGCAGTACGAAGGAGAAACAACGCCAACGACCGCGGACTAGCAGAGCTTCCTATAATCTGATCAGCCGAAGGAAGAACACAGGGAGACTCGCAATGCCAGCGACACGTGACAAGCAAGCGGATCTCCTCTTCGCCCAACTTGAAGAGGGCATTCTTGAACGTGACCAGCATGCCACTCGAAAGACATTGCTGGACCTTCTTTATGTCGGGCAAGCCCCTGTCGAGATCCTGAGTGAGACCATTCGCGCCCACGCTCCGTACACAAACGTGCCCTACCACCAAAGGGTTGACGGAGGGGTTTTACGCTTCGTAAACAACGATCACTGCCTCCTCAGTTCGCGTACTTGCCTCCACTTGCCCCGCTACTTGCCTACCGAACTACAGCACCTGCCTCTGGCACAAACACTCTGGTACGTACCTACAGGCCTTGACCCGTGGAATCAGCTCATTGGGCGGATGCCAGGCCACTACGGACGACGCACCTACAAACCGGTTGTCGGCGTGGAGCCACCTCCACCCGAACGACACTGGGAGGACCAAGAGCCACTGCACATCGAGGGTACTTTTGAAGAAGGCCTGAACGAGTGGCTCACACTTGTTGAGCGGGGAGAGGTGATTAAAGCCTACCGCGTTTTCCTAGGCCTATTCGAAAATACGCAGCGACGGGAAGAATTGCTGGCCCAACTCGTCTTTGCAGGGCTTATCGATGTGCAAGGACGATTGCTCCACAACCGTTCCTACACAACCGGTCACAAAGCGTATCGCGCTCGAGCAACGATTGAGCTCGGGCAGGCAATCGGTTGGGGAAATGCTCACCACGTTCTCTACGCAGGAGTCTTAGATGTGGCTGTAGGACCACGTTGGCACTCGGAATACGAGATGGCGTGCCAGGTTGAGCTATACAGACTTCGGGAGGAACTTCCTGGCTCGTCTATTGATCCGACGCCTGCAGCCACCCGCGACGGAGAGCTATTCGCAAACCAGGAAGCACTCTCAGAACCAGAGGCTGAAGGCCTCATACGAGCACTCACGACATCGCCAGAACCAGACTACATCGAGCACCTCGTAGCTTTACTTCTAGCAGGGCGTGGGCCTCGCCAGATTCTGGACACAATCCAGATAGCTGCAGCCAACGTAATCCTAGAGACCGTCTTGCCCGACGATTTCTCAATGCCACAGCACGCCTACGAGTACACCAATACTCTTCGCTGGTTTTATGACAATTTTTCGCACCCCCACCGCACAAAGCTGCTCTTCGTAGCTGGCTCATTCGTTAACCAGGCTGCCCGCTGGATCGCCAATTTAAAGGGTCACGGAAGGCCTATCGTTTCACCACCTAAGGGATACGATTCGCTCTCGGGCAAGCAGCTCCTTGCTCGATTGGATAACTCTCTTATGTCATTGGAAAAGGAGGCGAGCGTGGCCTGGACCCAAGCATATCTCGACGCCGGCTTCGGGCGTTCTCCTCTCCTCCATACGCTCACAACAGCCGCTGTCAAACATGGAAACGACCCGCACAATCAAGAGATCGGCCTCTGTCTTGCAGAGGACTACGGTCACTCCACCTCAACGCAGCGAGACACCTTGTTGTTGGCAAGTGCGTGGAACACCGCTGGGCATCGCAAATACGGGGATTCACTGGAATCATTTCAGCGCTTTGCCAAGGCAATTGGGCAAAGCGCTGACGGAAAAAGTGGAGATGGGGTTGATCCCGAAGAGGCAGTTCTTGACCAAATCGAACAGCTGCCAGAACCAGCACCACCGGACCGATAGGCAACAGGCATCTCCTTCTAACATTAGCCTTACCCTACCCAGGCCTTCTTTATATGTTGAGAATAGACCGGCATGACTGGCGTAAGTTGAGAACTTACCCAAGGCCAGGGGGTTGTTTTGCCACTTAGGCAATTGGCTAAGCCGATACGACTTGCAATCGGTATTGCCATCAGCCTACTTTTAGTCTGGCTCCTACTTCGCGACGTGAACCTCGGCGATATGGCCAGAACACTAGAAAAAGCTGACCTACGATTCCTTTTTCCCATCGTATTAATCTTCGTTACCCGTTACTGGTTGCGAGCCATCCGCTGGAAAATCCTTGTCGAGCATCTGAGCGCAGTCACGACACGGAGAGCCTTCCCACGGGTAATTCTTGGGCAGGCAGCAAATATGGCCCTGCCATTCGGATTGGGATACGTCTTAATGATCCAGGTAACGGCAAAAAAATTCGGCATCGGAAGGACCGAGCTTCTGGGGGCTGAAGCACTGGAGCGCATCATGGACGGGTTCGTTTTCGCTCTGCTGATGGCCATAGCACTAGCTACCCTCACTATCGGCGATAGCTTCACGGGGCTAGCAGCGTTCATGCTCTTCGGAACCCCCGCTGGCATTGCACTAGCCTGGTTCGCTACCCGTAAATCCGCCGCGATACACTCTGGGAAGCCATGGAACCGACTACTCACTCATCAACGGGTTGTTCCCTTTCTCCAGGGGCTCAGCTCGGTCCAAAGTCCCAGGCAAACTGGAAACGTGCTTGTACTCTCTGCAGCAATTTGGATAAGCGAAGCGCTACTGTACTGGGCCGTTGCCGCCTCACTTGGGATCAGCCTTAGCTTCTTCGTGCATATCTTTGTAGTTGCAGCAGCAAATATCGGTGCAGGAATCCCACTAGCTCAGGCAAGCGTTGGGCTGGCGTTTCTTGCAAAAGAGGCTCTAGTCGCCTTGGGTGAAACACAGGATGCAGCTCTGGCCTATGCGATCGGGGTGGAAGCAATAATAATTTTGCCAGCTATATTGCTGGCCCCTATCGCTGCATACGACCTGCGCCTGAGCTGGAGAGATGCCATCCCAGGCTTTGGAGGAAGCCGCTCACAGCTAGGTCAAGACAGCGACAGTCCCCGAAGTACCCGGGAAGAGCAATGAGGTCTAGTCCCTTTTTCCATGAATGCGCATTCCAATGACGAACTTTTCCTGGATTTAGCAGAACCATTACTTGCTGCAGAACAAGCAGAAGAAGGGACGCTGATGGGCTTCCCTTGCCTGCGCACAAGCAGGGGGGCATTTATTGCTATGGCATTACCCCGCACAGGCGACCTAATTGTGAAGGTTTCTGCAGACAGAGTAGATGAACTGATCGCCAACGGAATTGGCCTGCCCTTTGCTCCCGCCGGCCGCCGCTTCCGGGAGTGGGTACATATCCCTGGGCGCGACGCCCGGCTTTGGGAGAAGCTTCTCAGAGAAGCCCTGACATTTGTCGAGAGGAATGTGCAATAAGCCTAGTCACTCCAAGAGCATTGGGGCGAAGCGAACACCCGAGGGAACAGCACCAATTCGTTCCGTTTTGGCAGGCCTAGTCCACGTCGAACTGGACCCAAAGTTCTCCAGGCGAACGAAACCCTCCAGAACCCAGGGAGGGAGAGGTGATACCTGGATGTGTTTCAAATTTAGGCCGTGGATTCTTCATCGCCTCTAGAAGTCGGGTACAGGCGATAATCGCTTCTTGCCGAGCCATTGCGTAGCCCATGCAGAAATGCTGCCCCATTCCGAAACCAAGATGCCCATGCTTCCCATCTGGGTAACGCCCTGAGCGTAACTCACGACCCATGTGTAGATCGTCACGAAAAATATCGAATGTATCGGGATCCTTGAAGACGCGCTCATCACGATTCCCCGCACCAAGGAGCATGGTTATGCCCGCACGCTTGGGAATAACCTCGCCATGCAACTTGATCTCGCGCGTGGCATATCGAAACTGAAAGTGCACAACCGGGTCGTATCGCATCATCTCGGTAAAAACATTAGTCCAAAGACCAGGATCCTTCTTTACTTCCTCAAACTGGTCAGGACGGGTGTACAACATGTGGTACCACATGTTGGCTATTGCCTTGTCAGTGGTATCTCCACCGGCTGCCAACAGTAGCGCGATGAAACCCTTGATTTCTTCAGCATTCATGCGCTGCCCGCGGAATTCAGCATGGACAATACGAGAGACCAAATCCTCCCCCGGAGCATCTTCAGCTCGCCTAATCAGGGGATCGAGGTACTCCCACATCTCATTGCGTGCTTGCATTCCCCTGGCGAAGTGTTCTCCGCCAAAACCAAGCCCTTCGATCAGGTGCTGATACCACCGAACAAAGGTGTCCTCGTCCTCCCGGGGCAAGCCAAGCATGTTGGAAATAACGCGGATAGGAAATTGCGTAGTGAACTGACTCACCAATTCAACCTCCCCCGCCTCTGCGAAACCCTGAGCAATATCATCTGCAGACTTTGCCCAAATCTGGCCCATTAGCTCGCGGGCGATCTGCTCAATGAATGGAAGGAACGTCTGGAGACGATTACCTACAAACTGGTCCGCAACCACGTTTCTTAAAAATCGATGCTCGTCGCTGTTCCCATATTCGAGAATGTTGGGGCCGAACACGTGGGCCTTGCCAAACTCGTACTCACCCTTTGGGTCGTACTCAGCGCGGTCGAAATCTTCGTTGTTTTGGAAGATGTCAACTATGTCGTCATATCGAGTGACGACCCAGCCCCCATGGAAAAGATCGTGATAGGCAGGGTGGTGATCTCGGAGACGTTTATAAAGAGGGAACGGATCCTTGATGTACTCAGGGCTATCAAACTCCTGTGGGTTGATAGCCAGTTTGAGCTGCTCCCGAATAGCTTCTTCCATCGTAGTCATAGCCTGGACCTCAAAATCTAATTACGTGCGGGGAAGGCTAACCCATCCGGACCAATGCCCGCTTGAAATGGAGTGCACCTACCGTAAGGGGACAGGCGTCTTCCCCAGGTTCAGCTAGGGCTTATCCCTGAAGAAGGGATGTAGTTCTTGTAGCCGCTGCTCCTCCCATTGAGCGTCAGTAAGCTGGTCGCGGAGAGCAAAAGACTGCAACGTGTCGTATCCGACGGGCCAACGGATCGGCAATGGCTGCTCAAGTTCAACTATGTCAGCAATCGTGGAGGCAAGGGTCCTTGGGCCTGGACGGGAGCCAGCCCGCTCGATGTTCTTGTGTTTGCCATCCAATGCTGCCTCTTGGTAGAGACTTGTTCCATCCTGCAGGGCCTTGGCTAGGACACGATTCTTGTTATGGATTCGAGTTTTAAACTCGCCAGGCTGAACGAGAATAACCTGCACCCCCCAGCGAGCGACCTCAAATCTAAGTGCTTCGGTCATTCCCTCTAGAGCATGCTTGGTAGCTGAGTAAAGCCCACCAAGAGCACCACTAAACCGACCTGAGGAAGAACCAACGTTGATGATCTTGCCAGCCCCCTGAGCACGCATATGAGGCAACACTGCCTGCGCTGCACGAATCTGACCGCCAAAATTTGTTTCCATGCCTAAGGTGATCTCTTCATCCGTAAGCTCTTCGATCGCTCCCATCAACAGAATACCTACGTTGTTCACAAGCGCATCGATGCGACCGAAGTGCTCCATTCCCGCTGTAACCGCAGCCCAAACAGAAGCGCGATCTGTAACATCGCATTGGGTTACAAAAACACGATCTCCATGAGCTTCTTCGAGCTGCCCGCCATCCCTCTTAGGGCTGCGCATGGAGGCAACCACGCGATGGCCCCGTTCAACAAGTTCTGCCGTAATCGCGGCACCGGCACCTTGAGAAGCACCAGTAACGAAAACGACCTGATCTTCCATGACCATAGAGTGAGCCTCCTCTCCACCGCTGCAGGGGGTAGTCGCCTGATCCTATGTTGTTAGGCCAAATCGAGCATCTTCCCTAAAGCATGGCTCCCAGAAACAAGAGTTCCCCTCAAGCCAATAGATGTTTGACTACTCGTCCTCTTGAAGAGCCAGCCACGGTTCGGCTACAGCTTCGTGTGCCCACCAAAAACCAAAGTCGTTTTCCTCAGCAGCTTGAAAGTCCGTGTCCCGGTCTCCCATGTGGTAGTAGGCGTCAGCGCTAACTTTCATCTTTACATCGCCAAGCTGATGCTTGGAGGCCACGAAAGCCGGAACCATGTCGATTCTCTCCCACATCGCCCGCTGTGAGCTAAGCGGTCTATCTGAGCAACTCCCAATAATGAAGCCCTGCTCATGCGCCCTTCGCACCATCTCTACAGTCACCCCACCGGGCGGGTCACCTAGTTCCAGCGTGCCATCGATATCGAAGCTCAACAAAATCTTCAACTTTCTTTCCTCAGTCTGGGCTAGTGCTAAAGACAAGGGTACAAGCGTTACCAGGCAATACTCCGATAGTCACGGCAACGTTGGCATCTACCTTGACCTGTCGATCACCGGCACGCCCCTGGAGCTGCTCCATGGGATCTGTGACAAATGCAGTCCTCATGCGGCCAGTCCCCATATTTCCCCCCCCAGAATTGAGCGGATTGGGACCATGTAACGAAATGTCACCTGCGTAAAAATCGTGCGCTTCACCCCGCTTCACTCCACGCCAACCAAACGCTTCCAGGAAGTACTGCGCGTTTATGGCAAACCCGTCGTATGGAGAAAAAAGATCGATGTCACCCGGCCTCAGGCCCGAGCCCGCATAGGCACGCTTCGCGAGAATATCACTCCACTCCTCTGACTCCTCAAGGGTTTGAACGAGACTTCGCGGCTGAAACATGCCCTCAGTGTGGTCGAGCACATAGACCGGCTTTTGTCTCATGTCGCGCGCACGCTCAGCTGTAGTGACAACGTAACAGGCTGCCGCCTGCACAGGACGATCACAGTCAAAGATGCTGAGGCCCTTAGCAATCCAACGACCGTTTACGTAATCCTCTTCCGTAAACGGTTCAGGCTCGTGGAGAGCATAGTAGCTGTGCGGCCAAAGAAGGCCATTCTTACGCTCCTGAACGACAAATGGCGCCATGCGATCATGGTTAGAGCCGTACTTCCGACAGTACTGATCAAAAACAAAACCCTGGCCTGAAAGTCCCCATCCCCACGGGCTCGACCATTGCGCCGCACCAGGTGCACTTAGGCCTTCCGCCTGGTGATAGCGGCCCTCGAGATTGCCGTTCGGATAGGGAACTAGGCAGACCTCACAACGTCCATCTCCAACAGCTTGGAAAGCGAGCCCCATAAGATTCCAGAAGGTTTCACCGTGCGAGTTCAAATACTTAACATTCCTCAGTCCAAGTTGCCTCGAGAGCCACTCGGCAGTCACAAAGGTAAGTCCATCCTCCGTGTCGTAAGGCGGATCGAAATAGGGCCGCGGAGCCCACTGCTCGCCAAAACTACGGTGGCCCGGCTGGCCACCTGCCGAAGTAATCACCCCATCGACTTCGTCTGGAGAGATGCCAGCATCTTCCATAGCCGCTTGTGCAGCCACCATCGCGTAAGCGCCCAGAGTCTTATCCATGCTAACGCCATCCCAGCGCCTATCCGTCGTGGAATGCCCCCTGCCAACAAGAGCAACCTTACCCCGGTGCTCCCAGATGCCCACCGGATCTACATTCCGCTCCCAACCAATCTCCCTCGCCATCCTCTAGCCTCCTTCTACCTTGGTGCGCTGGCTCGTGTGCTCCCTACTACTCACGCGAGCTTCCATTCGGGAATTAGCTGACCCGGAGTCACTTCGATGAAGTCGACTATGACTGCTGCTCCTACAGGAACATCGTGCACAGGTACACCCGGCAAATTCGAATGAAAGTGGATAACTGGATCCTCTTCAAGGGATATGACGGCATTTAGGTAGGGCTGCTGGTCATGCCAGGCGACGATTCGAGAATCGTAGGTGACCGATGAGCCAATAATCACTCCACGACCAGTCGTCTGAATCCAAGTCAAATGGAAGTGCCAGCCACACTCACGACAATCAGGCTCCGGTGGAAACTGCTTACGATCACAATACGTGCAGTACTGGACAAGCAACCTGCGTTCGTTGCATCCATCCCAGAAGGGTCGACTGAGGTCATCGGGTATCGGAATGGGCCTTGGCATCCTCACTCCTTATTGAGCATCCACTGTTTGGGGGACGGAAACTCGTTCCATAGCCCGGATGGCGAGCGAGCATACGCGATGGTCAGCAAGGAAGGCGGCTCTCAGCATACTTTCGACAAGCTTCAAACTTCTTATTAAGGAATACACCACCAACACCAGGGGCTGCCTCAACAGTGCTTACGAACGCTCCCGGTGAGAGAATACGTATCGCCCAAGTGCCAGGGGCAGCAGTTTGGCGACTGTACATTCCCGAGCGGGAGTAGCTCAGTGGTAGAGCGCCTGCCTTCCAAGCAGGATGTCGCGAGTTCGACCCTCGTCTCCCGCTCCACTCATATCCTTAGAACGTCTCCTCCTTTGGTGCTCCCTACCAAAACCTCCCTATCTCCAACTTCTTACACCTATGGACCTCTTAGTGAGCACTTAAACCCGAAAATTGCCAAGGAAATGATCCTTCCCAGCATCTCAGTCGATTAGAGCTAGCGATATTCCAAGTTCGCTGCAAATACTTTGTCGCAACTCATATTTCAAAATCTTGGTGGCCCCCATAGGCCATTCATCAACGAAACGCACGTATCTTGGAATCTTGAAGCTGGCAATCTCCCCTCGGCAAAACTCTATGATCTCCTGCTCGCTAGCCATTGCCCCTGGAGCAAGTTCAATGAAGGCCGCCGGGAGCTCCCCATATTTCTCATCGGGTACACCTACCACCTGAGCCAAAAGCACTGCAGGGTGGGTAACTAAGAAACCCTCCACCTCTACTGCCGCAACATTCTCACCACCGACCTTGAACATATCTTTCAACCTACCTCGAAAGGTGATGCGACCCTCGGCATCCATGAACCCAAGATCGCCGGTGCGGAACCAGGCACCTTCGTAAAAAGACTCCGCTGTCTTCTTCGGGTCATTGTGATAACCAGAGAAGACCCCCCTGCCTCGGGTCACAATCTCACCCCGCTCACCCACAGCCATCGTTTCTCCAGTGTCCGGATCGCGAATATCAATCTGATTACCGGGAAGAGCACGGCCGGAACACTCGGTACGCAACGGAAGGGGATCGGTTGGGTCACACATCGCTACCGACCCCCCCGTTTCAGTCATTCCAAAAACCGTGATTTGACTGGTATGAGGCATACGCTCCTGCATCGTGCGGAGTTCCTGAGGTGTACCCACATTGATAATGGTGCGGATAGCGCTAAAGGTGTCTTCGTTGTAGCTAGGGTGATTGAGCAGCTGCATGGTGATAGTGGGAAAGGCAGGAAACATCACTGTTGGTTTTTCACGGCCGATCATCTCCAAAGCAGAGTCCGCCTCGAAATGAGTCATGGAGAGGTACGTTCCACCCACGGACAGGATGCCCGTTAAAGGCTGGGTAAAGGCAGTATGAAACATGGGTAACGGCCCCCACATGACATCGCCATCAACCAGACCAAATCGCTCAGTCCCGCCAACCACCCCAGCATGCTGTAGGACGATATGGCTTAGCGGACAACCCTTAGGCATTGCAGTGGTACCCGACGTGTAAAGCATCACTGCCACGTCATCGACCCCGACATGAACCCGACGCTCATCCACTGCCGTAGAAGAACATTGATCGGCCAACTCATAAAACTCCTTACGGTTTAGAAAGCCGGCTGTACTCGATGGGGAAAGCGTTACCGCAGTCTGCAACTTCGGAGCAACATCTAACGGGGTTTGGTCACTAGCATCGCTTTGTGCCAACCCTGGCAACGCATGTCGCAAAAGCTCCACATAGTCGGTGTGCTGCTCAACAACATTGTTTGTAACAATGACTTTCACTCCGGCATCGCTGGTTACATGAGCAATTTCCCGTGCCTTGAAGCGAGCGTTGTAAAGAACCGGCACAGCACCGATCAAAGAAGCTCCAAAAAGGACATCAACGAAGTCCAAGCAGTTGGCCATCAAGATGCCCACTCGGTCCCCTGGTTCGACACCAAGTGCAATCAACGCACGGCCAGCGAGGCGCGCGTTAGCCTCAAGCTCACCGTATGTGGCCCTCTCAGTAGGCAAAACGATGCAGTCTCGTTCAGGGTGAGCTTTGGCGCCGCGCACCAACAACTCGCCTAAGGGATAGGTTGTAACCTCACTACTCACTTCCAAACCAGCACCCATCCTGAACGAGAACAGAGAGGTTTTCCATTCTCTCGCAACTCACAACCAAACGCTCACCAAACTCAAGGTTTTAATCTCATTAGTAACACCGCACCTCGCAACAACCTGATATTTTCAGACGCAATGTCACGCACCCATCCCCTCTCTCCTTTCAAAAAGATTCCAACCCCACTGGATTCTCCTGGCCAATGGTAAAAGTTAAGAAGTGGACCAGCGCCGATATACCTGTGCAGACCGGGAAGGTAGTTGTTGTAACAGGCGCGAGCAGCGGTATCGGACTCGAAACCGCTAAAGAACTAGCCCGCAGAGGCGCGGAAACAATCCTTGCCTGTAGATCCCTAGAACGGGGCCAGCAAGCCTTAAATGCAATCCGGTCAGAGATTCCCACAAGCACAGCCAAAGTAATGCCACTGGACCTGGCAAGCCTTACCTCCATCGAGCGGTTCTCTCAGCAATTTCGGGACCAATATGGCCGTCTTGACGTACTAGCGAACAACGCGGGCATTATGGGAGGGGCCTACACGAAGACTGAGGACGGATTCGAGCAACAGGTTGGAACTAACCACCTCGGACACTTCGCCCTTACGGGCCACCTAGTCGATATCCTACTTGCCACTCCGGGAGCCAGGGTCGTGACCGTTAGTAGCTTAGGACATCGGAATGCCCAGCTAGATTTTGACAATCTGTTCTACGAGAAAGGCGGGTACGGGGGTTCGGCAGCCTACTTTCGAACAAAACTGCTCAACCTATTGTTTACTTATGAGCTGCAACGACGGTTTGAGAGGAGCCAAGCCAAGGCTCACTCACTGGCCGCCCACCCAGGATTCTCAGCGACGAAACTTGCGACAGAGGTCGCAAATCGCTTGAAGGCTGCCTTGCTGTTTCGATTGTTTAACACCTTGGTGCAAGGCCCAGACATGGGCGCACTTCCGACACTCCGAGCTGCTACCGATCCTGACGCGAAGGGAGGTCAGTACTATGGACCAGGAGGCTGGTTCGAAGAGCGAGGACATCCTGTGGTTGTATCGTCCTCCGAAGCATCTCACAGCGAAACAGATGCAAACCGCTTATGGGAACTTTCGGAAAATTTAACTGGAGTTCGATACTCCTCCCTCAACAGCAAAGGCAGTGACTAACCCACACCCAAGGCGTAGCCGTGGGCGGACCCACATGCGACACTCCCGCGCGTCATCACCATCGCGTAGAGGAAATACCGTTCGAGATACCTCCTTGAAGCAATGTGGGATGACCAAAATTCCAGTAGGAGGACCCTAATCATGGCGAGATTTGTGCTCATCGGCCTTTGCGAGCCCACCGGTCCCGAAGGCCAGGAAGCATTCGATGAGTGGTTTGTCGACCAGCATATCGAGGATACCGCGAAGTGCCCCAACTTTATCCGTGGCAGCGTTTTCAAGCTGAGCGGACCTCACGGAAATGGTGAGACCGTCTCGGGCTACCTCTCCCTTTACGAGGTGGAAGCCCCAAGCTACGAAGAAGCGGAAGCAACCCTAAACGAATGGCAGCGCAATCCGGATGCATGGGAAGGGCGCAAGCTTCACCGCGAGACCGGCCAGAAAATGGACGGTCTTCCCCTACGCGTAAACGGTTCAGGTTGGTACGAGCTAATCAAGTCATTCGAAGGCCCTAGTGTGGGAAAAGCATGATGAGCTCGTCCTGCTGATTATCACGCACAACAAACCTATCGAAGTTTGGAACTCTTTGAATTCCACCAGCTAAGGAGCAGCGCTATGGTCACCCCTGAAGAGCTTTGTGAGATCGAGGAAATCAAGAATCTCCGCTATCTCTACGCGCATTACTACGACGGGAATCGTGTAGATGAACTAGTAGCGCTATTCACTGAAGATGCGGTTTGCGATTTTGGGGAAGCCTACGGGAAGTGGGTTGGGCGAGATGAAATCCACAGACAATATGCAGACGCTGCGGCAAACAAGAGTCCTGACTACGGGGTCTTGCACACAGTAACAAACCCCTGGATTCGTCTCGTCGACGAAACTACTGCACGGGGTCGATGGTATCTGCTAAACCTTCGCTCAACGGAGGGCGTGGAGAATCCGGTAATGCTTTCCGGAATTTACGATGAGTCTTACAAAAAGACTGAGCAGGGATGGCGGATACATCGAACACGAATCGATTTCCTCTGGCCGCGGCGTGAGTATATTGGCGCCTCTGACATGTAGTACTTAGCTCTGATCAGGTTTTGAAAAACTCCGAAGCTACGGAGCCGATGCTAGATACAAACACGCAAAGGTGTATATGAGTCCGGCCACCCCCTAGCAACGACCCTCTGGGAGTGCGATCATGCACGAATGAAGCTGCGCCTCGAAAGCGCGGAGAGGAATACGCTATGTCGATGACACACCACGGCACTACAGAGGTCCCAACTGCACCGGGGCAGTGTCCTGTCAACCATGGAGAGATCGACCTCTTCGCCGCGGGATCGCAAGAATGGTGGTTCGAGGCCTACCAGGTGTTGCAGGAGCAATGCCCCGTCATTCACCTACCGGGCGAGGGACGCCAGCCGGGGACGGATGCCTACATACTGACCCGCTACGAGGATATCGCCAGGGTAGCGCGAGACCGAAACTTAGTTCTGGGTCGCGACGACCAGGCGCAGCAAGGAAACGGCAACAGCGTTCTACAAGAAGAGATCTTCGAAGAAGCAGGCTTTGGTGAGGCGTTCAACGCTCAACGAGATCTGCGTTCGAGCGACGAGCAAGCCATGCGATACCGGCGCCTTGTCACAGACCCTTGGGTTGGCCCTGAGGGTGCTCAGCGCCATCAGCAGATGGCGGAGGCAGCGGCACACCGGCTAATTGATAACTGGATAGAGGAGGGGGAGGTCGAGTTTGTAAAGGACTTCGCTGCAGCACTCCCACAGGTCGTAATTACGACAATTCTGGGGCTTCCGCTAGAAGATATGCCAATGCTTCGAAAGATGGAGGAAGCGCAAGTAAGGCGCTTCGTCTACGGAAGGGGAGTCAATAGCAGGATGAGTGATGAGGACGAGGTTGAGAACGCCCGCGAGCTCGTTGCGTTCAACGAATACCTCGAGGAGCAGATCCAAAGGAAAAGGCAAGCCCCAGAGGACGACATGATCTCCTATCTGACACAGGTCGAATTCGAGGGCAAGAAGCTGAGTGACGGAGACATCACAAGCGTTGCCTTGCTAATGCATATCGGGGGCAATGAGACAACTCAGTATGCCCTTACTGCTGAGGCAATGCTGCTCGCACAGCAACCCAAGATCCTGGAAGAGTTACGGGAAGATCGCACAAAGGTGCGCTTCTTTGTGGAGGAGGCCCTACGCCTCTACGCTCCGACCCAGGGCCTGACTGCTCGCACTGCCCGCATAGATTTCGAGATGGGCGGGGTGAAAATCGCTGCGGGTTCTACGCTGCACTTGCGTTTTGGAGCAGGAAATCGCGATCCAAAACATTATGAGAACGCCGAACAGCTGGATCTTTCCCGACCCCACGCAGGCCGACACCTAACGTTTTCTCAGGGACCCCGCTCGTGTCCCGGAGCAGGCCTCTCTCGTATGGAACAGAACGTTGCTGTCAACGCCTTGCTGGATCGCCTGGAAACCATCAATCTGCAGGACTCCAACGACTTTCAACACCAGCCAGGCATCATGTTAGGGCTCTATCACCTCGATCTGTCTTTCACGAAGCGCCAGCCAGCGAACATTCTGGCTTAACGGGCATGAAAAACGGATACAACCCTCTTTCCGAAGAGGTTTGGGCAGAACCGAGCATTGGCTACCGCCACCTCCTCGAAGAAGAGCCTGTGCACTTTTTCGAGGCGTTTGACCCTCCTTTCTATACCCTCTCACGGTTCGCCGATGTCCAGGCAGCATTACTCGACATAGAGACCTATTCGAGCGAGTGGGGGCAGGGGCCGCGTTTTAGTCCACCAGGAGGAATGCTCTCCAACCCTCCTCAACACACGTTCTATCGGGGACTCGTCCAGCAAGCCTTTACCCCACGGGCTATTGCCGAGTGGGGAGAGCGGATAACAGCACTTTCGGAGGAACTCCTCGACCAACGCACCGGCACACAAGCCTGGGATCTACACGACGACTACGCCTTCCCCCTACCGGTAATCGTCATCTCAGAAATGCTGGGAGTCCCCGGAGACGACCTGCAAAAATTTAAGCATTGGTCAGATATCACAGTGGAAGCCATGGGCGCAGAAGACCCGACACCCTTTGCTGCAGAGATGGGAGAGCTGGCCGCATACCTCCTAAACACAATCCGTCAGAGGCGAGCAGAGCCACAAGAAGACCTCATCAGTGCTCTTGTCGTTGCCGAGCAAGATGGGAAGGGTCTCGCGGACGAAGAACTTCTTGGTGTGGTTAATCAGCTGTTTGTTGGCGGCAACGAAACAACCACATCGCTGATAACGAACATGATTTGGAGGCTTCTGCAGGATCGTTCCCTCTGGGAGCGCCTTGTACAGGACCCTGGCCTCATCGATATAGCGATCGAGGAAAGCCTCCGCTTTGATCCCCCTGTACTGGGGCTCTACCGCACGACGACACGAGAAGTGGAAATGGAAGGAGGTACGATCCCTAAGGACGCAAAGGTAATGATGCACTATGCAGCCGCGAATAGAGATCCGGCTACCTTCGAATCACCTAATGACTTCTCCCTAGACCGCGAGCGAAGCCGCCACCTGGGATTCGGATTGGGGGTCCACTTTTGTCTTGGGGCCCCGTTAGCACGCCTGGAAGCACGAATCGCTTTGCGTACATTGCTTCAGCGCTGCCCAGATCTCCAGCTTCTAGGTGATGGGGAGCGCATCGCACCTTTCTTCTTATGGGGACGCCGCCGGCTCCCAGTAACAGGGTAGTAAGTCCAACGGCCCTGTAGCATCTTCCAAACGTGCCATCCCTTTCGGAATCAGAAACAGGACCTTCAAAGGTTGCAGGCAGTGACGGGATCAATCCTTCTCGCACGACGTTCGCTGCCTTTAGTTCAAAGCCGTTTGCATTGCTCTGGGCGAACACTATTTCGTTCGCGCTCTCCCAATCAATTCAACAGTTCACCTTTGCCTGGCTAGCACTGCAAATTGGAAAGGATGGCACCGAGCTCTGGCCAGGTCTCAAGTTAGGCGAGGCGACCACAGTAGGACTCGTAATCTTTGCATTGGGCCTACCTGTTCTCTTATTCGGCCTATACGCAGGGATTCTTACTGACCGTCTTGACCGTCGCGTCCTACTCTTCGGGAGTCAACTAGGAAGCATCGTCGTCACTGCGGCAGCAGCAGCACTCGTTGCACTAGGCTCACTAAATATCTGGGGCATCTGCGGCCTCGCATTTGTGCTGGGGACTACCGTCGCGTTCGGAATGCCGGTACGTCAGGCAATCGTGCCGTCGCTTGTGAACCCCGAACGCGTGTTGAACGCCGTTACCCTAATGAACGTTGGTGCACAGATAGCAACGGGGGGAGCGGTCGTCAGCGGTGTTGTCATCGAGTTGGGTGGGATTTCAGCAGCATTCGCGGCACAGGCAGGGCTCCTAACACTGGGCCTATTCGCGCTGATTCCACTGCGGGTACCTGTAGTCCGAGAAAACGTTCCCAGGCGCATGCGAGACGACCTGCAAGAAGGGTTCTCGTTCGTTATCCACCATCCAGGCATTCGCACCTTGATGATAGTGCTGCTTGCAACCGCCCTGGTAATGGCAGGAACTTTCCAAACACTTCTCCCAAAGATTGCGGCAGACAACTTAGGGGCAGGTCCCTTCCGTGCATCAATGCTATTTACGGTGATGCTTGTGGGGACGCTTACCACATCACTGGTTCTAGCCTCGTACCGCCGAATAGAACGAGCAGGGCTCTTCTTCCTTTTTACTCTGATAGCGGGCGGGGTTCTAAACGTCGGCCTAGGGCTGGCACCCTGGTACACGATGGCCTTCGTGATCATGTTTATCACAGGTTGGAACGCCGGATTCTTTGTAAACCTCAACATGGCGCTGGTGCAGGCCCACACACCCAACGCCCTCATGGGGCGGGTAATGAGCATCTATCAACTGTGCATGGCAGGAGCTATGCCACTGGGAGCGATAGTGGCGGGGCTAATGGCTGATGTCTTGGGCGCCCAGGAGTGGTTTGCCCTTTGCGGAGCAGTACTGCTTCTTCTCGGGATCGTCATCCTCACGACTCAGTCCGCACTACGTCAAATGAGCTCTGCCCCTGACCCAAAACAAGAAGCTACCGCGCCGACAGAAGCCTAACTTCCAACCAAAATCCCAGGCGTATTCAAATACGAAATATCGCGTCATGCTGACTTAAAACCGGCCCAGGTATTAATGGGAATGGCCATGTGTTGGGTGCCAAGGGCCTACGCTGCACTTACCTGACACCCATCCTACTTCCTTCTGAAATCCACCTTCAGGACTCGTCTCACCTAGTACAAATTTATGCGAACCCTGTACCACTGCATTCGCAGGTAAGCACCCTCAAGTAGCGCAGGAGGGCTACAGAGAAGTACGCTGCGGTGCGATCGGGGGTCAGGATGAGTGTCGCGACAAAGGAAACGGTTGCACAAATGGCGGAGGCCGCCAGTGACTGGCTGGCTTCCCTACCGGAGGAGTTAAGAGCGAAGGCAAACCCTCCTTTTGCTGACCCACGCCGAGAGATCTGGTACTACACGCCCACTAACCACGAAGGCATCCCCATGGCCGATCTAACCATGCGACAGGTTCAGTTAGCCCACCGACTTCTTGCATCAGGCCTGAGCCTTCCAGCCTACCGCCGGGCAACAGTCATCATGAATCTTGAGGCCTGGCAGGACGCACTGGGAGGATGGCGAACACCCCGGGGTTCCGTCCGAGGAGTAATGCACGGCCAGGATCCTGCAATGTACTTCGCAATGGTATTTGGCGAGCCTGGAAGCGAAGCCTGGGGTTGGCGCTTCGGGGGCCATCATGTCTCTGCCCACAACACGATTATTAATGGAGAAATTGTCTCGGTCACACCCACCTTCTTCGGGGCAAATCCTCATGAGGCAGAGCTAAGTGATTATCAAACATTACGACCCGTTGCTGGAGAGGAAGACCTCGCTCGAGAGCTCATCCATAGCCTCGATACGACACAACGTGCAAGCGCCATTATTTCAAAGGCAGCCCCGTTCGATATCGTTCAATCAAATCGCCCGCGGGTAGAAGATGGGGCCGAGCCAGAATGGATCGCACGGGTGTTTAATGGGCTGCCTGAACAGGATGTCGCCGACCGGCTAACTCTCATGCAAAACGACCTCGACGCTCGACAGTCAATGACCGACTCCGACCGCAAAGCAGCTCAGTACTCGGTCACGCCGAAAGGGCTACCCGCATCAGCAATGTCAGAGGCACAAGTTGTGATCCTGGAACATTTGCTTCGGGAGTACACGAACCGTCTGCCAGCTCCCATCGCAGCCAAGGAGCACGCCCGCCTGATGGACATCCTTCCGAATTTGCACTTCGCATGGGCTGGCGGTATCGAGCGAAAACAGCCGCACTACTATCGGCTACAGGGTCCACGCGTGCTAATTGAATACGATTGCGTTCAGAACGATGCCAATCATAGCCACACAGTCTGGCGTGACCCAGAAGGTGACTTCGGACGCGACCTATTGGCAGAACACTACGCAGCAGCACATTAGGGCTTTCAAAAAACAAGTCATCATCGGCAGGAGACCACAATGAGCGACACCCGAGAAAAGACCCCAGAAGACTTCAGCTTCTTAGACCCTGCTGTGCAGGACTGCCCATACGAGGCCTACCAAGTTCTACGTGACCAAGCTCCTGTCTACCAAGATCCTCAAACAGGTCAGTTCGTAATCACGCGCTTCGCCGACCTGCGGGAGGTGTTATTAGACACTGAGAACTTCGGGAATGGCGGAACCCGACCCGATGCAAAACAGGGATTGAGTGAACGCCAACTTCGAATGTTAGCGGTTTACGAAGAGAAGGACGGGTGGCTACCCGAGCCAACACTCGCAGCACGCAACGATCCAAATCATCGCCAAATGCGCAATATGTTCGACAAGGCCTTTCGCCCTGGGAAGATTAAGCAGCTAGACCCTTTTGTGGAGAGCGTCGCTAACCGACTCTTTGACGCATTTGCTGGCGACGGGCACTGCGATTGGGTTCAACAGTTTGCAGTGCCTCTCCCCCTAATCGTAATCGGCCACCAGATGGGTGTACGAGAAGAGGACATCTGGTTCATCAAGCGTGCTACAGATGCCTGGGTAAGACGCTTCGGCCAAATGCTAAGCGAGGAGGAAGAGCGGGAAGCCCTCGAAGCTGAAATCGATGCACAACACTACTTCAAGAAGGTATTCGACCGCCTCCGAGAAGAACCTGACGATACCCTTCTCTCAGATCTTGTTAATTCAGAGATCCCGGAGTGGGGACGAACTCTTACCGACGGTGAGCTCCAAGCCGAAATGATGTCGGATACTTTCGTTGGGGGTTCAGAAACAAGCACCAACGCGATCGCCGAGGGCGTTAAGATCCTGATCGAGCAGCCGGCCGTATGGGAACAGCTAAAGTCGGACCCTGACAAATACCTGAGAACGTTTGTGGAGGAGGTACTGCGGTTGGAATCTCCAGTGCAGACCCTTGGAAGGACTGCGTTGAAGGATATCGAGATTCAGGGAGTAAAAATTCCGGCAGGAGCCTCTATCGCGACACGCTATGCCGCAGCCAACCGTGATGAGCGCCGCTTTGAGTGCCCTGCTGATGTTGACCTGGAGCGCAAGAATCCAATGGCGCACCTCACATTCGGAGCAGGTATTCACTACTGCCTAGGAGCTCCGCTAGCGCGTCGCGAGCTGTACTACAGCTTCAAGACTCTGGTGGACCGAGTAGATGAGCTGTGGTTCGCACCGGGAAGCAACGACTTCCAACACCATCCCCATATGTTTCTGCGCGCATTAAAGGAGCTCCACATCGAGTTCAAAGCGAAATAAAGGAACGCCAGATGCATATCGGAATATCTGTAGCAACCGCGTTGCAGGCGCCAGATGCACGAACAGGTGCACGTTGGTTGGTCGAGCGAACAGCAGCCGCACAAGAAGCCCAACTCGATAGTCTGTTCGTCGGCGACCACCACAGCACTAAGCCGATGCTCTACTACCAGAACGTCCCTATCTTGGGCCGCATGCTCGCAGAGTGGGGTAATCGGCCAGTGGGAGCACTTTTTCTGCTCCCGCTCTGGCACCCCGTTTTGCTAGCAGAACAGATAGCAACATTGGCGTCGCTCCACGAAGGGCGATTCATAATGCAATGCGCCATTGGACCTGACGACCGACAGTTTCCCGCTATGGGAGTCGACGTTCGCCAAAGACCTTCACGTTTCGAAGAATCACTCAACATTATGCGAAAGCTATGGGCAGGAGAAACAGTGACCTCGGAAGGTCGCTGGCAGTTCCAAAACGCCCAGATCATGCCCGAGCCCCCAGAAGAAATAGAGGTATGGATAGGAGCAGTTGCGAGCAGGGCCATAGACCGGGCAGCAAAACTCGGGGACGGATGGTTAGCTGCGCCGGGGCTCACGCCAAGACAGGCAGTGGAACAGTCTGCAGCGTATTACGAACGTCGCCAAATTCATGGCCACCAAGAGCCAGGGATCGTTGCTATCCGACGTGACATCTATGTAGGAGAAAGTGATTCCGAAGCTGAGGAAACAACACGGTCTGTGGTGGAAGCCGGACACCGCGGCTTCGACCGCTCTGCGATGGCAATCGGAAGCCCGGAAACGGTTGCGGCCCAGTTTCGCACGCTAAGTGAAGCTGGCTATACAGACGTGATCGTGCGCAATCTGATGCCTACACAGGAGCATGCGATAGCGTCCATCCGCCGACTTGCAGAAGTACGCGCCAGCGTTAGATAAACGAGAACAGGTAAACCATCCGTATTACTGGTCCGCGACAGCAGGATGGCGTAGCGTGCGCGAGCACTTTGAACCTACGGAAGTGAACTTCATGACCATCCACACCGGAAAGCCTGTGATGCACCACCTGGGATTCGTCGTCAAAGATGCCGACGAAATGGCCAATACCTATACAAACCTACTGGGCGGAGAATTCCGTCTGATGCCACCGTATATGGTCCACTCAATGTCGGGGGAAGAAGCCGAACTACGAGTCTACTATGGGTCTATCGCAGGCAGCATCGCTGAAATCATTCAACCAATACGAGGCGATACCCCTCACCAGCAGTGGCTCGATGAGCGGGGAGAGGGCGTTCAGCACTTGGGCCTCTATGTTGATGACGTGGTCTCTACAACAAAGGACCTGCTCGAAAAGGGCGGCGAGATTCGATGGGTCTATCCAAATGCAGGTGTTGTTCAGCTAAATTTTGACAGCCCGATCGACGAGATCATCGGCGAGACTTTGCCTGGAAGCCTTACCTACCTCCACGCTGCAGGAGGAGGGCCCGTTCTGGAACTCCTCGGTCCACCTATCCACCAGGGCGTGGTAGGCGGAGCAGTAGCTGGCCTAGACGAGCTATGGGAGACCACTTTTCCAAGCGTGGAGCCACTACAGCAGGGCTAGCAACCGCTATACCAGTTCACTTGAGAAGACTGCTTCCTGTCTGAGTAAAAGCGCACCAGCTCCCAGAATGTTGTCAGGCTTGGGGTTTCCAAGCCTGCAGTAATGCTGGCTATACTCGATAGAAATGCAGCACTCGGGAACTCTTCGTCGTACCTTTCTTCTTGTTCTGATTACGATCGGGCTGACGGCAGCATGCGCCAGTGACGAGCCTGAATCAGGTGCCATTCACCTGCTAAGTCTAGATGGCGGCATTGGACCTATCACTGAACGCTATATCGACCGAGGAATAAACAAAGCGGAAAACAGCGCCGCCAAGTTGATCGTGATCGAAATAGACACGCCCGGGGGTTTTAGCTCATCCATGCGGGAGATAGTTCAGCGCATAGAGGCATCGAACGTACCAATTGTCGTATATGTCTCACCATGGGGAGCACGAGCGGCAAGCGCAGGAACTTTTGTCACAATGGCGGCACATATCGCAGTAATGGCACCGAATACTTCAATCGGGGCAGCAGCAGCTATAAATGCCGATGGGAGCGACATTGAGGGAACGTTAGGGAAGAAAGTCGAGAACGATGCAGTCGCCTTTATCCGTGGGATTGCAGAACTTCGGGGTCGTAACGCGGACTGGGCCGAGGAGGCAGTGCGGGAGGCTACTGCTGCCACCCAAAGTGAAGCAGTCGAGCTGAACGTGGTGGACTTTGTCGCAGAGGACATCAGTGTGATTCTTCAGCGAATCGAGGGCAGGACAATAGAGCTGAAGCCAGGGGTAACAGTGACGCTCACAGGACTCCTTGAAACGGAGCAGGTTAAGACCGGCATGACGGTTTGGGAACGAATGCTAGTACACCTTGCCAACCCCACCCTCGCAACAATCTTGATCTCCCTAGGAATGCTTGGGCTCTTCTTGGAACTCTCGAACCCAGGCGCCATCTTCCCGGGGGTAGCAGGGGTTCTCGCAATTGCGATCGGATTCCTCGCAATGGGTGTGTTACCCGTAGATACCATTGGGCTAGTGCTAATCGGTGCGGGGCTTGCCTTCCTGGCACTGGAACTATTCGTTCCCTCCGGAGGCATCCTTGCCGGAGGAGGGGTTGTGGGGCTTGTGTTGGGGGCAATTATCGCGTTTCGCAATACACCAACAGAGTTTCAGCCGAACTACATCCTAGTAGCAATTTTGGCGGTAGTACTAGCTACTGTCTTCATTTCAATGGCAGTGGGACTAGCACGCGCACGGAAGATTCCTTCCCAAACAGGGACAGAAGCCCTTGTAGGGAAAATAGCCGTTGTAAGAACCCCCTTGACACCAGACGGTATGGTCTTCATTGAAGGTGAGCGGTGGCAAGCCGAAATAGCAGAAGGCTTTGCTCACGAGGGCGAGCAAGTTCGCGTCATTAGCGCAAGCGGCCTCAAACTCACAGTCACCAAGGAGCACGAGGCATGACCGAACCCCCGCAACCTGAACAGATCGACCAGGAACCGCCGAGCAGCTTGCTCGCAAATATCATTCGGATCTTCTTGCTCGGATTGAGCGTGATCCTTCTGATTCCTCTTCTGCCCTTCCAGGTCCGTGTTGTTGCGGAATACGAGCGGGGCGTGATCTTCCGGCTAGGACGTCTGCAGGGAGCAAAGGGCCCAGGATTGTTCGTACTTCTACCGTTCATCGACCGAATGGTGAAAGTCGACCTGCGAGTTATCACACTTGACGTACCCTCGCAGGAAGCAATAACACGGGACAATGTGACGATAAAAGTGAACGCTGTCGTCTACTTCCGCGTAGTAGACCCCGCAATGGCAGTCGTTCGCATCCTCGACTTCATACGCGCAACATCTCAGATCTCACAAACGACCCTCCGCTCTGTTATGGGACAGACCGACCTCGACGGCCTGCTCTCACAACGCGAAGAGGTAAACCAAGAGCTACAAACGATTATTGACCAGGAAACCGAGCCATGGGGCATCAAAGTTAGCGCGGTTGAGGTAAAGGACGTGGAGCTTCCGCCTCAAATGCAACGGGTCATGGCTGGACAAGCCGAAGCAGAGCGGGATCGGCGTGCAAAAATCATTGCTGCCGACGGGGAGTTTCAAGCATCCGAACGCTTGCGGGAAGCAGCACAAATCATGGCGGAGGAGCCCATCACCCTACAACTCCGCTATTTGCAGACCCTCGGGGAAATTTCCGTCGAGAACAACTCGACAATTGTATTCCCACTGCCAATGGACCTCATCCGAATGTTCCTAGATTCGGACGAGGACGAGGACTAAACGAACCACCTTTAGTCTTTGGGTCGAACTGAAACATCAGCAGCAAGTACCGTAAGTCGCTCACCGTCTTCGCGTTCGACGACAAGGGCCCCATCTGAGGCAATCTCGACAACACGGGCTTCGTATGAGCTATCAATTTCTTCGACAATGATGCGCCGATGGAGCACCAGGCTGAGCTCACGATAGTCCTTGATTAGGTCGCCTTGCGATGTGGTAAGCGCCATTTCGAGCTCATTGCAAATCCTAGCGAGGAGGTCTTCGCGCACCACTTCAGAGGAAACCTCATGAGAAAGACTGGTAGCGATATTCCGCAGACCAGGATCTGCAGTTGGGTCTGCGTTTACATTGATCCCGATACCCACATAGGCAGTAAAACCAGCAGTGCCAGTCTCACCATCAATTAGCATTCCACCCAACTTGCGCTCACCAACCCAGATGTCGTTCGGCCATTTAATACGGGCAGGGACCCCCTCGCACGCACAGGCGCGGCAAACCGCCAGAGGAACCGCCAGGGGAAGCCGAGTGTAAACACCGATGGGGGGTCGCAAAACCAGAGTGAAGTAGAGACTACCTCCAGCAGGACTGAAGAAATCCCTACCCCGCCTTCCGCGCCCAGCAGTCTGCATCTCGGCAAGTATGAGGGTCCCATGCGGGGTCCCTTCAGCCGCCGCTTTACGAGCCAAGTCCATCGTGGAGGATGTCTCGTGCACATACTGGAAGTTACGACCAAGTGAACTGGTGTTTAGAGAAAAAGTGAATCTTGTTGAGTCAAAGGCTTCGGCGTTAGACATTTTGAGCACGATTCCGCTGAAAAAAAGGGGCCTGGCGGCATTTGCACCGCTCAGGCCCCGTTCGTAGCTCAACGTATGTTCTAGGAGGAGGTCACCTCCTGCGCTAGATGGGGTTGGCTACTACAACTATGGTCTTCCATGCGCATCACCTCCTTCTTGGGAACCACGATACCCGCCGGTCCATTAAATGGCTAGAGGAGGGCACTTAGGAGGCCTGCGCTTCCGCGAGGTGGCGAGCCCCGGTATTCTGAGGGCTCACGTGCGGAGTGTGGCGCCTTGCGTCAAATCTATACACCGCGCAGAAAGGGGCGAACCTTGGTTACGCCCGCAACGATGAAACAGCTCCTTGAAGCCGGTGTGCACTTCGGCCACCAGACCCGACGGTGGAACCCGAAGATGCAACATTTCATCTTCACAGAGCGCAATGGAATCCACATTATCGACCTTCAGCAAACGGTGACCCGACTGGACGATGCAATCGACTTCGTGCGAGATGTTGTAGCCGGAGGCAACGACGTCCTCATCATTGGTACTAAGAAACAGGCACGCGAGACAGTCGAACAAGAGGCGCAACGCGCTGGCCTACCCTATGTGAATAACCGATGGCTTGGCGGCACCCTAACAAACTTCCGCACAATCCAGGCCCGTATTCGCCACATGCGCGACCTCGAAGACCGAACAGAGCGGGGCGAATTTGCCCGGCGAGCTAAAAAAGAACAGCTCGATATCAGCAATGAGATCGAACGGCTAAACCGATACTTCGGCGGCATCAAATACCTAGAGCGGCTCCCTGGAGCAGTTTTTGTCATAGACACGATGAAAGAGGCA
The DNA here is from genome assembly GCA_002346645.1 of Dehalococcoidia bacterium UBA2991. Taxonomy (GTDB): domain Bacteria; phylum Chloroflexota; class Dehalococcoidia; order Tepidiformales; family Tepidiformaceae; genus UBA2991. The sequence continues at coordinate 231,865 of DEAD01000013.1, forward strand.
ATTGCGGTAGCCGAGTGTGATCGCCTAGGCATTCCCATCGTTTCTCTTGTAGACACAAACTGCGATCCGGATCCAATCTCCTACCCGATTCCTAGCAACGACGACGCTATTCGAGCTATCAAGCTAATTCTTGGCAAAATTGCGGATGGTGCGATCGAAGGGAGGGCGGCACGTGAGGCAGGCGTTGGCGCAGAGGCCTACAGCGAAGAAATGGCACAGCTAGCGGCAGAAGAGGAAGCCTCAACTTCCGAGGAGCTATCGACACAAGCCCCCCCCTTGCCAGACACTGCTGCAGAGGCCCCAGCTCCCCCAGCTGAAGCAGGATCAGCCGAGATAGAAACCGAGAAGCAGGCCATACCAACCGAAATCGCAAACACCGTGGCAGATGCAGAGGAGCAAACCACTCCAGCAGAAGTAACGGAAGCCACGACAGCAGTAGGGGAGCAAACCACTCCAGCAGAAGTAACGGAGACCGCAGCGGAAGCAGAGGAGCCAACCGCTCCAGCAGAAGTCGCCGAAACCGTAGCAACATCAGAGGAGCAGACCACTGGCTAGCATTTCAACAGCGATGGTGAAGGAGCTGCGCGACACCAGCGGCTCAGGCGTGATGGACGCGAAGCGCGCCCTGGAAGAAGCGAATGGTGACATGGCTGCTGCTGCTAACATCTTGCGAGAGCGAGGTCTGGCAGCTGCTGCTAAACGCGCAGAACGTGAAACAGGTCAAGGCGTAGTCGACACTTATATCCATGCAGGTGGGCGTATCGGCTCACTTGTAGAAGTGAACTGCGAAACGGACTTCGTAGCGAACACTGACGAGTTCCGCACACTGGTTCACGAGATTGCAATGCAAGTTGCGGCAATGAACCCTTCCGTGGTTTCCGCGGAAGACCGAGGGCCAGAGCTTGAGGGATCCGATGAAGAGATAGTGCTGATGAATCAGCCATGGGTGAAAGACTCATCTAAAACCATCTTAGATTTGGTCCAAGATTCGATGGCAAAAACAGGGGAGAACATCCGCGTGCGACGCTTCGCACGTTTCGAACTAGGGTCGTAGCAAAGGGGGAGCCGTGACCGACAAATACCGGCGCGCGCTCGTGAAGCTCAGCGGAGAAGCCCTGATGGGTGACCGCGAGTTTGGCATCGATCCAGAGACTATCGCGTCCCTCGCTCAACAGGTGGCCAGTGCTTCTAGCGATGGGATCGAGATTGCAATCGTAGTAGGAGGCGGAAACTTTTGGCGTGGGCAGGCCGCGGCCGAAACAGGAATGGACCGGGCTACAGCTGACTATGCCGGCATGCTAAGCACGATGATGAATGCACTTGCACTGCAGGATGCGCTGGAAAAAGCAGGCGCAGAGGTGCGAACGCAAACTGCACTAACGATGGCAGAAATAGCAGAGCCCTACATCCGACGGCGGGCTATTCGACACCTAGAAAAAGGTCGCGTAGTCGTATTCGCCTCAGGCACAGGAAACCCCTTCATGACAACGGACACGGCTGCGGCACTCCGTGCCATCGAGGTCGATTGTGAGATGCTACTGATGGCAAAGAACGGGGTAGACGGCGTGTACGATGCGGACCCAGCAACGTCCCCAAATGCAAAGCGCTTTACACAGTTGAGCCACCTCGAAGCAATCCAACGAAGGTTACAAGTAATGGATAGCACCGCATTAAGTCTTTGCATGGAACACGAGCTCCCCATCGTCGTTTTCGATGTGCGGGCGCCAGACAGCATTTACCGAGCACTCCACGGGGAGCGCATCGGCACGACCGTGAGCGCCTGAGCGCTCTCCTCACCTGCCCCAGCGGGGATAGAACGGGAGGCAACCAGATGGCCGAAAACGACCCAGAAGAAATTATGCTGGATGCGGAGATGCGTATGGAGAGCGCAGTGGAGGCATTCCAGCGCGAGCTTGCGGGGGTTCGCACAGGCCGGGCCCACCCGAGCCTCATTGAAGGGCTACAGGTGGAGCACTACGGACAGACGCAGGCACTCAACCAACTCGGTACGATAAATGCCCCTGAGGCACGCCTCCTAGCTGTGCAGGTTTGGGATGCAGGAGCGGTACAGTCGGTAGTGAAAGCCCTCCAGGCATCAGACCTTGGTCTCAACCCAAACATTGATGGCCAGCTCATCCGGTTACCCATTCCGCAGCTAACAGAGGAACGCCGGCGGGAGTACGCAAAGCTCGTTCATCAGAAAGCAGAGGACGCACGTGTTTCCGTACGGAACGTGCGGCGCCACAAGCATGATGAACTTCGTAAGAGCGAGAAATCAGGTGATATGACGCAGGACGACCTTCACGACTATGAGGGCAACCTGCAGAAGCTTACCGACACCCATACAGGACTTATCGATGTTGCAATGAAGCGCAAGGAGGAGGAATTGCTTGAGCTCTAGGCCTGCAAAAACTGCGGGAACTGAATCCCGTACCGCCCCTGGTGGCGACCGCATCTCCCCCTTAACTGGCGGGCGTGTGCCAGGCCACATCGCCATCATCATGGACGGCAACGGACGCTGGGCTACGGAACGAGGCCTTCCGCGAGCGGCAGGCCATCGCGCGGGAGCGGAAAATATCCGACGCGTAATCGAGCGTTTCGCCGAACATGACGTTCGGTATGTCACCCTATTCGCATTCTCAACGGAGAACTGGAAGCGCCCCCCCAGCGAAGTCTCCGTCATCTTTCAATTGATCGACCGCTTTCTCCAACGCGAGCTCCATAACATGCAGCGCGACAACGTACGTGTGCGGCACCTTGGGCATCTTGAGCAATTGCCGAAACCGTTAGCGGAGCGCATCAACAACGCCGTTGAGCTAACAAAGTCGAACGATGGATTAATGCTAAACATATGCCTGAGCTACGGGAGCCGGGATGAGATCGTTACCGCTGTAAAGCGCATTGCCGAAGCCGGCATCCCCACAGAGGCCATCACGGAGGAGACTGTCTCCGCAAACCTTCTGACAGGGGGACTCCCAGATCCAGATCTTGTGATTCGCACTGCAGGCGAGCAGCGCATTTCCAACTTTTTGCTCTGGCAAAACGCTTATGCAGAGCTCTACTTCACATCCGGCTACTGGCCGGATTTCGGGCGGGAGGATGTTGACCTTGCTCTGGCTGAGTACGGACATCGCAAACGAAAGTTCGGCAAGCTTCTACCGGAAGACCTCGGCTCGCTCGAGGAAAATTAGTGCGAGTACCGCGCAACCTAGCCCTTCGTATCGCAACCGCTGCAGTGGGTATGCCTCTGCTAATCCTGGTCATCTGGGTCGGAGGGTGGCCTTTCGCCATTGTGGCAGGACTCATCACCCTCGGTGGCACTATCGAATTCGCTCATGCCTGGCTCTGCCCCAATCAGCCCTATCGGGCCGTGCTGCCAATCGTCCCAGGCCTTCTAGCTCCCGCAGCAGTAGTGGCGGGAGTCCATGCCGACGAACGTTTTCTAATTGCTGGCGCTTTATTAGCAGCATTCTTCTTAGGAGCAGGCTATTCGCGAACAAATCTATTTGGCCCCCAAAAAACGCTGCGTGTGATGGGGTGGGCGATACTTTATCCCGGCATCATCTTCTCTACGATCGTACTGACACGAGACCTCGACCAGGGTCGCGATTGGGTATTCCTACTCGTGTTAACGACGTTTACAACCGATACCGGGGCATACGGCGTCGGGTCCCTGCTAGGAAGGCATAAGCTATGGCCAGCGATCAGCCCAAACAAAACCTGGGAGGGGGCGTTTGGAGGATTAGGCGCAGCATTACTAGCGGTTTGGGTGCTTTCCTCGTGGTTCGACCTAGGACTAAACCCTGCCGCAGTCGTTGGATTGGGACTGGGCTTAGGACTAGCAGCTCAGGCGGGAGACCTTCTTGAGAGCTGGATGAAACGGACGGCTAATATCAAGGATTCCTCGGGTTTGCTACCTGGACACGGAGGGATACTTGACCGCCTTGACTCCGTCGTCGGTGTTGCGCCGGTCGTTTTCTTGGTGGGGAACTTCTTCTGAGCCACAAAAGGTTCCTGACCGTTTGCAGACCTCGCCTAAGATAGAGATATGCCTTCCGAAGAAACCTTCGAGCTGCAGCATCGTTACGTACACGTAAATGGCATCCGCATGCACTACGTTGAAGCAGGCAAAGGGGAACCAGTCCTGTTCCTGCATGGGTTCCCGGAGTGCTGGTACTCGTGGCGGAAGCAGCTCCCAATGCTTGCTTCCAACTATCACGTGATCGCTCCCGACCTACGGGGCTATAACGAGACAGAGAAGTTCCCACCGTATGACACCGATACGCTACAGGTCGATGTTCTCTGTTTACTTGAAGCCATAGGCGAAAACAGCGCGCATATTGTGGGGCATGACTGGGGGGGAGCGATTGCCTGGCAGTTAGCCATGAACCATCCATCAGCATTGCGTTCCCTAGCAATTCTGAACATTCCTCATCCGGCACTCTTTCTAAAAGGCCTGAGGAGCACTGCGCAGCTCCGGCGAAGCTGGTACATAGCTTTCTTCCAGTTGCCCTGGCTCCCAGAGCAACTACTTGCATTAAATGGGTATCGAAAACTCATCCGAGCACTCTTCCGAGGAATTCCCCCTGGAGAGCAGCGAGAGAAAGATATGGCTTTCTACCGGCAGAGCTGGCAGAAATACGGATTGACCGGCGGGATCAACTGGTACCGCGCACTGCGGGGTAATCGGCCTCGCATTCATGAACCCATTCCAATAATCACAACTCCAACAACAATGATCTGGGGAGAGGAGGATTTTGCGCTAGGAAAAGAGTTAACCCTTGGCACAGACCGCTTCGTTCGCGATTTCCAAATGCACTACCTATCCGGGGTTGGCCACTTCGTACAGCAAGAAGCTTCAGAACAGGTAAACACTCTGTTAGCAGGGCACCTAGAGAGCGTGACTAATGACTGAAGAACGCTCGGGGCGCACCCTACGCAAACCCACTATCACGGACTTCGTGGCCGAAGGGGAAGAAACTCCACTGCTTCTGCAAGGACGAGTGCTTTCGAGTATCGCCTTGGTCTTCCTAGGTCTGGTAGCCACCTACTTCATTCTGGCAGAAATCTTTGATGTCTCGCTTCAGTTCGACCCAGAACCCCTTCAGGAATGGACGGAACAGTGGGGGATGTGGGGCCCAATTGTCTTCATGGCAGTAATGGCATTCTCAGTCCTGTTCGCACCTATTCCAAACGCGCCTATCTTGATCGTTGCCGGACTTATTTGGGGGCCAGTGCTAGGCAGCATTTACGCAATGATCGGAATGATGTGGGGTTCCGCCATGGCGTTCTGGGTAGCTCGCTGGTTGGGCCGTCGACATCTTGCACGATTAGTGGGGAGCAAGACTGCAAAGCAAATGGATTCCCTAGCTACTCGAATGGGGGGGCGCCTCATCTTCTGGGCGCGCATGCTACCGGTCGTGAATTTCGACTGGATCAGCTTCCTGGCGGGGCTGACAGCCATGAACTTCTGGCGCTTCTTCGCCTTTAGCTTTCTTGGAATGCTCACTCCTACGGTAGTAGCTGTAGTAGCAGGAGACAGCCTCGGACGCGACCTGCGCATAACACTGATAATCGCCGGGGTCTGGGTGGGGGGAGTAATAGCAAGCGGACTCTACTTTTGGTGGAGGCAGCGAAAAGCACGTATGGAGACAGCAGGGCCAACTGCAGAACCTTTAGCTGAGAGGTAACCAAACGCCGGAAAGATAGACTACTGGAAGCGACTCGGCAGAGGTTCAGCCTTTGGTGGCAAAGCAATTTCATGGTCAAGCCAGATACCGATATTTTCGCCGGTCCGACCATCATCTCCCTCTTTAAGTAGATCTATAAGGAGGGCCGCGATCTGCTCAGGACGCATCCATGCCTCCAGCAGCTCAGGGGGAGGTGTCCTACCCAGAGCAGTGCGAATCATCTTTGAGTCTGTAGCATCCATACAGAGAGCGTTCACTCGTATTCCATCTGACGCGAGGACCCGTGCCCAAGCCTGCGTAAAACCATTGATGCCCCACTTAGAAGCATCGTAAATATCCATGTTAGTACCTCCACCGGTGGAATATCCCGGCGGGGGACAGATGTGGTCAGTGGCAATGTTCACGATATGACCGCCACCCATCTGGGCCATGTGGGGAGCAATAGCACGACCGGAAAGAAAGACACCTTTGAGATTAGTAGCAATCACGGCATCGAAATCATCGATGGCTTTCTCCCAGGGATCGAGAGGATAGGTAGAGCGCCAAGTACCCGCATTACTAACCATCGTATGAATACGCTCGAATCTATTAATCGCCCCATCGACAAACCGCTTGATTTCATCAGCATTGCTGACATCAGCTTCTGAAGCTGTGACAGCCACACCAACGGCTTCAAGTTCGGTAGCGAGCTCGTTTACAGAAGGATCAATATCGCAAAGAGCAAGAGCAACCCCTTCATTGGCTAGGGCACGCGCAATCCCTTTTCCTATGCCATTCGCGGCACCCGTGATGATAGCGGCTGTGCCTTCCAAGACCGTCATGAGCTACTCCCCCTTGGAGTCAGACCTGCAACAGTACCTTCATCAGGTTGGCCATTGGCAACGGCTTACTGGTTCCAAGGCATTTTGGCCATGAGCTTGGCAAGACCACACCATCCCGTTAGCCCCGCAATGGTGAGGCCCGCGCCAAAGAATGCAGCACCAAAGGCAAAAGCAGGATTCACAAAAAACCCGAGTAGTGCGAATGTTAGAACGCTAACTCCAATGGTTAACTGCACCTGACGGTCTAGCGGTAAAAACTTTTTACCACTGCTTTCAACTGGGAAACCAGCCTGCTGCCATGCCTCAATCCCACCTTCAATGTTATAGACGTCAAGTGCTTGATTCTCAGCAATCAGCTTTTGGCAAGCGTTGTTACCGCGCGTACCTTTTTGGCAGTGAATCAGGATTTTCTTCTTGACCTGAGAGATGTCGTTAGAGCTAATGGAGCCTAGCGGATGTAAAGCTGAACCTTTAATTTTTTGTGATGCATGTTCTGCAGGCTCCCGTACATCAATCAAAATAGCTTCATCATTTTCAAGCCATTTTTGGGCAGTTTTTACTTCAACTTGTCTAACATTCATCAGCAGGCATACCTTACTAGTTTCAAAATCCCTTGTTGTTCACCTTAATCATGCCATTCGCGGCACCTGTGATGATAGCGGCTGTGCCTTCCAAGACCGTCATAAGCTACTCCCCCTTGGAGTCTGGGCAGCAACGGTACCTTCATCAGAGTGGCCTTCGTTCAAGATTGTCAAACGTCTCAATTGTGAACGCTCTCCAAAGATGACAGCCAAGATCGTTTCTAGGACGCCAAGAAAAGAGACGCTTTAGGAGATTATGGCGGAGAGGG
>DEAD01000013.1:239541-257851 GCA_002346645.1 Dehalococcoidia bacterium UBA2991
GGTGGGATTCGAACCCACGGTGGATATTAGCCACGCCCGTTTTCAAGACGGGTCCCTTCAGCCACTCGGGCACCTCTCCTAGTTCGATTGTAGTGTGCGATAAGCAGAGGGGAAGTAAGCAGTCACTACCATAGAGTGCTAGACTTTCCTGGTCAGACTTCCGCTTGGCTGGACGGAACCACGTGCCTACTTACGAGTATCACTGCGACTCTTGCAAACGCCGCTACGACCTTCGAGAGGGCTTTGACGCACCAACCAGCCATTCCTGTAATCGCTGCAAGAAGGGGACCGCAACACGTGTACTTCACGCCCCCACGGTCGTATTTAAAGGCAGTGGCTTTTACGTAAACGACAGTCGCAAGTCAGAGAAAAGCACCTCAAGCAGCTCAAGCGATAAAACGGTCAGCCTCCCCAGTAGTGACTCCGGTAAAAAAGGCGAATCCAAAGGCAAGAGCGCGAAGTCAAGCAGCAGCTCCTCAAAGGACTAGGAGCCAGTGAGGGCACTTGTACAGAGGGTCACTAGCGCCAGCGTGCGCGTAGCAGACCAGAGCGTGGGCGTCATCAACGCAGGCTGCCTCGTGTTGCTCGGAATAACACAAGAAGATGACGACGCAGTGGCAGATGCGATGGCCCGTAAAGTCGTTGGACTGCGCATTTTCAATGACAAGCACGGCCAAATGAACCTTGACCTGGAAGCAATCGAGGGCTCGGTGCTATGTATCAGTCAGTTCACCTTGTACGGAAGTTTGCGACGTGGACGACGTCCATCATTCATGGAGGCTGCTGAACCAGGGCATGCAAAAGTGCTCTACGAACGCTTCTGTGCAGCAATAGAGAAGGAAGGGGTCGCATGCGAGCGTGGACAGTTCGGAACCCACATGGAAGTAAAGAGTGTCAACGACGGTCCGGTGACCTTCCTGATCGACAGCGCCGAGTTGGAACGCCCGCGCCGTACTTGACCGGAGCATTGGGGCAGCGAGAGTAGTTTCATGACGGCACCTATGCGGATGAGCCACTTCTTCCTAAAGACTCTGAGAGAAGCGCCCGCGGAGGCGGAGCTCCCTAGCCACCAATTGCTTTTGCGCGCAGGACTTGTCATGCCCCTGGCAGCAGGTCTTTACTGTTTCACTCCGCTGGGATGGCGGGCAATGCGCCGAGTTGAGGATCTGGTCCGGGAAGAGATGGACCGCTCGGGGGCACAAGAACTCAGGCTCCCAGCCCTACAGCCAGTAGAGCTTTGGAAAAGGTCAGGACGAAACGAAACTTTTGGTAGCGTGCTGTTCCGAGTCACCGACCGTCGAGAACGAAGCTTCGTTTTGGCTCCAACCCACGAAGAAGCGATTAGTGCTCTAGCTTCCTCTCAAGTCCAAAGCTACCGCGATTTACCCATGACGCTTTACCAGTTCCAACAGAAGTTCCGGGACGAGCCCCGTCCGCGTGGTGGGCTAATCCGATTACGAGAATTCTGCATGAAGGACGCCTATAGCTTCGATCTCGACTGGGAAACTCTTGATGATTCATACCGGGCTATGTTTCAGGCCTATACCCGTATCTTCGACCGGGCACATGTTCCCGCAGTGCCTGTCGAAGCCGACTCGGGAGCAATCGGTGGCAAAGACAGCCAAGAGTTCATCTACCTGAACAGCAATGGCGAGGACGAAATACTCCTCTGCCCTTCCTGTGACTACGCCGCCAATGCGGAAAAAGCGACATTCCGCGCAGAACCACCAGTTGAATCAGACCCAGCAGAAATGAAAAAGGTGGAAACCCCCGAAGTTAGGACAATCGCAAACCTTTCAACTTTTCTCGGCATCGAAGAACGCCAAACCGTGAAGGGCGTCTTTTATGAGGTCGACAGTGAACCTGTGTTTGTGGCTATTCGTGGCGACTTGGAAGTAAACGAAACAAAATTAAGAAACCTTCTAAAAGCTATCGAGCTTGAACCCATGGACGATGCCGCGGTCTTGAGAACGGGTCTAGTTGCGGGCTCGGCCTCTCCAGTAGGCCTGGAGGGCATTCGCGTTGTAGCGGACAAAAGCGTTAAAGAGGCAATCAACCTCGTAGGAGGCGCAAACGAGCCGGGCAAACACATCCTCAACCTCAACTACGGCCGTGACTGGACCGCCAGCGTAGTAGCCGACATCGCCTTGGCAAAGGCCGGTCATCGTTGCCCAAATTGCGAGGGCCAGCTGGAAGTTCGCTCAGGGATGGAGCTCGGACACGTATTCAAATTAGGCACCAGCTACGCCGAAGCACTAGATGTTCAATTCCTCAACAAGGAGGGTGAACGTCGAACCGCCGTAATGGGCTGTTATGGCATTGGCATCGACAGGCTCCTAGCTGCCATCCTGGAGGCAAACCACGACGAGGACGGCATCGTTTGGCCGAGGGTGCTTGCCCCCTTCGACGTTCACGTAGTTGTGCTAGGCGGAGACGACCCAGAGGTTGCGCAAGCCCTAGCCCAATTGGAAGCTGAGCTTGGAGAAACACAATTGGAGGCCCTGGTAGACGATCGAGACGAATCGCCAGGACCGAAATTCAAAGACGCAGACCTACTGGGAATGCCAATTCGCCTGACTGTTAGTCCACGGGCCCTCAGCCAGGGGGGTATTGAATTTCGCGAGCGCAGTTCGAGAGAGAGCGAAATTGTACCTCTCGAAAAAGTGATAGAACGAATCCAAAAAGGGACGGACTAGGGCAAGCGCCTTGCCCGTGGCGATCGTGGTTCCTACGATGGCTTTCGTGCTGAGGTAGCTCAGTCGGTAGAGCACTGCGCTGAAAACGCAGGTGTCCCCAGTTCGATTCTGGGCCTCAGCACCATTTCCCCAAATAATTCAGGCCTAGACGAGGCCTTTTCCCTTCTGTTAGTAAGCTAAGAATTACGCCAGCTGCGACGATCCATTTCGCCAAACTCGATTTCAGCTTCTCTAGTACTCGTGTCGATTCGACGAAGAGCAGGACTAGCTGCAAAGAAGATTAATGCGAGCACAAGCATGAGTGCGGACGCAAAAGCTACAACCTCGGGAGCGCCATATTCCTCCGCCAACCAGCTAATAGGCAGGGTTGCCAGTGGCGTGAGGCCAAACGACATCATGAGCAGACTCATCACCCTGCCTCGCACAAAGTCGGGGATTAGCACCTGTATAGCTGTGTTGTTCAAGACCATAAAAATGGTCACAAAAACGTCAGCCACAAAAATAAGCGGCAGTGCTAGAAGGAACCAAGGACTGAGCGAAAAGAGCAGCAATGTTGCCCCAAAAGCAAGGATCGTGGCCATCATTCGTCGAAGCCGACGATGGGACTCCCCTCCCCACGCCACATACACTGACCCGACAAGGCCACCTACGCCTGCAACAGCTTGAAGGATGCCAAACCCAACGGTGCCTTGGTCCCAAACATCTATGGCAAAGACTAGCAACAGTGTTTGAAAGGGCATGGCCAGCAGAGTTGGGACAAGACCTAGAACCAGCAAAATCCGAACTGGTGGGTGGCGCCACACATATCGAAGGCCATCGGAGATGTCACCGAGAAGAGTTCTTCTTTCGTCCTGTTCGTCAGGATATGAGGGACGGACACGTAACATAGCAAGCAAGCCGACGGCGTAGAGGACAAGGGAAACACCGTAGGTGCTCTCCACGCCTGTTACCGCAATCAGGCCTCCAGCAGCAAACGGGCCGACAACACGTGCAACATTCATTCCACCCATTTGCAGCGCCATTGCATTCCCCAGTCCCTGCCGCCCAACTACGTTGGCGATAATCGCTTGTCGGGCTGGCATCATGAATGGAAACAGTGCACCCAGAACGCCTGTAAGTACCATCAGTTCAGTGAAACCTAGGTGACCCGTAACAAGGAGGGTGAACACAATTGCCTCATCAATCACCACTGCCGACTGAACGAAAAGAATGAGCTTGCGACGATCAATACGGTCGGTGATGGCACCCCCAAAAGGTGAAGCCACAAGCATCGGAACACCAACTACAAAATTGACGAGTCCCAGAGCAAAAGCATCCCTATCTGTTAGGTCGTAGGCTAACCAGGCACGAACAGTGAACTGCCCCATCATCGCGAACATGAATGCAATGTTGCTGATATAGAGCCAACGGAATTGCTGGTGGCGAAGGGAAGCTAATAGCCGATCCATAGCCGAGGCGTGGTAGTCCTCATAAACATGCACGCTGGACTCGGGCACGCTCCGACCTTCCGACAAAATTCTAGCTACTCACTGCGCTTAGCTGACGCAGAGAACTCTCTATGCCCAGGTACCAGTCCAGTTAGGTTCACGCTTTTCTGCAAAGGCGCGGGGACCTTCAATCGCATCGGGGGACTGTCGCCGCCGCATTTCCCAAGTAAAGACCGTCTGGGCAGCATCTGGTAGAGCCATCTCAAGGCCGCGCATAGCAGTCTCCTTAGTGGAACGCACCGACAGAGGGGCGCAGCTAAGAATATCTGTTACCCAGCGGTCAACAGCCTCATCAAGTTCGTCTGCAGGAACAACTTCGTTAACTATCCCAAGCTCATAAGCACGCTGAGCAGTCATATGGCGACCAGTCAACATATGACCCATCACTGCCTTGAGTGGTCCCTGGCGAGGCAGTCGATGGACGCCATTCGCTCCAGCAATAAGCCCAACCTTAGGCTCTGTAAGACCAAACCTGGCGTGGTCTGCCGCGACGATAATGTCACAGGCAAGAGCCATTTCAAAGCCACCACCTAGGGCGTACCCGTTAACGCGGGCGACAAGTGGTTTATGGAGGTTGTACCGACTAGTTAGTCCACCAAACCCAGTACCCGGCCAGCGGGCAGTGGGTCTTTCGCTAGCAGGAAGCCGAGCTACCTCAGCGCTAAACTTAAGGTCGTTGCCCGCACTGAAAGCCCGAGACCCCTCCCCCGTGAAGACCGCGATCCATAGGTCATCATCGTTTGCGAAGTCCTCCCAAACTTCATGCAACTCTAGGTTGGCGTAAACGTGGAGTGAGTTCATTACCTCCGGGCGGGTAATAGTGATGTACGCGACACGGCCCTTTTTCTCGTAGCTGCAAAAGTCCACAGGTTCGACCTCCGGAGGTATGCCTCGCACTTTAACGCGAGCTGGCGTACCGCGCCCCTATTACCTCGCTAGACTGGCCCATATGTCTTTTCTAGTTGGGATTGTGCTGTTGCCCTTCTTTGTATGGTCTTGGATCAAACACGATTCCGATGAAGATGCTGCTGCTGCCCTTTCGATAGGAGCCTGGATAGTGATCGGCCTTAGCGTAATCGCCGCCATTTGGTTCGTATTTGGCTAGCGACAGTGGGGCTAGCCTGCTCCTCCTGCCCACGGGAGAATGGCAAAGGATGCCATCTCTGAACGAAAATTTCGAATCCGAAAGATTGCGCATCTACGCACTCCAGGATGGGGCAATCCGAGCTCAGGCCCTCGCTTTCTGCCTACGTACCAATATGTTTGAACGCCTCGCGAACGGGCCCCTCACAATGGAGGAACTAGGACTAGCGCCACGAGTAGCACCAGCTTTACTCGCCTTCTTGACTAACCAAGGATTGGCAGAACGGGACGAGCGAGGCCGCTTTAAATCAACTCCTATTACCGAACACTTCCTCGTGCGTTCAAGTCCACGTTTTATCGGAGGGAGATCACTACTTTTCTGGGGATTTCACGACCAAATAGGACATCTCGGAGATGCCCTCGAGAGCGGGAGTCCCATCAGCAATAAGGGCCAGGCAGACTTATTCGGAAGATTCCACGCAGATGACCACCGCTGGTTCGCTGAGGGAATGCTAGCGAACGCTGTAACCGGTTCCGAATTCCTCCTAAATGCAGTTGACTTCTCGAAGTTCCGAAGGCTCCTAGACGTTGGGGGGAACAGCGGCGGTTACACCATCGAGTTACTGAAGAAGCACCCTACATTGGAGGCAAGCATCTTCGACCTAGAAGCCGTGCGGCCGCTTGCAGAAGAGCGCATTACACAGCTGGAACTAGAAAAGCGCTGCAGCTTTATCGCAGGATCATTTTTCGATGACAAACTACCGACAGGACACGACGTTTTACTACTAGCCAACATCTTGCACGACTGGGATACAGCAGAGTGCCAACACATCTTGGGAGCGTGCAGGAAGGCGATCCAACCAGAGGGAACAATTATTGTTATAGAGCCCATGCTAGCCGAAAACCTTACCGGCCCCGAACATGCGTCAGTTAGCGGTCTGACTATGGCGCTCCTTGGCGGTGAGAACCGGACACCATCCCGCATAAGTGAACTATTAGAGGATGCGGGCTTTATACAAACATGGAAGTCCACAGTGGGTGAACAGAATAGCATCGTGACAGCTAGCTGCCCGAAAGGGAATTCGTCATGTTGAAGGCACCTATTTCACCCTACGTAGTAGCTGGACGCATTCTCTCAATTATCGGTATGTCGTTCTTCACAGCAGCAGGCATTCTGTTCTTCATCGGAGGTTTCTGGTTCTGGGGCTTGGGAGCACTCATATGCTGCATTCCCTTTTTCGCGCTCATAGTGGCGGTGGAACGGTACTCAACCAAACACGGACTGATCGGCCCTGAGCCAGACCTTTCTTTCGACGAAAATTAGAGCAACCTGGCTTTGCGCTGGGTTAGGCGCTGCCGGTGCGTTAGCGCTGCTAGGAGCCTGCACGGGGCCTGCTCCAGAGATGCTCGCCGAGCACACCTGCCAGGAAGAACACCTTCCCAAAGGGTATGAACTCCTCACATTCGGCAACCTATCTCGCAGCGAGCTGGGACGCGAGGTAGAAGATGCAAAACTTGCCGCAGCTGGAGTAGATCGTGGCTACTTCACCTTCTGGAAAGAACGCCTAGACGGCCTACAAGATGATCAGGCTGTCGAGGTGGTATGCCAGGTGCTAGTTTTTGAAAACCCGGTCGATGCTTCTAGATTCGTCACTAATCTACCAGCAGAAACCTCCTGGCTGAGCGTCACAGTTGCAGGTATTCCGCTCTCGGAGGGGAAAAGCATTCCAGAAGTTGATCTGCCAGATGCCAAAGGAACCCGAGGATTTCGGGTAGAAGAAAACGAAGGACGTATTCGCTATGCGGTAATCACAGCACGAAAGCAGTTCGTACTAAGCGTTCATCTTGAGGGCAGCGAGAATGCTGCCTCCCTAAGCAGTGCATTAGCGATACTCGAGGAATTAGCTCGCTAGACCAAGAGCAAACCGACCGGAACAGCAACAATCAATCCAAGAAAGCCAGTTAGCCGTCGGGGATACGCAGCGATCCAGCGTTCGCTGGTCAGAATAGCAGTGCGGTAAGGACCATAAAGCACCGTGAGCACGAACCCCGCAACGACCATCGTGGATGCCATCTGCGCAAGCACGACGGCAATGCCAGCGCCTCCCCCGACCAAAACACTAGCGGCGAGGGTATCGATGAAGGTAGCTATATTGGCTCCTAACACATAAGGAATGATGTGCTCCCGACGTACATAGCCACGAAGGGCCAAGGGCACAAGCACTGTCAACGACACCGCTACGCTAAGAGTCGTCAGCGTAATGATTACGCCCATCAAAAACATAAGGGGGCGGCGATTAAAGACATCAAGCCGGCGACGAATCCCCTCTGCCTCACCCTCCAGTTGAGGAAGAGCTCGTTCGAATACGGCGAATGAGACTAACAACACCGCCACTCCAACGACAAAAATTAGGCCACCGGGAAAAATCGCCTCAAGGCCACCCGTAATAGGCCCAAATACAGCTTCAGTGCCCTGTAAAAGAACCTCCGGCGCAGTTGGCCTCACTCCATCCAGCCAACCCCTTTGGAGAAACAAAAACCCCAAGGCCACGGCCGGCCCCTGAGTCGTAAAGGTAACGAGCATCGCTACTATGCCGATACCAATTCCGTCCCCACTACGGCGTCCGAAACGGAAAGCAATAAAGCCGACGGCCAGGACTACGAACGAAGCACCAAGACGGGAACCAGCGATTACGGCAAAAGCTTCAGTCTCGTGGAGAACGCCTTCCGACAGCAGGGTGACACCGATGGCAGCGACAGGAGAGCCACTCAGCGCCACATAGGCAAAAAGCCAACCAAAACCAAGTCCGTTAAAAACCCCCTCTACCCCGACACCGGAAAGCAACGGTATAAGTGAGGAGGCACCCACTCGGGTGATTTCCAAGGCAAGGCCAAATAGGACAAGCCCTACAAGGCCAAACCCCAGGCGGGAGAGTGAGGCCAAGCCCACCCAAGGAGGCTTGCTTGCAGCAGGCGCGTCTTCGCCATCGATGGGACGAACCCGCTGCTCCACCTCAGGCGCTCCGGGCGCTCTCCATTAGGACCGCAGCAACCTCCGGCCGCGTGAACTCGACAGGCAAATCCTCACCATTAGCAAGCATCTCACGCACCTTAGTCCCGGAGAGGAAAAGCCTCTCTTCAGGCTCAGCCGCACTGGTCTTCGTAGTGGCCATCGCACCACTGCGAAGACACCAGAAGGCATGCTCGAAAAACAGCGGTTGAATCCCAAGGGCCTCGAGGTCAATATCGTCGAAGATCCGCTGGGCGTCATATGTGCCGTAGTAGTTGCCCACCCCAGCATGATCGCGCCCGACAATGAAATGCGTGCACCCGTAGTTCTTGCGCATTATGGCGTGAAAGATCGCTTCGCGCGGACCCGCATAGCGCATCGCGGCAGGCAAAACAGAGAGCTCGACACGATCCTCAGGAAAGTACCGGTCCATTAACACCTGGTAGCACCGCATACGAACATCAGCCGGAATATCGTCATCTTTCGTATCGCCAACGAGGGGATGAATAAGGGCGCCATCTACACCCTCAAGGGCTACCTTTATTAGGTACTCATGCGCCCGATGGATGGGATTGCGAGTTTGGAAGCCCACAACAGTGCGCCACCCCCGCTCAGCAAAGGAAGCCCGGGTTTCCATAGGAGTGAGCCGATGAGCTGGGAAATTATTGTGAGCGGGCAATCGTATTGCCTGCACTGCGCCACCAAGCACAATATCTCCCGACGAATAGAGAGCAGCCACCCCA
The DNA here is from genome assembly GCA_002346645.1 of Dehalococcoidia bacterium UBA2991. Lineage (GTDB taxonomy): Bacteria > Chloroflexota > Dehalococcoidia > Tepidiformales > Tepidiformaceae > UBA2991. The sequence goes on from DEAD01000013.1 coordinate 248,561, forward strand.
GGGTGAGCCTCATCAGTGGTTCGGAAAACCTTCTCCGCTTCTAGAGTTTTATCGCGCCTATAGACATCCTGGATTTCGATAACACCCAACGGCAAGCCCTGCTCATCGCGCAAGCAAGCACTAACACCAGGGGTTAGCTCGCCGGCACGAGACTCAGAAACCGAGAGTGTCACGGGGATGGACCAGGGAAGCCCGCTTGAGAGGGTCATGCTATCCACAACAGAGTGGTAATCAGCCTCAGCCATAAAGCCAGTAAGCGGACTAAAGCCCCCATTGGCGAGAAGCTCAAAGTCACTGATGGTCCGAGAGTCAAGCTCAATCGTAGGAAGTTCTGACACTCGGCGCCCAAGCTCCTCCCGCTCATCTCCCGTTACAAGAAGATTCACGAGAGTGCCGCCATATGGCTCTCCTAAGATGCTCATGATCGTCCCCCATTTATTAGTCCCTGAGATTCAAGGTGGTCGATGATCTGCTGGAGACTGATGTCAGGAGCATCAAGGCCAGTCTCACAACGCACCTCGGGATTCGGGGGCTCCTCATAGGGGTCATCAATCCCAGTGAAGCCCTTTATCTCGCCAGCTCGGGCTTTCGCGTAGAGACCCTTTACATCGCGGGCCTCACATTGCTCGACGGTTGCAGCAGCGTGCACCTCAACAAAGACCGCACCGTCACTTTCGACCATTGCACGGCTCTCATCGCGGATGTCCTTATAGGGCGATATGGCAGCAGTAATGACACCTACCCCGTTGCGTGCGAGGAGACCTGCAACAAAACCGATCCGTCGGATATTGGTGTCACGATCTTCCTTACTGAAACCAAGCCCCTTGGAAAGGTTGGTGCGAACCACATCGCCATCCAAAATCTCAACGTTTAGACCACGCTCACGAAGAGCAGGGGCAAGAGCCTCAGCAAGCGTGCTCTTCCCAGATCCCGAAAGGCCTGTAAACCAGACCACAAACCCTTGGTTGCTCATCGACTTTTCTCCAGACACATTGGTTTTGCTCCTTTACCTGACTGCACTAGTGGTTTAACGACGCTCTATTCCGCGTCAAGAAGGCGGCCATGCAGCCGCCAAGCAAAAATCATTGGCTAGGGCTGGCTTAGGTATGCAAGCCACACTCATCCTTTTCAAAACCTTCCCAGCGACCCTGTCTACCTTGCTTGCCAGGAACGGTGCAGTTGTAACAACCAATACTGACAAATCCCTGGTCCAACAGTGGGTTGTACGGAACATCGTGCTTCACGATGTAGTCCCAAGTCTGCTTTTCGGTCCAACAGGCAAGGGGGTTGATCTTGATGAGTCCAAATCTGTCATTCCAACCAACGATAGGGACGTCGGAGCGCCCATCGGACTGGTCACGGCGGAGCCCAGCTATCCAAGCAGACTTACTTTCGAGAGCTCGATGGTTGGGCTCCACCTTTCTCACGTCACAACAAAGGTCCGGGTCACGCATCCAAAGAGCAGCACCATACTCAGCGCTCTGCTCCTCATGGCTTAGCTTCGACTTGTAGACCTGGACGTTTGTCAGACCGAGAACCGAAGTAGCGCGTTTGCGAGTTTCCTGAGTTTCCTCGAAGAGATAGTCCGTATCGAGAACAAAGACATGAACATTTGGCTTTAAGGCCGCAGCCATGTGAAGAATAGCCATACCGGTAGGCCCACCGAAGCTAGCACCCACCGAAAGCCCATCACCAAACTCCTCAACTGCCCAGAGCACAATCTCCTCCGGGCTGGCAACTTCGAAACGTTGGTTGAGGGCAGCAATCGCGGCTTCGTCGAGGGCAGCAGTGAGGGACACAGCTGGACACCTCCGCATAAAGCTGAGTTCGTCACTCAACATTATCAACAACATGCTTTGCGAGCAACGACGGGTGGAGTACTACATGCTACAGTCGGTTGACACATCAGCAGCCCCGCGGGCAGACCTTTGTCTCTGGTCTGCCACGAAAGGACAGCGTAGATGCGCGCAGTCGAGACTATCGTCCAAACAAATGCTCCCGGTGAGGTCTTGCCAATCCTAGCCGAAGAGCTCGACGACTTCGAAACCGAGGCTTCGCGCTTCTTAGCGGGTGGTTATGAGCAGGAGGCGGTCTTCCAAGGATACCGCCTCAAGCAGGGTGTCTACGGTCAGCGCCAAGCAAACGTTCAAATGACCCGAGTGAAGCTGCCCTTCGGCGGAGTTACACCAGAACAAATGGATGCCTTTGGCGAGCTTACCAGTCGCTTCGCACCGCTACGTAAGGGACATATCACAACCCGCCAGAACTTCCAGTTCCACCACATCCCCCTCTCGCAAATGCCAGCTGTGCTTCGCCTTTTGGCAAGTACAGGGCTTTCAACACGCGAAGCCTGCGGCAACACCGTACGCAACGTAACCGCCGACCCCTGGGCAGGTGTGACCACAGGAGAACTCTTTGACGTTACACCATATGCCGGAGCCTTCGCACGGTTCTGGCTTCGTAACCCTCTAACACAGTTATTGCCCCGCAAGTTCAAGGTAGCCTTCAGCGCCGACGACACGGACGTAGGAATCACTGGAATTCACGACCTCGGCTTCATTCCTCGTATTCAGGATGGAGTAAAGGGCTTCAAAATGGTTTGCGGGGGAGGACTTGCAATCATGCCGCGCCAGGCGATCGTCGTACGAGAGTTCGTACCTCTAGACGAGTACCTGAAAGTTAGCGAGGCAGTCATCCGAATATTCAACGCAGCAGACATGCTTCGGAAGAACCGCGCGATGGCCCGAATCAAGGTCCTTATTGACCGCATCGGCCCAGACCGATTTTTGGAAATGGTCGACGACGAACTAGCGCAGGATTGGGCCAAGCGTGACTTCAGCCCGGAGCGCCTCCTATTCCTCGACAACGAGGAGGAACGTGCTCCTAGTCGACGAGATTCCTATGAGCAGCCCAGCAACAATTCTGAGGCATTCAAGCAGTTCGTGACGTCAAATGTGAAGGCGCAGAAACAGCAAGGATTCAGCACAGTAGAAGTCAAAATCACACGTGGGGACCTCAACCCCGAGCAGTTCCACGGCATCGCAAATCTCATGCGGGAATACTGCGGCGGCAATGCCCGCACAACGGTGCAACAGAATATGGTTCTGCGCTGGGTAAGAGATGAGAGCCTTTACGAGGTCTACTCTAAGCTGGTGGAACTCGACCTAGCGGAAGCAGGCGCGAGCACGTTGACAGACGTTGTTAGCTGCCCCGGCACAGACAGCTGCAAACTTGGGATCACTAGTTCAATGGGACTTAATCGCGCCATCCAGGAACGAGTGACTGACATGGGAGTAGTTGACCCACTAGTCGCCAAGCTGCACATCAAGATGAGCGGTTGTCCAAATAGCTGCGGTCAACACCACCTTGGCAACATCGGGTTCCATGGGGCTGCTATGAAAGTGGAAGGCCATCAGCTGCCCGCATATCACGCATTCATCGGCGGGGGCTACGAAGAAGGAAACGGGAAAATCCGGGTAGGCACGCAGCTAAAGCTCAGACTTCCTGCAAAGCGAACGCCAGATGCTGTGCAACGGTGGCTGAACCTTTACCAGCAAGGGCGAGAGGATGGCGAAGAATTTAACGCCTACTTCGATAGAGTCGGAAAAGAGCCCTTTGAAAAGGCTGTTCAAGATTTGACCATCCCAGGAGAATTCTCGGACGACAACCGAGAGATGTTCATCGACTGGACAAAATTGGAGCTTTACGTACTGGAACGCGGCGAGGGGGAATGCGCCGTTTAGTGGCATAGATTCTCCAGGGGGATGAATCATGGAAGGGCTGGAGTTCCGTCGACATCGGCGGCTGCGTCAATCACAGGCGATTCGTGGCTTGGTGCGAGAGACCGAACTAACACCTTCGCACCTTGTTGCGCCACTTTTCGTAGAGGAAGGATTAGACGAACGAGCACCTATTGAGGCGATGCCAGGACAGTCTAGGCTGGGCCTGGGGCCACTCGTAGATGAGGCAAGAGAACTCCGAGAGGCTGGGGTTCCGGCCGTGCTTCTCTTCGGCATCCCTGCAGCCAAAGACGAACAGGGTACGGGGGCCTACAACGATCAGGGGATCGTTCAAGAAGCAGTCCGCCGCTTAAAAGATGCCGTCCCAGAGATGCTTGTCATCGGAGACGTATGTCTATGCGAATACACTAGCCACGGACATTGTGGCCTACTAAGCCCCGCCGGAGACATCGACAACGATGCTAGCCTGCCTCTGCTAGCGGATACCGCGGTGAGCCTAGCTGAAGCAGGCTGTGACATCGTGGCACCCAGTGACATGATGGATGGCCGCGTTGCTGCGATCCGAGAGGCACTAGACGGATCAGGCCAGAGCGAGACTGCGATCCTTTCATACGCTGCCAAGTTCTCCAGCGCTTTTTACGGACCCTTTCGAGAGGCGGCGGACAGCGCCCCCATGTTCGGCGACCGACAGGGTTATCAGATGGACCCCGCAAACGCCCGAATGGCCAGAGATGAGGTTCTAACTGACATCGAAGAAGGGGCCGACATGGTAATGGTTAAACCAGCACTTCCCTATCTCGACGTTATTCGTTCCGTACGAGAGGCTGTTGATATTCCGGTGGCCGCCTACAACGTGAGTGGTGAGTACAGCTTATTAAAAGCAGCGGCAGCGAACGGCTGGATTGATGAACCTCTTGCGATCAACGAGACGTTGACTTCTATCCGTCGTGCAGGAGCCGATATCATCATCACGTATCACGCTAAGGAGTGGGCTCAAAAACAGTAGATGAGTCGAGACCGGGTTATTTTCAAAGCGGACTTGCAGCAACCACGCCGCTGTTAATTGCATCCTCAATAGCCTCTTGCGAGAAGCCCGCCCAAGCCAAGATTTCCCGGGTCTCCGAAAGAAACGGCAAGGGGAACGGAGCCGGAACAAAACCCTTTTCATCGAGCTTCAGTGCACTCCCCAGCACGGTGAAGGGGCCTGCCTCCGGATGATCAGCATGCACAAATAAATCGTTGGCAGCAGCCTGCTCATTGTCAATTAACTCTATCGGGAAGCGAACGCGCGAAACAGGAATACCATTCTCCCTAAGCAGCGCCTCCCAATGTTCGGTCGACTCAGAAGCAAAGAGTGCTTCGAATTGAAGCTGAAGTGCTTGATCGTGGGAGTGCCTCTCGTCCTCAGAAAGGTTCGGGTCGAGGCCTGGATCCTGTAGATCGAGAACTCCAAGGAGGCGTTTGCGTAAGCCAATACTGGGACAGGCGATAGCGATGGCGGAGTCCTTTGTAGTAAAGGTGCGGTAGTAAAGACTGACAACCCGTGCGGGGCGGCTACTGGGCATTCGACCCGCCTGCTCCGCGTAGGGAATGCCAGCGCCCCGGGCTTCAGCAAGCCAATCTAGATAATCGGAGTGTTTCTCGGCATCACCATCCTGGACGCGGACCATGAGATTGCTCTGGAGAATCAAGGCCGACATGAGCAAGGATGTGTCAACGCGCCCGCCCCGACCAGTTCGCTTGCGACGGAAAAGCGCAGATGCAACACCATATGCAAGCAGAGCGGCACACATAAAATCAGAGATAGGGGAGCCTTCTGCGATAGGGCGCCCATCTCGCATCCCACCGTTCATAGCCATCAATCCACTGTGGGCCTGCACCACTTGGTCCATGCCTGGAAGTCCTGCGTCCGGTCCCTCATCACCGAAAGCAGTTACATTCCCAACGATAATTTTTGGGTACCGTTCAGCAAGGCTTTCATAGTCAAGACCGAACTGGGAAGCTAGGCCGGGGCGAAGGTTGGTGAGAACAACATCAGTTTTTTCCAGCAAGGATTCGAGAACAGCAGGTGCCCGTTCGTGACGAAGTGCAAGGGGAAGCGAGTGAGTCCCACGGTTGCGGGAGAGGAAGTGACGGGTAACATCGGCCCACCGATAACCCGTGTGGCGTGCCGCTTCACCCTCGTGGGGCTCTACCTTGACAACAAAAGCTCCTCCATCAGCAAGCAGTTGGGCAGCGTAGGGAACTGCCACAAATTGCCCAAATTCGAGGACGGTAATTCCATCAAAGGGTTGCTCGTCGGTCACTAACCCTCCCGATGGGGCCGCTTGAAGTAAAGCATCTCGCGAAAAACGAGAGTAGGACCGATCCAGTTTTCCACACGAGCATCAGAAACCATCTCCCAACCGGCATCACCGAGGTCTCGGAGAGCATCCGCAAGGTCATTGGGACCATACTCACGGTCATCGTCCGGATTATGGCTAAAGTTCGCAACAATGGGCTGGTCCATCCCGGCCACAACAACGCGAGCATATTCCCAGCGAACAAACTCAGTCACGCAAGCACCTCCTCAGGTGGGGGGGCATCCCAGAAGTTCTCCAGCTCACCTTGGGGCAGTCCACGAACCGGATGAAAAGCTCCGCGGTGGAGGAGTCTAAGAAAATGCTGAGGGTTTTCTATCACCTCGTCGAACTCAGCGCTGAAATAACCAATCCCCTGGTTTGAGTGAGCATCAGATCCACCCGTTCCGGGCTTCCCAAGTACCTTTGCTACCTGCAGGGCGAAATAGTTTTCTCGCGGAGTATTGCAGCCATTAAGCACCTCAACTGCATCCACCATCTGAAACACAGGGAGCTTCGCTGCCTCCTCCGGAGTAAGAGTGAACGGCTCCTTGCCCTGGCGCTTGAAGTGCACAGGGTCGAAGAAGTGACGGAAAGGGTGAGCGACTATTAGAAACGCACCTTGTTGGTCAGCAACTTCACGCAGGCGTTCGAGACGACGGATGCCACCCTCGTAGCCCCGCAAGCCAACAGCAAGGATATGTCCCATATCAGTCGAGACTTCCATTCCGTTTGACACAAAAGTCTCAGGATGCGCTTTGCGAAAGGGATCTAAATCCCAAGCTTCCCACATGCGGTCGTGTTCAGTGATATTGACGCCAGTTAGACCTATGCGATTAGCCTCAGCAATTAGATCCTCGGGGTCTAGCATGGAATCGGAGGCACCACGGGTGGTATGCAGGTGCATGTCAACGATACTGCCAGCCACAAACGCCTCCACGCTTATGAACTAGGGCACAAGCGCTTAGATATCTTATCGGCCCGCCAGGTGAGGCAGAAGCCAACCAAAAAGGGCAGCACACGAAAGGCCCAGGCCTGCCCACATCCACCACAGTTTTGTAGAGAGAATCCCAAAGAAAAGGGCTGGGAGAAACGAAAAGAGGCTCGCAATGATGGTAAAGGTGACACTAGGGCTACCAAGTCCATCAGGCTGATCTGCGAGGCCAGCCACCTCATAGATAACCCCCGAAATGAGCCCAATGAACACCCAAGTCAGCACCGAGCCAGTAAAGATAGGTATGAGAAGGATAGGGCCAGGGACATCCCTTGCTACCCAATTCCGCACGAACACAGCGTCACGACCGCGAAAAACTAGGTAAGCGGCGACAACACTCGTAAGCATTGACATCACATAGCCTGCTATCGCTCCTGCGATCAGGGCTTCCATAGTGAACCGGCCGTTGTCGTGGGGATAACAGCGCAATCAAGATCTGAAGTGGCCTCATATACTTGCTCTGTCCGATCTAACGGCCCTATCCAAAAAAGGGTGGGGCCTGCCCCGGCAAGCCGGATTGGCTCACTGATCCGAGCCACAATCTTTTCCCAGAGTTGAGCAAGACCCGGGAAACAATCGAAAGCCACCTGCTCAAAGCTGTTGTACAGATCGGCGCCAGTGATGTTTACAGGGAGGCTATCGGCCAAAGAAGCGCTAACGGTCGGAGCATCTATCCTGCCATCACGATCGAAAGCGGCAAAAACGGTGGCCGTCTTGTTTCGAAGAGAATGAGGGGGAATAAAAAGAACAACACCATGCCTGGGCAAGCTCGGGAGGGGGGTGATTCGTTCGCCGCGACCCTCAGCGAGAGCGGTACCACCGGTGAGGAAAAAAGACTCATCGCTACCTACTGCAGCGGCAGCCGCAGCGATCATGTTTTCTTCTGCAGCTGGCCAACAACGGCCCAGGAGACGCAGTGCGGTCGCAGCATCAGAGGCGCCACCTCCAACGCCTCCTGCAGCAGGGATGCGTTTGACTATGCGAATGTGAAATGTATCTCCCCCACGCTCAAGCAAGTGCGCTAGCACATCGAGCGCTCGCCAAACAAGGTTGCTGGAATCCGCTGGTACACCACCAGAAAACGGTCCGACAATTTCAATCGAAGTCGATGCGGCAGGAGTGAGGGTTACTTCATCAGCCAGCGAAAGGGTCTGCAGGATACTGACAAGGCTGTGGTAACCATCATCCCTTTTATTGCCAACCTCAAGAGTGAGATTGACCTTGGCAGGAGCCAACCCTGTAAGTTTCTCAGGCACTGGCATCAGCCAATTCAAAAGTTTCCAACAATGCCAGCCATTCAGGAATAGAGAGCGTCTCAGGACGCCTTTGTGGATCAACACCGGCATCTTTCAAGGCCAGATCAATTAGCTCAGGAACGTAACCAGGATTGCGAGCCAGTGCATTGTGTATCTGTTTGCGAGGATTGCGGAATGTCCCTGAAACAAGAGCAAAAAACGCCTCCGTCTGCTGAAGTGGAACCACGGGCATCTCACGCAAGGTGAGGCGTACTACAGAGGAATGCACCGCTGGAGGAGGATTGAATGCGTTGGGTGGTACGTCAAACAGGGCATCAACCACGGCGTAGTTCTGCACAGATATGCCAAGTAGAGAAAGCTTGCCGGGCTTGGCAGCAAGTTCACGGCCGACTTCACGCTGCACCATTACCACCATCTCAGTGGGTAGGGGAGTGCCTTCGAGTAAATGCCGGATGATCGGATTGGCTGCAAAGTATGGAAGGTTTCCCGCAACACTGAACGAGCGTCCAGCAGGAACTACTTTATTCAGATCAAGGATGCGAGCATCACCCTGTACCAGAGTTAAGCGCTCCGAATTAGTAAAGCGTCTCTGGAGATGAGCCAGGAGACGGGTCTCTAGCTCTACTGCGATGACCTCATGCCCGCCTTTCAGAAGGGTCTCCGTAAGATGGCCTGTACCTGCACCTATCTCAAGGAGAAGCCCCCCCGGAGGGACACGAACGGCGCCGGCAATGTCAGACAGCACCCCCGTATCAATAAGGAAGTGCTGGCCAAGCACCTTGCGGGCACGGGGACCTCGAGACTTCGGGCTCATAAAACCATCCTAGGCATGAAAAGGACGGTCAGTCGAGGATGTAGATATGGACGTACCCTGTATGCCAGGGCATAGGGGCATGTCCCTCTGGGAAACCAAGATCTACATCGTAGCCATTGATAAGGCCGCCAATATCGGCCGCGAGACA
>DEAD01000006.1 GCA_002346645.1 Dehalococcoidia bacterium UBA2991
CTCTGTGGCCTTTTCGGTAGGAGTGGTGTAACCAGTTTCGATGACCATAACGTGGCTCCCCGGCAACGCACTGCTTTGGCATTCTGCAGTGCTAAGTGATGAAAAGAATGCTACGCCAGCAGGCCACAGGGCGCGAGGGCAACACCAAGCAGCAGAGACAATCTACTTACTTAGAAGGAAGGCGATGATGCGCTCAGCTGCATCGGCATCTTGCCAGAAAAACCCGTGCCCACCCCTAAACTCCTCATAGCGGGCACCTGGAATCTGTGAAGCAATCGCACGGCCATTCTTAGGTGGGGCAATTCCGTCATATGTGCCTGCACAGACCAAGACAGGCATGGTAAGTAACGGGAGGCGGTCAAATGCATCATGTTGGATACGCGCCTCGAGCTGAAGCCGCTTACCAAGCGCACGCCGCGGAGAGTCTTCTCCAATGGCGTTCATCTTTCGACGCTGAGCCAAAAGCGCATCAAACTCTTGCTTATTATTATCCTCCCACTCAGGAGTGATGCGTATGTCGCTCAGACGAAGCTGGGTTCTTATTCGCATTTCGGAATCCAGAGCCTGGAGTTTGTGCAGGGGATAGGAAGAATTCCCGCCCCCCCCGCTTGACGTGCAATTCAGAACCAGTCTCTCGACACGTTCCGGAAAAGTAGCTGCAAACTCCTGCGCAACCATGCCACCAAACGACGTGCCCATAATCATGCATTGGTCCCAGCCAACCGCATCAAGAAGAGCGGCCGCATCTGCTGCATACCCAGCCATGCAATAGGGACCATCAGGGATGTCGGACTGGCCTAGGCCACGCTGATCGTACGAAAGAGTTGTGAACCCCTTACCCAGAAGAGAAGCTAGTCCTGGACGGCGGCGGAGATCACCGCCAGTACCGCTGATAACAAGAACCCGGGGGCCTTCTCCCCGCAACTCGTAGTAGATATCGATACCGCCGGCTCTGGCAAAAGGCACAACTGCTATACCTCGTGCCATTCCCCATCAAAAACCCTAGCAGCCGGTCCTGTCATAAAGACAGAACCCACTCCGTCCCAGGAAAGCTGTAAATCCCCTCCAGGTAGGGAGTCGGTAATCACATCGCCGGTTCGTCCAGTAAGGCGCCCCGCTGCGCAAACAGCCGACGCGCTTGTACCTGATGCGAGAGTGATACCGGTACCACGTTCCCAAACACGATGGCGTACATGCCCAGAGTTCAGTACCTGTACCACCTGGAAATTCGTTCGATTGGGGAATAGGGCATGGTGCTCCACAAGCGGGCCAATGCGCTCAAGCGGAAAGTCTTCCACATTACCCTCTACCCAATGGATAGCATGCGGGTTACCCATACTGGCGAGAGTGAGCTGCAGTTGCACACCATCTATTTCAAGGGGGAGATCGATAATGGGACCTGGGCCCTCTACTGCAGCAGGTAGAGAACTAGGAGCAAAGCTAGGCACGCCCATGTCAACGCGGGCTGCAACCACGATCCCGTTCTCGCGCAAAAGCTCCAGGGTTACAACACCAGCGAGGGTCTCGATCGCAACAACCTCAGTATCTTCTGGAAGCATGCCCTCCTCTACGGCGTATTTCGCAAGGCAACGGACACCGTTCCCACACATCTCAGCCTCAGAACCATCTGCGTTAAACATTCGCATGCGCAAGTCAGCTACCGCTGAGGGCAAAGCCAGAATCAAGCCATCACTTCCGACTCCAAAATGGCGATCACTGATTCGCCGAGCGACATCCGCCCAGTCCTGGTCCAACTCTGGTTGAAGGTAGACGTAGTCATTGCCAAGGCCATGCATCTTCGTAATGCGCATGTTGGCGAGTGTACAACCGCAGATGTGGACGGTCGCTAGGCCGAAGTTTCCAAAAACTGCGTAACTACTTCCTCTGCCTCAGAAAAATCAGTAGTCCAACTAATACGGGAATCCTGTAACCGGAACCACTGACGCTGTCGTCGAGCAAGTCGCTTGGTGGAACGCTTGGTCAGCTCGATAGCTTTTTCCCTAGTTATGTCCTGTTTGATTTCCCTGACGGCCTCCGCATACCCGATAGACGACAGGGCGGAAGCATCGGCAGGAACTGCTGCATCAAGAATGGCTTGGGTTTCATCTACAAGCCCCGAAGCAAACATGGCCTCTACGCGTCTATTAATCCGCCAAACAAGCTCCTTCTCTTCGCAATGAACCCCCAGAATGCACGCTTCGAAATCAGGAGAACCCTTCGTTTGCCAAATAGATATAGGCCGACCTGTCATCTGCTGCACTTCAAGCGCCCGGATAACGCGACGAACATTACGCGCATCAATACGGCCGGCGGCCTCTGGATCAACCGCTCGAAGCCGCCCATGTAGCGACTCAACTCCCTCCTTTTGAGCCACTGCCTCGAGTTCCGCTCGAAGATGGGGTTGGGGGGGGACATCAGGAACCTGCCATGCTTCAAGAAGGGCCCAAACATATTGCCCAGTACCACCTACCAACCAGGCAAATTCCCCACGCGCCCAAATATTTTCAAGGGCGGTGCGCGCATCCTTCCTATAGAGGGCCAGGCTATACGAGTCCGAAGGATCAGCAATATCGTAGAGATGATGTGGAATCAGCACCCTGGTTTCAGGCGAGGGCTTTGCCGTACCTATGTCCATGCCACGGTAAATCTGCCGGCTGTCCGCATTGACAATCTCCCCGCCAAACCTTTGGGCCAAGCTAAGAGCAAGAGCTGACTTACCAGAGGCGGTCGCCCCAATGACGGCAATTAGCCGTCTCAAGAATTCAGTCCACTGCCGCAACTATGGCGGCAAACTGCTCAGAATTCAGGGAGGCTCCACCTACCAGAGCACCATCAATGTCAGGCTGGACAAAGAGCTCCCTGGCGTTACCGGGATTCACACTCCCGCCATACTGGATGCGAATAGCATCGGCCACGTCTCCGGCAAGCTCCCGCAGAAAGCCTCGAATATTTGCACATGCTTCCTGGGCTATCTCCGGTGTTGCCGTCTGTCCTGTGCCTATGGCCCAGACGGGTTCATAGGCGACCGTTAGCCGCGGACTAAGTTCGTGGCCGGCAAGCCCGTCACGAACTTGCCGCCTGAGAACATCAGCCGTCACACCGTTCTCACGTTGATCCAGGGTCTCCCCAACCGCCACTATAGGATCGAGAGCTGAAGCCAATACCGCAGCAACCTTTCGATTGACCCAATCATCGCTTTCTCCAAAGAAGGCCCGCCGCTCACTATGGCCGATAATGACGTAGCTGCAGTAGGACTCTAGAGCACTTACGCTCACCTCACCGGTAAAGGCGCCGGATGCTTCCCAGTAAACATCCTGGGCCCCCACAGAAACCCCACCTCCATTTACGACCTCACCAACAGCCTGGAGATGCGGAAAGGGGGGGCAAACAGCGATGTCGCAGGATGCTCCTGAAGTATCGTCCGCCACGGCTCTTGCAAGGGCGATGGCCTCTGTCCTAGAGGTGTTCATCTTCCAGTTACCAGCAATAAAAGGACGTCGCATCGAGGTCTCCTCAGGCTCCATATTTCTTAAGGCGACCTGCATGTGCCATAGCCAAAGGTAAGGCCTCAACGGCCGGGAAGATTCCGAGACTTCCACCAAGGCACTCACTCTCGGTCAGGTGCTGAACACTTCCTCCCCGGGTAAACGGAGAATTTAGCAAGAATGGCACCGGGTGCCACGAGTGCGCCGCCATGCTAGCGGGGGTCGAATGATCACCAGCGATCATAAGGACATCAGCCCCAAGCCCTGCGAGAGATGGCACATGCTTGTCAAACTCTTCCAGAGCACGCACCTTCGCGGCGAAGTCACCATCCTCTCCCGCTGCATCAGTCTTTTTGTAATGAATGAAAAAGTAGTCAAACTTATCCCAGTATTCCCGAGCGACTGAGAGTTGCTCTTCCATGCCTCCTGGACAGGCAAGGGCGCTCATCCCTGCAAGCTTGGCAAGCCCTCGGTACATCGGATACACAGCAAGGGCCGCAGCACGCAGTCCCCATATCTCCCTCATCTGAGGAAGAGCTGGATATGTAGCAAAGCCCCGAAGAGTGAGTCCATTTGCAACCGGTTCGTCAGCAAGCATCTCAGCAGCTTTGACAACAAACTCGTTTACGTAGGAAGCAGTGCGCTCGCTAGCAGAATCAGTTCCCTTGGCAAATACTGGCGGTACCCCCTCACTTTGAGGGTCCGTAGTGGTTACATCCTCACCCAGACCACTACCACGTAGCACGAATACAAATCGGTGTTCGCGCACAGGCTCAATAAATAACTCGACTCCTTCTATTTCAATTGCTTGCAGGCGTTCAACAATCGCTGCTGACTTCTCACTAGCAATACGACCAGCGCGGCGGTCACTAATATTTCCATCGGCATCAAGCGTGCAGAAATTACCGCGAGCCGCCACGTCATCGGGGCCAAGCTCAAAGTCAATACCTACTGCTTCGAGGACCCCACGACCAATATCAAAGCGATATGGGTCGTAACCAAACAGCGCCAGGTGGCCGGGTCCGCTACCAGGCGTAATTCCCACTCCCACTGGCATGGTGAGACCCACATCAGAAGTTTCCGTAAGACGATCAAGATTGGGAGTGTCAGACTCCTCTAGCTCACTTCTTTCGGTTTCGGAACGGGCGAGGCCACCAAGCCCATCCAAAACACATAGCACAATTTTGGAATGCGCCGGCTGCTGCAGTTTCGCGGCTAGATCAAGATCCATAGTCTGATCTTACGGGCGGAGCAAGAGAGGGGCGAAACTCATAGCGCAACTAAGCTAATCAATGGAGCTCATGGGGGAAACGAGAGGGGGCATCGAGCAGGGCTGTAATCCCAGGGAGAACGACCCCTTCAAGCATCTCCAATGAAGCACCTCCACCCGTGGACACATGCGTAAACCTCTCTGCCAGCCCGGAGCGGGCCACGACCGCAGCTGTTTCACCACCTCCTACAACAGTCGTTGCCTCAAGGTTGGCCAATGCACTAGCAAGGCCAAAGGAGCCCCTCGCGAATTGCTCAAGTTCAAACACACCCAGGGGGCCATTCCAGACAACCGCTGCTGCATTTGAGAGGACCTGCTCAAATGCAGCCAATGTTGCGGGCCCAACATCCAGCACCATACAGTCGGTAGGAATCGCATCCACAGAGACCGTCTTCACAGGAATACCTGGAGAAAGCTCTGTGGCAACAACGGCATCCAATGGCAGGCCGACTGCAACACCTGCCGATGCTGCCCGCTCGAGGATACCCCGGGCCATATCCAACAAATCGTCCTCGACAAGAGAAACACCCACCTCAAATCCTTGTGCTTTCAAGAATGTGTTTGCCATACCACCACCTACAAGAAGACAGTCGAGCTTGGGCAGGAGATGGTCTATAGCGCTGATTTTGGTGCTTACCTTCGCACCGCCTACGATTGCGACGAAGGGGTGGGGTGGAGCAGTCACAAGGGATCCCAGATAGCGCACCTCCTTCTCCAGCAAAAAGCCGGCGATGGCAGGAAGAAAGTCGGCAATGCCAACAGTTGAGGCATGGGCACGATGAGCTACACCAAAAGCATCGTTCACGTACAAGCTCGCCAACTCTGCAAGCTTTCCAGCAAAGTCTCTTTCATTAGCTTCTTCCTCAGAGTGGAAGCGGAGATTTTCGAGAAGGCCAACCTCTCCAGGCTGGAGAGAACGAGCAAGCTTTTTCGCCGACGGACCGATAGAGTCCTCGGCAAAAAGCACCGGTTGACCAAGTAGCTCAGCCAGCCTCTCTCCAACAGGAGCAAGACTGAGCCCTGCTTCATGCTGACCTTTCGGGCGCCCCAAATGTGAGCAAATGAGGACAGCGGCACCCCTTCCTAGTAGGAATTCGATTGTAGGCAGGGACTCACGAATTCGGGTGTCGTCGGAGACAAGGGTGTCGTCCATAGGTACATTGAGGTCGGCCCGAAGGAGGACCCTCTCCCCCTCCACTGGGACATCCCTCACCGTAAGCTTTCCAATTCCTTCTCCGTTCACTTTCTCGCTCCAGCGCTACTCACAACCTCGATCTCGGCAATCCCCAAAAACTTAGTTACTGTTCCTGCTGGAAGTGCCCCCTCCCGAAGAATGCGGGGCGGACTCACACTGCAGTCGACTACGGTGGAATCAATGCCGTGAGGAGTAGGGCCATCATCAAGAGCCACTTCGCAATACTCCCCCAAAGATGCAATGGCCTGGGCACAGGTAGTTGAACTAGGGTCACCATGGCGATTAGCACTAGAGGCTGCCAGTGGAGCACCCAGGCTATCGAGCACCATCTGAAGAGTGGCGACAGGCGGCATACGCACCCCAACTGTTTGCCCTCCAGCAAGAGCAGGGCTCGTCCATCCCTCAACAGCTGGTGTGATGATGGTCCAAGGACCCGGTCCAAGGCCGTCGACGAGCCTGATAGCATCGGGGCTTAGACGCGCATAGGAGCGGAGGGCCTCACGACTAGAAGGAAACAGGAGCTGCAGAGGCTCCTTTGGGTCCTTTTCTTTAGCCTCGTAAAGGGCTTTCACTGCTTTGTCACAACGGATATCGGCCACCACTCCATACACCGTATCGGTAGGGAGAATGCCAAGACTCCCATTACGCAGAGCCTGCACTGTAGCGGAGATAGATTCCGGTGAAGGTTCAGAAGCGGCAGGTAGAACCATGCAATCGTTGACCAAACTATACAGTTTTGTTAGCGTCCAAGAACGGAGCGCTGAGCGGATTTGGCAGACAACCTAACCGAAGCGACAAGCCCTGCTACCCCACGTTCACCGCGCGCAGCCATTGTCGTTATAGATTTCGGGTCGCAGTACAGCATGCTGATTGCTCGCCGCATCCGAGAACTTAACACCTACTGCGAGGTTGTCTCCTATAACGCAACCGCGGCGGAGTTGGACCACCTAGATATCCGCGGCTTCATCCTGTCTGGCGGCCCCAACAGTGTGTATGACGAAGGCGCTCCCCACGCCGCTGAGTGGGTTTTTACCTCGGGACTACCCATTCTGGGAATCTGCTACGGCATGCAACTCCTAGCCGAGCAGTTAGGAGGGAAAGTCGGACCCGGACGAGAGAGAGAATTCGGACCGGCAACGATTGCAGCTTCCCAGAACGTGCCCTTATTGGCAGACCTTCCAAGTGAACTCGACGTGTGGATGAGCCACGGCGACCGAATCGAGGAGCTCCCACCAGGTTTCTCCTCCGTGGCGGTCTCAGAAAACTCTCCAGTCGCAATAATGGCCGATATCCCGCGCGGCTATTACGGACTCCAGTTTCACCCAGAGGTTGTTCACACCCCCCGGGGTAAGGAACTAATAGCAAACTACGTGCACGGAGTTTGCGGGGCAGAAGCAAACTGGACACCAGGAAACTTCGTTCAGGAAGCCATTTCTTCCATCCGCGCCCAAGTGGGCACCGGAAGGATTATCTGTGGGCTCTCCGGTGGCGTAGATAGTGCCGTAGCAGCAACTCTCGTACATCGCGCAATAGGCGACCGGCTGACCTGCATATTTGTCGACAACGGACTGCTTCGAGCCGGAGAAGCCGAGGACGTAGTCAATACCTTTGAACGAAACCTTCAGATGAACCTTCGGCACATCGATGCAAGTAAGCTTTTCATGTCCGGGCTGGTAGAGGTTACGAACCCAGAGACAAAAAGGATTCGCATCGGAAATACGTTCATTGAGGTATTTGAGGCGGAGGCGAAGAAGATCGAGGGCGCACACTTCCTCTGCCAAGGCACTCTCTACCCTGACGTTATCGAGAGCGCCTCACACGGAGCAGGATCAGCGCGCATAAAAAGCCACCACAACGTCGGCGGATTACCCGAAAGGATGGAGTTAGAGCTGGTGGAGCCCCTGCGCTTCCTATTCAAAGACGAGGTCCGCCGAATTGGGGCTGAATTAGGGCTCTCAGACGAGATCCTTTGGCGACAGCCTTTCCCTGGACCAGGGCTGGCCGTTCGCATCATCGGCGAAGTGACCGAGGAGAAAGTTAGCGTCCTTCAAGCAGCCGACTCCATCTTCCTTGAAGAAGTTCACGCCGCCGGACTATATCGCGATCTTTGGCAGAGCTTCGCCGTGCTAACGGATTCGCGCACAGTTGGCGTAATGGGTGACTTTCGTACTTACGGAAACGCAATCGTTTTGCGGGCAGTAGTTGCAGAGGACGCAATGACAGCTGACTGGGCTCGACTTCCTTATGAATTGTTAGCACGCGTCTCAAATCGAATCGTTAACGAGGTCCAAGCCGTGAACCGTGTTGCCTATGACATCACGAGCAAACCCCCGGGAACAATCGAATGGGAATGAGGACCTAGTGGGCGCACGGGTGCTGCTGGTAGGGATGGGAGCCCGCGAGCATGCGGTTGCATGGAAATTAACGCAAAGCCCCGATGTAGAAGAAGTTTTTGTCGCACCTGGCAATGCGGGAACTGCCCAAATCGCAACCAACGTGCCAATCGACCCAAAGGATATCGATAGCCTAATCGAAGCCGCTAATGATCTGAAGATCGATTTTTACCTCGCCACAATGGACGATCCTCAGCCGCTAGGCCTTGTGGACCGCCTACGTGAGCGGGGACTCCCTTGTTATGGACCAACTGCTGCTGCTGCACAGATCGAGGCAAGCAAGGCATGGTCGAAACAGTTCATGGTTGACCACGGGATTACAACCGCGATACACCGCACATTTAGAGACCACAACGACGCAGTCGCCTACGTAGAGTCCCTCCCCGATGCTCCAATTGTGGTTAAGGCAAGTGGGCTGGCAGCAGGAAAAGGTGCGCTCGTTTGCGATGACCGAGAGGGAGCGCTGCTAGCCCTAGACACGATCATGATCAAACGCGCATTCGGGACAGCAGGCGATCAAGTAGTTATTGAGGAGCGTTTACAGGGTTGGGAAACAAGCACCCATGCCATCTGCGACGGAGAGACCGCAGTACTTACGCCTTCCGCAACGGACTATAAGCGAGCACTCACGGGAGATAGGGGGCTGAATACTGGCGGGATGGGTGCCTACAGCCCAAGCATAGATGTGACCACAGCACTCTCCAAGGCAATCGAACAAGAGGTTGTAAAGCCCACCATTGAGGGAATGGCCGCGCTCGGAAGTCCTTTCAACGGCACGCTTTACCCAGGACTCATGATCACCGACAGAGGAAACTATGTGCTCGAATACAACGCACGCCTAGGGGATCCCGAAGCACAGGTCCTCATGGCTCGCCTCAATAGCGATCTTTTCACGATCTGCCGGGCAGCCGCCGAGGGAGGACTGTCCTCGGTTGATATCAGTTGGTCAAAAGAACCTGCAGTAGGAGTTGTAATCGCCAGTGGAGGTTACCCCCGAGAGTACACAACAGGCCATCTAATCGATGGGCTGGATAAAATCGATGAGGATGTGCAAGTGTTCCATGCAGGCACAGCACTAACTCCGAAGGGCGTGGTAACCAATGGAGGCCGGGTCTTGACCGTGGTCGCAAGGGGGCCGACGCTCGCAGCGGCAAGAGCAAAAGCTTACGAGAACGCCCAATTCATCCGCTTCGAAGGAGCATATATGCGCAGCGACATCGCAGAGATCGAGGAAATCAGATGACTACTCCACTAGTCGCCATCTTGATGGGGTCAAAAAATGACATGCCTTCTATGGAACCAACAGAGAAGGCATTGACCTCCTTGGGTATCCCTTTCGAGACCCACGTCATGTCGGCCCACCGTAACCCGGAAAAAGTGCATACATTCGCCAAAGGTGCACTCGAAGCAGGGCTAGAAGTGTTCATCTGCGCAGCAGGCGGAGCTGCCGCACTTCCTGGCGCCGTGTCTGCCCTGACAACACTGCCGGTCATCGGCGTACCACTAGCGACAAGTGAGGTGGCCGGCGGACAGGACGCCATCTACGGAGTTCTCCAGATGCCGCCAGGAGTACCGGTTGCAGGCGTGGCAGTAGGGGGCTGGGGTGCACGAAACGCAGCCTACCTAGCGGCAGCTATTCTCTCTCTCTCTCACGATGACATCCGGCGCAACTATGCAGCCTTTCGTGAGGAGCAATCTCGCTAGCTACCTGCTTTCTCAAGGACACTCCCAACAGCGCTGCGCACTGCCACCCCTTGCTCGTTAAGAGCAGGGGCGCGGCTGCGAGCCGGCATGGAAGACAGTGCTACGAGCGGACCGGGATGATTCATCAATCTTCCACTCGATGTCGCTATTTGCTCAATAGGCCAAGAAGGCTTGACCTTTCCTTGCACAAGGATGTCGTCGAGAGTTGTCAGGGAAAGCTCATTCCCACCATTGCGCAAATCCTCTATCAAGGTGTACGAGAGAGCTGCCACCTGGCCAATATCAAGTAAGGCAGCGCCTTCCTTGCCCCCAAGGCGTCGCCGCACAAGCTCACGCAGAATCGCCAAAAAGCCGGTGATAGCACCTATAGGGTCACCATATGGGTAGCCAGAGTTGGCAGGCACGCCACCACCCAGCGCACTGGCATAGCCAGAAGCAACCTCGAAGGACCACCCCATGCCGCGTAAAGCCGCTAGTGGGCCCTCAACCTCATAGCCAGGAAGAGAGACCGCCATAATGCCGGGGTTTAGAGCAGAGATATCTTGAAAGGCGAGGCCCCCACGTTCACGCGCTCCCTGAGAAAGATTCTCCACACTAATGTCGCAGGCTCCAAGGAGAGCATTGAGGAGAGCACGGTCCGAAGCATCCTTGAGGTTAACCACCATTGATCCCTTCCCAAGGTTTATCGGCTCAAACGTCCAAGAAACACCCTCTCCTCCAAGGCTACCCGTGACCCGCCAAAAATCACCTCCGGTAGGTTCACACTTGATTACCAGCGCACCATAGTCAGCAAGAAAACGAGCAGTAAGCGGCCCCGCCCAGTGCTGAGTCACCTCCACTACAACGAGGCCAGCGAGCGGACCGGCAACCGGGGTTGGCAGGGCGGAAAAGATAGCCTCTCTCACTGCTTCCCGACTGGAATACGAAACAGCATCCGTTTCTAGGTTCTCCACGCAGAAGGGGGCACCAGGTCGGAGCCCAATACCAGAATCGACTGCAATTGCACCCCGCCGATGAAGATAAGCTGACTTAGCGAGCGCATCGAGCGGCAACACCGGGGCGTAGGGAAGCCCCGCTTCCTGAGCTAGACGGACGACATCTGCAACCGTATGGCTCCGGAACCAGGATTCCGCAGCCTCCCAAATAGAAGCACCATTTTCTCGACGAGCTGCGACAGTCGGCCATGAATCAACAATGTCATCTCGGCCAATCATGGTGCAAAAGCGAGGCCACTCGGTTGGGACTGCCTGGTAAGCACCCACCTGACCATCAGCACAGGGAACAATGCCCAGAGGATAGGTGGTGAGGCTCGGGGGGATTACTGCAGAGTTATTGATTCCCACTGAGTGGGCAGACACCAGGGGCATAATCATGTGCAAGACAACATGCTCAACATTGATTCGAGCGGCAGCAGGCTTTTCCCCAGCAGCTAAAGCAAGTGCCTGAAGAAGCACCCCAGACACAGTCACCTCAGCAACTACCGTAGCAATATGCCCAATGGGTGGCATTAGGCCATAGCCCGGATGGCCTATGGCGGGATTACGTGCGCCGATAGTGCGTAAGGCCTGAGCAAAGCCTTCATCAGACGCAGTTAGGACAACATATGCATCTGCTTGAGTGTCGGCCAGTTGTCCCTCATCACAGACACAAACTGTAAAGGCATTCTCTTTCCGATCTGTATCCGCGATACCAAGGGCCGCAATCAAGTGTAGGAGCGGTTTCCTGACACGAGATTGCGTCTTCACAAGCACAGTTAGTGGAAGGGACTTAAACATCAAGGCAGCAACACAGTAGCGGAGTCAGTAGCGAAGCGGGGAGAAAAGCTAGCTCCTAGGCAATGCTTTCCTCCCCAGCTATTGCAAAGATCAGCCCAGCGGAGAAAAGTCCGTGGGAACCAAAATACGATTTTCGATGTGGTGGACGAGAGGTCCTTCCTCTTCTGATGCAGCCCTAACCTGACGCCACTCGGGATCGGACATGAAAGTGGCCCATGCCTGCTCACGTTGAGCAAAATCCTCAAATGCGAGGACATACCACAGCTCGTCACTGCGACCACCGATAGAGTTTGTCCAGTAGGCGATGTTCTTGATACCACAGCGTTCAAAGATACCAATCGTGTGGTCGCGGAAACGGGCCTGAAGAGCTGGCATCTTGCCCGGATGAGCGGTGTAAATACGGAGCTCATGGATCACAGTTAGGCCTCCTTTGGAGAGCCATTGTAAGGCGGTACTAAACCTACATTGCCCGTTCATTGTTCTTAAAACC
Source organism: Dehalococcoidia bacterium UBA2991 (assembly GCA_002346645.1). Taxonomy (GTDB): domain Bacteria; phylum Chloroflexota; class Dehalococcoidia; order Tepidiformales; family Tepidiformaceae; genus UBA2991. Next base: position 12,313 of record DEAD01000006.1, read on the forward strand.
AATTCCAACTTTCGCTTGTTCTTTTAAAAGCCTATGCGTCCGGGTTTCTCGTAGAGCGGACACGATTCATTGCAGTGTTCTGTGGCTACACTGCTGGCACCCCACGAACAGGGCCGCTACTCTGCACTGCTATGACGACTAGCCGGAAAATCGAGCCTCTTCCGCAAGATGACGACGCCATTCGCAAAGCGCTGAAGGATGCCCATCTCCCCTCGCTATTGCCAGCCCTAGCTCAGATTACAGGAGACTTGTCACTCCTCCGGAATGATCTGATGCCAGACACAGCTCTGTTGACAGACCCTCAAGGAGGATTGCCTCCTGAAAAGCAAACAGAGGCGCAGGAATTGGCGTTCAAGACCTTGGCCGCGTGGAGAGACGCTGGGTCAGTAGTAGCCGATATACCAACGCATTCCGAAGTGCGACGAATGATGGATTACCTGATCGGCGAGCACGTGAGTGACGAGTACTTACCTCTATTGCTGGAGGAGCTGGCTTTCGCCGATATAGATGCACGTGCGCCCCAATGGCATAAGGAAACTATTAACCCAGGACGGTCACTTCGTGTGGTCATCATCGGTGCCGGTATGTCGGGGATTTTGGCAGCCCATCGCCTGAATCAAGCAGGGATTCCCTTCACAGTTATTGAGAAGAACGAAGACGTAGGCGGCACTTGGTTCGAGAACACGTACCCTGGAGCACGGGTCGACTCCTCTAACCACGCCTACAGCTACTCATTTGCCCAGAAGTTCGACTGGCCCTACCACCACTCGCCACAGGAAGTACTTCTCGAATATTTCAGAAATTGCGCCACAGACTTTGGAATCCGTGAAAATATCCTCTTCAACACCGAGGTGTTGGCAGCCACATATGACGAAGCACGCTGCATCTGGAAAGTCAGCGTTCGCAATGCAAACGGTCGAGAAGAGAAGATTGAGGCCGAGGCCATCATTAGCGCAGTAGGCCAGTTAAATCGGCCAAAGATGCCAGACATTGAAGGGTTAAGTAGCTTCAAAGGACCGTCGTTTCATTCAGCACAGTGGGACCATGAGATCGACTTCAAGGGGAAAGCTGTAGGAATAATCGGAACGGGATCAAGCGCTTCTCAGTTCATACCTCACCTTGCAGAAGCAGCCAGAGAAGTACAGATTTTCCAGCGAACACCAAACTGGTACGCTCCCGCACCGAACTATCACGAAAGAGTAGCAGATGGTTTTCTCTGGCTACTTAAACACGTGCCAACCTACGCCCAGTGGTATCGATTTTGGCTGTTCTGGGCAATCTCAGACGGATTTCTCCCAATGGTTGAGGTGGACAACAGCTGGAAGCCGGGGGACGCCGTTACAGGGAAGGGCAACCGACAGCTCCGCGAACTTTTAGAGGCCTCAATGAGAAAGCAGCTCGCAACCAGGCCTGACCTCATTGAAAAGGCCCTACCTGACTTCCCTCCAGCATCAAAAAGGATCGTGGTAGACAACGGGACGTGGCCTAACACCTTACTGAAAGAACACGTCCATCTAATCACAGAATCCATCGAGCAGATCACTCCAAGGGGTGTCCGTACAGAAGGTAACAACGAGCACCCTCTCGACATTTTGGTCTTCGGGACAGGATTTCAGGCATCTAAATTTCTAACTCCAATGAAAGTAACTGGAATCAATGGAGTGGATATGCATGAACAGTGGGACGGAGACGCAAGAGCCTACTTGGGAATCACAATGCCAAACTTCCCCAATTTCTTCTTCATGTATGGCCCCAACACCAACATCGTGGTCAACGGAAGCATCGTCTATTTCTCAGAATGTGAGGCGCAATACATACTGGAGTGCCTGAGATTCCTTCTGGACAGTGGAACGCAAGCCATTGACTGTCGAGCAGAGGTGCATGATGCATATAACGAACGCATTGACGCTGGCAACTTGAAGCGAGCTTGGGGCGTTTCTAGTGTACCGAGCTGGTACAAAAGTGATTCTGGACGCGTCGCCCAGAACTGGCCTTTCACCTTGCTCGAGTACTGGCAGCAAACAAAGCAAATTGACCCAGACGATTACATCCTTACTTAGGACATCACCTTCTTGGGCGTGACTGGTTCGCAAAAAACCTCGCTACGTCCAGCAAAGTCATCGTAATTACCTGTAACTACCCTGATACAAATATGAACTAGCTCTACATCTGCAAAACGGCTTGTCCGTATCCTGAAAACAGCCTGCCCCCCAACGGTGTCATCGCCAAACTCAGTGGGTTGGAGCTCGCCCACAGAGCCTTCGATAGCTCCACCCTCCGCATCGAGCAGAACTACATTTGCATCCGGGAGAAGCCCCTGGTGAACAAAAACATTAGCCTCGGGGGCTATATCTAAGTGGTAATTAAACGCCACGGTAACCTCGTCCACAGTAGTTGCCTCTACGACCACGTTCCAAACTCTTGAAAGGGGAGCAGCGAGAGCGGCAGCGGACTTCGACTTCTGCTTCTCCCACCAAGCGGGAACCGAAGTCGCACTAGCAACAGATGTGGCTGTAGGGGCTGGAGCACTAGGGCCAGGGGTAACTGTAGCAACCTGAGCAGGAGCGTCATTTCGGCCACAGGCAATAAAGACTGTCATGAACAAGGCAGCGAATATCCACGAAAAACGACCCAACTAAATCAGTCCTTCAGAGGAGGGAGACCACCCCGTTCGACAAGCTCCATCCTCACACCAACGGCGTCGTTTACGTAGCAAAAGCCGGCCAGCATTCCATCTCGGTCAAGACCAGCCATCTCCAGAGTCATACCAGCCCCAAGATCACCTATAGCCTCCTCCACACTGTCAACATATAACCCGAAATGGTGAAGTTGAGAGCCCTCACCACACTGCCAAACAGTATCGGGAAGCGCTTCAATCAACTCCAGTGCAATGGGCGTACTCTGATCGCAAAAAGTGACTCGAGGGGAGAGCATGCGTTCACCCATGTGGTCCCGAACAAGAACGTTAGCGGTTGAGGGATCTCGCCACCCAACGCCAAAGCGACTACCCAGCTCCCTCATAGCAGCCTCTATATCAGGGACGATTATTCCTACGTGATAGATGTCCTCGAAAACGATCATGGAAAGATCCCCATCAAGGAATACGACTTCGCTACCCGGTCAATTGCAAGAGAGTAAGCAGCAACACGAAGATCAGGCATGCTGCGCGACTTCCAAATCTCGTGGATTGAGTGGTACGAATCAATGATAGTGTCAGCAAGAGCGGCCTCTACAAGATCTATTTCATCAGGACCACGGACTGCCTGGATCAAGTCATCGTCACTTAGGTGAGCCCCCGTGGCACCTTCCAACGCCTTCACAACACGAGTAGTAGCTACCTCCTGGTGACGGCTTGTGAGGCGCTCAGGAGAAACATGCTGGATATTCTTGAGCCATTCGAAGTACGAGACAGTTACGCCACCAGCATTCAGAAATAAGTCAGGGATGACCAGAATGCCCCGCTCCCGAAGTATTGCATCACCTGCACTATCCACAGGACCATTGGCTGCCTCAGCTACGATCTTGGCTTTTATTTGGGGTGCATTATCGGCAGTGATCTGATTCTCGAGCGCAGCAGGTACCAAAATGTCGCAGTCTAGCTCCAGGGTAACTTCAGGCTTTCCAATGTCACGGGTACCGGGAGCACCACGGATGGAACCAGTCTCGAGGAGGTGCCGGTGGACCTCTTCAACGTTAAGTCCCTCTTCGGAAGCGATTCCACCGTCGAACTCGGCGATAGCCACAATGCGCGCGCCCTCCTCCTCCAGCAATCGAGCTGCATGAAATCCAACCTTGCCCAATCCCTGCACTATTACACGCTTACCATCGAGGCCGGACGTCAACCCAACAGACTGCATGTCTTCGAGAGAAGCTGTAGCTTCCGCGATACCGATGGCAACACCACGACCAGTAGCCTCCGTACGGCCAGAAATGCCGTGCAGTGCAATCGGTTTGCCAGTGACACAAGCGAAGGGATTCAGTTGGTCAGGATTAAGTGCAGTGTATGTATCAACAATCCAGGCCATCTCCCGTTCACCAGTACCGTAGTCAGGCGCAGGAACATCAACGGCCGGTCCAATCATGTTTTTGCGATTAAGCTCAGCAACGTAGCGGCGAGTGACCCGCTCCAGAAAGCCCTCGCTCTCTTTTCGGGCATCGATACAAATACCACCCTTGGCCCCACCGAAGGGAGCTTCAACAATCGCGCATTTATAGGTCATGAGGCCAGCGAGTGCACAAACCTCGTCTTCGGTCACCTCAGGACTAAACCGAATCCCCCCTTTTGTGGGAAGTCGGTGAAAACTGTGCTCTGCGCGGTAGGCCTCGACAACACGAATAGAGCCATCATCTTCCCGAACAGGGAAGCTCATCCGGTGAACCACATTGCACATCTTGACCTGATCGAGGAGCCCCTGCGGATGATCGCTATAAGCAGCAGCACGATCGAATTGGGCGTGAACATCAGCGAGCAGATTGCTGTCTTGGGTTTTCATAGTTCCCCCTGCGAACTGCATAGCCGCAACCTTAGTATAGGCGGGCACCTACCAGACACCGCCGAAAAAATTTTGGCGGCAGGCGGCAACCATGTCCCTCGAAGAAATCATTATCGCGATCATTCGGATCGTAGGGTCACTCGCTGTACTTAAATGGGCTTTCGTAGGCGGCTGGGCAGCGATTTTAATTGACCTAAGTGACCTATTTTTGAAAAACCTGCTCGATCTAGGTGGGGTGAGCAACTACCAAGCATTCGATAAATGGCTCGATCAGTTCTACATGGTCACATTTTTAATCGTGTCTCTCCGCTGGAAAGGAGCAGCACGATCTGTTGCAGTGGGACTATTCGCTTTCAGACTAGCAGGGTTCGTCACCTTTCAATTCACGGGAGAACGAATCGTCCTGCTGGCAGCTCCAAACATCTTCGAAGTGTGGTTTCTATTTGTAGCGAGCTTGACTCATTGGCGGCCGAACTTCGTATTTTCAAGGCAAAAAATCCTCCTTTTCCTAATCCCGCTGACCGCTTTGAAGATACTCCAGGAATACGCTTTACATGGAGGCAAATGGCTGGACAGCTTCACTGCCATCGAAGCAATAGATGCGATCGCAGGTTGGTTAGCAGCGCCCTTTATCTAACGAGGGCGAGGGGGGCGTCCTGAAACCGAGCGCCACGTTGACTCGGGCATGAAGCCGAGATATTGGTCCACCTCTTCAGCACAGTGAAACATCTCAAGAGAAAAGCCCTGGTCATCGTTCACGTAGGAAGACGTGAACGGCCCCTCGTCGTTCGGCTGAACATTAGCGGTGTATCCCATTTCCATTAGCCGCGTGAACGCAGCCGAGAAAGCATCTCGCGTGCGATAACCAAGGGCGATATTGAGAATTCCCACATCGCTAAGCAAGTAACCCAAGGGACGGGGACGGGGAGCAGGATTGTGGTACTGCTGAAGCTCTATGAGCTGGTCTCCTGCTCGCAACAAGAGAGTCTCGGACTGAGCGCCCGGCAAGCCCCAAAGCGACTCCATTTCGGAGGTGTGCAGAAGAGTGGGGTCGACTACTTCAAGAGCAAGCGTCTCTACCCAAAAACGCCTCGCCTTTGCGAGATCGGGGACAGATAGGCTAACAGCTCGAATAGCACAGCCTGACTCCGGCCAACGAGGAGGGCGGACATCAGAAAGAGGATCCTTCTCTATGAGCTCTAGAATCAAACCATCCTGATCACGAAGACAAACCCGGCGATCTCCGATGGGGCCTTGTGGAGCAGTGATAGTAGAAGCACCCACCTCAGGGATTCGAGCAACCACGGCATCGAAGTCATCCACGTGGAAGGTCATGCGGGAATAACCGATGTCACTAGGACGCCAATCGAGCGGACGGGGACGCGGCACCGGACGTGTGTAACCCCAAACTTCGAGCTGGACAAAGTCTTGGCGGTCAATAAGCCACCAAAGGGCTGCAGCAGGGTCAGGCACTTTCTGGAGGGTAGCCAGAAAATCCCCCCATATAAGAAGGCCCCCAGCTTTGAGGCACCCTATTACATCGCAATAGAGCTGAGCAGCACGGGGCATATCGCTAGCGCTAACGGCAAACTGAGCAACCCCAGGGTCTGGTCCATCGATGGTAGTCATGAAAAGCCTCCGTGGATTGGGACGGCGATTGTACGGCTCTGGGGAAAATCACGAGGGGCGACTGGGCGGCGGCGAGAAGACGATCAGCAAGGCACCGAAAACAGAGATGATGGCAAGCACAGTAAAGCCCGTTTCAAAACCGCCGGTCAGGTCACGCATAAGTCCAGCAAAAAGCGGCCCCGTCATCATTCCTGAGGTCATTACCAGTTGCGACAAGCCCATGATCTTTCCAAAGTCACGACTCCCAAAGTAGTCAGCACGCAGGGCCAACAGCACCGGCCCTCTGACTCCCCACGCAACGCCATGAGCGAGGGCAAAAACGAAGATCATCCAAAGGGAACTGGCGAAAGCAAGCAAAAGTAGGGCAGAGCTCGCAATGAGCATCGCACCTGCACCGATTGCTCTTTTATTGACCCGATCCCCCATTACCCCACCCGCGATAGTGCCGGCCACTTGAGCAATGGGAATCACAATGTTGATGGCACCTGCTTGGGTCAGGGAGTAGTTGAGGCTCTCTGTAAGGTGAGAAAAAAGATGGACCATCACAGCAGAGACAACGAGAAGAGCACTTCCGTGACCAATGGAGATGAACCAAAACTGGCGTGTGCGTAACGCTTCGCTAACGCTGAAAGATGCATCGTCTTGTGAAATTTCCGCCACGCTTGCATTGGCCGCACGCGCAGGGGCCTCAGCCTCGGAAATTCCATCCACCACCTCACCGTAATCCTCAGGTCGATGGCGGATTAACTGAGATGCGGGAAGGCCAACTGCGAGCACAATGATGGCGGAGCTAAATGCAGTTGTACGCCAGCCAAAAGCCTCAATTGCGAGTACCACCAAATAGACGAGGACCCCACCAAATGCAAAGCCTCCTGTCATGAAGCTGATGGCCGTTGCTCGAAACCGTTCGAACCAGTTAACCACCGCCACCATCACGGAGAGGAATCCACCCAAGCTCATTCCAAGAGCGACCACAAAGAGCGCAGGGAAAAGATGCCCCAGCGAAGAAATCTGGCTGAAGAGCATGAGCCCTATAGCCAAAATCACAAGTCCCACGCGAATAACGGCTCGGGGCCCGAAACGATCAGTGAGCCAGCCCTGGACGGGACCTACCGCGCCATTCGTTCCTTGAATGGTGGAGTACCCCAACGAAAGCATCGTGCTACTCCAGCCAAACTGATCCTTGAAGATCGCAACGTAAGCACCGTAAGCCTGCATAACGAACGCACCTATTAGCGCGTTGATTACGACGCCCGCACCGACGATCCACCAGCCATAGAAGAGACGGCTGGGGTCAGTAAAATACTGGGCTCCGGGCAGTCCTTTTAAGACGGGGGCCTCCCATAAATGGCGACGAGGAGCCGCACACCCGCCCGATGGTAGCAGCGCGGCCTGTTGGGGATGAGTAGTGCCCCCTAGCTAAGCAGAGGTACTACATGCCTTTGCGAGCAAGCTCTCTGGGCAAGCATGAGCTTAGCAATACCTCCTTTCTACAACTCCAGGACCAAATCTCGGCAGCGCCACTATAGGTTCACTAGCCCCCAAGGATGGCTAACTACCGGAACTTTGTCAGACAGAAAAGTAGGTTCCAAATCCTCAACCCACTCATGATCCATTTACTTGCTTACCGGGGGAGCCCACGGACCAGGACCGGCTTCGTTGACAGCTCGGACCGAAACTAAGTACTTCATTCCTTGTTCTAATCCTCTAACTGTGTGACTAAGAACACCATTGGCGCCAACGTTCCTAAGTAGCGTCCAGCTACCGTCTGTCGCGCTAGCCGGAATGTAGCGGAGGTCGTAAGAAGTAACGACCGAGCCCCCAATATCATCTGTCGGCTCCCAACCGACAGTTAAAGTGCCAACACCTCGCACCAAGAACTTAGTAGCAACATAGCCAGGCGTGGTTCCATGTCCGTAGGCCTTTACTCCCCAAGATCTGAGGACACCAGTATCTCCAGCCTGACTATCTCTAATCCGCAAAGTCCATACCCCTGCAGCATTCTCACCAAGATGTCTAGCCGAACCGAACCGATGAGTACCATCGAAGCTGCCTGTCCATGAATACACTCTTGCAGAAGGCACGGTTAGAACAGAAATTGTGCCGATTGGAGACACTAACTCGATCTGTAGGTCCCTAAAAAATTCATGCTGCAGTGCGATGTTCACTTCTACGAATTCGACAAATTGCACATGAGAATCAAGTGTGAGCTCTGAAATAGTCGTGGATGGGAAGTCGGGAAGCGCTATATCTAACTGGGACGAAACAGCTTCTACATCCCGAAAGGCTGGAAGGTTCGTCCAGCCCTCTGCAAGTGCGACAGCAGCAGCCACATCGACCATACCGAAGCCATACTCATGGCTAAACGAGTAACGCTCAGAAGAAGAAGCATATTTAGGGGCCCCTTCCTCCCAACTACCATTAGCGGGGTCATTCTGACGGGCAGACCCCGCAAGTATGAGCTTGACATCACGCCACGTGAGATTGTCGTTAGCAGCTCGCACAAGGGCTGCCGCACCTGACACTACTGGAGCAGCAGCGGATGTGCCGCCGAAACTATCCCGATATCGATCTGGGCTGTCCGTTGTTGCAATACTAGGCAGTCTCTCAACGCCACTACTCGAGGGGCCACAAACCCAAAGATTAGCCCCCATCTCCGAGTAACTGCTTCGGATATCGTCGTAACCAACAGCGCAAGAAGCGGTAACAGCAAAGAAATTTGCACGCCCATCAAGATTGGAATTGTCATTTGCCCAATGTCCGTTCCCAGCAGCCCAAACATAGAAGATACCTTTGCCCCCGTAGCCCTCCATCACCCCCCGTCGAACCGCCAACTCCCAGGTAGCTTGGGCAGAGTTTGGCATTCCCGTCTCAACAAAGCCCCAGCTATTGTTTGAGACTGCAGTGTGTTGCGCATCTTCAGAGCGATACATCGCATCCGCCTCGTTATCGGAAAAGGAACTCCCGCTGGCAATTAGGTTGTACGAGAAGATATTGGCCCTGGGAGCTACCCCACGAACCCCAATTTCATTGTCTCGGGCTGCAATAATTCCGGCCACAGCTGTACCGTGAGTTTCTAGGGGATTGTAGACACTACCCTGCCCAACATAGTCGTGATTACGTGCTACTAGAACGTTTTCAGAAAGATCCTCGTGGCTAAACTCAAAGCCGTCGTCCACCACCACCACATTGATGCCAGCTCCCCAATTGCCACTGGCCCAAACACTTTCGACATTAATGTCCTGCATAGCCCCCCCCTCAAACTGACCCGTATTTTTCAAGTGCCATTGGCATCCATACAGAGGGTCGCTCTGGGGAGTAGCGATCGCAGTACAGCTTTCGAGCATTCGCCCATAGGGAGAAACCCAAGGATCGAGCAGGTACAACCCAGTGGCACTTCCTGAAGGGCGCACTTGAAGGTAGTGCGTTCCAGCTTCAAGTCTTCCCCAAATCGAAAAGCTAACCAATGGCTGCCCCTGCTCTACCCAGTTCTCGTGAGCAGTGACATGCATGGGGATAATCGCTCCCTGTTCAGTCAGAACTGTCGGAACAAGCGGTAGCTGACCACCACTGAAGGAAAGGGCATATATGAAGACGTAGGTATCCACAGCTAGCTTAAGACTGAAGTAATCCACATCGTTGGCAGTAGAAATGTGGCCAGCTTCAGGAACACTGAGTTCTATGGGTTCTGCGGTAGCTGGTCTACTTCCAGGTGCCGCTGCAGTTCGCACTTGCAGGTTATAGGCACCAGTGTCTTGAACACCGAAGCCACGCACCCCAATGTAATAGGTCCCTGCCGAAAGCTGACGGCGAATCATGAATCCCAGGTGGTTGTCTAGGACCCCGCTATCGTCGTTGACTCCAAGGAAGTGTCCGTCAGAGTTCAGCAATGTTCCGACGGTATCTAAATCACCAAAGGACATTACCCAAATATCGGTGACACCAGTTAGCTCGAGCCTATAGAAATCTTGATCACCCACTACTCCACCATCTGGCCCAATTCGCCCAGGAGTCACAGAGTCAGTAGTGATAGGAAGGGCTGCAAGGATGTTGTTTCCGGGATCAGTTACAGACCGGGCATGAATGGTATACAGCCCAACTTCTGGAGCTTGAAAACTGCTCACTCGAACGTAGTAGATACCGGGGCCCAGTACGCCACGAAGACCCACACCCCGACGTATTCCGAGAGATACGCCATCTTCGTTTCCCTCTAGAACCGTGCCATCCCAATCTAGAAATACACCACGCGTCTCGAGCGGCCCGCTAGCATATACCCAAAGGTCCGTTTCCTCCGCTAGAACTATCCGGAAAATATCCTCATCATCGGAATTCCCAATCGCACCAAACTGCACTGCATCAAGCGTTAGCTCTGTCGCTGTCTCAACGGATCCACCAAAGTCAGTGGTTTCAGCTCGAAAAACTGTCGACCATGGTCCATTGCTGTAACCATTTACTGCCCGCACTTGTAGGTCATATGAGAGTCCGTCGGATAAACCCTTCACATCATGCTCGAGGCTTCTCGTACCCTTGGTCCAAATATCCTCCTCCACCGTCCAGTTGTCGTCAGCCCTATCCATCATGCTGGAAAGAATATGGCGGACGTCATAGGCAACGATGGGGGAACCACCGTTATCCTCGGGAGCCCGCCAAGAAAGTGTGAGCGTGTTCGTCTTTTCCTCTATCGAGGTGATGGTCGGCGCACCAAAGACGTTCTGCGCCTCAACCTGTCCACTAACTACGACACCAAATACTCCGAGCGCAGCAAGAAGAATCACTCGCCTCACCGGAGAGATACTTCCATTTGCCAATTAGGACTCGAAATTAGAACCCCCTCTTGCCTCGCCAACCGGTTGGCAAGATTGAGGGAAGGAAATCCAGGATCGGTCTCCAAAAAGAAGGCATTTGTGGCATAACTTCGCTTCTGAACACTTTCATTTGCGATCCCATTATCTGCAAAAAAGCGACTCACTGATTCATGACCCCATGCTTCGTCAAGCACCAGAAGTACACCCCCTGGAAGAGTCATCAGCTCTCCCGATTGAGATCGGAAAACGGGCTGAACAACAGCATGTTCGTGACGGGCCTGTTTCCGTACGATGCTGGTCTCACCGTCATCGCGAGCAACAACATCACCATCTGTGTTCTCAGAACTTAGTTGCACAACCAGGTCACCTTCCAGGTTCACTCGATGAGAACGCGCACCATCCCTCCATGTGTATTCCTGCCCCGCAACAGAGCGGTCATTACTTTTATCTTGCCAACCCTTATTACCAATATCTTCCTGAGGGTCTGGATTAGAGACGGGCTCTGAGACGTTAGTAACACTTGGTTGAGGGGAGGTGGAACTAGGAGAAGAGGTTGGGGTAGTTGGGTCATCGTTTTGGATAGCCCCGCTCCCACCACTATCTTCTGGCCCATCACAACCAACCGCAGTCACCAAACTCATAGCCGAGACAGCAAAGACCATACTGCCTAACGCCAGAGTGGCTTTGCTCCTCATATTGCTAACTACCAAAACCATTTTCGTGAAGGCTCTTTTTCAGACTTCGATTCAAAATCTGGTGACCAAAATGTGTTAGTCCGCCGTACGGTCGACTAAATTACATCACTGGCTAAAGCCAAAAGAGTGGCTCCCCGGCGAGGATTCGAACCTCGAACCTAGCGGTTAACAGCCGCTCGCTCTACCGTTGAGCTACCGGGGAACAGGGTCTCAGTTTCGGGCGGGCCGAGGGAACGGGCAACAGCCACTTCAGGTATCTCCCCTCCTTTCAGACATATGGTTACGCTCTGCTACAGTTGATTGATGGCCATGTCTCCAACAGGGCTTCGCCCTCTTCCCTGGCCCCAGCGCATCTGGCGTTTCTGGCTTGTGAGCTGGACTTTTCTGGTGATCTACCTCGGATATAAACGGATCCAGAAGACATATGGACTAAGCGAAGAGGAGCGTTCCCGGCGCTATCGTGACCAACATCGAGTCACTGGCGAGCGCCTGTACCGCCTTGCTATCAGGATGCAAGGACTGCTGATCAAGTCCTGCCAATTCCTAAGCAGCAGAGCAGATGTAGCCCCGCCCGAACTTGTAGCTGTCCTAAGTCGCCTGCAGGACTCAGTTCCACCACGGTCCTACGCAGAGGTAGAGAGTCAAGTGAAAAGGGAGCTGCACGCGCCCCCAGAAGAGGTGTTTGCCAGTTTCGAACGTGAGCCACTAGCAGCGGCCTCTCTTGCACAAGTACATCGAGCCCGCACGCACAACGGTCGCGATGTAGCCGTGAAAGTGCAGTACCTCGGCATCTCACGCGTGGTCGAAACCGACCTGCGCTCACTTAGCCTTCTCATCCGTATGCTGGCCCGTTTCGAGCCCAAATGGGACTTCCGCATGCTAATCGGAGAGATGGCTAATTATGTTCCACGGGAGTTGGACTTTGTGGAGGAAGGGAAGAGCGCGGAACGTGTGGCCCAAGAGCTGAGCCACCGCAAGGACGTTCGCGTTCCAGAAATCATCTGGCAACACACCGCGCAACGTGTGTTGACTATGGAGTACATCGATGGGATCAAGATCTCTGATACAGACAAGCTACTAGCAGCAGGAATCGATCCCAATGAAGTGGCCCGGATCATGATGGAAGCCTACTGCGAGCAGATCCTCGTTAACGGCTTCTTCCACGCCGACCCCCACCCCGGCAATTTATTCGTATTACCTGGCCCGGTAGTGGTATTTCTCGACTTTGGGATGAGCAAGCACCTGCCAGAGGACTTCCGGCGAACCTACAACCACTTCACGCTGGCCGTGCTAAGCCAAAATGACTCAGCGATGCTCAAGGGCTTTAAAGACCTAGGCTTTCGAACACAGACCGATGATCCGGAGCTTCTAGTTGCACTAGGGCGCTCGTTCTTTGAGACAGCCGGCCCCGAACAGCGGCCATACGCAGATTCAGAAGTTATAGGTGAAGTAAACGAGCGCCTCTCACGACTGCTCTCCGAAAACCCAATTACTAAGGTTCCTTCCGACATTTTGCTTATTTTACGTGTTCTGGGATTGATGAGCGGCCTCCAAAAACGCCTCGACAGCACGGTCGATGTAGCAAACACGATTACACCCTTCGCTCAGTCTCAAATAGGGGAAGCAGGAGACAAATAGGAGAACCGGCTGGCGCGCTCACAAGCGATCAGCTAATCTTGGTGAGCCCTTTAAAGCGGTCCCGAGAGGCTGCCAAGGGAGGAGGCACCGCCATGAGCGGTTGGCCCAGTGGAAGCTCGCTACACCTCTTTCCAATCCAGGTGTTTCCCCGATGAGTCCCGTGGAATTGCAGCAGGGACAAGAGGTGGCTCGTACTATCCGTCGACTCGCACACGAAATCGTGGAGAGCAACGATGGAGCAGATAACTTAGTCCTGGTGGGGCTGCTAACGCGGGGCGCACCCTTAGCGGCCCGACTAGCAGCGGCAATCGAAACGTTCGAGGGGAACCTGCCCCCGGTAGGGCAGCTGGATGTTGGCCTCTACCGCGATGACCTCGCTCATCGCGATCCGCCACCGCCTATTCGTCCTAGCGACATTCCAGGCACCCTCGATGGCTCAACCGTGGTACTAGTTGATGATGTGCTGTTCACCGGCCGCACTATTCGCGCGGCAATGGACGCAATCATGGACTTCGGACGTCCTGCCAGGGTTCGCTTGGCAGTCATGGTCGACCGCGGTCACCGAGAACTCCCAATCCGACCCGACTTCGTCGGCCGCAACATTCCCACAGCATCCTCCCAGACTATTGATGTACGTCTAACTGAAACAGATGGAGAGGACGGAATTTATCTAATGGAGGGAGCCGAACAGCATGGTGAGCATTAAGCCGGCTAACTCTGCAGGCACAGAGGTGGGCCAACCACAAGGAGCCCCAGAACCTCCCACAACCGTCTGGGCACTGAAAGACCTGCTCGATACAAATACGTTATCGATGAAGGACCTTGAGTTGGTGTTTGAGACAACGGACACAATGGTGGAAGTACGAGAGCGGCCAGTAGGACGGGTAGCAACACTACGCGGCACCACAGTCGTTACTCTCTTCTACGAGAACAGTACCCGCACCCGAGCCAGTTTTGAAATAGCAGCCAAGGCACTCGGTGCAGACGTAATCAATCTAGCTGCGGCAACAAGCAGCGTGGGTAAAGGCGAGTCACTCGTCGATACCGTTCGCACAATAGAGGCGGTAGGAGCAGACATTCTCGTGATTCGCCACCCTGGCTCAGGAGCTGCAACCCTGGCCGCAAGACACACAAATGCGAGCGTAATCAATGGAGGGGATGGTGCCCACGCACATCCCACACAGGCGCTTCTCGACCTCTACACCATGCGTCAACATGTAGGCGACTTAGAGCACCGTAAGGTTGTCATCGTAGGCGACGTGCTACACAGCCGAGTAGCGCGTTCCAACCTGTGGGCACTGAGAAAGGCCGGTGCTCAGGTAACGTTATGTGGACCATCAACGTTACTGCCGAGATCCCTGGAGTCGCTACCCGTCCACGAAGGAGCAGGTACCTGCAGAGTAACAAGTAATCTGGGAGAGGCTCTGGAGGAAGCAGACATCGTGATGGCGCTGCGAATTCAGAGGGAACGGCAGGAACAAGGCCTTCTACCCTCGTTGCGGGAATACATCAGGAACTATCAGATAACTGAGGAACGATTGGGAAATGCCAATCCCAATGCGCTAGTTATGCATCCAGGACCAATGAACGAGGGTGTGGAAATCTCACCAGAGGTTGCACACGGGCTACGTTCAGTCGTTAGGGAACAAGTAGCGAACGGAGTAGCTGTAAGAATGGCCATCCTCTTTCTGATGGCGACCGCGAGGCGCCGATGAGCCAGGTCCTAATCCGCAGTGGACGGCTGTTCGATCCTTCCACAGGTCTCGATGAGCCAAGCGATGTGTTAATCAAAGAGGGATACGTTACAGCCATAGGGAGCAACCTGGATGAGGATGGAGCAGAAATAGTGGAAGCTGCTGGGTGCATTGTGACTCCTGGTCTAATTGACCTGCACGCTCATCTACGCGAACCCGGCTTCGAGCAAAAAGGAACCATACAAACGGAAACAGAAGCAGCATTGCAGGGAGGCTTTACAACGGTCTGCGCAATGCCAAACACCGACCCCACGCCTGACAACGCTCCGGCAGTCGAAGGTTTACTTAAACGCATCGCACAGGATGCACAGGTTCGTGTTTTTCCCGTAGGTAGCACGACCGTTGGCCGGTCAGGAAAGAAACTATCCGCACTTAGCGAACTGGCCGATACAGGTTGTGTTGCGGTGACCGATGACGGGAGTCCGGTTGCCAGCAGCAGCCTGATGCGCAACGCACTCAACCTAGCTGGATCTGTCGGAATGGTTGTAGCAGAGCACTGCGATGAGCCAGGGTTGAGCGGAAACGGGACTATGCACGAAGGCGCAATTAGTGAACTTTTGGGGCTAGCAGGACAACCAGACGCCGCGGAAACGGCATCTATAGCTCGGAATATTGAGCTTTGCGAACTTACTGGAGGCCGCCTCCACATCATGCACGTGACTACGGCAAGAGGCGTAGAACAAGTCCAACGCGCAAAGGAGCGCGGTCTTCCGATTACATCCGAAGTGACACCCAGTCACTTGTTCCTCACCGATGAGGCGGTTGCGGGTGGAGATCTAACTCCGGCCTACAACACGTCAGCAAAGATCAATCCTCCCCTCCGAACTGAAGAGGACCGCCTTGCACTTCTAGCGGGGGTTAACGCAGGCGTCATCGATGCGATCGCAACCGATCATGCACCGCACGCTCCAGAGGAGAAGCAGTGCGAGTTCGATCTTGCACCATTCGGTATAAGCTGCGCCGAGACCGCATTGGCAACAGTGACAACGTTAGTAGCGCGGGGCGAGCTCCACCTAGCACCGGCGCTGCGGTCCCTTACCCAAGGCCCGGCAGAGGTCTTCGCTCTTCAACGCCATGTGCCCGGCATCGGAACATTGAAGATCGGGGCTCCTGGGGATGTAACTGTGTTTGACCCAGAGGAAATTTGGACAGTTAACCCTTCTCAATTCGCCTCAAAGGGACACAACACACCCCTCGCTGGCATCGAGCTGCAAGGACGCGTTCGTGCAGTAATAGTTGAAGGAACGGTAAAGCACATGAGGGAGGCGCCCGATGCCTAGCGCGCGTCTAGCCCTAGCCGATGGAAGCGTATTCGAAGGACGAGCTGTTGGTGCATCCGGACACGCAGGGGGAGAGGTGGTTTTCAACACCTCAATGACAGGCTATCAGGAGATGCTGACGGACCCTTCTTACGCAGGCCAACTTCTTACCCTGACCTACCCAATGATCGGAAACTATGGCGTTGATACCGCTGTAGAGGAGTCCGAAAAAATACAGCCCAGCGGATTAATCGTGCGCGAAGTTGCCCCCACCGCAAGTCACTTGAACTCCACAAACGACCTAGGCACATTCCTATCGGACCGTGGTGTGATAGCAATCGAGGGAGTGGACACCCGCGCTATAACCCGCCGCATTCGTAGCCAAGGCGTAATGTTGGGTGTAATCACAACAGAATCTGTTGAGGACGCACTAGCGCAGGTCCGTTCTCTACCTGGCTACGACGATATTGACTGGGCGTCACAGGTGACAACAGAAAAGCAATACGGCTGGGGTTCGTTTGCCAAAAACAGCAATCTTCTTCCTGCAGTAGAGCCTATCGCCAACAAAGCAGTCTCAACATTAAAGGAAGGCCCAAGAAGCAAGGCCTCGGAATCCCACAAGAAGGTCGTGCTGATCGACGGTGGGGTAAAGCGAAACATCATGCGCTCTCTCACTGCCCGGGAGTGCGATATCACAGTGCTTCCCATCGACGCTACTGCGGAGCAAGTACTGGCCCTTAGGCCAGACGGCATTGTGTGGTCGCCCGGTCCTGGAGACCCACAGGTACAAAACGTGCAGGTAGAAGAAACTAAAAAGCTGATTGGTAAAGTGCCAATCCTAGGCATCTGCTTGGGTCACCAAGTGATCGCGCGGGCGTTGGGCGCAGGGACCTTCAAGCTACCTTTTGGACATCGCGGTGGAAATCATCCAGTACGGGACGAACGGACAGGGAGCGTGACTATAACTGCGCAAAATCATGGATATGCCGTTGATCCAATTGGATTAGACGCATCAGCAGAGGTAAGCCACGTGAACCTTAACGATGGGACCGTCGAAGGAATCACCATGCGCGACGAGCCGGTTATGACCATCCAGTTCCACTCTGAAGCCAGCCCTGGTCCCCTTGACAGCATGAGCACTTTCGACCATTTCGTCGAGATGATGGCTACAGCAGGAGTCAAGTGATGACACGAAACAACAACATCCAGCAACCTAGCCATGACCTGGCAATCAGTTTCCTATCTCCCGTAGGAGAACTAGTTCCCCTGTACAACCCCGACATGACTTTCGAGCCTGTTTTCTAGATGACGATCATGAAGAGGACACGTCTCCCATGGATAACGACTCGCGCGAGAACCTTCCCGAAGGGAGGGCCGAACCCAACGACTGCCACCTGGGCAGACCTACTAGTCGCACTAGCAGCAACAGCACTAACAATGTGCCTGCTTAACCTCATTGCGGCCTTCATCGGAGAAAACGTTGCAGGGAACGGAGCAGGACGATTTTGGGCCCTCCTATTCGCAGGGGGACTTGGTTTCAGCGGTCTGTTCCTATTTCTCCTGGGATTGGTAATCCTGGGAGAAAACGCTCGCATGGGTACCCATTACCTCGTCCCAGTTGCTAGCGGCATTACAACAGGGGCACTTGTCGGAGCATTGCTACTAGATGGTGCTAACCGTAATGCAGTGCTGACAGCCCTATTAGTGCTCCTGATAGCCACTCCCCCTATACGCGAAGGGTTCTCATGGCTGTTGAGGCGGGGACCTAGGCGGGGGAGCCGATGACGAAGCCGGAGAGCGTACTCATCATTGGTTCCGGCGCAATAGTGATCGGGCAGGCAGCTGAATTCGACTATGCGGGCACACAGGCTTGTAAAGCTGTACGGGAGGAGGGAGTGCGTAGCATTCTTGTGAATTCCAATCCCGCAACGATCATGACCGACCTAGATATCGCGGATGCGGTCTATATCGAGCCACTCACAGTTCCCGTCATTGAACGCATCATCGCGCGGGAACGGCCCGAAGGCTTGCTACCCACACTAGGAGGACAGACCGGACTAAACCTTGCCGTCGAGCTTGCCAACGCCGGCATCCTCGAAAAGTACAACGTCAAACTGCTAGGAACCCCGTTGGAATCTATTCGGAGAGCAGAGGATAGGGAGCTCTTCAATAATCTACTCGCCGATCTTGGGGAACCTGTTCTGGATAGCGAACCTTGTGAGTCCTTGGAAGAGTGCGAGGCTGCAGCAAATCGGATAGGGCTGCCTGTGGTAATCCGGCCGGCTTACACATTAGGAGGCACAGGAGGCGGCATCGCACATACATCAGAGGAGCTTCGGGCCATCGCAACAAACGGTCTGTCTGCTAGCCCGATTACTCAAGTGCTCATAGAGCGCTACCTAGGCGGATGGAAAGAGGTTGAGTACGAGGTTATGCGGGATGGAGCAGGTAACTGCGTGACCATCTGCAACATGGAGAACCTCGACCCAATGGGGGTTCATACAGGCGACTCCATAGTAGTAGCGCCTTCCCAGACCTTGACGGACAAGGATTACCAAATGCTGCGTTCGGCAGCTCTGCGCATCATCGATGAACTCGGTATCGAAGGGGGCTGCAACATCCAGTTCTCCATGGCACCACGCAAGGACGTGCGTAGTTGGGAAGGCGACTCGAGTAAGCCGCTCCCCTACTACGTAATCGAAGTCAACCCTCGCGTATCTCGATCATCAGCCCTAGCTTCAAAAGCAACGGGTTATCCAATCGCTCGGGTGGCCGCAAAAATTGCGTGCGGTAAAACGCTTGACCAGATCCCGAACGCAGTCACAGAGCGGACGACTGCCGCCTTCGAACCAGCACTTGACTACTGTGTGGTGAAAATCCCTCGCTGGCCCTTCGACAAGTTCGCCCTTGGCGACCGGGGGCTGGGCACGCAAATGAAGGCCACCGGAGAAGTAATGGCCATCGAACGGACTTTTGAAGGTGCTCTAAACAAAGCAGTTCGATCCCTCGAATTTGGCCGACGCACGTTACTTTGGGAGGACCCCTCCTGGAATGACGCACCAGGAATAAATCTAAGTGCAACGGATACCCGCCTATGGGCGCTAATGGCAGTCTTACGACGAAACGTACCAATAGAAGAGATTGCTACGGAGACCGGAATTGACCCGTGGTTCCTGGAACGATTGCACCGGATCGTAGAGGTTGAGCGCCGCCTTCTCTCCGAAACTTTAGACGGAGAACTTTTACTGGTGGCCAAGCAGATGGGCTTTACCGATGAAATGGTAGGACAGCTGGCCGACCGGCTTCCCGAACATGTGAGGGAACTGCGTCAGCAATTAGGAATGCGCCCGGTCTACAAGATGGTCGACACCTGCGCAGCTGAGTTCGACGCGGCCACTCCCTACTTTTATTCCACCTACGAACAGGAAAACGAAGCCACTCCCGAACCGGGAGTCTCAACGATTGTGTTGGGTAGCGGCCCTATCCGCATCGGACAGGGAATTGAGTTCGACTACGCCAGTG
The DNA here is from genome assembly GCA_002346645.1 of Dehalococcoidia bacterium UBA2991. GTDB lineage: Bacteria > Chloroflexota > Dehalococcoidia > Tepidiformales > Tepidiformaceae > UBA2991. Next base: position 32,108 of record DEAD01000006.1, read on the forward strand.
TGCATGCAGCCTGGGCCCTGCAAGATGCTGGCCGACGCGCAATTCTTGTGAACTCAAACCCCGAGACCGTCTCGACTGACTTCGACACTAGCGATCGGCTCTATTTCGAGCCGCTAGATGAAGAAGCAGTTCGAAACATCCTTGAAAACGAGACAGGGGAAACAGGAGAGACTCCTACAAGCATCGTGCAGTTCGGCGGGCAGACCGCGGTAAACCTAGCTGAGCCACTCTGGCGCTCAGGCCAAGCAATTATCGGGTCAAGTGCTGAGGCAATTGATACTGCTGAAGATCGCGAGTTATTCGAGGAATTCCTACAAAACCTTGGAATCCCCCAACCTCCAGGGGCTGCGGTACGCACACTTGAGGAAGGGCTAAAGACTGCACAGGCGATTGGTTACCCGGTTCTCATTCGCCCCTCCTACGTGCTGGGTGGGAGAGCGATGGAGATCGTGCAAAACGCAGGGGAGTTGGTAGGTTTCCTCGCCCAAGCAGCAGAAGCAGCTGAGGGACGCCCCATCCTCATCGACAAGTATTTGGAAGGAAGAGAGGTGGAGGTAGACGCAATCTGCGACGGAGAAAAAGTGCTTATTCCCGGAATAATGGAGCACATCGAACGCGCAGGCGTGCACTCAGGTGACTCCATGGCAGTCTACCCACCCGTGCATCTTGAGGACGACGAGAAGGAAACAATCTGTCGCCATACAGAGCAGATCGTTCTAGGGATGGGAGCAATCGGACTAACAAATATCCAGTATGTGGTCCTCCCTCGAGAAGCTTCAGGGGAGCCACGGGTATACGTTCTAGAAGTGAACCCTCGTGCTAGCCGCACCGTTCCCTTTATTTCGAAAGTGACAGGGGTACCAATGGTCCAACTCGCCGTACGGGCGATGTGTGGGGAGTCACTAGAGAGCCAAGGATACGAAGAGGGGCTTTGGCCTGAGGGGGACCTTGTTGCGGTAAAAGCTCCTGTCTTCTCGATGTCAAAGCTGGCAGAAGTCGACACATATCTCGGGCCGGAGATGAAAAGCACGGGGGAGGTAATGGGAATTGACAATGCCTACGAACCAGCCTTGGCAAAAGCCCTTGCTGCCTCTGATCTAGCCCTGGAACCCGGCACACCTGTCCTACTTTCGTTGAGCGACCGAACAAAAGCTGAGGCTCTACCGCTCGTCCACGCGCTTCACGAGGCAGGCTGTGACCTATATGCCACCGAGGGCACCGGAACTATGCTGGAAGCGCTAGACATCCCTTCTACCTTCGTTACTAAGGTGCTAAGCGGCACACACCCAAACGTGGTGGACGTTATCGCCGATGGCACAGTGAGCTGCGTTTTGAACACGCCAGAAGGCCAGCTGACCGGGTCCTTACGCGATGGCTTCCACATTAGGCGAGCGGCAGCAGAGAAGCGCATTCCTTGCTTTACCTCCATCGACACCGCACGAGCTGCCATCGAGACCATGCGCGGGACAGTAACCCCCACAGTCGCACGGCTAGACGAGTACGTAAACAAATGATCCGAGAACAAGCAACTGTCCTCTCAAACGAAGCTACTTACAAAGGCGGCTTCGTCATCTGGCTGGACGCGCCCACTATCGCTGATGCCGGACATGTTCCAGGGCAATTCTTGATGGTTCGGTGCTCCCCTACGAATCAGGAACCCGAGTTCTCTCGAGCATTTAGTTATCACAGGTCGGAGGAGGGGCGGATTGCTCTTTTGTACGCAGTTACAGGGAGGGGTACCTCCTGGCTAGCCAGCCGACATCGGGGCGACACAGTTTCTCTTTACGGCCCCCTGGGCAATGGTTTCCGACTTCCTGATGGCTCCGGCAACTTGCTCTTGGTCGCGGGAGGAGTGGGTGTTGCACCGATGGTAGACCTGGCAGAAGCCGCAATTGAGCAGAACCATCAGGTGACGGCAATCATGGGCGCCAAAACTGCCTCACATTTGCTTCCAGCATCGGCCTGGCCAGACGAAGTTGAGTATGTCGTTGTCACAGAGGATGGGTCAAAAGGACTGCAAGGACGAATCACGGAGCACCTGGAAGATTACGTTGCATGGTCGAGCAAGCTTTATGCCTGCGGCCCAAATCCAATGTTTGCTTCGATGGCGGACAAGCTGCGCCAAAACGGTCGCCGACAAACTCCAGAGATCCTGATGGAGGAGAACATGCCCTGTGGTTGGGGGCTTTGCTACGGATGCGCGATCTTTACCCGCCATGGAGTGCGCCTTTGCTGTAAAGACGGTCCCCGTTTCAACCTATTTGACGTTTTCTAGTCAGCAGGGAGCAGCCTTATTGCCCTTTCGTAACTAAACGCAAAAGCAACTACGCCAGGGTTGCGAACACCTGTTCTATCGGGGTAGGATCTTATATAGCACGAGGGGAGACCAGGACATGGCTCAGAAGGAAGCAGATCGGAAACGCGCACTCGAGCTGGCACTGAGCCAAATCGAGAAGCAACACGGTAGTGGAGCCATCATGAAGATGGGTGAAGCCACTGCCAACATGACAGTAGCTTCTATCTCCACAGGTTCACTTTCCCTCGACATCGCCCTTGGCATTGGGGGCCTTCCCCGAGGGCGAGTTACTGAAATCTACGGTCCAGAATCAGCCGGCAAAAGCACCCTCGCTCAGCATGTCATTGCAGAAGCCCAGCGGGACGGTGGGGCAGTCGCCTATATCGACGTAGAGCACGCCCTGGACCCTTCCTATGCAGAAGATCTTGGTATAGACACAGAAGATTTACTTATTAGCCAACCCGACACTGGTGAACAAGCTTTAGAAATTTGTGAGGCCCTTGTGCGTTCCAATGCCATCGACTGCATTGTCGTGGACTCCGTAGCCGCATTAGTACCTCGCGCCGAAATCGAAGGTGAAATGGGCGACGCCCATGTAGGCCTGCAAGCCCGGTTAATGTCCCAGGCACTCCGAAAGCTAACCGCAACTATTTCGCGAACAAGCACAGCCGTCATTTTCATCAATCAGTTAAGAGAAAAGGTAGGGGTCGTCTTTGGAAACCCTGAGGTTACACCTGGTGGACGCGCCCTTAAGTTTTATTCCTCTGTGCGCATCGAGCTTCGGGGAATCGAAAGCATCAAGAAGAACACAACCGTGATCGGCCGAAGGGTTCGGGCAAAAATTGTTAAAAACAAAGTTGCTGCACCATTTCGCACTGCCGAATTTGACATCATGTTCACATCCCCCCGGGGCATCAGTCGTACAGCCGATGTTGTTGATCTAGGAGCGGAATCAGAAATCCTCAAAAAGTCAGGTGCCTTTTATAGCTATGGCGATCTCCGCATAGGCCAAGGCAGGGAAGCAGCGAAGACATTCCTCTACGAAAACCCCGACATCCTTGCGGAACTTGAACACAAATTACGTTCGCAGGCAGGGCTTTTAGTAACCGAGGAAGAACCAACTAACACCGGAGAGACAGCAATAGCAGCCGGAGGCTTCTGAGAACCAGAACCCCATGTCCCATGAAAATTCATTGGCTGGCCCCCGTGTAGCGACCATCAGGAAAAGTTCACGTGGCCGCGTCGTCCTCACAACGACTGATGGGGAAACACTTAGCCTACATACAGAAGCCCTGGAGCTTGCCAACCTAAGAGAAGGAGCTCAGCTCGACCACGACTGGCGAGGGCATCTCGAACGGGAAGACCAACGCTATGCAGCCCACGCTGCAGCCCTAAGACTCTTGTCCCACAGGCGCCGCAGTGAGAAGGAGCTCAGCCAGCGCCTTCGCCTTCGAGGCATACCGGCAGATGTGATTGAGGAAGAGATCCAGAGGCTTCGTAACGCAGGACTTATAGACGACCAAGCCTTCGCGCAAACATGGGTAGAAGAACGAATGCCTGGGCGTAGCCAACGCCTCCTGCGTTATGAACTGGTAGGCCGCGGTGTCCAAACCAAGCTGGCAGATGAAGCAGTGTCCGCGGTAGACGATCGTACCGCCGCCCTCGCACTCGCTCGGCGCCGAGCTCCCCGTTTAACTGGTCTAGCCTTCGAACAGTTCAGCCGCCGCCTAGCAGGATTCCTGCAACGTAGGGGCTTCAGCTATGACCTCGTCGCAGAAGCTGTGAGAACAGTCTGGGACGAAACCAAACCAGCTACTGAAGACAGCTAGAGCCTTCATTACATCACGCTGTAACACCTATCTTTTTCTTTGACGGTCTTACTGGCCGACCCGTACCATCGACTAGCAGGCGGCTTTCGCCGCTTAGGGAAAAATATGTCGCAACTTGCGATTTGTCTGGAGCAAAATCATGCCGGCGATCATTGCCGTTATCGCCGGCCTCATCGTGGGCACTTTGATCGGGATCGGTGTCGGCTACTTGCTGCGCCGCCGCTCTGCACAACATTCATTGGAGCAAGCGGAGGAGGACGCCCGACAACTTCTCACTGAGGCCGAAACCAGAAGCCGAGAGCTTGAGCTGGAAACCAAGGAGGACGCCCTCCGGCTCCGAAACGAGGCCGAAGCTGACATCCGAGAATGGCGATCCGAACTTTCGCGGATGGAAAACCGCCTTTCCCAACGTGAAGAGAATCTCGACCGTAAAGCGCAGACCATCGAAACCCGGGAAGAGGCCTTACACGACCGATCGGAAACCTTAAGACACTCCGAGAACGAACTCGAAGACCTCAGAGCTGAACAATTACGCACCATTGAACGAGTGAGCGGCCTAGGTCGCGACGAAGCCCGCAATCAATTGCTAGCTGCCGTGGACGAAGAGATCCGGGAGGAAGCCGGGCGACGAGTACGCGAAATGGAACGCGATGTGGAATCAACTGCGGCTACCAAAGCTCAAAAGATAATTGCCACCGCAATCCAGCGTTACGCAGGCGAGGTAACTGCGGAAACAACAGTCTCTGTGGTACCCATCGGTAGCGACGACATGAAAGGTCGGCTCATCGGTCGCGAAGGACGCAATATCCGCGCCATAGAAGCGGCCACCGGTGTCGACCTAATCATCGATGACACTCCTGATGCCGTAACCATCAGTTCATTCGATCCTGTTCGGAGGGAGGTCGCTCGTGTCGCCCTTGCGGGCCTAGTTGAAGACGGTCGTATCCACCCAACTCGTATCGAAGAAGCTGTCTCCAAGGCACAGCACAATGTGGATTCAACGATGGCTGAGTCCGCCGAGCAAGCAGCGACAGAAGCCGATGTCCTCAACCTGGCCCCTGATGTAATGAAAGTGTTTGGACGGCTGCGATACCGCACGAGCTATGGCCAGAACGTAATGCGCCACTCAGTCGAGACCGCCCACATAGCAGCAATGATCGCCCAGGAAGTCGGTGCCGATGAAAACGTTGCTCGTGCTGGGGGCTTTCTGCACGACCTCGGAAAGGCTGTCGATCACGAAGTCGAGGGCACACATGCTCTTATTGGAGCAGACATAGCACGCCGTTACGGTGTCCGAGATGAGGTAGCGCACTGCATAGAGGCGCACCACGAGGAAGTTCCGCCCTCAACTGTTGAAGCAGTAATCGTTCAGATGGCGGACGCAATTAGCGGAGGCCGTCCCGGGGCCAGGCGGGAATCACTCGACAGCTATGTGAAGAGGCTCGAAACACTCGAACAAATCGCAAAGGAGCACAATGGTGTTGAGCAAGCGTTCGCAATCCAAGCTGGACGCGAACTTCGCATCGTTGTTAGCCCCGAGCAGGTAGACGACCTCGAATCAATGCGCATAGCACGCGATGTTAGCCAGAAAATCGAGGAAAGCGTGGACTATCCTGGCCAGATCAAAGTAACCGTCGTGCGAGAAACACGCGCGACCGAGTACGCACGCTAGGTAGACAGCATGGCAACCGGGGACTTCCATTTGCACAGCACCTGTTCAGACGGTGTACACACTCCAACCTGGGTCATGGAAACGGCAGCAGCCAATGGCGTGAGTATCGTCGCGCTGACAGACCACGACACAACGGCCGGTCTCGCAGAAGCTAAGGCTGCCACCCAATCAACCGGATTGCGGCTTATTTCAGGAATCGAATTGAGCGTCGAGCTCAACGGCGTAGAGGCCCATCTATTAGGTTTCGGCTTCGACATCGAACACGATCCGCTACAAGCGTATCTAAGCGAGCAACGGGAAGGACGGGTAGGGCGCATGAAGCGCATGGTGCGTGTTCTTAAGGAGTACGGCCTCGCTATCAAAGCAGACCGCGTTTTGGAAATAGCTGGAAACGCCAGCGTAGGTAGACCCCATGTTGCGCGTGCACTGGTGGAGTCCGGTTATGTCACCAGCGTGGCAGATGCATTCGATAAATGGCTAGGCGACGGGCGTCCCGGTCACATCACCCGGGACCGATTGACACCAGAAGAAGCAATATCACTAGTCCATGAAGCAGGAGGAGTGGTTTTCGTAGCACACCCCCTCTTCCTAGGAGAAAACTATGAGCAATCCGTGGCTACTCTAGCCACGATGGGCCTAGATGGGATGGAGACGTACTACAAACACTATGACGAAGAGACCGTCGCCTCCCACGAGGCTCTCTCGAAGGAATTAGGCCTAGCTCGTTCCGGTGGAAGCGACTATCACGGCTTAGGCAACCCTAACGACCGTGAGATCGGCGACATCCCGTTTGGGGATATGGCCATAGAAGAATTTGTGTCGTTTCTGGAAGAGCGTAAGGTTCACGGCCTCATGCAGACGGGAGCCCAATAATGGATGTAAACCTAGGCGCGGACGAGATAGAGAGAATCATTCCTCACCGCTACCCGTTTCTCCTAGTAGACCAGATAGTCGAAATAGAAGATGGCGCTCATGGTGTTGGAATTAAGAACGTGACCGCCAACGAGTGGTTCTTCGAAGGTCACTTTCCCGGAAACCGGGTGATGCCAGGGGTCCTCATTGTTGAAGCATTAGCGCAGGTTGCGGCGGTAACCCTTCTCCGAGATGTAGACCAAGCCGGCAAGATCCCAATGTTCGGTGGCATAGAGAAGATGCGTTTCCGGCGGCCAGTACTCCCAGGTGACCAACTGCGACTTTCGTTCAAGTTGGAGCGAATGCGAGGACCAGTGGGACGCGGAGCAGTTGAGGCAAGCGTAGCCGGCAATGTGGTAGCAGACGGCACCATATCCTTCGCTCTGGTTGAAAACCCTTCGGGGTAGAGGGCGCCCCAATATCGTCAGGCGATAAAGGCTGCTACCAAGACAAACACAAGAGTTACTACACCAACAACGCAAACAGCCCCTAAATCGCGGCGAACATAGCCATAGTTGGTAGAAACATGATGTTCTTGCGGCGTCCCAGAAGAATCTACAGTGGCCACAGTTGGCGGAGGAGACGAGCCCGGCCGAGGCAACGTTGAGGCACGTTCGCGACGGCGACGGCGGGGACGACGAGAATTCATATATTTGATGGTACCGCGAGCGCCGGTCGCACGATAGGGAGACCGGTATCGGTAGAATCACCTGCACGAACAAAAGCAGCGCCTACCGGCCAGTGTGCGAGGAGAGCAGACATGAGTAATGGAAACACAGACATCGGCTTACCAGTCGAGGAGAGCTACCCCCCTCCAGCACGGGTGCGCCAGGGTGCATATGTAGGCTCACGCAAGGAATATGACCAGCTAAGGCAAAGGTCGATCGATGATCGTGAGAGCTTTTGGGCCGAGCAAGCCCGGGCCAACCTGAACTGGATGAGCGACTTTGAAACGGTGGTCGAGGAGGATTTCAAGACAGGACATATTGCCTGGTTCAAAGAAGGAACGCTCAACGTGAGCGTGAATTGCTTAGACCGACATTTGGAAACCCGTGGCGAGCAGGTTGCGTTACTCCTTGAAGGGGACGAACCAGGTGACAACCGAACCCTGACGTACCAACAGTTAGCGGATGAAGTAGGTCAACTTGCAAACGCACTTCGAACACGCGGGGTCCAAAAGGGAGACCGCATTGCCATATACATGGGAATGGTGCCAGAACTGGTAATCGCGATGCTTGCATGTGCCCGTATTGGAGCCGTGCATTCCGTCATCTTCGGAGGTTTCAGTCCACGCTCAATCGTCGATCGCGTAGAGGATTCAACCTGCAAAGCAATCATCACTCAAGATGAAGGTCGACGGGGTGGACGGCCAGTAGCTCTTAAGACAAACGTCGACGAAGCACTGAAAATTGGCGGAGAAAGCATCGAATTCGTCATCGTCTACAAGCGGACTGATGCAGAAATCGACATGCTGGATGGCCGAGACATTTGGTGGAATGACGCCCTGGAAGGACACCCTACCTATTGCGAACCTGAGGAAATGGGGGCCGAGGACCCACTTTTCATCCTCTATACATCCGGCTCAACAGGTAAGCCTAAGGGGGTGATGCACACCCAGGCTGGCTACCTTCTCTTCACAATGCTCTCTCACCGGTATGTATTCGATTACAGAGAAGGAGACATCTATTGCTGCGCCGCCGATGTAGGTTGGATCACAGGGCATAGCTACATCGTGTACGGGCCGTTAGCAAATGGTGCAACATCAGTCCTCTTCGAATCAATACCGACATATCCGGATGCAGGTCGCTATTGGGACATGGTAGACAGACTAGGAATCAACATCTTCTATACAGCCCCAACAGCAATCCGCGCCATCGCTGCCGAAGGGGATGACTACGTTAATCAATACAGTCGCGAGAGCCTACGAGTTTTAGGAACCGTAGGCGAACCGATTAACCCCGAAGCCTGGCGTTGGTACTACAACGTGGTCGGTGGCGAGCGGTGCTCAATCGTTGACACCTACTGGCAAACAGAAACAGGCGGACACATTATTACTGGACTACCAGGTGCAAATGACATGAAACCCGGCTCCGCCTCCCTACCTTTCCTAGGCGTTAACCCTGCCGTGGTAGACGAAAGTGGAAACACCATCGAGGGAAATGGGGTGACAGGAAGGCTCTGCATGACCGCTTCATGGCCAGGCATGATGCGCACAGTGTACGGCGACCATCAACGTTTTATCGACACCTACTTCACCACTTATCCCGGCAAGTACTTCACAGGAGATGGTTGTCACAGAGACAAGGATGGCTACTACTGGATCACAGGTCGAGTTGACGACGTCCTAAACGTAGCCGGCCATCGCCTCGGGAGCGCCGAGATAGAGGGTGCGCTCGTCGGTCATGAAGCGTGCGCCGAGGCAGCAGTAGTGGGCTATCCCCACGACGTAAAAGGAACTGGAATCTATGCCTACGTCATCCTTAACCAGGGTTGGAAAGGCTCAGAAGAAATCGAAAAAGAACTACGAATGGCTGTTCGGACAGAAATAAGTCCCATTGCAACTCCGGACGAGATCCAATTCGTGCCGGGTCTGCCCAAAACACGTTCCGGCAAAATCATGAGACGTATCCTTCGCAAGATTGCCGAAGGCGAGCCTGAAAACGTGGGCGATGTGACCACCCTAGCTGACCCTGCGGTAGTGGAAGACATTGTGGCAGGGGCTAAGACTTAAAAGAGGTTTTGGGCCGCAACAAAAAGCGATTTGGCACCAGATTGCAATCTGGTGCCAAATCGCATCTCTGTTAATGGATACGAGCGTGCTACACTGAATGTGCCGAATCTTCACGGAAATCGTCAGATACGCGTGAAGAACGGGGGACCCATCTAAGGGGTGAACGGTGCGTAAGCACTAAGGCGATCTCCGACGCCGAACCCGTCAGCTAACCTCGTAGGCGTTCGGAGGCTCAGCGACTCACGCCAAAAGCCTCCCTTTCCGTGGCGAGAAGCCACAATTACCAGTCCCCCTCAAGGGAGAGGGGACAGTTAATATGCCTATAGGAGGCTACTCTTATGACAAGCTTGCTTTCGAGCGTCACAGCTGAATCAACAAACCCGAGCAAGTACCGAGCTATCACGCTTCACAACATCTCAAGCCTTCCTCAGTCGGAACGACTAACAAAGGATCAGCGCTTTGCTATAGATGTGGTTTCTCGTGTCCTTCCCTTCAAAACCAATAACTATGTGGTTAATGAACTCATTAACTGGGACGAAGCTCCCGATGATCCAATTTTCACATTGACATTCCCGCAAAAACATATGCTCCAGGAGGAGCACTTCAACGAGATGGCCAAGTTGATCTCGAGTGAGGCATCGAGGGCGGAAATTGACGACGCTGCTAACCGCATCCGTATGACTCTGAACCCACACCCAGCAGGACAACTCGAACACAACGTGCCAGTGCTCTACGAAGAGACCGTGGAAGGTCTGCAGCATAAGTACGAAGAGACTGTGCTTCTTTTCCCCAGCAACGGACAAACCTGCCACGCTTACTGCACTTTCTGTTTCCGCTGGCCACAATTTGTTGGCATCGATGATCTGAAATTCGCAACAAAACAGGCCCAAGGACTGATCTCTTATCTAAAGCAGAGACCACGTGTTAGCGACGTACTCATCACTGGAGGGGACCCAATGGTGATGAAGACGCGGCGTTTCAAGCAATACATAGACCCAATACTTGAGGACGACCCTCCCAACTTACGAACGATCCGCATCGGGACGAAGGCACTTGGTTACTGGCCTTACCGCTTCACCACAGATGATGACGCAGAGGAGCTCCTGGACGTCTTCCGACAAATCACGGCCACCGGAAGGCATCTCTCCATCATGGCGCACTTCAACCACCCAAGAGAACTGAGCACACCCGCCGTTCGCGAGGCAACCGAGCGCATCCGGGAAACAGGTGCGCAGATCCGCACTCAGTCACCGATCATGCGAAATATCAACGATAGCCCTGAGGCCTGGGCCGAAATGTGGCGGGAACAGGTTCGTCTCGGAATGGTCCCCTATTACATGTTCGTAGCACGGGATACGGGCGCGAAACATTTCTTTGAGATCCCTCTAGTCCGAGCCTGGGAAATTTTCCGCTCCGCTTACAACCAAGTAAGCGGTCTTGGACGAACTGTGCGCGGGCCCAGCATGTCAGCTGAGCCCGGCAAAGTAAGCGTGCTAGGGCCTGCTGAAGTTGCTGGCCAGAAAGTACTAGCGCTGACATTTCTGCAAGGACGCAACCCAGACTGGGTTTCTCGCCCCTTTTTCGCTCAGTACGACGAAACGGCAACCTGGTTAAACGAACTGCGCCCAGCATTTGGTGAGGAGAAGTTCTTTTTCGAAGAAGAACTAGAGCAACGCTACGCTGCTGGCATCACAGCTGGCTCCGAGAACTAATGCGCTTCTAGTAGCATTCCTAACGGCCACCGTCGGGGAATTATTTTCTTCACTGAGTAGGGCAGGGGCCTTACGAGGTCGGTATCCTTGGCGAATGTCTAAAAAGGGAGAGCAAACGCAAGCTGAGCAGGAAGCGCTCGTTGCAAACGAAGCTTTTTACCGCGCACTTAGCTCAGCAGACACTGGCGCGATAGAGAACCTCTGGTCTTTTACAACTCCAGTAACCTGCCTGCACCCTGGTTGGACGCTTCTAGTTGGTCGCGAGGCAGTACTTGAGAGCTGGAACACTATTCTTGCGAATCCGAACCAACCTCGCATCGTTGGCGGCGGCGCAAGCGTAAATGTATTAGGCCAAACCGCAGTAGTGCTCTGCCGAGAGGTGGTCTCTGGTAGCACCCTCTATGCCACCAACATTTTCGTGCTCGAGGACGGTAAGTGGCGAATGACCCACCACCACTCTGGGCCAGTAATGGTAACTACCGTCGACTAGGGCCGGAAACCCTCGCGATTGAAGGCCTCGTCTCGCCAAGCAAGAGCAGAGCGTAGTCCTTCCTCATTTGAAATGCGCCCAAATTCTCCAGCTCCTGGGCGCATTCGACCACTAAGTGCGTGCCATTGGGGACCGGTATTCAAAGCCGTACGGATACCCATAATCTCGTAACTTTGATTGATCGCAAGCTTATTTGCCGCAAGCAGGTCCGGCGCAATGCTGGAAATAGCTCGTACCTCCTTCATCACCTCATCTTCCAGCGATTCCGCAGGGAAGCTCTTGGCAATCCAACCCCACTCAGCTGCCTGCTTACCAGTAAGGCTATTGCCACTCAACTGGAGGTACTTTGCTCGACCCATCGGCATCTTCCACGGGAAGTAGATGACATCCGGCGTAGTCATACCACGCATCGGTGGATAACCAATTTTGCAGTCGTCGGAGGCAAATGCGATGTCGCACATCGACATGAGCTCTGAACCGCCAGCCAAACAATAGCCATGCACCATAGCAACGACCGGCTTTAGCAGATCCCAGATGGTCATCCAGTCTCGGACACAGCTTCTGGCAAAGGGATCAGTCCAATTATCAAAATACTTGTCCGAAACCAGGATCCCAGCTCGAGCATCTGCGGGTTGATTAGGCGTGATGTCGTAACCCGCACAAAAAGCACGACCAGAGCCGTCCACCAAAATGACTGTTACATCATCGTCCCGCTCAGCAGTTTTAAGAGCATCAACGAACTCACCCCGAAGCTCCCTATTAAGGGCATTTAACTTTTCGGGACGATTAAGAGTAATCCGGGCGATTCGATCCTTCGTGGAATAGAGGATGTGCTCGTATTTTGTCATTCAAGGCCTCCTGGCAATGCCGGGATTGTAGGGGGTTAGGGCGTGGTAAGGGGATCAATCACAAAAGGCGGACTGGGAACAGAGGGCTCATGTGCAGTCACCCCCTCCTTGTACAAGCACTCGATTGCTTCCTCATCAAGGCCAAGGAGCTCACGGAAAACGTAATCATTACCCTCTGCAAAGCGAGGTGCGTGACTACGAACAGATGGCTCTGTTCCGGAGAAGCGCCACATGAACCCCGGATAGGGATAGACCCCCGTGTCAGGATGATCGATATACACAAAGGCTCCCCGGGCGTGGAAATGGGGATCTGAGTGCAACTGCCAATTGTGGAGAATTGAAGCAGCGGGAACAGCTCTCTCCTGCAGCATGCGAACCGCCTCGAAACGGGTATGGCTTTTTGTCCACTCAGAGATATGTCTGTCGATCTCGGATCGGCGGGAAACACGGCCAGATGCGTCAAGCGCCTCAAGCTGTTTAAGCCCAACTAAACCACAGAGAGCCCGCCACTGATCGTCTGTGCGTACCGCAATGGCGATCCAATCATCCCGGCCGGCGACTGGATATGCCCCGGTGGGCGCGTCTGCAGACTCGATATTGCCTTGCCGGGGCATAGGCTCCCCAAGTTCGTGAGCATGAGCAAAAGCGGCAACCATAAACGTCATTGCGGACTCCGTAAGTGCTATATCAACGTGGGAGCCTCGGCCAGTGCGCTCCAGTCGTTCCAATCCAGCCACAGCAGCTAAGGCTGCATGCCCCCCCGCAATCGGATCAGCGATGAAGGAACCAGTGCGATAGGGCCGCTCATCATCGGGATAGCCAGTGATCGACGCGAGTCCACTAGCCGCCTCGATATTGGAACCATAGGCAATCCAGTTTCGTCGTGCGCCAGTTGCCCCAAAACCACTAATTGAAACCATTACCAGGCGGGGATTGACCTCATTCAAAACCTCATACGAAAGACCGAGGTTAGGCATGACACGGGAACTGTTGTTTTCTATGAGGACATCCGCCTGAGACGCAAGATCAAGGAAAATGCGACGGCCCTTGTCCGTCGCAAGATTAAGGGCAATGTCGCGCTTATTGCGATTCATCTCGTTGAAGTATCCCGAAGTGTTCCAGTGATACTTTCCGGGATCGAGTCCCGCGTAATGGCTGGCACGCGTGGCAGGCCGTGCGGCCAACTCTACCTTGATCACCTCTGCTCCAAGGTCCGCTAGGTGTCGGCATGCTATTGGGCCAGCCCAGTTATTGGTGACCTCAATAACCCTCAACCCCGAAAAAGGAAGGCTTTCATCTATCTGGCCACCTTTCAGAGGTTGGGGTTCCCCCCTGGCAAAGGCGAGCTCGAGGTTTTTTGAGGGGGGCAAATCAGGCCAGGGATTGGTCCACTGATAGGGCCGACCTGGCATAGGACTCCCCTTACAGTCACGGAAATACTTTCGGTCAGCAAGATGATCATCCGCAAGAAGCCACGGCACATCAGCCATGGGAGTCATTGGAACTCGCATGGATTGTGCCTTCTCAATGATCTCCATTACAGGATGCTTAGCGCACCATTCCCTAGCAATCGCTTCAATCTCCTCAAGATGTTCGCGACGTCCCAGGGCAGTTTGATAATCCTCATGAGAAGCCAGGTCCGGCCGGTCCAAAAGAAGAAGAACATCCTGGTGAATAAGCAGTGAATAGAAATGCACCCAACCGTCCTTCGCTCGGTAAAGGTCAGAGCCAGTCCGCATAAAAACGCGCCCCTCATGAGTCCACGCAACAGTGGTACTCCAATGAGCACCGAGCATGGCATCTGCTGCGCTAACTTCTATCTCTTGCCCCTCCCCGGTGCGGCGGGCGTGACGGAGTCCAGCTAACGAAGCAAATGCAACCTGAAGTCCAGCATGAAACTGCGCCTGGTGACCCGGCACTCTCAAGGGCTCTCGTTCTGGAAGGCCGGCAATCGACCAATAACCTCCCAGGGCATAGTCAGTCAGTTCGTCCCCAGCCCACCGGGCATAAGGACCAGTACGCCCGTAGTGATCGGCATTGGCTACCACAATCGCAGGATTACTCGTCTTCAAAAGCCGGAAAAGTACATCCTGTTCCAGTTCGGGTAGGGTGAAATCGGTCAGGATCAGATCGAAATAGGGAGCGATCGCAGGAAGCTTATCGAGCAAAGCGTTGCGGTCGAGGTGTTCGTTGTAGAGCTCCACACCATCCTCAAAATAAGCCCTAACCAGATCACTAGACGGCCAGTCGCCTGGGCGAGGCTCAGTCCAGCGCCACCAGGAACAGGGGGCACCTAGATCCGACAAGAGCCTCATCGCATAGGCGCCTGCGACGCCACGAGCGAGGTTCAGCACACGAAAGTCAAGCGGGGCAATCCCGTCGAGCATGCCCGGAACTCTACAGCGCTAAAGGACTCCCGGCCTGGCAAGGCTTGGATTAAATGACTCTATACATGGGACCTTCAAGCCTTTCTACTAAAGCCCCCTGGCGAGCACTCCATTCGAAGTTGCCTGCTAGACTCGCGAACATGAAGGCTGAAATTGTTGCCATTGGAACCGAAATTCTCTTGGGAGAAATCGTCGATACAAACAGCTCCTGGATCGCCCAACAACTTCCTGCCCTCGGCATCGACCTAAACCACACCACCGTTGTGGGCGACAACATGGGTCGCCTAATCGAAACACTTGGCCAAGCATGGGGGCGATCAGACCTAGTTATCACCACGGGCGGACTAGGCCCGACCGAAGACGACCTCACCCGTGAAGCAATCTGTCAGCTTCTTGCAGAACAGCCCTACATCGTCCCTGACCTCGAGAAACGGCTTCGTGGCTTCTTCGAGCAGCGAGGCATCCAGATGCCAGATTCCAACATTAAACAAGCTTGGCTTATCCCCAGCGCCCATGCGATCGAAAACCCCCGCGGAACAGCTCCAGGATGGTGGACCGAACAGGATGGGAACATCATCATTTCGATGCCAGGAGTACCTCCCGAAATGATGCGGATGTGGACTCACGAGGTAGCACCAGAACTTGAGGGGCGCTCAGGGGAAGTACTAATTACCCGAACCCTGAAAACCGCTGGCATCGGGGAGGGCACCGTCGACGAGATGGCCCAGCCCATTTTCAACTTACCAGGCATTGGGGTGGGTACCTACGCTCGCGCAGATGGCGTTCACTTACGCATCGGAGCCAAGGCACCTACGCAAGAGGAAGCACTAAGGTTAATCGAACCAGCCGAACGCGAGCTCATTGCCATCTTTGGAGACGCAATCTGGGGCCAAGACGAGGACACACTCGAAGGCTTCATTACCAGAACACTGCTCAGCCGGGGCCAAACGGTTGCGACATTTGAGTCAGCAACCGGAGGGTCGTTAGCAAGCACAATTAGCGATGCACCCCTTGCGAGCAAAGCCTTTGCAGGCGGGCTCGTCTCTGCAAAATGGGACAAGGAATTCAACACTGCTTCTGAAAAAACAGCAACCCTGATGGCTACAACAGCAAGAGAACGATTGGGTAGCGACTATGGGGTTGGAATATCAGGAGAAATGGACAGTGAACCGACGATGGAGCAACCGGGCACAATATTTGTGGCAATAGCAGGTCCCAGTAGCTCCCGGTGCACTAAGATCGTCATGGCACAAGGCCGCGTAGCAACAAAGCGACG
Organism: Dehalococcoidia bacterium UBA2991; assembly: GCA_002346645.1. Lineage (GTDB taxonomy): Bacteria > Chloroflexota > Dehalococcoidia > Tepidiformales > Tepidiformaceae > UBA2991. Next base: position 48,261 of record DEAD01000006.1, read on the forward strand.
CGCTATCACCACCGCTTTGATGCTGCTTCGCAGCAGCGTATTAGAAGAAGAGTGACACAGATGGACAATACCGAAATCGTACGAAACTTCTGCGCGGAATGGGACGCACCAGCCCCGGACGGGGAGCAGCTGGCCTCCTATTTCACAGAGGATGCCTTTTACCACAACATTCCTATGGACCCCATTAGGGGGCGAGACAACATTCAAACCACCCTCGGAGGCATGGCTGCCATGATGACGAGCAAAGGGTGGGTTGTCTTGAATATAGTCGCAGAAGGCGACGTTGTTATGACTGAGCGAATCGACAAATTTGATGCCAACGGCAATGCCGTCGCCCTACCTGTGATGGGCGTCTTTGAACTGCGAGAGGGGAAAATCGCATCCTGGAGAGACTACTTTGACCTCGGTACATTCCAAAGGCAGATGTCTGGAAGCTAGTCTCCTACGATAACCTCAAGGATAGGAAGCGCATCGGCGAGCCGCTGAATACGGTGAATGTTGCTTTGCTCTACGCCTTGGTTACGAGGCCAATCAAGCAGAAAAACATGAGGGATCTGGTCTGCGAGCAGTAGGGCGGTATTAGGATCATCCTCGAAATGTGCCAACGGTTTCAATGGAGGAATTACACGCGCCTTGAACGCTGAAGACCGTTCACGCCAAGAAGCTCGCAACCAGAGTGGCGGTAACAACTCAAGGGTCTGTACCAACCAAGCTTCCGTTACGGAACGGGCCGCTTCTCCACGTGCCGAAACAACGGCGCATTCAAAGTTTTTAGCAATCGCACGGAATCCTTCTGCAGCCCCTGGCATTGGTTGCCGTCGTAGGTACAGCCATCTCTCAAAGGGCCAGGTAGGCCGAGGAAATCGAGCCGGCCTACTCGCGTCCCGGCTTACCCCTCCTGGATTGATGCCAAAGGGTGACCGGCAGAGCACACCATCAATATCGAAGGTGACCAGCGGGCGAGAGGTCGTCACAGACGCCATGCTACGAGGCAAATGCGTGTGGCGCTCTATAGCATCCGTACGGTAGCCTTCGGACATCACGCCCAGGCATCAAGGCCTTGGAGCAAGGGGTGGCAGGAGTGCTTTTTTCGGTACGTTTAGTTTCGAGGCAGCCCGCAGACCTTGATACGGAGGCCTGGCAAGCTGTAGTCGCCCAGCAATTGAAAGCCACAAAAGCGCTTCGGGACGAGGGCAAGATCAAAGCCATCTACCGAGAGACCGGCGCGGGTGTGCTAGCAATATTCGACGTAGCTGATGCTGCTGAGATGGATCAGACCCTGGCAGGCTTACCCATGGGACGCTACTTCACCAGCGTCTCTGCAAATGCTGTCTGGGACATGGGCCCTGCCCTTGAGAACGTTTAGCAATGTCTTCGGTTGACTCTGACACCTTCAAAAACGCCTTAGCTTCTTGGGCATCCGGAGTAACAGTGCTCACAACTGAGCATGAAGGGAAGGTTTATGGCATCACTGCCTCAAGCTTCTCAACACTCTCTATGGACCCATTACTAGTTCTTGTATGTATCCAAAATGGCAATCACTTGGAGCAAATGGTTCCAGCTTCAGGCAAGTTTGCTGTAAGCGTACTGGCCGAAGGGCAAGAGGAAATTTCCAACCACTTTGCTGTTTCGGGGCGGGATCCTGGACCAGAACTCGATGGCTTCGAAACATTCATTGACCAAACCGGGTGCCCTATCCTGAGCGGCTCTATCGCACACCTAGACTGCGAGCTACAGTCAGTGGTTCCTGGTGGCGACCACGTCATTGCACTGGGGCGCGTAGTAGGAGCAGCCTCCGATGCTTCGAAAGAGCCTTTGCTTTACTTCCGACGCGGCTACCACGAGCTTGACTAACAACCTCATTCAAAGCATTCGTGATGCTTTGCACAGGCGCGAACAGACGCGTACGATCCTCTTCCGGGGAGGGTAACTCGTGTCCATAGCGCTGGCTATCGTGGGAGTCTCAGTCCTCGGGACATGGGGAATCGCCACGATCTCTTTGATCGCGGGCGGTATCATCCTCATGGTAGCCCCAGCAGACATCGAAACCACGTCGAGTGGCACTGCTGTGGGCATTTTTCTGCTGATCACCGGTCTTATCTCGGGGGGCCTAATGCAGGTCATCGCAATGCCCCTAATGGGCATCGATCCCCCTATTCCAATGAAAGCAAAAAATATCGTTCCTCACGATCGCATGAAGGGCTGGGCTAATGCCGGATCCCTGCGCAGCTTCCCTGATGGGGTTGCGAAAGAGGTCAGGTTGCGGAGCGAGCGAGTAGCGATCGTAAGACAAGGTGAGGAAGTCTATGCGATGGGAGCCCTGTGTCCCCACGCACGACTCCCTCTTGGCAGTTTCCCTGGAGCTCCTATTAAGCCAGAGGAGATCCGCGATGGTTGTGTGATGTGCCCCTTCCACGGTGCGCGCTTCGAGGTCTCTAGTGGAAAGGCCGTTCGACAACCCTTCAGCAGCGAGTTCAACTCGAACCACCCATTCCTAGGACAGTTCCAATCAAAACTGTTCTTCTGGAATAAAGGCGCAGAAGACATTCAGACCTACCCAGTCAGAATCGAGAACGACGAAGTTATGGTCGGACTTCCCCGCTAGCGTTTTACTTCCGCGCGCTACTAAGGCAGCGTGCTAATCTCCCACCGAGGAGCAACCGTGGCTGACGTAACCGAAAGTAAAATCACTGAAGAACACCGCGCCATGATCGGGCGAAAAAGCGATCCCATCGAAGTGGTTCCTAGAACCGCAGATGCCCACCGGATGCGTGATCTCTTAAACGACACCGATCCACGCTGGGCTGATGAAACGGGAATAGCCCCCCCATATATCCTTGCCATGCTGGAGCCCCGTTTGCCAGCAGAACTCTCCCCACAGGTGCTCTCAAGCGGCATCCTGACCCAGACTGAGTGGAAATTCGCCCAGCCAATCAAACTGGAGGAACCACTACAGGCAGTAACCCAACTTATCGACGTACGAGACCGTCTTGGCGGACGCTATGGTTATAGCGTGCTGGTTATGTTTCAGACCTCGTACATGAACAGTGACGGAGAGGAGGCGGCCGCCTCACTGCGCACAATCACGCAGTTCGATCGGCCTCAGTCATGAGTCAACGTTATTTTGAAGACATCGCCCCTGATGAGGAGCTAGAACCACGAGAGCAGCTCCCAACCGAGGACAAAGCTATCGAGTTCTTCGGTCGTGACAATCCTACTAACCCTGCCTTCGGGGATGCAGAAGCGGGACGTCGTATGGGTTTCGGCGGGGCACTTGTACCAGGACTGCTTAAGCTCTCCTGGATTACCAATTACGTTGGGTCATGGGCTGGTTCAGAGGCTAATCTCCGCAGCGTAAGGGTAGCGTTCCGACGTCCTGACATTGCTGGGAAGGCGCTCGTATTAGCCGGTCGCGTAGTTGACAAGCGACAGGAAGATGGCTGCAACATCGTCGAGCTCGAGGTGGTAACACTGGCTGATGACCAACCCTCCGTGCGCGGCAACGTTCAGGTCGAGATTCCTTCGCGCCCGTAGACTAGTACCTATGCCCCTCCCACTTGAAGGAATACGTGTACTCGAGGTAGGCACGTTCGTTTCCGCTCCCTACTGCGGACGCCTTTTCGCGGGCTATGGCGCAGATGTAATAAAAATTGAACCGCCAGGCGGGGAAATCTCTCGTGCACATGGACCGTTCCTGAACGGCACGCCAAATCCCGAAACCAGTGCACTTTTTCTTTATCTGAACACCAACAAACGGTCCATCGAGCTAGACCTAAGCTCCATAGAGGGGCGTGAAGCGTTCCTTCGTCTGGCAGAAGATGCCGACGTCATCATCGAGAACTATCGGCCCAGCGACGCTCAAGGTCTCGGCCTCGACTACGAGACAATACGATCTTTGAATCCCCGGGTCGTACTCGTTTCTATCACCGCCTATGGGCAGGAAGGGCCCTACGCCAAGTACCGGTCAAACAACTTAATCGCATTTGCCATGGGCGGCCAAATGTTTCTCACGGGGGATCCTGACAAGAGTCCCGTCAAGAACGGTGGTTATCAGGCTGACTACCAGGGAGGGCTCAATGCCTTTTCAGCTGCGAACCTCGCTCTATTAGCAGCCGAACGAGATGGCGAAGGCCAACATGTGGATATCAGTGTGCAGCACTGCATGGCTCCAATCCTGGAAGCAGGCATCCCCTTCTACGCCTACAACGGAATCTGGACAGGCCAAAGACGAGGGAACTTGATGTCCAGCTTCATGGGAATCTATCCCTGCATCGATGGCCAGGTAGGTGTTCACGTTATGGCCCGTAACTGGCCTCCATTTGCAGCAGCGACGGGTCATTCTGAATGGCTAGAGGACGAACGTTTCGCTACAGCTGACTCGCGCCGTAATCACGACGACGAATTGATGGCTGAAGTAATCGAGTGGGCAGCAGGAATGCGAAAGAAGGACGCCTACGCCATCGGTGGAGAGCATCGGGCGCCCATAACCTTCATCCATACGATGGAGGACCTACTGGAAAGCCCGCAGCTTTCAGCACGAGGGTTCCTTCGAAACATTGAGCATCCCATTGCGGGTAACGCATCGTACCCGGGACCGCCCTGGTGGATGGGGCCAGACTCCTGGCGAGACGCCCCAGCCCCCCTCTTGGGAGAGCATACCCAGGCCGTCTTGAGAGAGGCTGGGCTCTCTCAAGCAGAAATCACAGCCGCTGCGGGTTTGGCCACATGAGCAAACTTTCGCAGGCCGTAACCTTCTTCGAGAGTTGCGATGACCCCATTCTGCTGCACGAACTCTCCGGTATCGTGGCGAGAAGATCGAAGCGTTTCGTAGCTCAAGCGATGGCTCGTGGAGGAGAAGATGCCATCCCCCAGCCGGCGGAGGCACCACCCTCTGATTCTGCGGCGAAACCCCAAGAAGCTCGCAATTTGGTAGAGAGTACTGCGGACTTTGCAGAACTCCAGGCGCTTGCCCGTGCTATCGGACAACGAACAGAAGCACTTGAGATAACCGCCTCAGCTAACTTCCCCACAGGATCACGTATTAAGGTACCCAAGCGCGTGACCTTTCCACCAAGGGGAGAGTGGGTGACAGGAACAGTTACCACAACGGGCACTATGCTTCGAGTAGAGCTCGACAGTGGCAAAGCGTGGCAAGGCCCCCCCAGCCTTGCAAGATTGGCAGGGAGGGCGTGAAGGCACCCCTCGCAGGTATCCGCGTAGTCGACCTAACGATGGTCTGGGCAGGGCCTTTGGGAACCCGTCTACTAGGCGATTACGGTGCAGAGGTCATAAAAATAGAGGGCCCAAGCCAATGGGATCTGCTGCGAGGCCTAGGGGGAATCTCCCGGACGGAGCCTCGTTGGTACAACCGGGCCGCCTACTTCAACCACAACAATCGCAACAAGTATTCGGCTGCCATCGACCTCCGCCAAGCAGCAGGACGTGATCTGCTTCTAAAACTCTGCGCTAAAAGCGACGTCCTAGTTGAAAACTATCGGGCCAACGTCATGGACAACCTTGGCCTTAGCTTTGAGGAAGTTCTTGAAGCAAATCCTCACATTGTTTACCTCTCCATGCCTGGCCATGGCAAAACAGGCCCGGAGGCCCACTACGTAACCTACGGGACAAACGTAGAGCAGCTTGCAGGCCTAGTTTCGATTTCAGGCTATGAGGATGGAGAACCTCTTAAGACCGGCTTCAGCTATGGAGATCCTTCTTCAGGAATCGCAGTACCAGCAGCAGTTGCACTAGGACTTCGCCAGAGAGAGAAGACAGGTAAGGGAGTCCATATCGACTTAGCCCAAAGAGAGAACCTCACGGGCTTCGTAGGAGAATATCTAGTCGATTACAGCATGAACGGCCAGCTACGCTCACCGGCGGGAAACACACATCCTCACATCGCACCACATGGCGTATACGAGAGCGCAGGCCAGGATCGATGGATCGCTATCGCATGTGAAGACGACGACCAGTTCGCAGCTCTTTGCCATGTAATCAACCAAGATGAGCTAATAGAAGACACCCGCTTCTCAACAAGAGCTGCTCGCAAAGCAAACGAGCACACGCTAAACACCATCATTGAGGAATGGACCTTAAAGCAGGGACATTACGAAGCCATGCACATCCTGCAACGACACGGGATCCCTGCAGGCTCAGTGCTCACTATTCCGGAGGTGATGAGCGACCCACAACTACGTTTCCGCGGAGCCTGGTCAGAACAAGTGCACCCTGACGCCGGAACGTGGGAAGTGGAGACCCCTCCTTGGAATTTACCTCGAACCCCAGGACATGCCCGCATTCCAGCCCCAGGCTTTGGAGAACACAACGACTATGTATTTTCCAACATCTTGGGGCTCGACGAGCACACCATCGGCAGGCTTTACGCTGATGGTGTTACCGCTGACGAGCCCAACGTAGACTCACACACCTAGTCCTCGCCAGCGCTTCCATCTCCTTCGGAATTCTCAGCCACATCTTCTTCACTGCCATCCGTCTCAGAACGGGGGACCCGCACGATGGTGACTGACTCCATGACATCACCTTGCTCAAGAGCATTTATCACATCCATACCCTCTATCACTCGACCAAAGGGATAGAACTTATCACGGTTACCAGCGTCGAAATCGAGGGCGGGATTGTCCTTCAAGTTGATGAAGAACTGGCTACCAAAGACGGTCTGGCCTGCCCCTTTGGCCATGGCAATAGTTCCTGTCTCATTACGGATATCGTTTGGTTCATCATTGGTCGAGTAGCCAGGCCCGCCCCGTCCTGTCCCGGATGGATCACCGCCCTGGACAACAAAATTGTCAACCACTCGATGAAAGGTGAGCCCATCGAAAAAATGGTTTTCCGCAAGGAAGATAAAGCTATTGACCGTCATGGGAGCAACATCGACGAAGAGTTCTATCACGATAGAACCCTTCGCTGTGGCTATAGTCGCAATGTAGTTCTCCGCCTCCGCATCTATTACAAACTCGGCGAACTGGAAGTTGCGCACTATCTCGACAGATTGATCCTCACCCTCTACTTCTTCCACCTTCTGCGCTTCAGCATCAGTAGTTCCTCCCACTGCTTCAGCGGTCGGAAGATCAGTGATGTCTCCTTGATCCGGATCGCCACTCAGCAGGATTGAGAGAATGAGACCGCCCGCCATAGCGAGAACGCCAATGACAACGAATACAGTAAGGGCTGTTCGGCCCGTAAAGAGATTCATGGGGAACCCAGGCTTAAAGGCTTGGCCGTGGCCCCCACTAACGTAGCGCCGTTGGCGTTGGGGCCGCTGTCCACGATGCTGTTGGCGTCGACGGTTAGCCGGCATAGCTACCCTCAATCTCCGGTCGTGTCATAGCTGACGCTTCGAGTATACGAAGGCACAGGCTAGGAGAAACTTTCTATCGCTAGTCCCCGTTGTATCCAAGCTTCGCCAGCTCTTCACGAGTTACCTCACGGTCGTCCCAGGGAATAGAGGCACCCCCTAGCTCAATCGAGCGCTCATGGCCTTTACCACAAATAACTACGCTATCCCCCTCCTCAGCACGGCCGAGGGCAGCAGCAATCGCCTCGCGTCGATCTTCAACTTCTATAAAGTCGCGATCTGAAACAAGGCCGGCCTCCTCAGCATGCCGACCAATCTCCCGAACAATCATCGCGGGATCCTCACCACGAGGATCCTCGTTTGTGAATACTGCAAAATCTGCACCCTCAGCCACGGCACGTCCTACCCCAAAGCGTCGACCAGGATCCCGCTCACCGGCGGCACCGGCCACAATAATTAGCTTGCGATCGGCCAGTTCTCGCAACACTGCCAGAACTTTACGGACAGAATCACCTGTGTGCGCGTAGTCAACAACAACATTGAAGGGTTGCCCCATGTCGATTCGCTCCATCCGTCCAGGAACACCCTGGCATGCGGCAATCCCCCTACCAATTACCTCGGGCTCAATACCCACCGCTGCCGCAGCGCCCGCTGCAGCAAGAGCATTAGCCACATTAAAAAGTGCTGGCATCCGTATCTCTGTACCGACCTCTGCCCCACCGAGAGCAAGAAGGAAACTACTACCATCCGGATGCAGCTCGATATCACGGGCTGTCACATCAACATTCGGATTGTCGAGGCCATACCTAACTGCCTGACATTCAGTTAACCCAAGCAGAAAGCTGGCGGAGGGATCGTCAGCATTGGCGACTGCAGCCCTAATAGGTCCTCCCGGTCGCTCCGAAGTGCGATCAAGGGCCGAAAACAGCTTTCCTTTTGCCTCACGATATGCTTCGAAGCTCTCGTGAAAATCCAAATGATCCCCGGTCAAATTTGTCAAAACAGATATGTCAAATTCAACCATATCTAGTCGATTGAGGGCTAAACCATGACTGGTTGCCTCCACGATGGCGTATCCACAACCTTCGTCAACCATGGCACGCAACAAGCGCTGTACTTCAGGAGCTTCCGGCGTAGTCATCCGATGACTGCGGCTATCGAAATTAGCACCTGACACATAAGCGTCCACCGTCCCCAGCCGCCCCACTCGAGCACCGGCCACCTCTAGAATCGCAGTGAGAATATATGCGGTCGTCGTCTTCCCATCAGTACCAGTAATACCAATGACGGTGAGCTCCCTTGATGGATGGCGGTGCAATGCAGCCGCAGCCTGAGCAAGCGCTATGCGAGTATCGGGAACGGCCACGATTGCCTGGGTACCGGGCAGGTGACGCCACATTCCCCGGCGCCCTCGCTCCACAACAACAGCAGCAGCTCCAGCGTTTAAAGCTTCAATCAGAAAATCATGCCCATCAACAGTGAAACCAGGTACAGCAACGAAAAGAAACCCATCTGCTACTCGTCGCGAATCATGTTCAACCTGCTGGATAATCGTCTCTCCATCACCACGCACAAGCTCCGCACCAGGAATCTCTTCAATAAGTGCATTGAGAACACTAGCGGTGCCCATAGATCTCATCCAATTCTCAATTTCTTACCTTTCAAGAGTTCGATACACATCAAGGAAGTTTGTGACAATTCGTGCAGTTGCGCCCCAAATGCGTTTCTCTTCCCAGTAGTAGGAGGGGAGAACAACACAGCGGCCATTGATTTCTCTTACATCTTCGACCTGATTCCCTGGTTCAGCCAAGTACCCTAGGGGCACTTCAAGGAGTGCAGCGACCTCACTCTGTTGTAATTGGAAAGGGTATGGCCAATCCTGGAGCCAACCGACGAAAGTCCGCAAGCGAAAATTGCTGATCGTCCATATCTCGTCCAATTCCCCCAGCAAATCCACATCATCGGGAGCAACTCCAACTTCCTCATACGTTTCCCGAAGCGCAGTACCCGCAGCGCTTCCATCCTTCTCATCACGGGCTCCCCCGGGGAAACTTATCTCTCCTTTGTGATGCTCAACCTGATACGAACGCTCCTGAAAAAGAACGTGAACCCCATCGTCCCTCTCATAGAGAAGGAGCAAGGCCGCTGCAGGAATGGCATCAGGTCTGTCCATACGACCCGGTTGATAGGACTGGAGAGCGCTCCGCAGCTCTTCTTTCAACGAAACCTCGGTCCTATTATCAAACGCCACGATATTAACTCGCTGAGCATCGTCAACGGGCCCGCATAGCCTGTCAATCAGCCAGTTAAAGCGCGCCCTTGGTCGACGGAAGATCTCCTGCCCGCCGAGGATCAACTCGACTAGCGGCATCGAGAGCACGGGCCAGGGCCTTGAAGCAAGCCTCTGCCTTGTGGTGATCATTCGCACCTGCAAGAGTGCGAACATGCACATTAGCGCCCAGCGAGGCCGCAAAGGATTCGAGGAAATGCGAGAGGAGATCAACTGGTAGTTCACCAACAGTCCGACCGAGTAGTTGCAAGTCCAGCTCAGCATAGGGACGACCACTAAGATCGACAGCAGCAAACGCTAGTGCCTCATCTAGCGGCATATGAGCCGAACCAGCACGTACTATCCCAGCTTTATCACCAAGCGCCTCGCGGAATGCCTCGCCAAGAGCCAGTGCAGTGTCCTCAACGGTGTGGTGTGCATCTACGTGAAGATCGCCATCGGCTTTTATCTCAACGTCACAAACCCCGTGCTTGGCAATATGGCTAAGCATATGATCCAAAAAACCGATGCCCGTATCTATCGCGAACTGGCCAGTTCCATCAAGGTCAACTGTAATTACGATATTAGTCTCGGCGGTCTGGCGGGTAACAGTAGCGCATCGGTCGCTCATTTGGGACCGACCTCCTTGAAGGCTTTGACCAGACGGTCAGTATCCTGCGGACGTCCGGCGCTAATACGCAGCTTATTACTGAGATCAGCCCGATCATAGTGCCGCACTAAAACCCCACGTTCCCGAAGAGATGCCGCAATTGCACTAGCATCTGCCTTCTCCACATCGAATAGAACAAAGTTCGCGTCAGAGGGATAGGGTACAAGCCATCCAAGTGTGCCCACCTCATGAGAGAGACGATCTCGTTCAACAACAATAGTGCGCACAGTTGCCAGGAGTTCATCCCGATGCGCAAGCGCGGCACGTGCAGCAGCGTCAGCAGCGACGTTTACATTGTATGGCTGTTTGATAGCTAGCATGGGTTCCACTAAATCAGGGTGCGCGACTGCGTAGCCCACGCGCAACCCCGCCAGCCCCGCCCACTTGCTAAAGGTACGCATCACGATGAGATTCTCGTAGCGTTCGAGCAAAGGGATAGCGCTTGTGCCGGCAAACTCAGCATAGGCCTCATCCACCACAATGAGCGCATCTAGCCCGCACAGTTCTTCGATCTCGTCCAGAGTGGCAGCATTACCCGTGGGATTATTAGGAGAGGCGACAAAGACCACTCCTGCACCTGACCCAACTGCATTACGCAAGCCAACTAAATCGAGGTCAAACGTTGAGTTACGAGGCACCTCGACATGCCTTATTCCTGCGATCCCACTCAAAAAACTGTACATCCCAAACGTGGGAGTAGCTGTAGCTGTAGCTGTAGGAAGGGTGAGACGGAGGATCAAGTCAAGCAATTCATCGGACCCAGTTCCCGCCACAACCTGCTCAGGCCCAACTCCGAGGTAAGCAGCGATATCTGAACGCAGCCTGCCCTGAGCAGGATCAGGGTAAATATGAAGAGGAACAGAAGCAGCAGCTTCGCGAACGACCAGGGTTGTTCCATAAGGGTTCTCATTCGCATCGAGCTTGACCAACTCGTCTACGGGAACACCTATCTCCGTCGCCAATACCTCAAGCGGCTTGACCGAGACATAGGATGAAAGGTCTTGGATATCGTCTCGAATAAAGCGTCGTGAATCCATAAGACTGCTCTTTAGCGTCCCTGGAGACGGCGCTCTACAGAGGCGGCGTGCGCACCGAGCCCTTCCGCTCGAGCAATAATACGAGCAGCTTCAGCTAGCTCCTCAACCTCCCCTATGGGCAGGTTCACAAGGCTCACCGTCTTTAGAAAATCGCTCACACCTAGTGGCGAGCTCCATCGCGCACTTCCCCCAGTTGGCATTGTATGACTAGGACCAGCTGTGTAATCCCCTACAGCTTCTGGGGAGCCCTCCCCCAAAAAAAGCCCTCCTGCATTACGAACCTTCATGGCATAGGCGGTGGGATTCTCAACCAGCAGGCAAAGATGCTCCGGGGCGTATTCGTTTGCAAGTTCAATGGCGTGATCAATATCGTTCACAAGCACGCAACCACCACGGGTTTCTATGGACTCACTAGCGATCTTGACCCGTTCGAGATCGCGTAACTGTCTCGTTACAGCCCCACTTACCTGTTCGGCGAGGCGCCGAGAAGGCGTTAGCAGGATAGGACTGGCCAGTCGATCGTGTTCGGCCTGCGCAAGTAAGTCAGCCGCAACCATCTCTGGATCAGCACTTTCGTCTGCAATAATCATGGTCTCAGTAGGACCGTAGACAGCATCAATGCCAACGTCCCCAAAAACCTGCTTCTTCGCAAGCGTTACAAATAAGTTGCCTGGCCCACATATCTTGTCGACCTTAGGGATAGCCTCTGTTCCATATGCCAAAGCAGCAATAGCTTGGGCACCCCCAACCTTAAAGACACCATCAACCTCCGCTATGCCGGCAGCCACTAGCTTGACCGGAGGTACCGACCCATCAGGCAGAGTTGGACTCGCTAGGTGAACTTCATCTACACCCGCAATGCGGGCAGGTATAGCACACATGAGAACCGTACTAGGAAGAGGAGCTGCGGTACCAGGAACATAAATGCCCACCCGCTGGATAGGCCGAGTTAACTGGCCAAGACCATTGAGCTGAAAGTCGACCGTTGCACCTCTAAGCTGCTGCTCGTGATAGGTCCGTATACGATCTGCAGCAAACCTAAGCGCTTCCACCACCTCGGGGCCCACAGATTCATGCGCAGCCCGCATTTCTTCATCAGAGACTCGAAGATCTTCAACCTTAGCACCATCAATTAGACCACTGTAATAACGCACCGCATTATCGCCATCCTCACGAACGTCCCGAAGGATGCGCCGCACTACTTCATCAGGCTCGAGCTCTTTCCCAAAGGTACGAAAGGTCGTCTCTCGCACCTCAAGTGGAAGCTCCCCTGTACCCAAAGGAACGCGAGCAAGAAGGGTACGGCGACCCTCCTCCGCGTTTCGAACTATCCGCATTCGAGGTACCTCGTGACAACTGCTGCTGCTACATCCGTCGAGCGCTCAATAAAGGCATCGACTTCAACGCTCGTCACGTGGTCGATTGTCTCATCGAGCAGCTCGGGGAGCGAATCGAGAAAGCCAGCAAGACCACCCTCTCTGTCTTCCACCCCACTTCGGCGAAGATGGTTCTCGATCATGCCTCGAGCACGATCCCAGTCCATCCCTCGAGCTGCAATATCGCAGGCCACCTTCCTCCAGCGTTCCAGCGTCTCGCTATCGACAAACCCAGCATCGATAGTATCGACAGTGCAAGCGAGAGCCTCACAAAGGTGCGCCCGAAGTTCCGGATCTCCGTGAACACGTTCGAGATCGAACTGTAATAGACGATCCATCACATTCGCTCGCAGAGCGCCACCCATCACATCGTGGGGGTAGAAAAAACGTCGGTATATGCGGGTGATGTACTGTTCATCAAGCACTAGATGGGTTAGGTAACCAGCAACAAAGGCCCGCGTTTCTTCATTTAGAAGGCTCGGATCAGCGAGCCGACCATAAGCATTAAAGAACCCGGCAACTGAATCCTGATGGTCGAAGACAGTAAGGTCGAAGAAGTGGGTTGTGCGGCGATCCGCTTTGGTGAGGATACGAATATCGGGAGCTGTAGCACCAAGCAGATATGGACCAGCTTCAACTGGTAAAGAATCCTTAGGGAGATCTCCAGCAAGTCGCCGTGCCAGAACCATATGGAGGGTGATGGGCGGCATCAGGCACTTCCCCGAGCCCCCCGCACCACTGGCCCCGTCTCTTCCACGCCCGCCGCGCGAACACCCTCGCGAAGTTGGGCTAGGAGAGAGTCAAGCAGGTCAAGGCGTGAGGTGCGAGGTTCCTTAGCAGCTATCACACAGTTTGTAGAGTCCAAGAAGGGATCGAGCATGCGAAGGTTGTTAACGCGCAGGCTGGTACCCGTCTCCGTACCTTCAATCAGAATATCAGCATCTTCAGGCACAAAAGCTTCACTAGCACCGGCGATGGGGATAATTGCGGTATGGGACAGCCGATGCTCTCGGGCCCATTCCTCAGCAAGCCCCGGAAACTCGCTTGCAATACGCACAGGACGGCCAAGGCTCTCCCAAATGGCAAGTGCCTCCTGCGTCGTCTCAGCAGGAAAGTCTTTTGCAACCACAGGACCAATACGGTATTGGCTGCGACGCAAATCAAGCGCCATCTCAACCGGGGAGCTCGGGAAGAAAGCCAGGTGCTCACGCAAGCGATCAACGCCACTCACAGCAATATCAAACGCCCCCATTGCCACCAGAGTAGGCATGTCTTGGGGTCGCACAACCTTCACCTCAACGCCTTCGATTGAAGAAATAGGTCTGCGCACAAAATTGCTTTCCCCATAGCCATCAAAGGCTATCCCCGCTTCTGCCAAAGCAGCAAAGGTATGCCGCTGAGCATGGCCATCGGGGAGGGCCAGACGCAATACATCGGTGTCTCGAGCAAGCCGTTCTAGGGGAACATTACTCGCCCGAGTCGGCAGCGTTAATTTCACCTCGCCGGGTACGAAAGCAGGAGCTAGCGGGGCAATCACTGCGCTACAGTCACGAGTACGCAGAGATTCAGCATTCGCAACGACAGCCACTCCTCCTCGAAAAAGACGATGGATCGGCACTAGGCCTAACGACTCGATAGCAGCAGTATCAGCAACGGCCATGACCACCAAATCAGCATCCTCGGGAGGGTATGCTTCCACTGACCCATTAAGATCAAGCAACGTGTAGTTCGGAAGGCGGAGACGCGCTGCAAGTAGATCGGTCAGGTTAGGAAGCTCCGTAGCAAGCCGCACGCCATTTAGAGACTCTGGATGTGGGACTTGACCAGGCCCAATCCCAGCCGTGGGAGCAGCACAGAGCCAAACCTCAGTCTCAGCACCAGGAAGGGCTCCTACTCGCACAACACGCTGACCTGGGAACCGAGCCTGCAACTCAGCAACCCAAACATCACTGCAGATACCAAGGTCATAGTTTCCCAAGGCAACCTGGATAGGGATATCTCTCTCGCGAAAGATGCGGAAGCGGAAACCTCTGTCATTTGCCTCAGCACGCAGCAAACGCGATCCAGACTCATAGCCTTCCATCGAAAGCCCACAGGAAGCAAGCAGCGCACCCATAGGTTCGCGCAAGGAACCCGTCGGCACGGCAAGGCCGAGCGGCATGGAAAAACTCATTTGTGTTGCAGCACAAACTGCACCACCTCATCAAGGGTGGTGCATTCTAGAGAAGAGTTAGGACTACTCGCCAAAATACCCTCAAGCCCAACGACAAGCTGAATACTCGCGTCGGCTGCATCGCCTAGGGCAGCAGAAATTCCATGGTGATGGAGGGAGCTAGCTAGCCGGAGCGCACCAGCCAGGCCACTATCAGATTCCGCGACAATGGCTACAGCTGCGCCACGCAACGGCGCGCTGCCAAATCGCCCAGATAGACGATCCGCATCAAGCGCGAACCCACAAGCGCTCTCGGGAGCACCTGGGCCAATAGGCTGGTAACGCCCTCCCCTGCCCCAAGCACCCCCTTCTCCATGGAGTTCCCACGTGACACCGGAGTAGTAATCAAAATCGAAAGGTATTGTGAAGTCTATCGAGACAGCACGACCCGTTTCGACCAAGGCAGCTGCTACCTCACCGAGTTCCTCCAGGGGGCCTACCGCGTCGGGCAATCCATTGCGTGCGAGGGCAATCAGATTATCAACAAGGGCAAGCTCTCCGGAGCCCCCCAGGGCCGCCTTCAAAAAAGCATGCGCAGCCGGATGATCCTCAAATGCATCATGAACTGCTGCCAATCCATTCCCCGCCACCTCATCCAATAGAGCTCGCCGAGCTAGCACATCGGTAAGGCCTGCAGCATCTACGGCAGCACGCGCCACCCCCGCATGCATCAAGCGTAAATCCACAGGCAGTGAGAGTGCAGCGAAGGTATCAGCCGCTACAGCCAATACCTCTAGATCTCCAACCACAGCAGGGGCACCGAGATACTCGAGACCACACTGCCAGTCTTCTCCCTCAGCACCACGAAAGACGCTTTGTACATAGAGCAACCTTGCGGGTAGTTCGATACCTGCATCAACAGCTGCACGAACGACAGGGATAGTCGAATCGTAACGCAGCATTACGCGTTCACCACTCCACCCGTCCCAGTCAAGGAAGGAATATGCCCCAGCAAGCATCTCAGGGGAAAGAGCTCCAGCAGAGGTGAACAGGCTATAGCTCTCCACAGTGGGTGTTCGGATTTCATCGTATCCCCACTGGCTCGCCACCTGACGGAATGCATCCTCAAGATGACGAAAGGCCCGCATCTGTGCGGGAAGGAGATCTCGCATCCCACGAGCACGTGGGACAGACAGTTTTGAAAGAGGAGAAGTATTACTCATGGCTTCGAATCAGTGTAGCGGTTTCGTTCATAGCCGCCGCCAAAGAGTCCAAACACAGAGCAAGCCCCGGGGAAATTCCCCGGGGCTTGCGGTCCTCTGGATTATGCCGGTAGCGCCGTCCTACGCACCTTCCAGCCAAGCTGAATGGCGACGTGGAACATTGCTAACCGAGTAGGAATTCGACCAGTCATCCTTACCGTAGTCGCGAAGTCGCGAACTCATGCCAAGGAAGGCTGTTCCGGCCATAGGCATAACAAAGATCGACCAAGCATTGTCCATAATCCACCTCTGAAGATCAGTGATGATCTGGACTCGCGTTTCGTGATCGAACTCCACGTTCTGCGCAGCCATCATATCTCCCACGATCGTAGCTCCCTCGACAACCTCAGGGTGCGGGGATTCGTAGTGGAAGTTGAAAGCATTGAGAGCGTACTGCAGCGGGTCGAACCAAGAGAGGTACTGCGTCCCTGGGGTCCCGTCAGTACCACCGCCAACACCGGTGCCGCTCTGCAGGAGGTCCCACTTCTTCACGTCTTCGGTGCGATCGGTAGCTGCATTTACCCAAGTCTGAACGTCTGCGCTTGTAACCTCGAAGGGCACTCCAAGCGCCTCCTGCAAGCTCGATGCAGCGAAGTCGCTAATCGTTTGCTGGAGCTCGTTCGTGACCGTGTGGATTTCAACGCTGTCGTAAATGCTGTCGTACTTGGCATCAGCATCTCCGCGATTGGCTGCATCCGAAGCAGCAGCCTCCCAAAGGGCCCGCGCATCAGCTGGGTCGTATGTGTACCAACCGGCCAGATCTTCTTGCGAAAGCCTCTGGTATGCCCCGTTGGTGATAGTGACAGGTGCCTGGTACTTACCATCCCCTGCACGAACACTCGCATTGAAAGCTTCGTAGTTGAAGCCCTTTCGAATAGCTTCCCGCGCACGCAGGTCACGGAACTTGCCGCCATCGAAGCCAAGCACGCACCAACCGCCGGCCGGAGCTTCTTCAATCGCAACACGAGAGTTGCTCTCAAGCTCTTCAGCCTCAAGGGCGTCAAGCGTGCCGTATGCGTCGAGGTCGCCACTCTCAAGTAGAGAGCGAGCGGTAACAAGGTCAGGAATGATACGAACATCAAACTCGTCGATGTGGGGACCATCCTCGACAAAGCCATCATCGGGATTGGGATGGGAGTAGTAATTAGGGTTTCGGGTTAGATGTGTTCCCTCAGCATTTCGCTCCGAAAGCACATATGGCCCGGCAGCCATACCACTCACATGTTCCTGCGTCTTGCCGCCATACTCTTCAGTAAGCGCCTTATTGACGATACCGAAATACTGACGGGAGCGATGGATAAGGGCATCCGCTCGGGGCTCAGTCCAGTTCTCCTGGATGTGAGTACTATCGATAGCCTCGATAAGATCTAGGTAACGGAAGTTACTGGCGGGCTGGTGGGTGCTCCCTAATTCCGCGTAGAGCACCGGTGGACGCGCGATCGTATAAGCAATGTCCTCAGAAGTGACAGGGTCACCATTGTGGAACTGCATCCCTTCGCGCATGGTCCACACAAGAGTCGTCTCATCGACCTGCTCGTAGCCAGTCGCTGCATCAAGGCCGAACGCACCCTTGCTAACCTGGAAGTCAAGAAGATGGTTGTAGACCTTCGTTGTTACTTCACCGTTGTTAGTGTGGTAAATGGCAGGGTCAAGACCCTGATCCTCGGTGGACTTCCACGTTCTATAAGTACCACCCCTTTTTGAAACCTCGGGAGCGGCGGTCGCTGCTGCTTCTGTGGCAGCAGCATCTGCTGATTCTGCTGCCGATGATTCAGAGCCAGAATCATCGTCATCGTCATCGTCATCCCCACAACCAGCAAGGATCGCTGCTGAACCAGCTGCGGCGATACCAGTACCGGCAAGGAAGCCTCGACGGCTAAGCTTTCGCCCACGAAGCCGAAGCCAGTAGTTATCTTTGTCCCGCATCTCTTTGCCCTCCCCGCTTCCGATCAAATACGCCGGAGCGTTATAGCCGATGCTAGCGCGCACAATACTCCTTGAAAGGATCCCGAGGCAACGGGCTAAATTCCCGAGTTACGTTAAATACGTCCTCTTAGGCGCGGATCGAGAGAATCCCTGATGGAATCTCCAAATATGTTGAATGCGAATACAGCAAGTGCCAAGGCTGCTCCCGGGAAGATAGCAATCCACTGAGCACGGTTAAAGAAGCGCCGTGAATCTCCACTAAGTTCAGCCCCCCAGGAGGGTGCATCTGACCCGAGCAAGAAAGAGAGCGTTGCCTCCGTAAGAATCGCAGCAGGAAGACTGATCGTCGTAAGCACGATCATTAGGCCGGTTATGTTAGGCAGGATATGCCGAAGCATGATGCGTATCTGACCCGCACCTATAAGAGTGGCCGCCTCGACATACTGACCACTCCGCTGCTCAAGTACCGACCCACGCATAATGCGGAATGCGCTGGGCATGAAGAACAGTGAGATCGCAAGCACCCGAGCGAGCTCTTCTTTGGGTAAGGCAGGAAGATCAGGAAGCTGATCCCCCAGAACAACATCAATTACTAGTGCTAACAGCAAAGCTGGAATAGCGATGATCATGTCGGCCAAACGGCTGAAGGTGAAATCAACAACGCCACCGAGGAAACCAGCGACGAGAGCGAGCAAAGTACCCCCTACTGTCCCAACCAGCACAGTAGCTACGCCTATCTTTAGCGAGATACGCCCGCCATAAAGCACACTGGACCATACGTCCTTACCCTGACGATCAGTTCCAAAGAAAAACTCACTGCCGGGACTCACCAGGACATTCGGGGTGAATGCGTCTAGCGTCTGGGGATTGGTTGTTCGAAGGATTGGAGCAGCACCCGAACCAAAGGCGATTAGCAAAATAAGGAAGACCCCAAGGGCACCCGCAGGCTCACGCCGGGCCCAACGCAGGGGATTGAAACGCTCACGCGGCGGGATAGCGTACTCCGCCTCAAGGAGATTCCCAGTAGGGGCTTCAGCAGATTGTGACATTGCTAATACCTAATCCGGGGATCGACCCTCGTATAGAGGATGTCCACAAGCAGAGTGATAAACATGAAAATGCCCGCAAATATCATCACAGTCACAAGGATCAATGGATAATCACGAGCAAGCAGAGCCTCCAGGGTAAGTAAACCGATGCCTGGAATGGCAAAGATCTGCTCCGCCACAATAGCTCCACCAAGAATTCCCCCCAACTGAAGCCCGATAACAGTAAGCACAGGAATTAGGGCGCTTCGGAAGACGTGTCGAGAGATCACAACCCGCTCGCGCAAACCCTTCGCTCGCGCAGTACGAACATGGTCTGAATAGAAAACCTCCAACATGGATGAGCGGACTATGCGAGCTGTGTAAGCGGCACCAGAGTAGGCGAGAACTGCAGCAGGGAAGATGATGATTGAGAGATTACGTAAAGGCTCCTCTGTAAACGTTGCGTAATCCTGAATCGGGTTCCAATCAAACCAAACAATTGCATAGATAATCACGAGCGTGCCCAGCCAGAAGTTAGGGATGGAAATACCAAGAATAGTCCCCGTACGCAGGAGGTAATCGAGGAAAGTATTACGGCGAACGGCCGAGATAATTCCAACAGGCAAGCTAACTGCGGCCGAAAGCAGAACAGTTACCAAGCCAATCTCAATCGTGTTGGGAAGGCGCTCTGTGATCGACCTACTTACTGGGTCATAGGGGGGTGTTAAGGATTTGCCAAAATCCCCTGTGATGATTCCCCCTAGCCAATCGAAGTACTGCACGTGCCAAGGCCGATCGAGTCCAAACTCAGCCCGCCAAGCGTCTAGATTACGGGCTTCTTCAATGCCAGCGACTGTGGCGAAAGCAGCATCACCAGGCAGTGTCCAAACCAGGAGAAACAGTACAAACGAAAGGACAAACAGCATTAGGGGAATCGCCACGAGCCGACGTATGACGTAGGTCCACATACCCCCCCCTCACGCCCGCGCAAAACGCTAGGGCACCCAAGTTCCCTGCGATTCTGGCCGATTCACAGGTCCCTTGGCAATACTTTCTTACTCAAACTCTATCCGCGGAGAGCTTTCCACCAGGCCTGAACATCAGGCTGGAAGTTTGCGTGATACTCCTTTTGGAGATCATTAGCACCCTCAAAAATTGGTTCTGTGTCAGTTGTAGCGAGGTCGGACGCACTAGGAACGGGGTCGATCCACTCCAACCTAATCCCCTCGATTACTTCTCCAAGTCCTGAGTCCTCATGGTGAGGACTTGCCTGATGCTCTATGAAACCATTGAAACTGTTGAAGGAAAGCAACCCGTAATAGGTTCCCTTCTCCGCCCCACGCCAGAACTCGTAGCGACGAACATTATTCTCGTTTTCGTGGGTATCGCTCCAGAGGACACCCTCGAGCTCCTCGAAACGCGCTTCTTTACCGTCTTTGATTTTGATGTGGGCAAGAATTGTAGCCATTGATTCTCTGAATCGGCTGGATTTGGCGTTCAACGTTCATGCACGGCTTTCGCCGCAAGACTAGAGCACCAGGGCCTACGTCTCGCATCATAGAGTGTTCCAGCAAAAACTTGCTCACACCTTCTCTTTTAGAGGAGCCCGGACTACTACCGAAATCTGGCCTCAGGAAATATCGAACTCAATCTCAAGATGCATCAGCCCGCGTACACCACCCTTACCGGGAGGCGGAAACACTATGCCATCGTTGGGAACGTCCTTCAGTCGGGGATTCCTAAAGACCTGTAGGAGCATCTTCCCGGCAATTACCGCTTCCTGGCGGGCCATGGCGTAACCCATACAAAAATGCCGCTCCTGACCAAAGCCTAGGTGGCTTGCCACGCCATCCTCCCAATAACCAGTGCGAAGCTCTTTCCCAAAGTACAAATCGTCTCGAAAGATATTGAAGGTTTCAGGGTCTTTAAAGACCCTCTCATCCCGATTACCTGAACCAAGACAGAGGTCAACTCGAGCTCCCATCGGAACAACACGACCTCCAAGCTCGGTCTCACGAACAGCGCGCCGCTTTTGATAATGGTTGGATCCATCGAAACGCAGCATCTCCGTGAAAACCCTGTCCATAAGATCAGGATCGTCACGAACAGCCTCATACTGCTCGTAATTGCGTAACAAGTTCCACCACATCGCGTCCATTGCCTTATGGGTTGTGTCTCCACCACCGACTAAAAGCAGAGTGATGAATGACTTGATCTGGTGATCACTCATCATTTCACCGGACATTTCTGCAGTGACGAACTTGGAAATCAAATCCTCGGTGGGATTAGCGCGGCGATCCACAATGATCGGCGAGAGATACTCGTGGAGATCGAATTTGGCTTTTTCGGCGGAACGGAAATACGCCCGACCGTAGCCCATTCCAGCGAAAAGCGTGTTGTAGATACTCTCAAAGTAGTCAAAGTCTTCGCGGGGAAGACCGAGCATTCCAGCAATGACGCGGATAGGAAAGCGTTTGCTGAATTGCGAAACGAGATCAACTTCGCCCTTTTGTGAAATACCCCCAGCAAGGTCCTCGGCAGCCTCCTGTGAAAAGCGCTCAATCATCTCAGATGCAGTTTGCTCGATTATGGGCAGCCAGGTTTCCAGCTTTTTCCCAACAAACTCTCCCGCGACGATCCCTCGGCTCCAGCGGTGTTCAGCCCCCTCTCCCATATCAAGGATGGTCTCCCCCAGCGGTGACTCGGAACCAAATTCATACTTCCCCTGGGGGTCATACACACCACGGGTGAAGTCTCCGTTCGGTCGACTACGCTTGTACGCATCCCATATGTCCTCATAGCGGGTCACAACAAAACGGTTCTGAAGGCCATCGTTATAGACCGGTTCCCAATCCCGAATCTTTTTATAGAGAGGAAACGGATCGAGCCGGTGTTCTTCAGTAAGGAATTCACCGGGCTCAATGATCGGTGCTTCAGCTTGAGCTGTCATGGTCGCCTTGCCCCCAAGAAAACTACTCTAGCGATCGAGTCTAGGCCGCCTACGGAAGCTGTCAACGGGCCGTAGGCCTTGCGAGGCTCACACAAGCAGTTCATCCTCTCGACGCAACGCAAGAAAGGAACCACCAACGATGACAGATGAACTTACAGAATTGCGCAAGAGAGTTGCCCGCCTCGAGGCTGAGCGGGCGGTCATCAGCACCTTCAATGAATACTTCTACAACATGGATATCGGCTACACGGAGGGAATACTGGACGTTTTCAAAGAAGACGCCCTTCTGGAAGTGATCAACTTCCCGCCAGGGACAATGGCTGACCTTGAGTTCCGGGGACGCGAGGCAATGCGTGACCTATACGGACCGCACTCGAGCGCCGAACCGACTCTTTCGGGGGGGCACCACTCAGCAAACGTACAGGTAAATGTAGCCCCGGACTGCTCCAGTGCAGAGCTTAGCGCCTATTTCATGACATCCGGAGGCCACGGCGGTCTTGGCGGAGGTCTGTACCAGGGAACTTTCGTGCCCGATGACGACAAGTGGCGCATTTCGCACTACCGCATCATCAGCAATTGGGGTTGGTCACCAACAGAATGGGAGAAACGTACTGAGTCGCTCCCCGCAGAAAAGGCAAAGCGAGGTGGCAAGCCCCCCGTTTACCAGCTCCCTAAAACAACCCAGTAACAGGGGTATGCGGGGTTGATCCCTCATATACCCCTGAAGCATCTCTTTCTAGGTGACCGCCTGGGGTTGGTCCCACGCTAAACTTCCTGTGCCCAAACTTGGGTTTTGGAGACGACAAAATGCCCATGTCGCATGAGGAGATGAATGCATTTCTGGCAGAGCCCAGAAATGGAATAGTGGCGACGATCAACCCAGACGGTTTCCCCCAGCTCACGCCAATCTGGTTTCACTGGGAGAACAATACCGTCTACTTCAGTACCACTGCGCCGCGCTTAAAGACCCGCAACCTGAAGCGGGATGGCCGCATTTCAATTTGCATAGATGAGCCTGGGGATCCCGACCAGCGCACTGTTGTTTTGGGAGCGGATTCTGTCGAGATCACACTAGGCCTGGGGACTGTTACCGAGAGGATCGCCCGGAAATACGGTGGCAAAAACTGGGAGAGCAGCTACGAGCACATCGCAAATACTCCTGAGCGTGTGGTCGTATCATTTAAGCCAACCCGCATCCTGACCTGGAGTTCTTCGGGGGATCGTAGAGAGCACGTTCAGAAGAATCGCTAAGAAAATATTGGGGAGTCCTCTGCAGGACGCCCGACAACCTCGTACGATGCCGGCATCACTTTTCGTAATAGGTACCAAGTCAAAGCGTCCGGGAGGACCACATGGGATTTTTGAATGGGAAAGTTGCCCTTGTGACAGGTGCTGCAGAGGGCGTTGGGGTCGCATTTGCGAATGCCGTTGCAGCGGAAGGCGCAAAGGTCGCAATTTGCGACATTCGTGAGAACGTTGCGGACCGCGCTCGCGAAATAGGCAACACACATGGGGTGGAGACTCGCAGCTTTCAAGCGGACACAGGTCTACCCGAGGACTGCTGGCGGGTGGTAGACGACACAATGGAAGCATTTGGTCGCATCGACATCCTCATCAACAACGCCGGAACCATTTCGATGACTTCTCCGACGGATCCGTGGGAGAAGTCGATCGAGGACTACGACCTAGTAATGAATGTGAACAACCGCGCCTACTACCTGTTCGCCAGGGCAGTATTTCCAATCATGAAAGAGCAGGGGGGTGGCGACATAGTGAACATCGCCACCGACCACATCTTCACCGAGCGAAATCGGCCCAGCGGGGGTGGCTGGGTGATGGACAACTACGATTCCTCAAAATGGGGCCTTAACGGCTTTTTGCTTAGCTGGTCTAAGGCAGGTGAACCAGACAACATTCGAGTCAACGGGATATGCCTAGGAGCCACTGACTCGCACATGTTGCGCAGCTTCACAGGCGAGGAAAACCTAACTCCGGAAGTAATAGCCGGCTGGATGAAACCCACTGACGTAGCACAGGTAGTAATCGACCTGATGAAGGATGGCCGCAGTGGCTATAACATCCCAGTTTGGCGAGCAGACCCTGTAGTTCTCACTCCTCGCACAGACGATTTCTCACTTAAGGTCGGCGTCATGAAGTCGGCCTTCAAGGCATAGGGGGCAGCATGGGATTCCTAGATGGAAAAGTTGCAGTTGTTACAGGAGCCGCGCAGGGGCTGGGAACAGCCTATGCACGTGGACTCGCGAATGAAGGGGCGGACGTCGCAATTTGCGACAT
The DNA here is from genome assembly GCA_002346645.1 of Dehalococcoidia bacterium UBA2991. Lineage (GTDB taxonomy): Bacteria > Chloroflexota > Dehalococcoidia > Tepidiformales > Tepidiformaceae > UBA2991. Next base: position 72,541 of record DEAD01000006.1, read on the forward strand.
TCAGCCTGAGGTGAGTGCCGTTGCGGACGAGATCGCGGCCACTAGCGGACGCACAGTGCGTGCATACCCTTGCGACGTCTCGAACACTGAGGCAGTCCGTGGTTTCGTGAATTCAGTGCTGCGCGACTTCGGCGGGGTCGACGTTGTAGTCATGAACGCCGGTATCTATGGGGCGACACCCATGGATCTCTCCCGCGAGGCAGCCTTGGCAGAATACCAGCGCTTTTTCGATACAAACGTGAAAAGCATCTATCTGCTAGAAAGGGCCTTTGCGCCTTCCCTGGTAGAGCGTGAAGGCGACATTGTTGTTATTTCGACAGACCATATCCTGCCTCCCTTAGAGGCAGGGGGAACGAGAGGAGGCCCCTCTACGGATCTCTACGATGCATCCAAGTGGACACTAAATGGATACATCCAGGCATGGGCATTGGGTTTTGCCTCCCAAGGCCAGAATGTAAGGGTCAACGGCATCGCAATGGGAGCGACCGATACACCAATGCTACGGGGTGTCTTTCCTGGAGAGGGGCCCTCAGACGAGGTCGTAGCTGGTTGGATGACGCCTGGACAACAGGCCCAGTTACTCCTCGACCTACTACAGGATGGCCGCACGGGAGACCTGATCTCCTCAGAACCAGGACAGGAGGTCACACTGCCACCCAGATCGGATTACGGACAACCAGTCTCAAGCCTACCTGCGCAGCAGTTCCACCATGGCCTGATGGGGCTGGAACCAGCGATCTGGGAACCGCCCACCTAGCAGAAGAGGGAACCTGATGACGTCCGTGAACTTCGACCCAAAAGTATTCGACACTCCGGAATTCTGGCGTAATCCTTATCCACACCTAAAGGTTCTGCGGGACCACTTCCCCGTCTACCACGATGAGCTTCACGGGCTCTGGTACATCACTCGCTACGACGACGTAGTGGAAGCCTTTCGAGACAACCAGCACTACTCCAGCAAGAACCTAGAGCGCTCAATGGCGCTCGTGTTCGGCACCACGATGATGCAATTTGATGGGGAAGAGCACACGAAGCGACGAAATATCGTGGCACCAGAGTTCTCGGGTCGTCGCCTCGAACCGATCCTCCCAATAATCGAAAAGAACACACAGGAGCTTATCAATCGCTTCAGTGCAACAGCAGCAGAAGACCTTGCTCAAGACTTTCAGGCGAAGGGGGAAGTGGAGCTAATCGACGCATTTAGTTCACGCCTGCCAGTAAAAGTCATTATCGACATGCTGGGTTTACCGCAAGAGGACCACGACCTCTTTCACGAGTGGTACCCCGCGATGATGGCAGGCCTTAGCGGAACTCCGGAGGAACGGGAACAGGGAATCGAGAGCAATCGACAGTTTCATGCCTACATAGACAAGCTTGTCGACGAACGTAGCAAACGTCCTGGAGAGGACCTTATCTCAAAGCTGTGCATTGCGGAGGTGGACGGAGCTCGCATGTCGAAGGAGGACATCAAGGCCTTTGCCAGTCTTCTATTAGTTGCAGGCGGAGAGACGACTGACAAGGCCATTGGCAACATGTGGGTTCACATGATGGAGAACCCAGAACAATTTGAAGAAGTAAAGCGTGACCCAGACCTATTCGACCGGGTATTCACAGAGACTATGCGTATCACACCACCAGCAGGCAGTCAGCAGCGAGACGTTATTAAACCAGTGGACATGTACGACCAGACCATCCCAGTCGGGGCAGAGGCGCACTTCTCGATCTTTGCAGCAAACCACGATGAGCGTGTTTTCGATCATCCCGATGAGTTCGATATCTTCCGCAACGACCTCTATTTCGGGCGGGAACTAAGGTCGGGCTATTTCGATAGCGGCCAGGCTAGCCACCTTGGCTTTGGATTGGGAAAGCACTTCTGTGTGGGCTACCAGCTAGCTCGATCCGAAGCGGTTATCGGGTCGAAGGCTCTGCTAAAGGCAATGGGAAGCCCACGAGTAAAGGCTGGCGGAAAAGCCCACATTCAAGTGGCTGGCCCAAGGAATGAGCCGCCGAAGCTAGAACTTGAATTCGATGTGGTATGAACCTGCACTAACAAAAACAACCAGGCACCCCAAGCAAGTAATGGCTATGGCGTTTTTCTAGGCATGAAAAGCATCGGGGTAGCACTTTGTTTTTTTCTTTTCAACGCAGCCTGTAGTGCAACCTCAGAACAGGTCACTCCAAACACCACAATTGCCCCTACTTCAACCGTCGCCGCCACTGCGGCTGCCACCCCCACTACCAGAGCAGGAATCGAAGACAGCGGTTTATTAGAACCGCCTGGATTTCCTAGAATTTGCCAAGCTTGGAACGGGATTCAGAACCGGCCAGACCTATCTGATTTAGAGAAAATTGCAAAGCACGACCTATGGTTTTCTACTCCTTGGTCACTAGGGTTACTTTGGCAGACGTCCATAGAGCAGCCATACCCTGGCCTTTCGACATCTTTGACTGACATTAACGGTGACACTTCATTATCCGCTGCAAGGGAATTGAAATCATCTCTTCTAGAACTTAATCCTCATATAAAAACCATCGCAACTGTCCTTTATCGGGAAGGAGAATTTGAACCCAACGAGGAAGGTCTCGCTCTCCATGAATATGGGCACTACGCAGCCATTTCACCCTATTGGATCAAGGACAGTGATGGCAGTCCAGTCCCGGGATTTGGAGAAGATCTTGATAAAGATGGCGAGATTGAGGAGCAAGAAATTCTTTCATCCCTTATCGATTTCCGAAGACAAGAGGTCATTGAGCTGGTTTCCCAAAAAGCTTTAGCACTGGCAGAGTCCGGCATCGTTGATGGAATCTTTCTTGATTGGTGGAATGAACACAATGTAACCGCCGCTTCCTACCTGGACTGGTCCTACTCCTATATGACTCTGGAGGAAGAAGTCGAAGCACGGCTGGCGATACTCCATCGAATAAGACAATTGGTTGGTGATGACTTCCTGGTTCTAGTAAACACCAACGACCGAACTGCTCCCCTTTCATCCCCCTATGTGAACGGCATTTTTATGGAGGCAGGGAAAGACATTTACTCAGAGGGATACACGAGCCACCAATTGAAAATGATCGAAGAAAGCCTTTATTGGGGATCTGAAAATCTTCGAGAGCCTCGAATCAATTGCCTCGAAGGGTGGCGGGTGGTCTACGACTACGGCAATACGGCAGCTCAAGTGGTTGAGCGTGATTCCGCAGAGAATCGCCGTTGGATGCGGGTTTTCACGACGCTTGCGCTTACCCACTCCGACGGACATGTCGTGTTCGGAGACGATAATAGTGAACCGACGTGGGACCACTATCACAACTGGTACAACTTTTGGGACGCTGACTTAGGTCAACCGGTAAGTGCAAAACGTCAGATTCTGGATGGAACCGAAGGTCTCTTCATTCGGGAATTTACTAATGGCTATGCCCTTTATAACCGTTCAGGAACATCGCAGATTATTTCCCTTGGGGTTGAATTACAGGCTGTTTCTACAGGCCATTGGAGCTTCACTCACGAACTTGAAGAACTAGACGGTGACATCTACCTCATTAGATAAAGAAATCCAAGGCAATAGCACAGCTCTCTAGTCACAGAAAGTTTTAAAGCTATGGATGGAGCTTTCCCTACCTTGCGTCAGGGTCCAAGCCCCGTCGCTCACGCTCAGCCCTCATGCGTACCCCATCAGATTCAAGACGAGGGCCCCGTTCCTCATCGGTCAGCGTACCCGCAACATCTTTTCCTGACTTACCACTGTCAAAGGTGATCCACTTCTCTGGAGTCGCCTCAATGATGATGCGCAAAGGCGAATCTAGACGCTCAACAAAATCATCCTCGGCCTGCTTGTCATCTGGGTTCGATTTATGGGCCAGGGCTCTATAAAACCAGTCCTTGGTCTCACGATCTTCTCGAATAATGGCGCGACACTTCGCGGTAGCTGCCCCTCGAGGTGAGTCTGGGCTCGTTGCAGAGATACCACTTACCGCAACCGAAACACGCCCATCGCGACGGATAGCAGCCACTCGATGGCGGTGAGCAGCGCAGGTAATCCAAAACTTGCCGTCCCTCCATACAAAAGAGTGATAGACACCAACCGGCCATCCATCCTTAGTACCCCACATCAGCAAGCACTCGCGAGCATCATTCATTAGCTGTTCAATCTGCTCTTCGCTATAGGGATAGATGGAAACGACCTCGTGATCGCTCATACCTTCGGACACGGCAAACCTCCTTGGAGTCAGACCCGTACAGTAGCCAAGCTTCCGTAAATTCGCAAAGGGTGTTTATGGGTGGCCAGCAACCATAAGTAGAGTGCCAGTCACCCAACTTGAGGCATCAGAAGCGAGATAAACAGCAGCAGCACCGAAGTCCTGCTCTTTTCCAAGACGCTTAAGCGGCTCGTTTTGAGCCATCGCCTCAAAGTACTCATCATCACCACCGGATGCATCCTCATAATCTTCAGTCCGCACTGAGCCCGGAAGAATAGCGTTGACTCGAATATTGAAGGGCGCCATCTCAAGGGCGAGTGTCTTGGTCAAGTGATTTAGGCCAGCCTTAGAGGCTGTGTAGACACCATTCGTAGGAGCTCCCCGAGAAAGGGCTCCCACAGAGCTGACATTGATAATGGCACCGCCTCCAGTGGTGCGCATAGCAGGCCAGACAGCCTTGGCACACATCCAGGGAGCTTTAAAATTAAGGGTCGTGGTCGCATCCCAAGAATCTTCTGGGGTCTTCACGAGGAAGTTGACGCTCTGCTCCTGCAGACCACCGGCGTTGCTGACCCATATATCGATCCGTCCAAAATGGTCCATCATCGATTGGACAAGACCTTCAACATTCGACCATTCCCGCACATCAGTGGGAAGAGCAAGGGTTCGACGGCCACGATCTTCAATTTCCTTTCCAACCGCCTGCAACATGTTTTCACGTCGGCCCGCCACGGCAACATCAGCTCCCGCTTCGGCAAGGCCGAGGGCAATTCCCCGACCTATGCCACCACCTCCCCCTGTCACCATCGCAATCTTTCCATCGAGGTTAAATAAATCAAGGATACCCATGCGCATACCCCCCAAGAAGTTGCCGGAAGTCTACGCGAGGGGCCGCGTAGCGGCAGCGGCTGGTGAAGCCAAGGCTACACCCCCTCACTGGCCGCCACTTAGACAACCTGCAGAATTCCTAGGTGGAACCGTCGTGAAGACAGTCGACCGATCGCATCCCGACCAACTGCCTTCACTAACTTTGGTGATTCAGCTGCAAACCACTAGCTAGCTAGTGCATCAATCGCAGCAACATCGTCATTAGTAAGACTCCAACCACCTGCGGCAACATTCGACTCTAACTGGTCAGGGCGAGTGGCCCCTGAAATGACGCTGGGAACGCCATCACGCGAGAGCAGCCAGGCTATGGCGAGATCAAGAACAGAGTGCCCTTGATCTCCGGCGTACTTCTCAGCCGCATGGAGAATTTCCCAATTACGATCGTTGATGTACTTTCCTGCAAGCCCAGCGAGCGCGCCTTCGGTAAGGCGTCCACCAGCTGGCATATCCTCACCCTGACGATATTTGCCCGTGAGGAACCCCCCTGCAAGGGGGAAGTACGGAAGGATACCGTAGCCACACTCGCGAGCAGCAGGGGCAACTTCGGCCTCGATAGCGCGATCAACCAAGCTCCACTCATTCTCTACTGATACGTAGGAAGCAAGCCCATTCGACTCGGTGACCTGGAGAGCCTCCCGAGTCTGATCGGCAGAAACATTGGAAATACCGGCGTAGCGAATTTTGCCTTCCTTCACAAAATCATTAAGCACTCCAGCGGTCTCCTCTGCTGGAGTATCGGGATCAGGAAAGTGGACCATGTATAGATCAATGTAGTCGGTACCTAGTCGCTGCAAGCTGTTGTTTAGCGCATTAGTGATGTACTCCCGCGAGCCACTACCAGGGGAATTGATCCCTGTTGCGGTCATCTGTGTGGGCATGCCAAATTTAGTAGCCACAACTACATCATTTCGGCGATCGCCGAGCACCGTGCCTAGTATTTCTTCGGAAGGACCGTGCTCACCGGCATACATCTCAGCAGTGTCGAAGAAGTTCACCCCAAGCTCTATCGCTTTATCGACAACGGCCTGCGCACCGTCAACGCCGATGCGCATACCAAAATTATTGCAGCCGAGGCCGACGACAGAGACCTGCAGGTCCGAATTGCCTATGTTGCGGTATTCCATAAGGGTTACGCCTCCTGTGCGGTTCGTTTGCGTGACGCAGTGTAGGGCAACAGGACGCGAGCCGCCCAATCCTTACGCACTATCGAACTGGATTTCCAAAGATGTGACTGAGCGCATCCCATCATTCCCGCCCATTACCGGGTTATGTCCTGGCTTTAAGCGCACATCACCGATAGCGGCAAAAAGCATAGCCGTGCCCACCACCGCCTCAGTGCGGGCTAGCTGGTAACCCACGCAGAAATGCTTCCCCAACCCAAACCCTATGTGACTGGACCTACCCTCCTCGCGATGCCCAATCCGCATTTCTCTCCCGATGTAGAGATCCTCACGAAAAATATCGAACTTTTCCGGCGAAGCGAAAACTTGTTCATCGTGGTTAGCACTATGAATAGAAAGATTTACAACATCCCCCTTTGGGACATGCACCCCGCCTATATCCCAATCCCGCATTACCAGCCGAACCTCTCCACCCACGGGGGCTTCACAACGCATCGTTTCGGTAAAGGCTTGATCAATCAAGGAATGGTCCTCTCTGACATGCTCCAACTGCTTTGGGTGGTTAAGGAGGAGCCACCAGAGATTGGCTATAGCTCGATCGGTAGTTTCACCACCCGCCGTGAGCAAGAGACTGATGAAGGACTTGATGTCATGAATTGTGAGCCTTGCACCGTCTACCTCAGCCATACAAAGCTTGGAGATAAGGTCATCACCAGGGTTACGGAGTCGCTCCTGAACGAAAGGATCTAAGTAATCATGAAACTCAGCGTTCGCCTCAATACCCTTCTTCCTCAGAACGGGATCTGGAGAGAGGCCGGTAAGGAATGTGCGGTACCAGTAGTGGAACCGATCATGGTCAGACTGAGGAAGAGCGAGCATATCAACAATGACATTGACAGGAAGACGGGTGCTAAAAGCATCCACCAAGTCGACATCGCGTCGTTCAATAAAGCGTTCTACGAGCTCTTTCGCAGCCTTTTCCGTAAAACGCACAATGAGGTCACGCACATTGCGCTCGATCACAGGCAAGAAAGCATCGAGCTTCCGCCCGACGAACTCAGGGGCAATGATGGCCCGCTTTTGAGAGTGCTCTTCACCATCCATGGCAGTTAGAGAGGGACCAAACACCGCACTGTGGGATTGCTCAAAGATGGTGCTGGAAAGGCTCTCATGGTCAAGAAAGCCAGCAGCTACATCCTCATAACGAGTCACATACCACATACCATTTCTGGGGTTACGCCAGACTGGATACTTGGCACGGAGCTGCTTGAGCACGGGATAGGGGTTCAACTGAAAGGACGCATCCTCTAAAAGAGCAGGGTCGAAAGTGTCGGTTGCCATAGCGGCGCAAGGATAACCACTTTGGAACCACCCGAGCTCACCTTACTAGTATCTCTAACACATCAAACAGAAAGATTAGGGCTGCAACCCAACCGTGCAGCGTAGAATTACCGCCGCGATACCCATTAGTGAGCCGGAGGTTCTGTGATGCGAAGTGAAGTACATGCCATTAGCGGTGCGGTGTACGACGAACTAGGTGAGGGGAGGGTGCGAGTTCACAAGGGAAAGAGCTACGGCATCTTCGACTGGGAGGGACGTTGGCAAGAGGGTGATATCACTCGAGCCGACCCTCATCTTCTTCAATACGTTGGAGGTCCTGACTTACCTGCCGGAATCGACGAAATGGCAGCGCAACTCGAAGCAGCAAGGGAGCAAGCCAAGACAGAGACGCAACAACAGGATCTTAGTGCTGGAGATCTTGCTGAAGATGCCTATACCGGTTCGGTCCGTGACCCACGTTACGGAGTCCGCAACATGATCATCGGCGAAGGACAGACAACTGTTGCACCCTACGTAGGAGATCCCGGTCGAGAAACTGGGAAGGGTTGGCGTTCGAAAGGAATCTCGTTTCACGAGGTGCTCGCTGGCGACACCTATCCGGAGCGCATTCCCGAAGAACTATGGGAGGACTCTCCCATGCCAGGTGGGGTTACGCGGGTTTCCACTGAGCGTTTTACCAGCCAAAAGTGGCATGACCTTGAAGTTGAACAATTGTGGAAAAAAGTATGGCAGTTCGCCTGCTGCGTGGATGACATTCCCGAGGTTGGGGACTACATCGTCTACGACATCGCCCACTTGTCCTACATAGTCGTGCGAACCGGTGAGGACGAATTCAAGGCCTATAACAACGCCTGTCTCCACCGGGGCCGGCAGCTACGGGAGTTTGATGGCAAGAAGGCTACCGAGTTTCGCTGCCCCTTCCACGGTTGGTGCTGGGAAATTGACGGCTCTCTACGTGAGATCCCTTCAGAGTGGGACTTCCCCGAAGTACGCGAGGACGCCGACCACCTGCGGGAAGCCAGAACCGGAACATGGGGTGGATTTGTATTCATCAACCCCGATCCAGATTGCGAGCCACTTGAGGATTTTCTTGGGTCATTGCCTCAGCACTACGAAAAGTACGA
>DEAD01000001.1 GCA_002346645.1 Dehalococcoidia bacterium UBA2991
CAGCTACCGATCGTCGCCTTGGTGGGCCGTTACCTCACCAACTAGCTAATCGGCCGCGGGCCCCTCCCGGGGCGCCGGAGCTTTCACCACCCGATCTCTCATCGGGGGTCTTATGCGGTATTAGCCCGGCTTTCGCCGGGTTATCCCCCACTCCGGGGCAGGTTACCCACGTGTTACTCACCCGTCCGCCGCTCTCCACCAGCCCGAAGGCTGGCTTCTCGCTCGACTTGCATGCCTAATACACGCCGCCAGCGTTTGTCCTGAGCCAGGATCAAACTCTCCGTAAGAGTACTCAGCCAAAGGCTGAGTCTCACTCAGCCCAAAGGCTGAGTTAATTCCCTTGACGGGTTCCCAGACGTTCTCTTTCGTCCGCTATCCAGTTGTTAAAGTCCGTGGGACCTAAAGCAGGCCCGACGAATAAGAATAGGTGCGGCCCTATTCCCTGTCAATTTTGACCAGGCCGCCAGAGCCAACAGATCGAGGGCAAGGAGGGCAGTTCGCCCAATTAGGCTTCAACAGTCTCCCGTGTCACTCGTAACCGCCTTAATCTCCTCCCCGAAAGACTCAAGACCTGCAGCCTCAGGCTATCCACTTGCACTTCATCTCCCGCCGTAGGCAGCCTCCCTAGCTCATGGATTACAAATCCCCCAACTGTGTCAAAGTCCTCGCTTTCTACCGAATAGTGGAATAGCTCCTCGAGAACCTCCACCGGCATACTCGCATCAAGTAAAACCTCATCTTCAGAGATATGCTCCATAGCTGGCCCAGCTACGTCATATTCATCCTCGATTTCCCCAACGATCTCTTCAATCAGATCCTCGATCGTGATTAGCCCCGCAGTACCTCCGTATTCGTCCACAACAATCGCAAGGTGTGTTCGATTTGCTCGCATCTCCCTCAATAACTCATCAGCATGCTTCATCTCAGGGATGAATACTGCTTCCCGCAGCAGGGCGCCGAGTGAAGTGTCCCGTCCCGAAACGAGCGCATCTAGCAAATCCTTCGCATACGCGATCCCGGCAATGTCATCGATGCTCTCAACATAGGCAGGGATACGACTAAACCCACGTTCCGTTGCCAGCTGCGCCGCTTCCGTGACGCTAACTCCCACCTCCGTCGCAACGATATCGATCCGTGGCACCATCACTTCCCGCGCCGTCTTATCCTCTAGGCCTATGATGCCCCGGATCATCCGTTCCTCCTCCTCTTCAACACCCCCGCTTGCCTCCTCTCTCTCCAACAAAGCCAGAATGTCCTCGTTCTGAGAACCCTGCCCAACGCTCTGTAAGGGCGCTGCAATAACTCGTGCAGGAACACTGAGCACCCATGCCGGCGCGGCAAAGCCTCTACGAGCCGCCACAATCACCCGGTGCAGCTGCAGTACCGAGTACTCCGGCCTTCTGGCTGCCAGGGTGCCAACCGTCATCTGCACCAAGGCTGCGAACGCACCACCAGCGATCCCGATCCAGGCTGCGCCACCTGTACCTAGTTCGACTGCCCCAATGTATGCGAAGGCAGAAACAACTCCAGCGGCTGCTAGCACGCGTGCCGTCGTCAAGGGCCCCAGCGGTTCAAGGGGCCGCTCTACAGTACCCACGATTCGCAGCGCCGCTTCATTACCTTGCCGCGCTAATGCTTGAATACGTGCCACGTTCGTGCGCTCCAACGCCGTCTCTGCCCCCGCCACCAAAGCCAGGACCGCCGAAGCAATAACAATCACAACAGTGGCAATGATCTCCCCATTTTCCATCGTTATTCCGCTCGCTCTTCTTTACCTGGAAGTTCACGGGCAGGCACTCCTGCCACCCGCACCCCTGGCTCCACATTCCGCGTTACTACCGCACCTGCTGCTGTAAAAGCACCCTCCCCGACCGAGATTGGTGCAATTAGCATCGTGTCACACCCCACAAACGCCCTTGCCCCAATTCGGGTGGGGTGCTTGTCCTTACCATCAAAATTCACAGTTACCGCCCCCGCCCCAATATTGGCTTCCTCCCCTACCTCTGCGTCCCCAAGGTAACTAAAGTGGTGCACTTTTACCCCATTGCCAAGGACTGAGTTTTTCACCTCTGCGTAGTTATGGATCTCGCAACGGTCCCCAATCACAGCCCCTTCCCGCACATGGGCAAAAGGACCCACCGTTGCTCTCATGCCTACCGACGAGTCCTCCACCACCGAATGCTCTACTTTGCAGTTGGACCCAATGCTTGCATTCCGTAGCGTCACTCCCGGCCCAATCACCGACCCCTCAGCTACGGACGTTTCCCCATACAGATAACAATTCGGTTCGATGCAAACGTCCGCCTCTATCTGCACAGTCCGCTCCACGTAAGCCGTGGCTGGGTCTCTAAAGGTGACCCCTGCAGCCAAGTGACCCTCAATCAGTTGGCGCCGCACGACCGATTCCACTTCCGCCAGCCTCGCTCTCGTATCGATATGCAGGGTAGCGTTTCCAGTCGCCAGGACAGTGGCTACGGAATATTCCTTAGTTAGTACCGAACCCTTCAGTGATTCCAACAGGCCCCCTGATTCGAGATTGACCTGATCCCAAAACCACCCAGCATCAACACACCAAGGACCAACCCCCTCTCCCGCTTTCGTCGAAACCTGAGAAACTAGGTACTCACCCGCTCGTGCCTCTATGAGAGAGGAAAGCAATGCGCTATCCACGAGCGGAACATCACCCCTTAAAACTAGTACCGAGTCACATCCAGCAAAAGCCTGTGGCAATGTCTCAAGCCCACTTGTTAAAACCAGCGATGCTCCCTTTAACGCTTTGTTAGCATCTGCTTTCTCCACCACAACAACGATATTTTCGGGTTCAAGATCCTTGGCAGCTTCTATCACGTATTGGGCTGCAGGAATTCCTGCGACTGTGTGCATCGCAGGCGGAAGCGCGGACCGCATTCGCTCGCTCCGTTCTGCAGCGAGCACAACTACACCGACCTTACTCCTCACCATTTGCACGAGTCCTCCGGCTGTCGGACACGCAAATCGAGGCCGGCTAACAAAACAAGCTTGCGTTCGTGGGGTTCGGGATCGTCACTCATAAGTGTTATGGCGGTATGCGCGGCACATGCTAGAGCGCCATTAGGTGATGTCAAGCATCTAATCGCTACCTAGGCTCGACACCTGAAGGGTTGCGCTCGTAGCATCGGAGGACGCCATGCCTTTTATCCCACGGAGTTCCGACGAGATTCGCTCTGCCTTCGTGGACTTTTTCACGGAGCGGAATCACCAACAGTTACCACCTTGGCCCCTCGTTCCCGTGGGAGACCCCACCACCCTCTTCACCACAGCGGGTATGCAACAGTTCAAGCCTTACTTCACTGGCCAAGACATACCTCCCATTCTTCGCGCCACCACAGTGCAGCGAGCCTTTCGAGTAACTGACATCGAGGAAGTAGGAGACGTCAGTCATTGCACTGCTTTTGAGATGCTTGGGAACTTCAGCTTCGGGGACTACTTCAAGACAGAAGCCATCGCCTGGGCCTGGGAACTTAGTACTCAGATCTACCAACTCCCTCCAGAACGCATCCACGTCACCATTCACGATGACGACGACGAGGCCTACCAAGCCTGGCGCGACACGGGAGTACCTCATGAGCGCATCCATCGCTACGACGAGTCAGAGAACTATTGGTTCAGCGGCCCAGTTGGCCCTTGCGGACCCAATACTGAGATTTTCTACGACTACTTCCCTGAGCGCGGCCTGGAAGGCGCTAACCCCGCAAATGACAGTGAACGGTTCCTGGAGTACTGGAACCTTGTCCTCATGCAAAACTTTAGGCATGAAGACGGTTCCCTCAGCGATCTCCCCAAGAAAAACATCGATACCGGGAGTGGCCTGGAACGAGTTGCTGCCATTCAACAAGGCAAGAGCTCTATCTTTGAAACCGACATCTTCCTGCCAATCCTCGAAGAGGCTGCCAAGGTTGTAGGCGCCGATTACCTGGGGGGGCGAGCTAGTGCCACCCAGGGGCGTGCCATCAGAGCCATGTCAGAGCACGCCCGTGCCGCCACCCTGCTGGTTGGCGACGGGGTTGTGCCCAGCAACGAGGGCCGTGGCTACGTCCTCCGCCGAATCCTCCGTCGTGCTGTCTATATGGCCCGCAGCGAAGGAGTCAGGGAACCCTTCCTTCATCATCTGGTAGAGGCCTCGATCCGCAAGCTGGGGCCCGCCTATCCTCATCTGGAAGGTGAACGTGACTTTATCCTTCGTGCCATCGGTGGCGAAGAGGATCGTTTCCTCCGAACCCTTACTGCGGCCTCTCATCGCCTCGACCTTGTTCTCGATCGCCTGCAGAGTGCTGGCCAACAAACCCTGCCTGGACAGGAAGCCTTCCACCTGTACGACACTTTCGGCCTACCCATAGAACTTACTCGTGAAGTCGCAGCCCTCCGCAATTTCTCCGTCGACTCCAAAGGCTTTGAGACAGCCCTTGAGGCACAACGCCGTAATGCCCGCGAGGCCTCATCTCTGCTCGGAGGAGCAGAACGGCCGGAACTAGCTTCTATTAGTGGCGAACACAGCGCCTTCGTAGGTTGGCAACATGTTGATGCAGATGCACGCATCATTGCCCTCCTCCGCGATGGTCGACCCACCGAAGTGGTTCCCGCCGGCCAAGAAGCTGAGGTCATCCTTGACTCCACCCCCTTCTACCCAGAGGGAGGGGGGCAGCTGGGAGACCGGGGATTACTTCGTGCTCCCAGTGGCCTTTTCGCTGTCGAAGACACACAGGCCGCGAGTGGAACAATCGTGCACTCAGGCACAGTTACTGAAGGCGAGATGCGCATCGACGATTCCCTTCGCGCCGAGGTCAACCTGAATTGGCGGGGGGGAGTTACTCGTAACCACACCGCTACACATCTCCTTCACGCCGGCCTCCGCGTGACACTCGGAAAGCACGTCCGCCAGCAGGGTTCGCTCGTTGCGGATAAACGTCTGCGCTTTGACTTTACTCATCTCGAAAGTGCGCCCCCAGAAGCACTGAATGAGGTCGAAGGCCTTGTAAATGGCGTCATTCGCCAAAACCTTCCCGTTGAGTGGCGAATGACCACCTATCAACAGGCCATCGAAGATGGTGCCCTTGCCTTCTTCGGTGACAAGTACGGCACAGAAGTTCGTGTAGTTGAGATTGGCGGCGATGGCTCACCATTCAGCGCAGAACTTTGTGGTGGCACCCACGCGCACCGTACAGGTGACCTCGGACTAATTCACATTCTTCGCGAATCAGCCGTCGCGGCAGGCACGCGCCGCATCGAAGCACTCTCAGGGGCATCCGCCGAACGTTTTCTTCTCCAACAACATCGGCGCCTCCAGCATCTTGCAGGCCAACTCTCCTCTCCCCCCGCCGAACTGGAGGCACGGATCGAAGGAATCCAGGTAGAGGTGTCTGAACTCCGCTCCCAAGTTGCAGCGCTGCAGCGTGCCCAAAATGCCGACCAAAGTGCAGAACTGGCCGACTCTGCGGTAACTATCGGCGATGCCTCCCTAGTAGTCGCACGCGTCCAAGCCACATCTCGAGAGGCCCTCAAGGAACTGGCTGATGACCTGCGGCGACGGCTTTCGCCCTCACTGTTAGTCCTAGCTGCAGTTGTCGATGATCGTCCAGCCTTCGTAGTCGCAGCAACCGCCGATCTGGTCGACGCCGGGGTTCATGCCGGCAACATCGTGCGTGAGGTCGCAAAAGTTGCTGGTGGTGGTGGTGGTGGTCGCCCCGATCTTGCCGAAGCCGGGGCACGTGATCCTGGCAACATCGACGCCGCGCTAGCGGAGGGTGAGGCCCGCGGCAGAGCTGCTCTGTCGGACCGGTGAGCGGCATGACAGAGCCAACTGATCCTGAAGCTCCTGTTCCCCCCTCTGAACCAGACCCTCAATTGCATCCCAATAGTCCGGAGGTATCCCCTAGCTCCGAGCAGGAAATAGCCCAAGGACTTGCCTCGGTTGTTCCGATCGGCCCCCACGAGCCCATAGATGGAATCTGCGGACGCATCGACGCCGCACCATCCCTTGCAATCGTCCTCCATGCCTCCAGTGGCAATCGCGCCATGTCAGAGGAACTAGGCATGCGGCGCGTCACCCGCCACGTTGAAGCCTCAGGAAGGGTCTTGGCTATCGCAACGCGTTCTGGCGTGCTCACGCGGCGAGCACGGGCACTAGGCGTACCTGTTTCAACAAATCCAGACAATGTTCACTGGGGCTCCGGGGGGAAGATCGTCCTCGGACTGGGTTTTACAACTCTGCTGCTCCCGCCTTTTGGAAAATACGCCCAATACGTGGCCCTTTTTACCTTCGTGCTAACAGTTGCCGCCCTTCTCTATACGGCCGGCCCCTCAGCGAACGTAAAGGTTTACCCCCAAACGCAAACTGTCGAGGGCCTCGCAGTGGTTCGCGCCTCCCCGCGAATCGACAAGATTGACCTCGAACGCCGAATGCTCCCTGCCACAGTAATCGCTGTTGAGCGCAAGGTACTGTTAGCTGTCCCCACAACTGGAGAGATCATCCAGGGCGTCACCCCTGCAACAGCCACACTAAAGATTACGAACCCCAGCGAGAGCGTCATTACTGTCCCCGCCGGGGCCGTCATTTTTGCCCTGCCAGACTTTCTAGCATTCGAAATCAACATTCCGATAACTGTTCCTGCTGGCGGAAACGCATCAACTCCGGTAACAGCTCGCCTATTGGGCACCGAAGGAAACGTCCCTGCAGGTGCCATTACCCAGTGGCGCAGCACAGAACTATCTGTCCTAACTGCAACCAATCCGGAACCGGCCTCGGGTGGTGCCGACGACCCCCGCCGCGCCGTTGCACCAGCTGATATCCGGTCCCTAGAGGCACTGGCATCAGAAGTTGGGCAGGGACAACCACCTGCAACACTCCTTACAAGCACCAAGCCTGGCTACGGCATCATCGTCCGTAGTGCCACCGTCACTGTCACCCTCGGAGAGCCCAGTGCCCAACCTGGAACTGCCGCCGACGTTGTATTCCTGGAGGTCCAGGCAACTTTTGAAGCCCTTGCTATTGCCCCCGAGGTACTTGAAGTCCTCGCCCGCTCTCGGCTCCCAATCCCCGAGGGTGCAGGCAAGTTGGTCCCAGGAACAGTTCTAGGATTCGAAACTGGAGACCGCCAAGTTGACCATCCCGATGGATCCTTTACCTCGGAATTAAGGCTCAGTGCAGAGTTTCCTCAAGGACCTTCGGCCGCCGAAATCAAGGACACCGTCAGCGGTCGCAGCGGCTCAGCAGCAGAAGCAGAGCTGGCAAAGCGATATGGTATTGACGATGTCGAGATCCACCTCACACCGAGCTGGGCGCCGCGGCTCCCTCAGTTCGGATTCCGCCTCGACATTCAATTCGGTAGCCGAGCCTTTGAACCACAGGGACCTGATGCCGACACCAATCCGTCTAATGGCCCTTGACTTTGGCTCACGCCGCACAGGCGTGGCCGTTAGTGATGAACTCGGCCTCTACGCACACGCCAGGCCCGCCCTCAAGGGTGGATCTCGCCTGGTGCTCGAAGCCCTCGCTCCACTAATACAAGCTGAAGAGATTCAAGAGATCATTGTTGGACTGCCCATCACCCTCGCCGGAGAGGACTCCTCACAAACAACTGTCACTCGTGCTTTTGCCGAACGTTTACGAGAAAGCTTTGATATTCAGGTCACTATGTGGGACGAACGTCTTTCAAGCGTGGAGGCAGCCCGATATGTTCCACCCAAACTCCATAGGGATGGAACCCTCGATTCCGCTGCGGCCACACTTCTCCTCCAATCAGTCCTAGACTCGCGAGCTGGCGGCAACTCATGATCCTGATACTCAGGTCACTGGTCAGGGGACGATTCCTACTCATGACCATCGGATTCGGCATCATCATTGCCGCCGTTCTCGTTGGTAGCGCCCTATTAGCCGGCACACCCCAAGCCACTCTAGGCAGCAAAATCATTCCATCCCCATCGACCGCCCCCGCTGGTCCACCCCAGCGCTACATCCTTGCCGAAGGAAGCAGCGCCGATGACGTTGCCGACCAACTGGAAGAACTTGGGATAATTCGCTCCGCCGCCCAGTTCAAGATTCTTGCCTCTCTGCTCGGGCTACAGAACCGGCTGGTTTCCGGCGTCTATACCCTGCAGCCTGGCGATTCCACTATCTCTATCCTTCGAAGAATCACAGTCGTAGGCGAGGTGGTCCCCACTATCCGTATTACCTTTCCCGAAGGGTTACGTATCGAAGAGATGGCCGAGATTGCTCAGCAGGCTGGATTTGGACCCGCCGAAGAGTTCATCGCCGCCGCCCGAGAGGTCGAACTCCCGCTCACTCTCGGGGTGGGCCTTCCTGAAGGCGTCGGCAATGAAGGCTACCTTTTCCCTGATACCTATATCGTTCCTCTCGGCTCCAGTGCTGCCGAACTTGTCGCCCTGATGGCTGAGACGCTCCACCTCCGCTTCTCCGCCGACCTACGCGAAGCAGCCGCAAGACAGGGGTTGACGCCCCACGAAGTTTTAACCCTTGCCTCTATCGTTGAACGCGAAGTTGCTATCGCCGAAGAGCGTGCCGTGGTTGCCGGCATCTTCTTCAATCGACTCGAAGCATTCGACCGCCTTGGGGCCGACGCTACCGTGCAGTACTGCATCGCCACTGATTTGAGTAGCGTGGAAGCTTATGGTTGGTGGAAGCCCGGAAGCGACCTCACGCTTGGCGATCTCGACTGTGACTCCCCTTACAACACACGTCGATATACAGGCATGCCACCCGGGCCTATAGCCAGTCCCGGTCTCGCCTCAATCGCAGCAGTTGTTTACGCAGAGGACACCCAGTACTACTACTATGTAGTGGACACCAGAGCGAACGATAATTCTCACTGCTTCGCCGTCACCTTCGAAGAACACGATGACCCTAATCGATGCGAAAAGATCAACCAGTGAGCACCAAACTAGGGATCATCGGCTCCCCGGTTAGCCACTCCCTATCGCCTGCTATCCAGAGCGCCGCCCTCCGCGCTGCGGGCATCAACGCTTCCTACTATCGCTGGGAGACGCCCCTCCCAGAACTCTCCGCCCGCATCGCCTCCCTCCGGGAGCAAGATTGCCTCGGGGCAAACGTCACAATCCCTTATAAGCAGACAGTTCTGCCCTTCCTGGACGAGGTCGCACCTCTTGCTGGTGAAATCGGCGCTGTCAACACTATCGTCAACAATCAAGGCCAACTCATCGGCTACAACACGGACGGTAGCGGCTTTCTAGCAGCACTTGAGGAGAGCGGCTTTTCTGTTGCCGGAAAGGGCTTCCTTTTGATTGGTGCCGGAGGAGCTGCTCGCGGCATTGCCTTCGCTCTTCGTCAAGCAGGCGCTGGACTCCTTGCCATTTCCAACCGAACCCCTGACCGAGCAGAGACTCTTGCCAGCGAAGTCGATGCAAGCCCAGTTGCCTTCGGACACCCTGTGTCCCTTTACGACTGCGTTGTGAACTGTACTTCTGTTGGAATGCAAGGTCCCGATGCCAAAGCTGCTCTCCCTTATGACCTTGCTACAGCGAAGCCTTCCACTCTCATCGTTGATATTGTCTACACTCCTGAGGAGACGGGCCTAATAAAGAGCGCCCGTGCTGCAGGCCTGCCCTGCCTTGGCGGACTACCAATGCTTATTCACCAAGGCGCGCTGGCATTCGAGCTCTGGACAGGCAGGCCTGCTCCCATAGAGACCATGAGAGAGGCTGCTCGAGAAGTTCTTTCAAGTTCCGAGCATCAGTCATGATCATCGTAGGAACCGTTTTAGGGCTCGCCTGCTTTCTATTTATCGGCTGGGTCATCTCCACCGAGATGTTTCAGCAACGCTCGTGGCGAAGACGTGTTGCCTCCGGTGATCACATGATTGTCGAAGCTCTGATCCTCGAAGCAATGGCTGCTTGGCGAAGAGCCCGGCCACCCCGCGATGTCCCCGCCAGCCTCTGGGCTGGTGTACAACGTGCAGAGCTCGCTACCGCAACAACGAGCCTCGCTGTTGTGCAATCTTCCGCTGAAGGCGAATTCCGCTCGGTCGACGGCCACCGTGAGCAAGTCTCCTCTGCCATCGACGAAGCCTTTGCCCTCGCCGCCAGGCTCGTAGAGATGATGTTGTACGATGTTCCCAATCTCAGCCTCGGGAGTGTTCGTGTGGATGTGTACTCCACCTTCACCGCGGACGGCGGGGCAGCCCTACAGAAACCAATTCTGACAACCACCGCCTGCCGCCCTGAAGCCGAAGGTATCGACTGGGAGGAGCTCGCCCCAGTTGAGATTCTTTCGCGCTTCGAAACCATAGTGCATGTCAGCGAAGATGGCCTTGCTACCCCTATCGTTCTACCCCCTATCCCAAGCCCTTCCCTTGCCTCAGAACGGGATTTGGAGGGCATCTGATGGGCCAATTTCGCTTCCTTACCTCCGGTGAAAGCCACGGCAAAGGCCTCACCGCCCTAATCGAGGGCCTACCCTCTGGCCTTCGACTTACCGAGGACGACATTGCCCATGATTTAGCCCGACGCCAGGGGGGCTACGGGCGGGGTGGGCGTATGAAGATCGAAAAGGACCGAGCCGAGATCACTTCCGGCGTTCGACACGGCCTGACCCTCGGCTCCCCTATTGCTCTTTGGATTACCAATCGTGACTGGGTGAACTGGACCGAGAAGATGGCTGTGGAACCCGTTGACGTTGATATCGAACGAGTAACCCGTCTGCGTCCCGGCCATGCCGATCTTCCCGGGGCCATTAAGTATGGCTTCGACGACGTCCGCAACGTCCTAGAGCGAGCAAGTGCTAGAGAAACAGCTGCACGTGTCGCCGTTGCCGGAGTCGCTAAACGCCTCCTCGGTGAGTTCGGAGTCTCATTCCAAAGCCACACCCTCGCTATAGGTGGCGTCCGCTCAAATATAGGGGAGGAAGTGGACTGGGAAGCGGTCGAAACCGATCGAGTTCGTTGTGGTGATCCCATTGCTTCCGAGGCAATGGTTGCCGCAATCGACGCCGCCAAGTCTGAGGGCGACACTCTAGGCGGCCAAGTCGAGGTTAGAGTCTCAGGCATTCCACTTGGCCTCGGTTCCTATGTTCAGTGGGACCGCAAGCTCGATGGTCGTATTGCCCAGGCCATCTGCAGCATCAATGCATTCAAAGGAGTCGGCCTTGGCCTTGGCTTCGACTCTACTGAACAGCGGGGATCCAAGACCCACGACGTAATTTTGCCAGCAGATCAGTGGGGCGCCCGCCCTTGGCGTCACGGAACAAATAATCATGGCGGCATAGAGGGGGGCATTAGTACTGGCGAAGACATCATCGTGCGTGCGGCCGTCAAGCCTATTCCAACCCTTGCTCATCCCCTCCCCTCAGTCGATCTCGATACTGGTGAGGAGGTTCTCGCCCACTACGAGCGCAGTGATGTCTGTGTGGTTCCAGCCGCTGGTGTCGTTGCCGAAGCAATGGTGGCTATCGTTCTCGCTGACGCCTGGCTAGAGAAGTTCGGGGGCGACAACATCTCTGAGATGCGTACCAGCGTCGAAAGTCATCTCCAGGCTCTCGGCCCTCGCGCCCGCTCGGACTAACTTATGCCGGAATATATCTTCCTCGTCGGCCTCTCCGGGAGTGGAAAGTCCACCATAGGACGCCTACTTGCCGACCGCCTCGGATGGTCCTTCATCGACACTGACAGCCTAGTCGCAACCCGGGCCGGTAAGTCCATTCCGGCCATCTTCAGTGAAAAGGGTGAGGCTGCTTTTCGGGAACTCGAAGCCGAAGCCCTTACTCTTGCCTCCAACTCTGGACCAGCTGTTGTCGCTACTGGAGGTGGTACCCCTACCCATCCAGAAGGGCGCCAAATCCTAGCTGCAGGCTTCACCGTCTGGCTCAAAGTCAGCCCGGCTGTCGCAGCTGACCGCCTTGCCTCCCAGGAAGAAGACCAACCTCGCCCCCTTCTTGCTGGCGATCCTCAAGAACGTCTCGAATCCCTCCTGAAGTTGCGCCAAGAAGACTATGCCCGAGCAGATGCCACCATCACTGTTGATGCTCTTGGTATCGAGGAAACTTGCGAAGCAGTATTGGACCTCTGGAAAGAAGCCCTCCCTTCAAATTTCGCCGGCATTCCAGGGGTCGCTGCTACCGTCCACACACCAAGCGCAAGTTATCCCATTGTTGTCCGGGATGGCGCACTCACTGATCTTGGCTCTCTGTGTTCTGCGGTCGATCTTTCAGGCCGGTCCTTCGTGCTTACCGATGACCAGACTGGACCCCTTTTCGCAACTACCGCCCTCAACTCTCTCCGCTCCTCTGGCTTTCAAGCAACCAGTATGGCTATCCCAAGTGGAGAAGAACACAAGTCTCTAAGGACCGTCAGCACAGTCTATGACTGGCTTTTGAAAGAGCGGGCCGAACGGAACGATTTTCTCGTTTGCCTTGGCGGGGGTGTGGTAGGCGACCTTGGCGGCTTCGCCGCAGCAACTCTTTTACGCGGTATCCCCTTCGTTCACGTTCCTACCACCCTCCTCAGCATGGTTGATGCCTCCATTGGCGGTAAGACGGGAGTTGACCACACCCTTGGAAAAAACCTAATTGGGGCCTTCGCCCAACCGCGGCTGGTTCTTACCGACCCAGCCCTTCTCGGCACGCTCCCATCACGTCACCTGCGTGCAGGCCTGGCAGAGCTAATCAAACACGGCTTTATCCTCGACGAAGAGCTTGTGCAGCTTCTCGAATCAAGAGCGAGCGACCTTACTGCTTTAGTGACAGAGGAGTTCATTTCTCGAAGTACCGCTATTAAGGCCGAAGTGGTTTCCAACGACGAGCGAGAAACAGGAACTCGTGCACTACTCAACTATGGCCATACCGTTGGTCATGGAATCGAGACCGCTGCTGCATTCAAAGGTTATTTACATGGCGAAGCTATTGCTATAGGCATGCACGCGGCGGGGCGAATTTCCTACGAGATGGGCTTGCTAGACGACACCAATCTTGAACGTCAACAGCACCTAATTCGTGCCTGCGGCCTCCCCGAAGTTGCCGAAGGCATCGACCGGCAAGCAGTAGAAAATGCTATGCGGAGCGACAAGAAGATCCGCTCCGGCTCCATATCTTGGGTGCTCCTTGAGCGGATAGGCCATGCCGCTGTTCACCGCAATGTTCCCGAACAGGCAGTCGCAGCAGCCCTAGAAGCCGTCCTCGTCTAAACATGCCAATAACATTCCAACTTGATGGCGGCGGAGGCGACCCTGTTGCCCCCCGCGCCGGTCAGCTTGCGACCGAACGAGGTTTGGTTCCGACCCCAGCCTTTATGCCTGTAGGAACCTTGGCAAGTGTTAAAGCCCTCACTCCAGAAGAGGTCACCGCTACCGGTGCTCACATTCTGCTAGTCAATGCCTACCATCTCTACCTCCGGCCCGGCCACCAACTCATCGAGTCCCTTGGTGGTGTGCACCGCTTCATGGCATGGGACGGCCCCATCCTCTCTGATAGCGGCGGATACCAGGTTTTCAGCTTGGCAAAGCTAATGCGCGTTAATGACGAAGGCGTTCGCTTCCGATCCCACATCGACGGCACCGAACACCATTACACACCCGAAATTGCAATGCAGATCCAGAGAGACCTTGGCGTCGATATAGCTATGCCTCTTGACCATGTTCTTCCTTGGGATGCCTCCTTCGTTGAACAGCGCGAAGCTGCAGAACGCACCCTTCACTGGTTCGATCGCTGCCGCGCTTTTGAGTCCGCGCCATCCCCATTTGCCATAGTGCAGGGGGGAATTGACGAAGAACTACGTCGCTGGCACGCCCGCGAACTCGCCGCCCGCCAAGCACCCGGTTACGCGATTGGTGGCCTTTCCGTAGGAGAGACCAAGGCGGACCAGTACTCCATCACCGAAATCGTCTGCGCTGAGCTACCTACAGACCGGCCCCGCTATCTAATGGGCGTTGGAAGTCCGGAAGATTTAGTCCAGGCCATCGCCCGTGGTGTAGACATGTTCGACTGCGTCCTCCCTACCCGCCTTGGGCGCACCGGCTCGCTCTTCACCGACAACGGACGCATAAACATTCGTGGCGCTCGCTTCCGAGACCAAGCCAGCACAGTGGACCCCTCCTGTGATTGCGTTACCTGCACGAACTACTCCCTGGCATATCTTCACCACCTCTTTCGCAACGAAGAATTATTGGGCTATAGGCTCGCCAGCATTCACAACCTTCGCTACCTTCACCGCCTCTGCAAACGCATGCGTGAAGCCATCCTCCATGGGGTCTTTGATTCCGTTTCAGATGAGTTCCTAGCCCGCTACAAGCCTTCCGACCAAACAGTCCGAACTGACCAGCGGGCCCGCTGGGGATCGCGCTCTCAGTCTTGACCCGGCTCGACAAACTCGCGTCCACCCTTCTAATCTCGGGATCTGCAAATACCAATCGGCGAGTTGGATGAAGCTTTAGTCATGCCAAGAAAAACCTCTTCTACCAAGGCTGCGAACCGCAAGAAGACCACCAAGCAGAGTTCTACGAAGCGCGCTTCGCAAAACTCCAACCCCCGCGAAGGCAAAGATCTTGTCATTGTGGAATCCCCCGCAAAGGCACGAACTATCGAGGGTATTCTTGGCGACCAATACCGGGTAATCGCTTCGGTTGGGCATGTTCGAGACTTACCAAACTACGGATATGGCGTCGACGTAAAGGGAGGTTCCTTTGAACCAACCTATGAAGTACTTAAAGACAAAAAAGACATCGTCAAGGAAATAAAGGAAGCATCCTCAAAGGCAGAACGCATCTTCCTATCTACTGACCCAGACCGCGAAGGCGAGGCCATCTCCTGGCATATCCTTGAGGCCGCCGGCATCCCCGCGGAAAAGACTCAGCGCGTTGTCTTCCATGAGATAACAAAACCTGCCATAGAGGCCGCCTTCCAGCATCCAGGCCAACTCAACCGTGAACTGATAGAAGCCCAGGAGACCCGCCGTGTTCTCGACCGCCTGATCGGTTATCCACTTAGTTGGTTCGTACAGGGAAAGGTTGCTCGAAGTGCTAGCGCAGGTCGTGTCCAGAGTGTGGCACTCCGACTCATAGTGGAGCGTGAGCGCGATATCGAAGCCTTCACGCCGCAGGAATATTGGACGGTCCACGCTCGACTTGCTAAGAACAATGAGGAGTTCGCCGCGAAACTCGTGGGTCTTCCCGGCGTGCGAAAGCTCGACGAGAAGCGCGACCTTCCCGTTGAGGAAACTGCTAAGACCCTCATCGATTCCCTCCGCAAATCCAACTTTTCGGTGAAGACCGTGAAGAAAGGGGAGAGGAAACGCCGCCCTGCTCCCCCATTCACTACCAGTAGCTACCAGCAGGCGGCAAACAACCGTCTCGGCCTCGGCGCCCAGCGAGCAATGGCCCTAGCGCAACAACTATACGAAGGGGTCAGCATTCCCGGAGAGGGGCGTGTAGGCCTAATCACCTACATGCGCACGGACTCTCTTAGCATTTCCCCCGTCATCCGTCGGGAGGCTCGTGCCTATGCCAGCGAACGGTGGGGCAGCGACTACATCCCCCAAAAGGAGAGGGTCTACCGTTCCCGTGCACGAGGTGCCCAAGAAGCTCATGAGGCTATCCGGCCCACCTCTGCGGCCCGATCTCCAGAGAACCTACAAGACGTCCTTGAGCGGGATCAGCTCCGCGCTTACACGCTTATCTGGCAACGCTTTATGGCCAGCCAGCTCTCTGATGCCCGTTACTCAACTGTTGCTGTAAATATCGAGGCACACGAGGAGGGTGAGCTTCGAGGAACCTTCCGCTCGAATGCCCAACAGCTTGTTTTCGCGGGCCATTTGGCCGCCCTTGGAATCGATGCAACAGAGGAGAACGCTGCCGCTACCGACAGCGACGACCCCAAGACCGTAGATACCCTGCCAGAACTTGCCGAAGGCAACCTCCTGGACCGGCTCTCTGTCGATAGCGAACAACATTTCACAGAGCCCCCACCCCGCTTTACAGAGGCCTCCCTCGTAAAAGCCCTTGAGGAGGAAGGGATCGGTCGCCCCAGCACATACGCCTCCATCGTTCAGACCGTGCTAAACCGTGCCTACGTTGTTCGCGAGGGCCGATCGCTCATTCCCCAAGATCTTGGCTTTGCCGTAAACGATCTTCTCGTGCAGCACATGGACCGCTACGTAGCCGTTCCCTTCACAAGTGAGCTGGAAGGGGAGCTCGACAAGATTGCCTCAGGAGATGGGGACTATGCAGAGGTCGTACGTGGCTTCTGGGAAGCTTTTAATGCAGCGCTCGAGACGGCAAAGCAGCAGGCGCAAAAACAGGTCGAAGAAACTGACATCGTCTGTTCAAAGTGCAACGAAAGAAAAATGGTCATTCGCTGGAGCCGCAACGGTAAATTCCTCGGCTGCTCCGGATTTCCTGAATGCAAAAATGCCATGCCTCTCACTGAAGAAGGCGATCCTCAACCGCCCTCTGCCCCTCAGCCCACTGACTGGAAATGCCCCCGCTGTGGCGCCGGCACGGAGCTCAAGCATGGGCCTTATGGCGAATATATCGACTGCGTAGATCGTGATTCCAAAAAATGCGACTTTCGCTCAAGCAAGCCCGTTGATATCCCCTGCCCCGAAGAACCCGATACTGGTCAGCTCGTCGCCAAGCGAACCCGGAGAGGCGTCTTCTATGGCTGCTGGAACTATCCTGACTGCACTTACACCACCAATAGCATCGAACCAGACAAGCTCTCTCCTGTGCGTACAGCTGAGGAGCGGGAGGCCGCTGCCGAGAAGGTGAAGGCCCGGGGAAAGAAGGGCCGCCGCGGAACCCGCAAAACCACCACTCGTCGCCGAAGAGCAAGTTAGACAACCCGTCGCTCTTTACGTCTGCTGTCGTATTCTGTCGATATGTCTTCCCCTCTCGCTCACAAAACAGCGGATGCTTTTCTCGATGCCTACCTACGTGAGCTGGAGAGCGTCGGCGGACGTTCGCCCTACACAATTCGTAACTATCGCAGCGACATAGGCCATTTCCTCCAATTCTGTTCAGAGACAGGAATCGAACCTCTTGCCCTCAGCCGCGCGACTTTTCGCATCTATCTCGCCAAGCTCCGTGAGGAAGACGCCGCCCCTGCTTCAGTCACGCGCCGTACCACCACCATTCACAGCTTCTACCGTTACCTCCAACGGGAAGGTGCAACCAACCGGGACCTCCTCTACGGCGTAGCCCTCCCTAAGAAACCTAAGCGGCTGCCCAAAGTAATCGAGCCCACACACCTCCAAGCTCTCTTCGAGGCTCCTGATACTAGTACCCCCCAGGGTCTTCGCGACCGCGCTATCCTTGAGGTCCTCTATGGAGGCGGCCTGCGTATTTCTGAGCTAGTGCGCCTCAACATCGCCAATCTCGACCTTGTAGCCGGCCAGGCAATTGTTCAGGGAAAAGGCGACAAGGAGCGTGCTGTGCTATTCGGAGAGCCAGCTGTTCGTTCACTTCAGGTGTACCTAGATATTGGCCGCCCTGAGCTGGCCCGCGATTCCCAAGAAGCACTCTTTCTCAACCGCAGCGGCAAACGCCTTTCTGCCCGCTCTGTTCAATATGCAGTACGCCGCCATGCCCTCGCCGCTGGCATCCCGGAGGAAGTCCATCCCCATCTCCTACGCCACACCTTTGCCACCCACCTTCTCGATGGAGGTGCGGATATCCGCATTGTCCAGGACTTACTCGGCCACACCTCCGCCAATACCACCCAAATTTATACCCATGTTAGCCGTGCCAGACAGGCTGAGGTGACAGAAAATGCCTGGCATGAGATCGGTATCAAAGCACTCGAACGTGCCCGCAAAGGTCGGGGTAGGTCGTGAGCACGACCGATAGCCCCCTGCTACTCCTCGTTCACGGTCCCAACCTGAACCTGCTCGGTGAACGCCAGCCTGAGATCTACGGACACGACACTCTTCCGGATATCGAATCTGATGTGGCAGCCGCAGCCAACGCCCGCGGGGCCACTGTCCTTAGCTTCCAGAGCAACCACGAAGGGGCTCTCATTGACTTCCTCCACCAGCACCGGGGGCAAGCTAGTGGGGTTCTACTCAACGCAGGGGCCTACACCCATACCTCCATCGCCCTTCACGATGCTCTCGAAGCGATAGCTCTCCCAGCTGTTGAAGTGCACCTCTCTAATATCCACACCCGCGAGTCCTTCCGCAGGCGCTCAATGATCGCCGCAGCCTGCATCGGCCAGATTGCCGGGCTTGGACGGGCTGGTTATACCGTTGCCACCAACCTTCTACTTGACCACCTCGAAGCCCCTAAGCCATCCCCTTGAAGGCCAAGCGCTACGTGGGTGCCTTCGGGGGCGGTAAACTGAGGCAGTGACCTCTTCCTCTCTTGCCGCTCAAAGACTCGAACGGGTCCGCACTGCCCTCGATGAAGCAGGCCTTGATGGCCTTTACGTCGCCAGTCCCGTCGATGATGTAAATCACCGCCATTCCGCCAACCGGCGCTATCTGACTGGGTTTACCGGGTCTACCGGTTATGCCGTTATCTCTGCTACAAAAGCCGTTCTTGCTGTGGATTCCCGCTACAGTGCCCAAGCCCGAACCGAGGCCGAACACCGTGGTTTTACGGTGTTTGACACAAAGGGACCCCAATCAGCCTGGCTCTCTGAACTTTTTTCAGCCACTGGCCTTTCTAATAAGCGCCTCGGGCTTTCCCGGTCCGACCTCAGCTATGGGGACTTTCTCACCCTTAGTGAGGCCGTTGACCATCTGCCAGAGAGAGACCGGCCTTTTCTTATTCCCGCACCCCCAATCATCGAACAACTCCGTGCCCGCAAAGATGCAGAGGAACTCTCCCTTCTTGAACAAGCAATCCTCATCGCTGAGCAAGCTTTTCTTGACGCCACCACTGCTTTAGAACCGGGCGTTACCGAGAACGCCTTTGCTGGTGCACTTGACGCTGCCGTAAAAGAGCACGGAGCCCATGGCCTCTCTTTTGAGCCCATCGTCGCCAGTGGGGAGCGTGGAGCCATGCCCCACGCCGACCTTTCAGACCGACCCTTCCAAGCCAGCGAGCCCATCATCGTTGACTGGGGGGCCGAGCTTTCTGGATATTGCAGCGATCTCACCCGAACCTTCTTTCTCGGAACAGAACCAGACGGCTTCCGCAACGTGTATCAGATCGTCCGGGAAGCCCAGCAGACAGCTATAGCGGGTATTGAATCAGGGATGACCGGTGCCGATGCCCATTCCCTAGCCGCCTCGTTCATCGAAAAGCATGGCTATGGCAACGAGTTCACCCATGGATTAGGCCATGGGGTCGGTCTGGACGTACATGACTATCCTCCCTACCTCGGTCCTGCTTCCACTGATGTTCTTGAAGAGGGCATGGTCTTCACCATCGAGCCTGGCATCTATCTGCCAGGCTGGGGTGGTGTGCGCATCGAGGATATCGTGACCATCGAAGGAGGCCGCGCCCGACAAATCAGTCACCTCGATTCAACTTTTCAAACAGGAGCCCACCGTTGAGCCAAATCTCTACCGGCGAACTCCGCCGCGGTGTAACAATTGAAATGAAGGACAAGCTCTATGCTGTCCTCAGCTACGAACACGTAAAAATGGGTCGCGGTTCTGCTCAAGTCCGTATGAAGCTGCGAGATGTCCGCAGCGGCGCCATCATTGAACATACGGTCCAAGCTGGAACCCGTTTCGATCGAGCCCGCGTCGAACGCCGGGATATGCAGTTCCTCTATGCCGACGAAGCCTTTTATTACTTCATGAATACCGAGACCTACGACCAGATCCCTGTGGACGCTGCAAAGGTTGGCGATGCCTCCAGATTCCTAAAGGAAAACGATGTCTGTGAGGTCGCCCTCTATGGAGACGAAGTCATCGCCGTAGAGTTGCCCGGCTCCGTTTCCCTCACCGTAACCACCACTGATCCTGGTGTACGAGGCGACACCGCCCAGGGAGGCTCCAAGCCAGCCACCATGGAGACCGGTCTCATCGTCCAAGTACCCCTATTCATTAGTGAAGGTGAGGTCATTCGCATCAACACCGAGACCGGTGATTACATCGAGCGGGTTAACTGATGGATCCAATCCGTGTCTCACAACTTATTTATCTTCTGAAGGACATGATTGAAGGAAGTGAGTTGCTCTCCGACCTCTGGGTTGTAGGGGAAGTTAGCGATGCCACTCGTTCCCGTCTTGGTCACCGCTACTTCTCACTGCGTGATAGTGAAGCCGTCATCCGCGGAGTCCTCTTCCGAGACGACATGCCGGGGACTGAAGTTCCTACTGGAGAGCGAGTCCTCGCTCACGGTCGAGTTGCCATTTACCCCCAGCGCGGAGAGCTCCAGTTCATCTGCGACTTCTTCCGACCGGAGGGTGTGGGCATCGAGGCTGCTCGCCTCGAAAGACTACGAGAAAAATTGGAGCAGGAGGGGCTTTTTGAGCAGTCCCGCAAGAGACCTCTTCCAACCTATCCCCGATGTATCGGTTTGGTAACTTCCCCTTCGGGAGCTGCAATTCAGGATGTTTGCGATGTTCTTACCCGACGGTGGCCCCTTGCTGAACTCGTAGTTTCCCCCTCCCTCGTCCAGGGCGACCAGGCCCCTTCCAGCATCGTCTCAGCCCTTCGCACTCTTGCCACACATGAACCTTTAGATCTTGCACTGGTCGTCCGTGGTGGGGGAGCCTCTGCCGACCTATCCGCCTTCAACGACGAAAGCGTCGTCCGTGCAATCTTTGGCTTTCCAGTGCCAGTGGTGACCGGTATCGGCCATGAGACCGACACTTCCCTGGCAGACCTTGCTGCAGACCTTCGTGCCCCCACGCCCAGTGCGGCAGCAGAACGTGCCAGCCCTGATGTCAGTGAGGTACAGAACCGCATCTCTTCGATCAAACGTGCCATGTTGATGGGTATGCGTGGCCGGATCGAAGCCGATTCCGCCCGCCTAAAGAACCTTACCGCAAATCTAACCCATGCCACCCCCAAGCCATCTCTCTCTGCTGAGAACATCGAAGCTGTGGGAATCCGAATGGGTGCAGTCCTTAGGGCACATTTTTCCACCCAAAGCGCAAACCTGGACCACCTTGATGCCCAGCTCTCCGCACTAAACCCTGCTACTACCCTGAGTCGAGGCTATGCTGTCGTCGAGCACCTCGGACAACACCGCGGTGTTGTCCGAAGCATTCGGGACGTAACGGCGGGTAACCGCATCGCTGTTTCCGTTAGGGACGGCAGCTTCTGGGCAGAGGTCAACTAATGGCGGAACCTGCCTTCGAAGAACTTGTCGCCCAACTCGAGGAATGTGCTCGCAAACTCGAGACCGGCAACATACCCCTCGAGGAGGGCCTCGCCATTTTTGAGGAAGGGGCTGCTCTTGTTGATCAGTTACGCAAGCTCCTAAGTACCGCAGAACTTCGTGTACAGCGCCTTCAGGACAGTCTCCAAGAGGGTGGAAGCTACCGCGAGGAGACTCCCCTGAACGACGAAACTGCTAATTCTGATGACACCACCTCCTGAGCCTTTGCGCATCGCCTGGCTTACTACTGGCAGGGGCCCCGGGTCTTACGGCGCATTTGAAGCGCTCTGTACCGCCATCGACAACGGTCTACCTGTCGAAATCACTGTTGTGTTCCTTAACCGCGAACGGGGGGAGTCCGAGTTGACTGACCAACTTCTTGATCTCATTGAAAGCCGAGGGATACCTGTTGAGACCATTTCCTCCGTGCGCTTTCGAAAGGAACACGGTGGTCAACGCTCTCGTACCGGAGAGCCCCTTCCTCTCTGGCGCCGAGCCTTTGATGAGGCCGCTGTCGAATCCCTAGCCCCGCATTCTTTCGACCTTGCGGTCATGTTCGGCTACATGCTTATTACCACTGAAGCTATGTACGACCGCTTCCCAATCATCAATGACCATCCCGCCCTTCCAGACGGCCCTACCGGCACTTACCAGGCAGTGATTGCCGAACTGATTACTTCAGGAGCAAGCGAAACAGGCTGTATGTATCACATTGTCACAGGTGATCTTGACCGAGGACCGGTTCTTAGCTACTGCCGATTCCCCATCCCTAGCGACACCTCCGTCCACGTACCTCCAGGCGCTTCACGTACCACCATCGAAGCCCTCCCTCTTTACGACGAGATTCGTACCCGCGGTGTAGTCCGTGAAAAACCGTTTCTTGCTGAGACACTCCGGGCCCTCCAGGACGGACGATTGGCCTTGACTGCCCCCAGTGCCCTCGACCTAACGACAAAAGTCGAAGAAGCCCTCTTGCCCGACGTATAATCCTGCGTATGGCCCATCTGGCACCCAAGTTCCTCACTTGTCCCGACTGCGTCGAGCCTCTTGAAGCTACTGACAACTATTGCCGCAACTGTGGCATGTTTCTTCGCGATCGTCGCATGCCTGTTGCCCGTCCCTCTGGCGCTCTCGAGGTTCGTCCCCCTGCCCTGCCTGTTCCCGTTCGTCGCGCAATCACTGCCATCGCAGTTGGCACGGCCCTCAAGATTACCGCCAACATCGCCAGCACTTTCCTTGCCAAGCGCGCTACCAGCAAGGGCTCGACTAGGGCCCTTACGGGCCGAGGCCGCGAGAGTACTGTAGTAAGCGAATCG
Source organism: Dehalococcoidia bacterium UBA2991 (assembly GCA_002346645.1). GTDB lineage: Bacteria > Chloroflexota > Dehalococcoidia > Tepidiformales > Tepidiformaceae > UBA2991. The sequence goes on from DEAD01000001.1 coordinate 22,587, forward strand.
CTCTTCGTGCGACGCACCTGGACTCAACGCGATTGAGCACCCGCTCCAAACAAGACCATGCTTCGAATAGGGAGCCACTCTAACCCAAGATCTTTGTGTCTCTCGTGTAACCTACCTGGAGGAAAGCTACGACATGTTTGCAACAATCGGAAACACTATTGACTTGATGAAGAAGAGCTGGGGCGTGCTTATGCTCGATCGCGAACTCATCTTTTTCCCTGTCATGTCTGTAGCAGCTCTCGTAATCCTGGCTGGTGCCGTCTTTACCGGAGGCCTCCTGGGAGGCGCCTTCGGTCTATCCGACGAAGGAGGGGAAGGTTCTACCGGAGCTCTGGCACTCACCTTGTTGCTGGCATTCGGATCCTCCTTCATCGTCATCTTCTTCAACGCCGCACTAGTTGCAGCAGCTCTCGAGCGACTACGCGGCGGAGATCCAAATATCGCCTCTGGCCTGCGGGCTGCCTCTACACATATTCCCCAGATCCTTGCCTGGGCGCTCATTACCACAATCGTCACACTGATCCTGCAGATACTTCGCGATCGTGGGGGTATGGCGGGACAAGTTGCATCCCGGCTTGGCGGCGCTGCCTGGAGCCTAGCAACCTTCTTCGTGATCCCACTACTCGTCGCTGAAGGCATCGGACCGATTGAGGCCATTCGGCGTTCCTCCTCACTCCTGCGCCAAACCTGGGGACGCCAGCTAACAGCAACCTTTGGCTTCGGGATTTTGACTATTGGGGCAATCATCGTTGCAGCGATTCCAGGACTGATACTGGCTTTAGTTCACCCAGTGCTCGGCCTCGCCATTGGTATCCCTCTAGTTGGCCTAGCATGGGCCGCCGTAACTGCTATGGAAGGAATCTTCAAAGCAGCTCTCTACGACTTTGCCATCGGTAAAGAGCCGCACGGCTTTGATAGTGTGGCTTTACAAAACGCTTACCAGCACTAAGTGGCAAATGCTTAAACAGCTTGCTTACATGCGTTTTATTCCGAAGGCTGACCCCCCAAGCAATGAAAATCCCTTCATTACTTGGGCCAACTGCAAATCCACACGTAGCGCGCCCGAACGCCCAGCCCTAGGATTGCTCTACCTTCCAATGGAGACATGCCATGCAACCCCTAACAGATGAACAACTAGCCGCCCTTCGTGCTTGGCCCTCTCCCGCCATTTCTAACGCTATCGAAACCTTTCAGGTCCGTGCCCGCAATTACGGCACCATGACCCCTGATATTCGCTGCCACTTTCCCGAAATGGAGCCCATCGTCGGCTACGCCGTTACCTGCAAGATCCGAGCAAGTGTGGCTCCTGACGAAGACCCTGAAGCAAACGTCGAGCGGGGGGAGTGGTACAACCACATCGAGTCTATTCCCACTCCCCGCATCGTCGTGATAGAGGACCTAGATGATCCCCCAGTCGGTTCGTTCTGGGGAGAGGTCAACGGCAACATCCACAAGGCATTTGGTTGCCTTGGCGTTATTACCAACGGCGGCGTGCGCGACATGGAAGAGGTCCGCGAGCTTGGCTTCCAGTTTCTTGCCAAAGAAGTACTTGTCTCCCATGCCTACGTCCATCAGATCGAAGTCGGTGGGCCCGTGACAGTCGGCGGAATTACTGTGAACCCCGGCGATCTGCTCCATGCAGACCTCCATGGATGCATCTCCATCCCACATGACATTGCAGCTGATGTTCCTGCTGCTGCTCAGATGGTTGAAGACCGTGAACGCATCATCATCGATTACGCTAAGTCACCCGAGTTCACCCGTGAGGGCCTACTTGAGCGCTTTCGCGGGGGCTTTACCCGCCCACGGGAAGAGTTGTGATTCGATTTAATCAAACATCAGCACTGACCGGGCAACCTCACCAGCCTTCATAGCTCGGAACGCCTCGTTGACGTCCTCTAGCCTCATCCGACGGGTAATCATCTCGTCCAGCTTCAGCCGACCCTGCATATAAAAGTCGATGTATCGAGGCATATCCACGCGGAAACGGTTAGACCCCATCGAACTGCCCTGTAGCGTTTTCTCATCAAGCAGGGAGCGTCCGTCTATTTCCACTTTTTCTCCTGCAGGGAGTAACCCAATAACCGTTGCAGTACCTCCACGACGCAGCGCCTCATACGCCTGCTCCACCGTCAACTTCAACCCAATAGCTTCGAACGTATGGTCAGCCCCACCCCCAGTTAAGTCATGGATGGCCTGCACAGGATCATTAGAAGAAGCATCAACTACATGAGTGGCCCCCAGTTCTCGGGCCTTCGCGAGCTTTGATTCAACCGTATCCACAGCAATGATCATGCGAGCTCCTGCCACTAGGGAGCCCTGAACGGCTGCCAAACCGACCCCACCCACCCCAAATACTGCCACCGAAGAACCTGGCTGCACTTTCGCCGTATTTACAACCGCTCCAAATCCTGTTGTCACTCCACAGCCAATAAGCGCAGCAGCGTCCAGAGGCATGTCCTCGCGAATGCGAACGATGGCATTCTCGTGCACCAGCATCTTCTCGGCATAGGTAGAAAGATGTGCAAATTGGGCAACGCCCTGACCATTCCAGGTGTACTTAGGAGGCTCCTCGGCTGACCGAGTTACCGCCTCACGATCACAGGCATAAGGCTGTCCTGTCATGCACCGCTCGCACATCCCGCAGAACACGGAGGGGCAGCAGATCACATGATCGCCCGGCTGTACATAGGTAACCTGTTCTCCTACTAACTCTACAATTCCAGCCGCCTCATGCCCCAGAATCGCGGGTGTATCGAAAGACCAGGCCCCATCTACGTAGTGAAGGTCGCTGTGACAGACACCACTAGCTGCTGTCTTCACGATCACTTCTCGCGGCCCCGGATCATCGATGTCCACTTCCTCAATCGTCAGTGGCTGATGTGGCCCATGAAATATGGCAGCCTTCATTACTCTCCTCCTATGGAAAGAGCATTCACTTTACGGTGAGCTTTTAGTCCCGAGCAGGTAGGGCGGCTCTTGGCTGAACTCCAGGATTCGCCACAAACTGGGGCCAGTTGCCTTCCATCAGCCCTACGACAGTGTCTCCCACCCTTCGACGCATGCTCTCGAATGACTGGTCCGAATACGAAGCTGAATGAGGCATTAGTACTACATTCTCCATTCGGGCCAGAGGTGACTCTGTTGAAAGCGGCTCACGCTCGAAAACGTCCAGGCCTGCCCCTGCAATCTGTCTCCCATCGAGTGCCTCTATCAATGCTTCCTCGTCAACAACGGGTCCCCGGGAGGTATTAATCAGGTACGCAGTCGGTTTCATTGCTGCCAGTTCAGCCGCCCCAATCAAATGTCGTGTTTCTGCATTCAGCGGAGTGTGCACAGACACATAGTCTGAACGCCTGAGCAATTCCTCCAATGTCGTGATCTGCTCAACCCCCTGAGCACGAAAGACCCCTTCTCCCAAATAAGGGTCATGCGCGATGACGTTTAGACCGAAAGCCTTGGCCCTTGGAACCACCGCCCGCGCGATATTCCCAAGTGCCACTAGCCCCAGTGTCTCGCCACCGATTGGCCCCATGGGGGCCAACGGACCGGGACGCCAACTTCCATCTCGCACAGCAGAATCAAGTAGTCTTAGCTTCTTCGCACATGCCAGCAGCAAGAGCATGGTCTGATTGGCAACCTCCGGTTGGCAGAAATCTGGAAAGTGAGCTACCACGATTCCATGATCTGTTGCAGCTGGAATATCCAGGGTGTCCAGCCCTACCCCGTAGCGGATGATGAGCTTGCACTTTGGCATTGACTCAACTACTCGCCGCGTAATCTGAGCTGATGACACCAGGATTACATCCGCATCCCTGACATTGGCAATTAACTGGTCTTCGTCTGATGAGCTGGTTGCTATGAACTTACCCCCACCGTCTTCGATGATTCCCTGCTCTATTTCAAACGAGACATTGGGGCGCTTGTCGACGTGAACGACCAGATAAGTTTCTGACATGCGGCAGAGCGTACAGATGGAAGCGCCCTCTAGCCAGGGGAAGACACAGCCAGCAACACTAAGCTCAGGTATTATGCGTGGCTACGCATCTTTCACCGGAGGAATCCTATGACGACAGCTGAGCAGACCTGGACTGAATCTACTACGGAGGTTGCGGGCCTTACCGTTCGCTACTTGCAAGGCGGAAGTGGCCCAGCCGCCGTCGTACTCCACCACTCTTCCGGCAACATTGGCTGGGCACCCTTCTACGAAGCTCTATCCCAAAAGTTCACGGTAATTGTCCCCGACCTTCCTGGATACGGACAGTCGGAACGTCCCGTCTGGGCGCGCGATGCGCGAGATATCGCAATTCTGGTGAATCGCTTTCTTGCCCAAGTTGCCCCGGAAGAGACCACGCTAATCGGCCTTGGTTTTGGGGGCTTTATAGCCGCGGAGCTAGCCACCATGGATCAGGAGCGCCTGAGTTCCCTAGTGCTCGTCGGAGCAGCGGGTGTTCAACCCGAGGAAGGAGAGCTGCTCGACCAAATGCTAATCGACTACCCTGAATACATCTCTGCAGGCTTCCGCGACGAGGCGCATTACCACGAAATCTTTGGCGAGGAGATTACCAAAGAAGTTCGAGAGCTCTGGGAATTTAGCCGGGAAATGACCGCCCGCCTCAGTTGGAAGCCCTATATGTTCAACCGGCGCCTTCCCCATCTCCTTTCTGAAGTGGAGACCAGTACTCTGGTCATCTCTGGGAGCGAGGAAAAGGTGATTCCCATCACCTGCGCGCGGCAGTACACCGCTGGCCTTCCTAATGCCACCCTCAAAATAATAGAAGGTGCCGGCCATTACGTTGCCTACGAGGAACCTGAGGAATTGGCATCTCTCATTGCTGGGCACGCCGGGATCTAGTTTGTTCCAGCGCATAGCCAAAAACGCTATGATGCGTTTAATTCATCAAACACACGCCAAAAGCGTGTAGACGCAAAGGTTTTATACATGTTCATCGGGTACTTCACCGAACGGCCTTACCAAGACAATGATTCAGGTTACTTCGGTGCCGCAGGGCGCGATATAGCTGACCTCGGCATTAGCAACAGCGAGTACAACCCGAGGCTTGGCTCCGACCTCTATAACCGCTACCTAGACGAAAAAGTCTATGCCGAGCAGATGGGCTTTGACGGGGTAATGCTGAACGAGCACCACAGCACCCCCTTCTGCATGGGCGGCGTTGTCAACGTCGAGGCCGCCATCCTCGCGCGCATCACCCAGCGGGTAAAGATTGTTATCCTCGGCAACGTCCTTCCGATCTGGGACGACCCCTTGTGGCTAGCTGAAACGCTAGCTGAGATCGATATGATTTCTAAGGGGCGGCTAGTGACCGGCTGGGTCCGCGGTACCGGCCGTGAGAGCGTTGCCCACAACGCGCAATCACCATTCAACTGGGAACGTTTCCAAGAGGCTCACGACCTTGTCCTAGCAGCCTGGAAACGAGACGGCCCCTTCCGCTGGGAAGGAGAACACTACGACTACCGGTACGTGAATCCCTGGGCCAAGCCCTATCAGCAACCCCATCCACAAATTTGGATCCCCGGGGTGATGAGCCGTAACACCGTCAAGTGGGCCGCAGAGCATAAGTACCCATACGTGATGCTAGCCACTGACTTAGAGCCCACCAAGAACTCCTACGATTACTACACTGAGGTCGCAAAGGAAAATGGCTATGAGGCCGGTACTCAGCACCGCAGCTACCTGTTCAAGGTGCATGTGGATGAGACGGAAGAGCTCGCTGACGAGGCTGCCCGGAAGTATGTCGAGGGCCCCAGTAACCCGTTCCTAGAAGGCAATCAAGGAATTGTTCGCCCCTACCTCCAGAACCTTCCGGGGATGACCTCTCGCACCAATCTACTGCCAACAGTCACCAGTTTCTCCGCAGCTCGTGCTCGTGGTCGCTTGACGGCCCATGACGAGGCAACAGATGCATCCAAGAAAGAGACCGAAGCTGCTGATCAGTTTGGCACCTACGAGAACCAGAAAGACCGCATGGTCATCATTACGGGTACTCCCAAAACGGTAATCCCAAAGATTCGGCACGTTCTAGAGTATCTGCGACCAGGAAGCATTTTCTTCTGGGATGGAGACGGCGCCATGAATCACGACGATGCCATGCGTAGCCTCAGGCTCATGGGAGAAGAAGTGATCCCCGCTACAAGGGAGATGGCCAAAGAATTTGACCTCAAGGGTCCCTTCGAGGTTGACACCCAAACGAACGAGCCGATGGCACAAGAGGAAGCAGTCCCGGCCGGCGGCTCTTAAGCCCTTTCAGAGCGTACTAACAAGAAGGCGCTGCAATCCGTTGCAGCGCCTTCTTGCTACCCAAAGCGAGCTCCTGTCGATGTGGTGTGCGACGATCCTCTTATGAGGGACAACGAATACGACACCGATGTCGTCGTTGTCGGCGGTGGCCCTGCTGGATCAGCTGCCGCTACCATGCTCAGCCGGAAGGGCTGGGGCGTTCGTCTATACGAGCGCAACCAATTCCCCCGAGAGCATGTAGGTGAATCTCTCCTCCCCGCATCAATGCCTATTCTCGCCGAGCTCGGAGTTCTCCCCGCCATTGAGGCCGCTGGATTTCTCCCCAAGTACGGGGCCACTATGGTCTGGGGAAGAGAGCCTGACCCTTGGAGCTGGTCCTTCCGGGAATCTAGCCCCCGCTATCCCCACGCCTTCCAGGTAGTTCGTGCTCAATTCGATGAGATCTTGCTACGAAATGCATCTAAAAACGGGGTCGATGTACGTGAAAGACACCGGGTCCTCTATGCGGACGCTGGCCCCTCGGGGGCAAACCTCCGCATAGAGGATGATGCACTTCGCGAGCACACAATCCGCGCGCGATTCGTCATCGATGCCAGCGGTCAATCTGGACTTATTGCCCACGCCCGTTCTCTCCGCAAGCCCGATCCCTTCTTTCACAATCTCGCAATCTATGGCTATTACACTGGGGGGGCTCGTCTACCTGAGCCTGACGCTAACAACATCCTGATTGAATCCATCAAAGACGGCTGGCTCTGGGTTATTCCCCTTCATACGGGCCTCGCTAGCGTGGGCGTCGTCGTAGATAGCTCTTTTGGACGTAAACAAATAGCCAAGCTTGGAGTTCAAGCCTTTTTTCGCGAACAAATCGCCAATGGCCCACATACAAGCACCCTCCTGGAAGACGCAACTCTTACAACCAACCCAACTGTTGTCCGAGACTGGTCTTATACCTCCGGAGAGCTTGCTGGAGAGGGATTCGTCCTTGCCGGAGACGCTGCCTGCTTTGTGGACCCACTCTTCTCTTCCGGTGTCCACCTCGCTCTATCTTCAGGAGTCCTTGCCGCCGCCTACGTAACCTCAGCTCTCACAGACCCCAAGCTAGGTCGCGCCGCCGCCGCCGTCTATTCCGAAAACTACCTGCAGCAGTACCATCATTTCCGTGAGCTAGCCCGTCTTTTTTATTCCAGCAACCGCACCGTAGATTCCTACTTTTGGGAGACTCGCCGCATCACTGGCGCTGACGACTCTACCCCTTCAAGACTAGCGTTTATCCGCGCCGTCGCCGGCCAGCCTCCTGCAGGATACGAACGCGCTGTCCTCGCCCATGGAGAAACCCCTCGAAGCTTCAGCGAAGCTGTCACTGCTATTGAGGGTTACCGCGAAGCTCGGGGTACTTCCTTCGACAAGCGCTTTGGTAGTGACTTCCCACTTCTTCTTACCTCCCGACCTTCATTGGTGCCGGAAACTCGCTTAGAACAAAAACCGGTCGCTGGTGAGGGGGAATTCACCTGGGGCCAGGTCATAATTACACCTGAGCGGGCCGAAGGTGTCCCTGTAAGCACTCTGGTAGCCCTCGTAGTCGCCCAGATCGATGGAAAGCGAACGGTCAATGACCTCTTCGAACGGCTTAGAGAACGAATCCCTCAAGAAACACTTGATCAACTCCGTCCCGGAATCGCCCAGGCCTTGCGTCTATTGCACGTCGAGGGCGTCATCGCAAACTTTGATGATGGGTGAGGCGTATGACAGATAGACACGGCCACATTGTCCAGTTGAGTGCCTCCAACGGCGGTGTACCTAAGCTACCTCTAGCGAAGGCCACCATTGACACTGATGGCATCACCGCAGACCGACAAGCCGATCTCCAGGCCCATGGAGGTCCCCGAAGAGCTCTATGTCTCTTCGCCCTGGAACGCATTCAAGCCCTAGCCGCGGAAGGCCATTCCATCGCGCCCGGTAAAACAGGGGAGAATATAACCACCGCTGGTATCGATTGGAATCGTGCGACTCCTGGCACCCGCCTTCGCCTTGGCAAAACAGTGCTTATTGAAATAACTGGCTACACCGAACCCTGTTGGAAAAATGCCCAGTGGTTCATTGGAGGCAACATCAACAGCATCAACCAGGAAGAACGCCCTGGCTTTAGCCGTGTATATGCTCGTGTTTTGGAAGGAGGAGAACTTTACCCTGACGACCCCGTCGAACTCCTCATCTCAACCCCTGCTGAACGTGTTGAACGGACACAACCTCGTACGATCCGCTGGCGACCCTCTTCTTCTAGTGATTGACTAAGTCGCGCTTTTGCCGTTGACCATCCCGGCTGCATATGGCAGAGTAAGACCACTACTTAGTGTCGAAAATACACTAAGTAGTGGTCTTACTAGAGGGGATTGCTCAATGACCGCTAGTGCCCCGTCCTCAGACAGCGCGGCCTTACTTGAGCGCTACTTGAACCCCGACACTTGCCCTACCGACCGGCTCGAACCTCTTCCCCTTATCGAAGAACCCGCCTTCGTTAGCTGGCAACAGGACATACCTCGAAGCTACCTCGGCCTGCCGCCCGAAGAAATTGAACTCAGAATTCGCTCCGCTCGAGCTATCCTCGGAGAGCGCCTCGTTATCCTTGGTCATCACTACCAGCGCGACGAAGTCATTCAGTACGCTGACTTCACCGGCGACAGTTTTAAGCTCGCTCAGCATGCCGCTAAACAGCAAGGCATTGAGTTTGTCCTTTTCTGCGGTGTTCATTTCATGGCCGAATCCGCTGACATCCTCACTCCCCCCGGGGTGTCCGTCGTTCTGCCCAATATGGAGGCCGGCTGCTCGATGGCAGACATGGCTGACCCAGGAGATGTGTATGCCGCCTGGGATGAAATGCAAGCATGCCTTGATCCCAGTAAGCGGATCATTCCTGTTACTTACATGAACAGTGCCGCAAGTCTTAAGGCTTTCGTTGGCAAGCGTGAGGGCATCGTTTGCACCTCCAGCAATGCCCCAAAGACTTTCGAGTACGCCTTTGAGCGCGGTGAAAAGGTGCTTTTCTTCCCTGATCAACACCTTGGTCGCAATACCGGGTACAAAATGGGCATTCCCCTAGAAGAAATGGTTACCTGGGATTGGCGACGACCTCTCGGTGGTCTCACCCCAGACCAGATCGAGAAGGCCCGGGTCATTCTCTGGAAAGGCCATTGCAGTACCCATCAACGCTTCTCTGTCGATCAGATCGAGAAGGCCCGTTCTGAATATCCCGATTTGAACGTTATCGTCCACCCTGAATGCTCCTGGGAGGTCGTAGAAGCTGCTGACGCCTCGGGATCTACTGAGCAGATAATCAAAACAGTGAGCGATGCAGAAGCAGGAACAGCCTGGGGCATTGGTACCGAGATCAATCTCGTCAAGCGCCTTGCAGACGAGCATCCCGATAAAACCATCTTCTGTCTTGACCCAGTTGTTTGTCCCTGTAGCACAATGTATCGCATCCACCCCGCCTACCTCGCCTGGACTCTTGAGCGCCTTACGCAAGGCGAGATTGTCAATCGCGTCGAGGTCGATACCAAAACCCGCAAATGGTCCCTGGTTGCCCTCGAAAGGATGCTAGCGCTCCCCTAACCCCTTAGCCTCGGCAGAGAGGCAATGACCCCTTACTTGGAACGATTGCAGACCCAGCTCCGAAATTGGGCAACAGGCCCGGAAGGCCGACTGTCCCCTTTAGCTCGTCACATCTACGCCTCCGGTTCACTGGGAGGAAACGCACTAGGTCGAACCCGTGACCTATGGCTAATATTCTTCTACCTCGGCGACGGAGATCTTGAACGCCGGGGTGGGGCTTTTGCCATTGGTGCCGTCCTCGTAATTGGCCGACTAATCGAAGCCTTCGACGATCCCCTCATTGGCTATTGGAGCGACCGTACTCGCTCCCGTCTGGGACGCCGCATCCCCTTCGTTCTAGCTGCCACTCCCTTGATGGCCGTCCTCTTCATACTCCTATGGATACCACCTAACCCCGGAGAGACCCTGGGTAATGTGGTCTACCTATTTGCCATATTCTGGTTCTTCAATCTCTTCTCCACACTCTCTGGTGGGCCCATGGAATCCCTGCTGCCGGAAATAGCACGTCATAGTGAAGACCGACTCAGCATCGTGAGCTGGCAGGTTGTATTTGGCCTTCTTGGCACGGTCCTCGCCTTCGTGGGAACTAGCCTGCTCAAGGACGCCTTTGGATTTGTCTCTATGGCGATCATTATTGCCATCGTTGCTTTCGCCTCTCGCTACATCGCACTGGCAGGAGCCTGGAAACGCTCAATTGAGACTTCAAAGGGAATCTACTCTGAAGATGTCTCCAATGAACAGAGCTCCACTTGGAAAGCCATCACAACCTGCCTGAGAAATGACCAGTTTTTGGTCTTCCTTCCTTCGTTCGTCCTGTACAGCGTTGGAGTCCAAGTCATCACCGGCGTGCTTCCCTTTTACGCGGCCGCTGTCCTAGGGAAGGAGGAGGAAGGCACAACTGTCGCAATTCTTACAGGCTCCGCACTCGGCATGCTCTTGCTTATCCTCCCGCTTGTCGTCCGTCAATCTCGGCGTTATTCCAAGCGACAGGTCTATAGATGGGGCATGCTCTTTGCCGCACTCTATTTCCCGTTGTTCGCATTTGCAGGTTTTCTCCCTACCATCCCACCGATGGCACAAGCTATCGCCTACGCACTTCTCATTGGTGTTGCTCTTGCTCCAGCCCAAACCTTCCCCAATGCACTCATCGCAGACATTACCGATTACGATACCTTGCGGACAGGCCTTCGACGCGAGGGCACTTTCTATGCCACTCAAGCTACTCTCGAGAAGGTCGCGGGAGCTGCTGGGCCAGGTATTCTCATTGCCCTGCTCGCTCTCGGAAGCACCACTGATGACTCGTTGGGAATTCGCCTTGTCGGACCGGTCGCTGGACTCCTTACCTTGCTAGGTTATTTAGTGTTCCGACGCTACTGGCTGCCTGATGTAATTACCGCCGAATCTATCAATAGTCGTTCAATCACTCGCAGCGACTGACCGATTCTTTTCCGATCTCTTCCAGCATCGCGAAAACCCTCTAGGGGAAGCGGGGGGGGGAGCAAGAACAGGATCATGTACCTTCGTCATAGGAATGCTCCCAACAAATATGGTACGTGCCTGGAGGGAGAACGGTTTGCCCGGCAGGGTGAGGGCGCGTACGTTGGCATTCCCGAGAGCGTCAGAAGAATCGCGCTTTTAATGGTGGCGGGGATTGGCGGAAAGTATCGACGAGAGTGGCTCGCAAGGCAGCCCAATACGGGCGAAAAAGGGAATCCTAACCAAACAGACATTCGCGGCGTTTGAACTTCGCGACTTCCGACTGTTATGGGGGAACAATTTCAGCTATGCACTGGTGCAAGGTATTCAGCGCTTTGCCTTTGTCTGGCTGGCTGGAGATCTCAGTAAAGAAAACCTAGTACTAGGCCTGGTGACATTCGGACTAGGCATCCCCGTGTTCTTCTTAACCCTGCCCAGTGGTGTTCTCTCAGACCGTTGGGATCGCCGCCGGTTGCTCTTTCTAAGTCAGTTCTGGGTTCTCGCAACCTCGCTTTTAACAGCAATTCTGATTTGGACAGGCGCAATGGGCGTACCCATGGCTATCGGTATGGCAATCCTGATCGGTGTTGGAGTTGCTGTTGGCCAACCAGTAAGGCAGGCCCTTGTACCAGCAGTAGTGCCACAAAACCGGCTGATGAATGCAATCACCCTTAATAGTCTGGGACAAAACGTATCGCAGATTATTGGTCCCCTCATTGGTGGAGCAGCGATCGACATTTGGGGAAACGGAGGAGGCTTCGCACTCCAAGCGGTACTAATGGGAATCGGACTAATATTCCTAGTCCCTCTGAAAGTACCCGAAGCCGAACGGGTCGCACGAATTGGACGACAGCTGCTCAAGGAAATGATGGGGGAGATCCGCGAGGGATTTAGCTTTGTTAAGGGAGCGGTAGACATCCGCACACTCTTTTTCCTACTTCTGGCCTCATCACTAGTAATTATGGGTCCCTGGCAAGCCCTATTGCCCAGAGTAGCGGAAGAGCAACTGGGTGCCGAAGCCTTTCAAACAGGCGTTCTGTTTGGAGCAATGGGGGTAGGAACTGTGATTAGCTCACTTATTCTTGCTTCGATTCCCAGGCTAGAAAATGCCGGCGGTTGGTTTACTGTCACTCTAATCACCGGAGGGAGCCTGGCAGTAGGGATCGGGCTCTCCCACAACTACCTGCTGACAGTGCTATTCATGTTTGCAAGCGGCTTAAACGCTGGCTTCTTCATCAACCTAAACCTAACGTTGATCCAGGCACACACACCCAGTGACGTAATGGGACGCGTTATGGCTATTTATACCCTCGTACTAATGGGAGGCTCACCCTTCGGTGGTCTCATGGCGGGCGGGGGTGCCCAACTGATAGGAGCAGGAGAGATGTTTGCGTTATCCGGTGCCGCAGTGGCAATAGTAGCTTCGGTTTTCCTTGTCACGCAGCCAACGCTGCGTCGAATGCCCTCCCATCCGGAGGAACAAGAGGAGCGTGCCTCGGGATAGGGGTAGCGCAGGGGCAGAAACCTGAGCTACGGTCAGGCTACCGGCACTGCACCGGAAAGGGAGACGCCATGAGGAGTACCGAAGAGCACCTTGCCGATCTAGAAAAGCGATTGTCTACGCTTGAGAACGAGCGGGGAGTAATCGCAAACATGCACCGCTACGCTCACAGTATCGATTATGGGCTGGAGCGAGAGTGGGTGGACTGCTTCACTGAGGATGGTGTGTTCGACATCCGGATGCAACCAGACTTCAACCGGCCTGGAACTCGGGTTGACGGACGACAAGCGTTAACTGCTTTCATCGCTACTCACACCAGAGCCCCAGAAACATGGCACAAACACATGATGGTGCAACCACGCATCTCCCTAAACGATGGCACTGCCAGAGTGGAGAGCTTCTTCACAAGGCTGGACGAGGACGAAATGGGAGAACCCTACGTTCTGGTGTTCGGACGCTACAAAGACAATGTGCAGCATTGCCAGGATGGGCGCTGGCGCTTTAAGGAGCGGATAGTCGAGATCGAGGCCATCCAACAACGTCCGGCACCTGCTGCGGAAAACAGGTAGGCCTAACCTGGCGGATGGCAAGCTCCAAACGTAGAAATTTCTCAACCCCTCCGGTGACATTGAGGAAGGCACCTACTAGATCACAGGGATTCCCTGGTATCTAAATCAACAAGCGTGATCGCCGTCTCTATTCGAGCTGGAAGCACTCATACTCACAAATTAAAAGCACGAAGAAATTGGCATGGGCTAACCTACTTGGCAGTTGTTCTCCCGCGGCGGCTTTGGAAGCGATCAAAGACATCCTTAAGCGCCACTACAAGAAAAAGGACGACCACGAAGAGTAACCGCCCTGCATTGCCGTCAATGGCAAGGGTTACGGCTACCAGGGCTATTACAGCGGCAGCGATGCCAACAACTGTGCGTCGGGTACCCACAAGTACGATCAAACCAACCCCGAGCATTACAAGACCCGAAAGGGGTAAAAGCGCCCAGGCAACACCGATCGCGGGGGAGGCTCCCCTGCCACCGTTAAAGGCTAGCCAAGGTGGGAGAACATGCCCAGCTATAACGAGACCCCCTCCTGTGAGCACGACCCACTCATCTCCAGTGATTGCAAGAACGATTGCAAGGGCAATGGCACCCTTAAGTAGATCCAAAATGGTGGCTACCACCACCAGCCAGATGCCGCCAAGATGCAGCAGGTTCCCAGAACCAACATTACCATCGCCAGTAGCCCGCAGATCAACTCCATACCGGTAGCGAGCAAGCAACCAAGAGAACGGGACCGAACCGGCAAGGAACGCAATCAGCAGGGCAAGGATGTCAATAGCCATCTTTGTATGCAGAAATCGTACGCCTTCCGCCAGAAACGGCGGCAAAGGCGACTTTGTTAATCACCACTTAAACACCCGAAGCTAATGTCACTCAAGCGAAGAGCCAGCCTGATCGACTGGACAAAACATGCAGGGAGTAATTACTACGTTTAACCCCTTCTACCTCAAGACCTTTAGCCCGGAGCGGCTGCGATGGCTGCTGCTCCTCATCACCGGCCTAGCGGCGTTCGCACTAGCAACAATCGCATGCAGTTCGGGCGACGACTCCAAGAACCCCGCTGCAACCGCGAAGGAAACCAGCAACCAGCAGGCCAATGGGGAGAAGGCCAACCCCTATGAGGACCTCTCTGGTGAGATCCGCATTGATGGTTCCTCAACAGTCTTTCCCATCTCCGAAGCAATGGCCGAGGAGTTTGGCTACGTCTCTGATGTTCGTGTAAACGTTGCCTTCTCTGGCACTGGCGGGGGCTTTGAAAAGTTCTGTCGCGGCGAGACGCAGATCAGTAACGCTTCCCGTCCTATCAAGGACGAGGAAATCGCCGCATGCGCTGAAAACGGTATCGAGGATATCGTCGAAATCCAGGTTGCAATCGACGCCCTCACAATCATGGTTCACCCAGCTAATGAATTCGTCCAGTGCATGACCGTAATGGAGGTGCATCAGGCCTTTAGTGCAGGCGGAGCTAAAAAGTGGAGCGACCTCCGAGCCGAATGGCCATCCAAAGACATCATTGCCTATTACCCAGGCGCTGACTCTGGGACATTCGACTACTTCCATGAGGCAATCATTGAAGCAGTCGAGGGCGCCAATCACCGCAGCGACGGCACCCCCTCCGAGGATGACAATATCCTGACACTGGGAATCGGTCGCGACCAGAACGCAATTGGCTACTTTGGTTTCGCCTACTTTGTTGAGGCAGGCAAAAGCCTAAAAGCCATATCTATCGATAACGGGAACGGTTGTGTGGCCCCAAGCTATGCGGCCGCCCTCTCAGGCGATTACACCCCTCTCTCCCGTCCACTATTTATCTATACCCGTGCGAACCTCCTAAGCGAACGGCCGGAGGTTGCTGGTTTCACTCAGTTCGTACTGGACAACGTAGGAGAGATAGTCCCAGAGGTCGGCTACATCTCCATGCCTTCCGACCTGTTGGCTGAACAACAGGCAAAGATCGGAGAACACATCAACTAGGATGGAGGGCTTAATCCATCCCAATTTTAAGGGGCGCAGCACTAAAGCTGCGCCCCTTAATCGCGTTTGGGAAAACCAAAGAGCAAGAACGCCGTAAGATGCGCCACTGCGCCCGCACTTGCGGGACATACGACAGCGACGGAGGGGGCGATGACAGGTCCTCTGAACGATGTCCGGGTGCTGGATCTAACACAGCACATAGCCGGTCCCTACTCGACAAAGCTCTTCGCGGATTTTGGAGCTGATGTAATCAAGGTTGAACGCCCAGGAGGGGATCCCTCACGGAACCTCGGTCCGTACAAGGAAGGTAAGCCACATCCGGAGAAGAGTGGCACCTTCTTCTACTTCAATACGAATAAGCGCTCGGTTGTGCTCGACCTAAAAGACCCTCAGGGCAGAGAGGTTTTTTGGCGGTTATTGGAGAGCAGCGATCTCATAGTGGAGAGTTTCCGACCAGGCGTCATGGAGTCGATGGGCGTGGGCTGGAACGAAATTCAAGAACGCCGAAAGAATGTCCCTCTAATT
Source organism: Dehalococcoidia bacterium UBA2991 (assembly GCA_002346645.1). Taxonomy (GTDB): domain Bacteria; phylum Chloroflexota; class Dehalococcoidia; order Tepidiformales; family Tepidiformaceae; genus UBA2991. The sequence goes on from DEAD01000001.1 coordinate 38,491, forward strand.
TCGATAACGAACTTTGGGCAGGAAAGTCCGTACCGCGACTACAAAGGCTCAGACCTAGTGCTTTACGCATTCGCGGGGGAGATGTTCTCCACAGGGCTGCTGGAGAGGGAGCCCGTAAAAATGTATGGAACTGCAGCACTAGTGCAGTCAGGATCAGCAGCAGCAACTGCAATGATGGGAGCGTTGATGGCGGGCCGGTATCAGGGAGTAGGGCAACACGTCGACTTTTCGATTGCGGACAGTCACCTTGTCGGCGTAGACCGGCGACACGCAACCGTAATGGGATATCAATATTCAGGTCGAAAGTCTCTACGCTCACCTGGTGCCGCAGTGGGAATGCTCAACGGAGTTTTCCCTTGCAAAGACGGCTGGGTTGACCTACAGGGCGGTGGGGCCCGTTTTACCAATGCACGAGAGTTTCTGGGCTACCCGGACTGGATGGAGGATGAAAAATGGGATGATCCAGCTATTCAAATGAACCCCGAGGCCATTGAAGAATTCAACGCCTTCTTCTACGTCTGGCTTTCCGAGCACACTAAGCGCGAGATCTGGGAATCGGCACGAAAGGTGCGCTTTCTCTGCGGACCACTTTTTACCATTGATGAGGTCTTCGAAGACCCAAACTTTCGGGCGCGGGGCTTCTGGGAACTAACAGAACACGAGGAACTGGGGGAAGTGGAAATCCCTGGGAGACCATTCCTCATGTCAGAGACTCCTTGGGAGCTTCGCCGACCTGCGCCATTACTAGGGGAACACACAGCAGAAGTACTGAAAGAAGCAGGCTATGGCGCTGGAGAAATCAGCGAGCTAGCGTCGGCCGGCGTGGTGGAGGTCCTCTAATGGCCAAACAACCGCTGGAAGGATTCCGCATTCTCGACCTTGGCGGAGTATGGGCAGGAACGTTCTCAACCGTATTGCTGGCGGACCTAGGCGCAGAGGTGCTAAAGCAAGAAAATCAATTCGTCTGGCAGCCGAACACTCGAGCCGTTCCCGGACCTCGGATCCCGAAGGCCATGACGCAGGCAGGGGCAGGATGGGTCACGGGATTGCCTAACAGCGATCCCGGCGAGCATCCATGGAACTACCACCCCATGTTCGTAAGCCTCTATCGAAACAAGCGGAGCTTCACATTGGACATCCGTCGCCCCGAGGGCAAAGAGATCCTGGGACGACTAGCAGCGATGTCGGATGCAGTGCTGGAAAACAGCGCAGTAGGAACGATGGAGAAACTTGGCATCTCATACGAGTGGCTGCGCGAACAACGGGAAGACATCATCTTCCTTCGGGCTCCGGGATATGGCCTTACCGGCGATTACGCCAGTGCCCGAACAATGGGTGCCCACCTAGAAGGAACGATGGGACACCAAATACTGCGCGGCTACGAAGGAAGTGAACCTAACTCGAATAGTGGCATCTTCGCGGCAGACTACATCGCAGCAACGCAAATTGCCCTAGCGATCATGATGGCCATCTGGCACAGGGAGAACACTGGCAAGGGCCAGTTCATCGAGATGGCGCAAGCCGAAAACGCCGCAGCCATGTTCGCGCAGGCTTACATGAACTACGGTCTAAATGGCCAGGTAGAGCACGCAATTGGAAACCGCTCGATCTACGCCACAGATGGACACGCTCCATCCGGCGTTTACCCATGTGCCTCCCTTGGCAGTTCGGAAACTGGCGATGATCGCTGGATCGCGATCACGGTGACTAACAACACTACCTGGGAGGCATTGCGAACGGTAATGGGAGATCCAGAGTGGGCCCAGGCTCCGGAGTTTGGCACAGCCGCCGGTCGCGCAGCAGCCCAAAACTTCCTAGACGAAAAGCTAGCGGAATGGACAGCCAGCTTCGAAGACGAGGACCTATTCGCACGGCTGCAGGCTGCAGGCATCGCGGCTGCACCGGTACTAGAGGCATCAAGGGCACTGGAAGACCCTCACGTGCTAGCTCGCAACCTATATGTACCTCAGGAGCTACAGGACGACATTGGTGTGTACCAATACCCACGCCCAATCTACGACTTCCCTGCATCTGAGGGAGGTATTCGACGACCACCAGTGGCCTTCGGGCAAGATAACGATTATGTATACAAAGACCTGCTTGGTATTAGCGACGAGCAGTACGCTCAGCTGGAGGCCGAGGGACATATCGCAACCACGTTCAGCGAAACTCTGTGAACATGAATCCCCCGGAAATCCAGGGGACATGCCCTTCACGTTTCCAGCAAGTGCACAACGCATTCGAACGGAACTTCACAAAGTCAGGTGACATAGGCGCATCAGTTGCAGTAGCCCTTTACGGGGAAATAGTGGTCGACCTTTGGGCAGGGCACTTGGACCATGAACGCACAAAGCCTTGGGAGCACGACACAATTGTGCTCGTATATTCGACGACGAAAGGCCTGGTATCACTAGCCACCCACATGTTGGCAGACAGAGGCCTACTCGACTTCGAAGCGCCTGTTGCAGATATCTGGCCGGAGTTTTCGCAGGCAGACAAGGAGAACCTGCCTCTTCGTTACCTACTAACCCATCAAGCAGGCCTCCCTGTAATTGACAAGAAACTCCCATTGGGAGCTGAACTGGAATGGAACGTGATGGCGGAAGCCTTAGCACAGCAAAAACCAGTGTGGAGGCCAGGGGAGGAGCAGGGATACCACGCAGCTACATTCGGTTGGCTTGTAGGAGAGCCAATTCGTCGAGTGAGCGGACGCTCTGTAGGAACATACGTAAAGGAGGAGATAGCAGAACCACTAGGGGTTGAGTTCCTCATCGGCTTTGGGCCAGAGGAGGACCATCGGGTATCAGATATGCACCTTGCTAAGGTTCCACCTGAGCAAAGGGGCACGCTGGCTGCTGCTGCTGCGAGCGACCCAGCATCGCTAGCAGGTCGCGCTTTCAACCTGGCACCAAGAGGGCCAAACAAAGGTCGTAATAGCCGCGCCTTTCGAAAATCGGAACAACCTGCTGGGAACGGCCACACCAACGCCCGAGCATTAGCCACAATCTATGGAGCACTAGCAAACGGAGGGAGCTGGGAGGGAAACCACCTGATCAGCCCTGCCTCGCTGAGCCTAGCAGGAACACCACAGACCATCGGTAAAGACCTGATTCTCCAAGTGCCAGTTCGACGGACCCTAGGCTTCATGATGCCAGTACCGGGAACAGGGGACCCACGGGGTGAAAACTCCTTTGGCCACCCAGGAATGGGTGGCTCCCTGGGGTTCTGCGATCCTGATTCAGGGATCGGGTTCGGCTATACGATGAACCAGATGTGGACCAGCACGTTGGATGACGACCCCAGGGCGATGCGGCTAATGCGCGCTGTCTACGCTTCCTTAAGCTAAGAGGGCAAGTTGAGGAGAGGAAGTTGTACGAAGCCCTCAAGGACGGGAGGGAAGGGACCAAGCAGCCTTGGAGCGAGACCCACAAGCGGGTCGGCAGCATCTAACGGTGCCTTCTCAAGCACGACAAGAGGGGTTTCAGGGTAATTGTCACCGAGGTACCGCAGGTTCTCCCACTCCACAACGCCGGCGTCTCTAGGAAAACCACTGACCACAATCATCTCGATCGAAAGGCCCCGGCTCTTAGCAGCATCAATAGTGAGCGCGGTGTGGTTGAGAGTGCCAAGCGATGGCCGTACCACCACCACCAGAGATGCCTCTAGATCAGCAGCAAAGTTCGCCATGTCATAGTCGGCCGTGATTGGCACAAGGAGCCCACCGGCCCCCTCAACAATGGTTATATCGCTTTTATTGGCGAGAGTACGACTCTCAGCAAGGATGCTCTCTACTTCGATTCGCATCCCAACACGCTCAGCAGCAATAGAAGGCGCTAGCGGCTCGGGGAGGGAAACGAAAGTTCGGATGGTCGCATCCTCGTCACCAAGAACAGTTCGGTAGAAAGCCTCATCGCCATCCACGGCGGGATCGAGAGCACCGGTCTGGAAAGGCTTGGTGAGAGAAACTCTATTTTCAGGGACCAGAGTGGCAGCAAGCCAAGTGGCGACAACTGTCTTTCCCACACCAGTATCGGTGCCAGTGACGAAAAGAATACGGTTAGTCACGCGGGGGAGGGCACGACTGCGAGCACCCGATCGATATCTTCAGCTGTATGGGTCGCAATAAGGTTGAAGCGTATGCGGGCAGTACCCTCTGGAACAGTAGGCGGACGGATGGCCCGAGAAAGAATGCCCGCCTCACGAAGCTTTCCCTCAAGGGCGAGGGCAGCATCAGCAGCCCCAAGCACAAGCGGCACGATGGCTGTCTCTGAAGTCGAGAGCGGATAGCCAGCGACTGCGAATCCATCTCGCAAGCGCACAGAGAGCATCTCGAGTTGAGCACGGCGCTCAGGTTCTCGCGAAACGATATCGAGAGCGACAAGAGCTGCCCCCACACTAGAGGGGGGCAAAGCGGTGTTGAAAATGAAGGGACGGGACCGATTTAACAGATATTCAATAACAGTTGCACTTGCGGCAACAAAACCACCAGCCGATGCCAGTGCCTTCGATAGGGTACCTATAACAACAATGCCAGAGGGGTCTAGCTGAAAGCGGGCAAGGGCGCCCTCCCCACCAGGTCCGAGCACACCTGTAGCGTGTGCTTCATCGAGAACCAGAACGGCATCGTAGGAGTTGGCGAGCTCGACGAGAGAAGCAAGGGGGGCAATATCACCGTCCATGCTGAAAACAGTCTCACTAACGATAATCCGGCGACGTGCAGGATTAGTGGCAAGGAGCTCTTCAAGATGCTCTAGGTCGCAGTGTTTATAAACCTTGGTGGACGCCCCCGAAAGTCGGCAGCCATCAATGATAGAGGCATGGTTAAGAGCATCGCTGAAAATGACGTCACCGGAGCGGGCCAAGGCAGTAAGAACCCCTAGGTTAGCCATGTACCCAGAGGAATAGAGGAGAGCACCCTCCTGACCTTTAAGGGCGGCCAGGCGCCTTTCAAGCTCCTCGTGAAGAGGGGTGGAACCGCAGAGTAAACGAGAAGCACTAACGCTCGCGCCATAGAGGCGGGCGGCCTCAATGGATCCGTCAACGACACGACTATCCCCTGCAAGGCCAAGATAGTTATTGGAGGTGAGGTTAAGTAAGTCGTGCCCATCGATCCTGAGCGTTTCCCCTTGCCCATCCCGAGGGGTAAGAATGGTCCTACGCAAGGAGCGGCGCTGCAGAGCAGCGAGTTCTTCCTGAAGTTCGCTGAGCCAGCTGCTAGACACTGGGGACTCGGTTGAGGCCATAGACAACCGCCTCACAGATCTGCGTAAGCTCGTCCTCCTCAATAGAAAGGGGAGGCATGAGGACGATAACGTCCCCCAAGGGACGTATGAAGACCCCTCTGTCGCGAGCAGCGATACAGACCTGCCAACCAGCTTCAATCTCGGCGGGAAGTGGAGCACGAGTCTCACGGTCACCAACGAGCTCAATGCCAATCATTAGACCCTGCTGACGAATATCACCAACAATAGGATGGTCAGCAACAAGGTCGGCCAGAAGGGTTGCCAACAGCTCGGAACGCTCACGAGCACGGACAAGTACCTGCTCGGATTCGAATATATCGAAACTGGCAATAGCAGCAGCGCAGCAGATGGGATTACCCGCGTAGGTATGGCCATGAAAAAGCTTAAGACCTTCCTCACCGTGGAAGGCCTGATACACCTTCTCGGTGGTGACCGTAGCTGAGAGAGGCAAATAGCCGCCTGTGATGCCTTTCCCAAGCACAGTGATATCGGGAATAACTCCTTCAAGATCGCAAGCAAACATAGCCCCGGTTTTCCCAAAGCCAGTCGCCACCTCATCAGCAATTAGGAGAACATCAAACTTGTCGCAAAGAGCGCGGATAGCAGCAATATGTCCTTCAGGAGCAACAATCATCCCCGCAGCGCCCTGGACACGAGGTTCAATTATGACTGCAGCGATCTCTTTACTACGGGCTTCGAGTAGGGCACCTAAAGACTGTAGGCATGTGTCCGTACATGAGGTTTCAGTAGCACAGTTATCGCAACGATAGCGATAGGCGTTGTTGAAGCGGAGAGGTTCAAAAAGTAGAGGCCCATAGACGTCACGGAACGGACCTTCGCCCCCCACGCTAACCGCACCGATAGTATCTCCGTGGTACGCCATCTCTGGGACGGCAATACGGTTTCGTTCAGGCTGACCCCTATTGGACCAGTACTGCACCGCCATTTTTAGGGCTACCTCAACAGCAGAAGCACCATTCTCACTGAAAAAGACGTGGGAGCGGCCAGGAAGATGGGCGAGGAGGCGCCGCCCGAGTTCAATGGCAGGCTCGTGCGTTATTCCCAGAAGGGTGCTGTGCTGAAGTTTTGCAGTCTGCGCCTGGATAGCGGCAACTATGTGTGAATTGCTATGTCCATGCACATTCGCCCAGAGGGAGGCAACACCATCGATGTACTCCCGACCCTCCGTATCAATTAACCGATTCCCCTCCGCACGAGCGACAACAAGTTGGGGCTCTCGATGGAAACGCGCCATCTGTGTGAAGGGATGCCAAAGAGGGTAGCGGTCACTCGACATCGAGAGATCGTAACGCCACTGCCGTTTGGCACGAGGGCGGGGTATGCTTCGAGACCATGGAGATAACCTTTGAAGAGCGGTTGGAGCGGCTAGTCGAGGCAAGCCTCAATGGGAAAGATCCGGGTCGTGAAGAGCTGGCCTGGGTACTTAAGCTTCCAGATGAACTCACATTAGCGCTTGTTTCGGCCGTGAGCCGCGTACGCTTTGCCGCATTTGGGCGACGAGTAAAACTCAACCTATTGCTTAACATCAAGAGTGGGCTGTGCCCTGAAGACTGTCACTATTGCTCTCAATCGCGTGACTCTACCGCAGCGATCTCCTCCTACTCGATGGTAGAAGAAGACACTTTCTGCGCAGCGGCGGAGCGTGCACGTGAGCTAGGGGCCACACGACTTTGCCTGGTGGCAAGCGGGAGAGGACCAACAGATCGCGAGGTAGCGCAGGTTGCACGCGGGGTAGAGGCGGTAAAGGCAGGGGACGGTGCGCTTGAAATCTGCGCTTGCCTAGGCCTTTTAAGCGATGGGCAAGCTGACCAGCTAGGAAAAGCCGGTGTTTACGCCTACAACCACAATTTAAATACCAGCGAGAGTTTCTATGACGCTATCTGCGACACACATACATTCGCAGACCGACAGGAAACAGTAGAAAGAGCCCGAGAAGGTGGTCTCTCCCCCTGCTCAGGAGCGCTCTTTGGGATGGGGGAAAGTGACGCTGACGTACTTGATGCAGGCTATGCCTTAAAAGCGATCGAGCCAGACTCAGTACCCATTAATTTTCTTATTCCAATCGAAGGAACGCCCTTTGCGGGAGTAAACCAACTCACACCGCAGCGCTGCCTCAGAATTCTGGCCGTATTCCGCTTGCTTTTTCCCCGATCGGAGGTACGCATCGCAGGTGGACGCGAGGTTCATCTTCGTTCGCTTCAACCCCTGGGACTGTACCTAGCAAACTCAATCTTTATCGGGGATTACCTGACAACAAAGGGCCAAGCTGCTGCTGCTGACCTCGCAATGATTGCCGACGCCGGACTTGAGATCGAAGGAGGAGGCAGGCTACAGAAGCAAGACAGCAAACTCGCTGCGGTAGAGCTCAAACAGGGAGTTTTAGACTGAGCTCCCACCTCTGAAGCAGTAGGTCACGAGGAGCAACTAATGAAAGTAACTGGGTTCGAGACTCTAGTGGTGGAGCTCCCCAAGGAGCGAGTTCCGCTGGGGGAAATACCAGGGCAAGTCACACCCTGGTATGTAACTCTGCGACTACGCACAGATGAGGGGATTGAGGGTATCTCCTACGCTGCTTACGTCTCACGAGCGGTCGCACCCGCGTTGAAAGCGACACTAGACGGGCTTTGCGGACAGGTAATTGGACGGGATCCCTTCCAAACTGACGCCATCGGACGTGACTTACGCATGCTAAACGGAGGGACAGCGCCAGCAGGACTAATAACACGAGCCAGTTCGGCAATTGATGTAGCGCTGTGGGACATTAAAGGCAAGGCCTTGGAACTTCCCTGCTGGAAGCTATTGGGCGGCAACCAGAATCGAGTAAAGACCTACGGCAGTGGCCATCTTTGGCGACATTACAACTTGGAGGAACTCCAGAAATGGGGGCCCACGTTAGTGGAGGAAGGTTTCAAGGCAATGAAACTTCGCTGCGGGGCGGAGTCAACTGCAGCAAAAGAGGTGGAACGCATGCGCGTTTTACGTGAGGCGGTGGGAGAGGAAGTCGAAATCATGATCGATATCAACCAGGGCTGGGCGGTGCACCAAGCAACAACCATTGGGCGACAGCTGAGCGAGCATAGACTTTACTGGCTGGAGGACCCTACACAGCATCAAGACTATGCCGGGATGGCACGCATTGCAGCAGCTCTGGATACGCCGCTGTGCTCAGGCGAATACCACTATGGCTTAGTCCCATTCCGCCACATGGCAGAAGCTCGCTCTGTCGACATCATGATGGTTGACCTTTTTCGTATTGGCGGCTTTACCGAGTACGTGAAGGCAACTCATCTAGCAGAAGCATTTAACTTGCCCGTTGTAACTCACCTCGCAACTGAACTATTTGCCCACGTGGCAGCAGGAACAAATACCCTGATGCTGGAGCACGTACCATGGTCTTTCCCATTGTTCGAGGAAACACCGCAGGTGGAAGACGGGATGTTAATACTGAGCAACCAGCCAGGCTTGGGTCTTCGTTTCAACGAAGAAGCACTCCAAGTAATGGCAGTTGACGTTTAATCGTTCCAGCATGACCGGCAAGAGTACAGACCGGGGTTGGCTTCTCTTCGACGGCGAATGCCTCCTCTGCAGGAGGCTGGCAGGTTGGGTTGAACATCGAAACCACAGGAATCATTTATGGGTAGTTTCCTACCAGGAAGCCACTAGCCCACCGATGACGCCCACACTTCAAAAGGCGTGTCCAGAAACACTTCATGCAATCACAACGGAAGGGCAGGTGTTACGGGGAGGAGACGCAGCAATCTACACGCTAGAGGCCATCGGCTTTCGAAGCTTGGCAAAACTCCTCTGGATGAAACCACTACGAGCTATTGTTAGGTTCGGGTATGAGGTTATCGCCAGAAGGCTGGGTTCACAAAGTTGCCGCCAATAGGCCCTAGGCTATCGAACAGATGCCCCTAGAATAGACGAGGGGTGTTGGGCGCGTGACAACGCCGATTCGCCGGCAGTATCTGGACCTCAAGAAGCGCCATCCGGACGCCATCCTCTTCTTCCGGCTGGGGGACTTCTACGAGACGTTCGACGAGGATGCAGAGCTCGTCGCGCGCGAGCTCGATATTGTGCTGACCTCAAAGCCCATGGGGAAAGGGATCCGTGTACCGCTAGCTGGCGTCCCCTATCACAGTATTGAGGGCCACGTGGCAAAGTTAGTGAAACGTGGCCACAGAGTCGCCATCTGCGAGCAGATGGCTGACCCCGCCAGTGTGAAGGGACTCGTTCCACGCGAGGTCGTGCGGACAGTTACCGCTGGGACGGTAACTAGCGAAGCAGCACTCTCGGCCGAAACCCCAAACGAGCTGGCAGCATTAGTAGAGCGAGGTGGGGAGCAGGCATTAGCACTAGCCGACGTGACAACCGGCGAAGTGCGAGTCGCAACAGGGCAGGAAACGTCTGCTGAACTAGCACGATCGACTCCCGCAGAGCTTTTAATAGAAGAGGAAGGCTTGCATATTGAAGGAGCTGGTTGCGAGGTAATGCGGCCTCGATTAAGTGCAGCTGCAAGCTCGGCTCTCGTAGCTGCTCAGTACGGCGAATCAGCACCCAAAACACTGGTAGGTGGCGAAGCTGCAATAGCGGCGGTCGCACAGTTGCTCGCCTACCTGGGAGAGGTCTATCCAGAGTCGAAGGGGGCACTAGGACAGGTACGCAAGCTTGCCAGTGACGAAACAGTAGCGCTGGACGGACGGACTTTATTGAATCTAGAAGTGCTGCCTACGAGCGACGACAGGCCTTCGCTTTTCGGAGTCTTGAACCGGACGAGGTCAGCGATGGGAGCGCGGCTCTTGGGTCGTTGGTTGGCGCATCCGTTACAAGAGTTAGCCTCGCTAGAGAAGAGGCACGACGCGGTGACATGGGCAGTTGACCATCCAATCGAGCAGAAGCAGGCGCAGGCCATACTAAAAGGAATCCCCGACGTGGCTCGGCTCTGCGGCCGCTTAGGAGCGCGAGCTGTGACACCGAGGGAGCTATCTGGACTGCGACAAGGGCTACAGGCAGGGATTAACTTGAGCGATCTGCTGGAAAGAGCAAAGCCACCAGTCACCCTGCTAGCAAACTCAAAAGCAGCGCTTTTAGAGGCCACAGAGACACTGTCTGAGCTGCGCGAAGCTCTAGCGGAGGATCCACCGATAACATTTGATGAAGGTGGCGTCATTGCACCCGGTCATGATGAAGAGATCGACAAACTGCGACACCGTACACAAACAGCTCGCCAAGCACTGCTAGCTTTGGAAGCAAGCGAGCGAGAGCGCACTGGTATTCGCTCCCTGAAGGTAGGGCAGAACAAAGTTTTTGGTTACTACCTTGAAGTTTCGTTGGCCAACGCCCAACTCGTCCCAAAACACTACCAACGGCGACAAACATTAGTAGGCGCAGAGCGGTATGTGACAGAAGAGCTGCAGGAGCTCGAGAGCGGCATGACAACCTCTAGAGAGCAGTTAGCAGCAAGAGAGCGGCAGGCTTTCGAAGCATTGGTAGAGCGCGTGGGAACACAGCTGGACGCGCTCCAGCGCGCCGCAGAGGGAATAGCAACTATCGACGTAGCGCTGGGCCTAGCAGAAGTGGCAGCGGAGCAGGGCTACGTTCGCCCAGCATTTGAGGTTGGAACTCAGCTTGCGATTCTCAGAGGGCGCCACCCAGTCGTAGAAGCAGCGCTAGGACCTGGCCGTTTCATTCCGAATGACTGTGTGCTTGGAGAATCTGGACGAATCCTGCTGCTTACAGGCCCAAATATGAGCGGCAAGTCGACATATCTACGTCAGGTAGCTCTCATTGCACTGATGGCACAGGCCGGCAGCTTCGTCCCTGCACAAAATGCCGTACTTCCACTATTCGACCGAATCTTCACCCGAATTGGTGCCCATGACGACCTTGCGGCCGGACAATCGACTTTCATGGTTGAGATGGTAGAAACCGCCCAAATATTGCACCGAGCCACTGATAGGTCACTTGTGATACTAGACGAAGTAGGACGAGGTACGAGCACATTCGACGGGATGGCAATTGCGAGGGCGGTGCTAGAGTTCCTCGATGCTCGCTCCAAGGGGCCACCACGCACACTTTTCGCAACTCATTACCACGAGCTGACTGCAGTAGTTGAGGAACTAGATAGCGCCGATAACGCCCATGTAGCGGTGCATGATGATGCGGGCACAATAGTGTTTGAGCATCGAATCGAACCGGGACCAAGCGATCGCTCGTACGGTATCCATGTTGCACAGCTAGCCGGATTGCCAGCTGCTGTGGTTAAACGGGCACAAAAGTTGCTGGACGAACTCGAGGAACCCCACCCGCAATCACAGAGAAGAGAAGTCGTTCCTAGAGATCCTGGAATTCAGAACTCTCTATTCGATGAGCAAATACAGGACAAGATTACATCGGCCTTAGCGGAAATTGATCTAGAGTCGATGACACCCTTGGAGGCGATGGCGAAGCTCGGGGAGCTGCGAGAGCAGGCACGGAGGAAAGAATGAGCAGGGCGGGGCGCATCCGCCAGCTTCCCCCAGAGGTAGCTGCGCGAATCGCAGCAGGTGAAGTAATCGAAAAGCCCGTTTCGGTGGTAAGGGAATTATTAGACAACTCCATCGACGCAGGAGCACAACGTATTCGAGTAAAAATCGAGGAAGGTGGCCTTCGTTTAATCGAGGTGACGGATGACGGCAAGGGCATCCCACCAGATCAAATCGAGGTGGCCTTCGAGCGGCACGCAACTAGCAAAATCGCAGAATCAGGGGACCTCCAACAAGTGGCGACTTTGGGCTTCAGGGGAGAGGCACTAGGAGCGATCGTAGCTGCAGCAGAGGTAGAGATTATTAGCCGGACTGAAGAAGAGACTGTTGGAGTATTAGCGCGTTTAGTAGATCGCCAAGTGGTACGCCGTAATGCGCAGGCAGCACCTGTAGGAACCACGATCATCGTAAGGGAGCTATTCTCGAAGGTTCCGGCACGCCGCAGTTTCCTGGGATCGGCGGCAAGCGAGGGGCGCCAGATCACAACCCTGGTTTCACACTATGCACTGGCTTACCCAGAAATCGCCTTTCGGCTAGAGGCAGGTCGGCATCCATTTACGACAAGCGGTGATGGAAACTTGAGGCATGCCGTAGCAACGGTTTATGGAGCGGAACAGGGCGATGCAATGCTAGATGTGGCGCACGAAGCAGGAGCAATCAAGATTTCGGGGCTGGCAGGACCACCTTCCCTGCACCGTGGCAACCGAACGGGTATCGCATTATTCGTAAACGGCCGCTGGGTACAGAGCACCGCATTGCGCTTCGCCGTAAGCGATGCATACCAATCAGAGCTACCAGGTGGTCGCTACCCGGTGGCAAGTATTGCCCTACGCCTACCACCAGAAGCGGTGGACGTTAATGTGCACCCAGCGAAGGCGGAAGTCCGATTCCGTGATCAACGTGGAGTGGCTCGCGTTCTGCGCCAGGCGGTTCTTAAAGCCTTGGAAAAGGCAGCGCCATTGGAATGGTCACTGGGGGAAACTCCGGCGACCAAGGAATCACAGAGAGAAGGGGCATCTTCATCACTAAGAGAACGACTGCAACCACCGGAAAGTGGCTTCGCCCAAGCTGGGCTCGGTGGGGCAATTGGTCGAGTAGAGCTAGGCATGTCCGAAGAGCAGCAGGCCCACCGCGAAACACTCCCCCTATTACGAGTAGTGGGGCAGGTAGCCACAACCTATGTGGTAGCAGAAGGCCCAAACGGCATGTACCTCATTGATCAACATGCAGCACACGAAAGGGTCATTTTCGATCGCCTAAAAGCGAAGACGAAAGCGCAGGCGGTTCAGCCCTTACTGGAACCCGTGCTGGTAGAACTGGACCGAACAGCAACGGCAATTCTAGAAACCCACAGAGAGCATCTGGAACAGGTGGGGCTAACACTCGAGCCATTCGGAGACTCCACTTGCCTTATACGGACAATACCCACGGGATTTGGTAACGGCGACATCGCAAGCGGGCTACGGGCGACGCTGGAAAAGCTAGGCAATGAGCAAAGGGTCGTGGACCCATTCGACCGAACTGCAGCAACAGTAGCCTGCCACAGCAGTGTCAGAGCGGGAATGGGACTCTCTCAGGAAGAGATGCACCAACTTATAGAGGACCTTGCATTAACGCCATTCCCACGAACCTGCCCTCATGGACGGCCAACACTGGTGCATCTACGGCAGGAAGCTATAGCTCGGCAATTTGGTCGATGAAGGGGTTTGACCAGTCTCACGGACCACCCGCACCATGAGGGCAATGCGATTTCTCCCTATGGTTGCGACCGTCGGATTCATACTGGCTTTACCCGTCCTGCTCTTCACAACAAATATCAGGTTCCTAGCCAGCGATACGGGGTACCTCGAAGGGGCCCTGCGCCGACATGACGCAGCAGAGAACACCGAGATCCCGCTGGAAGAGCTTGATAACGCAGTGGGCGCAATCGTGCAGTATTTCGTAGACGACGCTAGGACATTACGCATCCTTGTCCTCACAAACGAGAAGGAAACTTCACTATTTACCGAAGAAGAGACCATTCACATGCAGGATGTGAAAGGCCTGATGCGAACCATCTTTCGCGCAAACGAGGTGGCCTTGGGATTTGTGTTGGTCTATGTCGCGGCAACAGTACTTTGGTCAGGGGAGCGCTCAGGACGAGAGCTAGCAAAAGAGACCATCGCTGCCGTTGGTATCAGCGCCGCCATCGGAGTATTGGTTGGAATTTTATCCCTGGTGGGATTCGAGAGCGCTTGGGAGGGGCTACACAATATCATTTTCACAAACGACTTCTGGCTTCTGGACCCGAGTAAGGACCGTTTAATACAGATGTTCCCCGAGCCGTTCTGGAAAGAAGCCACCTTCATCGTGATGGGACTGGCGCTAGCAGAAGGCTTGGTTCTATTCACAGCCGCTGGAGCCTATCTTTGGTTCACCCGCCCTAAAGGTGACTAGACCTTCGACAAATAAGAGGGCTGATTAGGGGAAGATAAGTCTCACAAAGAAAACCTCGAGAGGATGTCGCAACAAGCGAGCCTCCTGAAAAGGCCACCCTTGCAGTGGATTAGTTAGAGCAACCGCACCCACCACCACCGCAGGCACACCCTCCGGATGCCGCAAAACCAGGATCCATCTGGGCTACGTTCCCACCATCTTCACTGGCTGTGACAGCAAAGTTAGAGATGGTGCGCTCAGCCCGATGACCTGAGCCACATTGAGTTGCGACTGTAGCTTCCGACATAGGCCGAAGGCGCTCGAATGTATTCCGGCAGGTAGGACAGTAGTACTCGTAGATCGCCATATCAGCAGTATAGCGGGGAGCCTGCTCAGGCGGCGCTGGAAGGAAGGCCAGAGGGACGGTCTTCTTCAGCTTTAGTAATTACCACACCAGGAACAGGATCTGGCTGGGAAGGGAGGTGCGCCGGCAAACCTGCTTCAAGCTCCCGCTCAATAGCACGCGTGATTACATTTCCAGGCTGGACCCAACCACCCCTCCTTGAACGGGGAATCGCAGAACGGAAGCGAGACGACCACTTAGGCATGGGCGGGAAACGCTAGGGCATGATCACGACGCGTTCAAGATCAAGTACCTGATCACTTTCCAGCGCCAATCCCCTAATGTGGTTCGCTTTCTAGAAGGAAAGCCAGCACATAGTCATTGAAAACATCGGGCTTCTCAAAGTAAGCCGAGTGCCCCGCCCCCTCCATCACAAAAAGGTCAGCACCAGGAACGAGCGAGTGCGACTCATGGATCAGCTCAGGTGAAGTGATCCGATCGTGTTCACCTACAACAAAAGCAATGGGTAGACCGCTGTCAACCAACATCTCGTGAGTACTGCCACGATAGTTGGCCGGAGGGGGTCCAAGGATATCTCTTTCTCTCGGTGGATTGAGCCGGCGAATCTGGTGATAAAGAAGGGCACGGGCAGGCTGCTCGCTTTCAAAGCTAGGGCCAAGAGCGTAGCGGGCAAGGCCGCCGCGACCACGTTCAACACGGAGGTTGGCCTGGATTTCGCGTACGCGGTCGTTTGTGGCACCAGCATTCGTCCCACAAAGCACTAACGAACGGGCACGATTGGGGGCAATTCTTAAAAGGCCCGCAACGGCACGACCACCCATCGACTGGGCAATTACGTGGGCGGAATCGACATCCAAAAATTCTAGGAGGCCTGCTAGATCGCGCCCAAATGCACCCCGATCGTGTTTGCCGTTCGCGAGAGAGCGTCCCCAACCACGGGCATCGTAGACCGTACAGCTGTAACGCTCGCCAAAGGCTGGAATCTGCTGCCACCAGGAAAGAGAGTTACCACCTGCTCCATGCACAAAGACAACCGCTTCACCATCGGGGTTTCCGTGCTGTTCGTAGTAGAGGCGAGCATCAGTAAGCTCTGCAAAGGGCATCAGAGAAGTGTACGCCGTAGGCGAATCCTAGCGGCTAGCTAGATAGGTATCCGCCAACCCACAGTGAAAGCAGGAGCCTCGGAAGATCTTAAGACGCGGGACTAGACGAAGCGATCACGGACGGTAATCGCATTGGGAGCCACCTCGGCACAGGCTCCACACCGGATGCATAGCTCATCGATGATGCTGAAGCGGCCTTCTTCCTCGGCTATAGCCTCAGTCGGGCAAATGGAAGCTGCTTCAGCAAGAGAAGTATCTCCTCCAGAGGTAACCTCATAGGTAATCATGCCGGGAAGGGTGCGAGTTGGATCGCGCTTCTCGCGAATAAGGATCTCGAACTCCTCCCGGAAGTAACGGAGGGCAAGCTTCACAGTGGTCATCGCGAAAGACCCATGGAGGCAGTTGGACCACGCCATTGTCTGAATGAGGTCCTCAAACTTTTCAAGGTCAGCCTCACGGCCACCACCCGAGCCAATCCTCCGAAGAATCTCAACTGCACGCTGCGTACCCTGGAAACAGGTGGTACAGCGCCCACAGGACTCGTCCTCGGCGAAGCCGAGGAAGTAGGTACAAAGGTCTACAACACTTGTGTTCTCGTCGAAGAAAACGATGCCGCCAGACCCGAGAAAAAGGCCACGCTCTCGGAAGGGCGCTAGAGTGAGAGGCAGATCGGCCTCCTCTGCTGAAAGGACACCAGAGAGGGGGCCACCAGGCTGGTAGCCCTTGAGCGGAACGCCACCAGGAGTGCCACCGCCATACGTCTCCAGCAGTTCCCGAACAGAAAGCCCAAAAGGAATCTCAACGCAGCCCGCTTGATTCACTGCGCCTGAGATTGTGAACATCTTTGTGCCCTTGGCATCATCATTGCTTACGCTAGACCACCATTCGGCCCCATGCCGCAGCACTAGAGGTGCATTGGCATAGGTCTCGACGTTGTTGACATTAGTGGGCAAGTTCCAAAGGCCAGCCTGAGCAGGAAAGGGCGGGCGGATGCGGGGCATCCCACGATAGCCATCGATGGAATTAATCAGGCCAGTTTCTTCGCCACAAACATAGGAACCAGCCCCAGTAAAGACGACCAGATCAAACTTCTTGCCTACTCCAAGTATGTCTTCGCCAAGGAGTCCGCACTCACGTGCCTGTTCAACAGCAACGTTCATTCGTTCAATAGCAAGGGGATACTCGTGGCGGATGTAGATGTAGCCTTCGACAGCTTGCGTTGCAAGAGCAGCTATGAGCATTCCTTCAATGATGAGGTGGGGATCACCCTCCATAAGGATGCGATTTACCCAAGCCCCAGGATCACCTTCGTCAGCATTGCAAATCAGATAGCGCGGTTCGGCTGTAGCGTTGCGTAGAAAGTCCCATTTGCGGCCTGCAGGAAATCCAGCGCCACCACGACCCCCAAGGCCACTTTCAAGCATTAGTTCGATGATTGCCTCAGGTTCCATCTGGAGAGCACTTACAAAGCCCTCGTAGGCACCTTTGGCGATCGCATGATCAATGTTTTCAGGGTCGATCTGGCCGCAATTGGCCATAAGACGACGAATCTGGCCCTGCATGAAAGGGTGGTCCTCCAGCATGCCAATCTGTTGACTGGGGGAACCTTCTACGACACCAAGAGCAAGCTCGGGGAACTCCCCAGCCTCTACAAGAACCGCCTGCACGAACTCCTCAACACGGTCCGGGGTCAGGGAGTGGTACAGGACAGTACGAGTGCCAGCTGCTGAACGCACTGAAACGGTCGGTTCCAGCCAGCAGAAACCCCAGGAGCCAGTGGTAGATAAATCGACATTCAGACCCCTAGAAGCAATTGCTTCTTCCAAGGCAGCCAGAGTTTCAGCTCCACCCTGAGCAAGAGACGAAGTGTCAAGACAAAGGCTGACCTGTTCTCGACCACCGGTACGACCCGCTTCCCAGCGGCTCCGAGCTTCGCCTGCGATAGCTGTGAAGCGGTCGTTCATGCGTCCCCTTTCACGTCACGGGCAATCGTGACCGCTTTGGCAATGGTGAGATTCCCAACAACCTCTCCATCAAGCCAAACTTGTGGTGCTTCGCTGCAAGTGCCGTTGCACTGACCGAGACGGAGCCCGTAAGTACCATCCTCGCTCTGTCCATCGAGAGGTAGGTCGAGAGTGTACTGCAACGCCTCTCGGATGCGATCTCCACCAAGCAGCCGACATGCAGGACCACTGCACCAAACGATCTCACGTTCGGGTGGTGGCTCAGTTCGAAAGTCCGCGTAAAAGGAAACTGCTCCGTACACGAGAGCCGGAGTAGTACTCATCTGACGAGCAAGCACCTCAATAGCCACGCGCGAGACATAGCCATAGCGCTCCTGAATCTCAATGAGAGCAGGAATAAGGTGACCGCGTTCGAACTCGTATTCGGCGACGAGCTCTCGCAGCTCACGAGTGGTCGGCTCAGCCGCCATATGAAGAGATCCCGTTTGTGAAATGCGGCACTACTATATGCAGGCCCCTTGCGCGGCAGCAACCACAGAATCCTTCTCGCTCATAAGTTCCGCGGCACGCTCTCCCAGCTGCAAGCTGTAATTCTGGCCACGATCCTCAGGATAGACCTGAGTTGTGTTCGAAAGATATAGCCCATCGATACCAGTCTCCATAGAAGGAATGCAGGTCGAATAATTGGTGGTAATTACCGGCTGACCTCCAGGGTCGCGGAAAAACCACTTCTCACGCACCCAGGAACGGTCAAAGGACGGGTTGATGCGGCGGATGCTTTCTTCATAGACAGAAAAGGCCTCTTCGGCGTCCATCTGAAGGACGGGGTGGTCTGGGGCTACGTAATTTGAAAGGTAGACAATATGGTTACCTCCATACCGTTCCGCCCCCACAAGGTTGGTGTGCTCGACACAAGCGACGAAGGGAAGGTCATCAGCGATGGATAGCCAGTACACATCGCTAAGGGGACGATCGAGAGCGAGGACAAGGCACGAAGCCCACTGATAGCGAACTCGATCGAGAATCTCAACGTAGTCAGAAGGAAGATCAGGAGCAATGCGCTTGGTAATGATGTTTGGAGTTGTCATGAGCACTTTGTCGAACTCGTGAAAGGTTCCGTTCGCGCGAATGCCTGTGACAGCTCCAAGTTCGGTGGCCACAGCTTCTACTGGAGTATTGAGGTGGATCTGGCCTCCACTCTTACGAATATGATCGGCTAAGGCAAAATAGTAAGAGCGGAATGAACCGCGCGGATAACCAAGGGTCTCCTTCGCCCCAAGCCGTCCGCCACGAGAACCAAAGCGCAGGCGAATCTTCCAGTGCAACCAAGCCATACCAATCTCGTCCGCATGTTTTGCAAACTTACCGCGAAGAAGCGGGCCCCAGAAAGCATTAAAGGCTTGCTTGCCCACGGCCCGCTCCATCCAAGCTCGAGCAGTGACATTCTCATAACTGCTCCAGTCTTCCTGGCGCTTAAGCCAAAGGCTGGCCAACCCGAGCCTAAGCCGACTTAGGAAGCTCACCGCGTCAAAGCGAAGCAGGTCAAAAGGCGTGACGAAGGGATAGATTTTCCCCTGCACAAAATGGCCATTATTGGGCTCAATCCACTCCAGTTGGTCTCCTAGACCTAAATCGTTGAAGTAGCGGATTACCGTCGTGTCGTTAGTAAAAATGTGGTGATAGAAGCACTCAATCGGCTCACCACCCACATCGAATGTCACTACCTGGCCTCCAGGCTCATCACGACCCTCGAAAATGGTTACCTCGTGGCCTAACTCCTGAAGGCGACGCGCAGCAGCCAGACCAGCGACACCTGCTCCAACGATGCCTGCTCTCACAAGGTCACCGGCCTATGTTCTTCGGTCGAATCATTGCGAATATTTGCGAGACGAGCGATAGGAATGCCAAAGATCCAGAGGAGGACCAGGCCAACAATAGTAGCGGGTGCCACGACCACCGCATGGGCAACAATGGCATACGCGGCAGCAAGGCCACCGGCAAGGCCAGCATTAACCATGACCAGTTTGGCAGCCCACTCAAAGGGTCCTGTACCCCCGAAAAACGTAGGAACAATGATGGAGAGGTTCGCTGCAGCGAGGAGCAAAACATAGTGGGCAAAGCTGACCTTGATGCCGAAAGCAAGTCCAACAATAGCGTAAGCACCAGCTTCGACAGTCCAGCCAAGGATGCTGAACAAGGAGACGAGGATCACGCTACGCCAGTCATGCACGGAACGCAGAGCCCCCACGATTGAGCGAACATGGGGCCGCAGACGTTCCGCCAATTTGCCAGGGAAGCGTTCGAGAAGAAATTCAGCAACACGGTGGGCTCGTTCCTCTCGGAATGTAAGCCAATAGAAAACAACTAGTGAAACGGAGAATAGCGATGCAGCAGCAATTGCAATGGCTTGAAGACGAGAATCCCCAAAGCCGACAATAGCGCCAGCGGTAAAAAGCATAAGAACCAGAACACAGCCATCAAAAAGGCGTTCCACCGCGATGGTGCCAAGGGTGCCCATAATGGAAACGCGTTCCCTCTCTCCAAGGACATAGGCTCGGACCAACTCCCCAGCACGTGCCGGAAGCAGATTGTTAGCCATGTAACCAATGATCGAATAGGAGAAAAGGCGACGGGGGCTGATAGCAACTACAGGACGCATGAGGATGGATAGGCGATAGCAACGCAGGAAAAAGGAGAGGAACAGCACAACTATGGCAGGGGCCACATACCAGTAGCTGGCCTCCCGAAAAGCATCAGCTACCTCAGAAAGATCAGTAACGAGCAAGAAAAGAACGATTAGTAGAATGCCAACGGTTGCGGCAGCCCAGAAACGCAAAGAGCGGAACACGGCTTATCAGCGCTCCCTGGCCAGGGCGCTGTCGAAGAGACGCACGCGCGCAGCCCCGCTTTCCACGACCCAGAGCTTACCACCGGGGGACTCCGCTATTCCGTAAGGGAGAAGAAGCGGTTCCTCGGAAGGAGCAATCGTGGAAAGAAGGACCCCCGTGGAACTATAGATACGCACCTGCCCCAGAGATGGCAAAGAGAGAGCTATACGGCCATCCCTAAGGACTTGTAAGTAAGGTTTATCAAGGGCATCTAGCCCTCCCCAGCCAACAACTGGGAACTCGCGGAGATAGGTACCTGAAGCATCCAGTATCTGAACGCGCGCGTTCCACATATCGGCTATGACAATCTCACCGTTGGGGGCAACATCAATGCCAACAGGCTCGTTGAACTGAGCCGGGCCGCTTCCTCTGTGGAAGGTCTCCTGAGAAAAAGGACCTGCAATCTGGAATTGAAACTCGCCTCCGGAAGAATATACGACGATGCGCCCATGGCCAGTGTCGGTCACCCAGAGGTTGCCCCGGAGGTCTATGGCAAGATCGCGAGGACCATAGAGCTCATAAGGGCCAGGAGGTTCGCCATCAAAGAGAGGTTTGTTTCCGAATTCGAGCTTCTGATGGCGAAGATCTGCATCGAAGGCGATGATGCGCCACCCAAACGTATCAGCAACATATACAACACCATCACCGGAGACTGCGAGTCCCCACGGTTGGCCTGGGCCATCACTCAGACCGTGCAGGTTACTAGAGCCTAGGAAGTTTCCATCTCCATCAAACTTCTGAAGAAGAGCCCCCATCCGATCAGTGACATAGAGGCTGTTTTCGGGCCCCAGCTCAATATCAACAGGTACAGCAAACTGGCCCTTTCTGCTACCAAGCCCCCCAAAGGTGGGACGTCCCGCCCTGTCAACGCCAGGTTCAGCTAGTTCGAAGATATTGCTGCTAAGCTTGCCTGAAATTCGGTCAAAACCCAGGGGGAAGTAGGCAAAACCATCAATAGACCCCAGCTGCTGGCGAGGCTCACGGTCACGCCAGTAGGCAAAGGCATCATGGGCCCAAGACCCACCAAAGAACCCCTTTCCTATCCTCCTCCATGTCTCAGCCATATAGGGTTCACAGAACCTAGCTTCAGAGTCTCGACCCATACAACCAGACATAGAGACCTTGTACGTCTCAGGGAACCACCACCGGTGGGGATATTGCGTTGGGGGGGCGAACTCCGTTACACCTCGATCAGCAAGATCTCGGGAGACCACATCAAGATTCGCCGCGTTCACCAAAACTACATCAAAGGCACCTGCCGGGAGACCAGATTCCATGTTGCTGAATGTGACATTTCGGTAGTCGCGCAAGTACCAGACCCAGGGCCAGGCAAAGGACGCATGAGCATCCACGGCAATGCGTAAGTCGAGGCCCATTCCCGTTGCAGAAGATAAAGCGTCGATATCGTCGGCAAGCTGAGTTATCTCTGGGGAGCTCTGGGTATAAATGAGCAGGTCCTTCGGAATATCCCCACGCGCGAAGGTAACGTCCACCATCGTACGAAGGGAGAAGAAGGTGAACCCGGAGATAACAACAGCAATCGCGAGAGCCGGAAGAATTCTTGGCCCCAGCCGCAAGGAAACGAGCCTTACAGTCACTAGAGTCACTACAAGCGGTGCACAGCCCCAGGCAAAACGAACCCAGAGAGTGGGGCCCCAATCGAATACAAGGAGCATCAAGGTACCGGTCGTCATTGCCAAAACGACGCACACAGTAATCAGGTCCCCACCATCAAATCGGCTCGGTTTCCAGTAAACCCAGGCTCGTTGGACCGACCACGCTGCTATCAAAATAGTAGGTATAGCCAGGTGGGTGTTGAGCCATGGCATCTTCTCGCCAGCAAAAGAGAATGCAAGGAATAAGACCACCAACCAGAGAACCAGAAAGCGGGAAAAAGCGGAGCCTCGGAAAAGGGCCCAGGCCCCTCCTGCAAGCGCAATAAGAAGCGGTAGAAACTCATAGGCGGGCATGAGCATCAGGTAGTAGAACCAGGGTTGCATGCCGCGACGGACTTCCTGCTGTGCCTGCCAATAGTCGATCGACCCCCAAGCGCCAGTGCAGAGGCCATCAAGATTTGTCCAGAGACTCGTCATCAGGGTCGAATAGATGAGGACAGCAGCGAAGGTTGAGATCAGCCAAACGCGCGGCCGCCAAGAAAGCCCTGCAACGGCAGCAACACCAAAAAAGCAGCCAAAGGATGCAGCAAGGACACTGGCCTCTTGGACATTAGGTGTCGAACAAACCGCGGGATAGTCAAGAACAGTGCCAGCGAAAACAGCCTCGAGCACATTCTTGGCAAACGGAGTAAGCAAAGGCAGTGTCAGTGTTCCCACAAGTACAAGAAGGTCACCCGTTCGAGGAAGATGACTCCACCCCAAGTGAAGGCGAACCCGGGAGAGAAAAGGCCAAAGAGCGGCAAGCAACCAAGCAATGGGGTAGATAACCGCTGCATAGGCGAGCCTTCGAGAAGGGGTGTTAGCCCCGCGGGTCCGTAAAGTTGCGCTGACGAGATCGAGAGCAAGATGGCCGTTCAAGTAAAGCAGTAGAAATGCAACAAAGAGAAAGGCAGCCTCCTTGGTACTGAAGGCCAGGGAGAGCGCCACTGCAAAAATAATTAGCCAGCGCGTTTTTCCGGTATGCAAATAACTCCAGAGGGCCACAACCATCGCGAGGATGAAGGCCGCCAGATAGATATCCATTCGCAAAAACCGGCTGAAATAGACAAGCGTGGGCGAGAAAGCAATAAAAGCAACAGCTGCTAGAGCGCCAGTAGATCCAAGCCATCGTCGCAAAGCCAGTGGGGCCGCAACGACAGCCATTCCAAAAAGGGCAGGTGAGATACGAGAGGTGTAATCGGTTGCCGTAAAGACAACGAAGGTAAAACCCTGCGCTAGGTAGAGGAAAGGTCCATGAAAGGTTGGACTATGGCGGTAGGAGCCCTGTGCGAAGTCCCAGGCCCATTTCGCATGAATGCTCTCGTCGTGATGGAGGGCACGGGCACCAAGGTCCCAAAAACGAAGGCCGAAAGCGGCGGCGAAGATAACAAAATAGGCAACCAGTACCCAATCCACCTCTACACGACGCGTGAGTAGGCGATCAAAGGCATCTCCTTCCCTAGGGCCTTCTGCCTGCACCATCAAGGTCCCCTCACGTATATGGCAACCAACTCTTGGTCTTGGCGCAGGGTATTTCGTTCTGTAAACCACCGGACCAGATCGAGAAAGCCGTCAGGAGCACGGAATGCCTGCCCAATAACCCAACGCCCTTCGAGGGCAACAAATCCCTCCGGGGGAGGAGCATCAAGAGGCCAAACCACCACATTTGCATCAAGAGGCACCCGACTGGCCAGAGTAAGGGTGGGTGAGTTTCGGAAGGTCCATGTCAATTCATCGCGGTATTGCTCATGGACCACCACGGAGGCCCGGGAATCGGTTGCTGTGAAAGCCACATCCCGAATTACACGAGCGGAGGAAGGACTAATCGGACCCGGAAGGGGCTCGCCAGATCCGCTCAACAAGACTCCGCTGGCACCGGTAATAAGCAGGCCCCCACCAGCAACGACAAAGGAAACCAAAGCGAGCAACGGCCCCTCTCGATTACGAGAAACGAGAGCGAAGACGAGAGACAAAACACCAACAAGAGCCAGGAATATAGGGATGGAGAGGAGAATCCACTCGTCAGCACTTCCACTACGCCCCTCGTGAGCCCAATTACTAAGCACGAACAACCCTATCGCCGCCAGCCCAAATACAAGAGGCAGTTGAAATCTCTGCGAATTCCAGTTCACAGACATCAAGAATCCCAGGGCCCGCGAGAGAGCAGGACCCAGGAGAAAGCAGGAAAAAAGGGTGGCAGCACCTAAGGGGAAGGGGGAATTACTGGGAAGGGCGACCAGGAACCAAGTAAGGGAAACACCTGTCATTCCCAGACAAAGACTTTCCATAGCGGTAGGGGTACGTTTCTCAACACGAAAAGTCACCAGAAGCCAGACCCCAGCAATCACCCCACCTATCAGCAGAGGCAGCCCATAAAGAGCAGCCAGCTCAGCAGCGCTAAAGGCAGACCAATATTTCTCGAATCCTTCTACGAACAGCAGAAAAGGAGCTATCTGCAGTCCATCAATACCAACTCCAAACTGGAAACTCGTGAGAAACACACCAAGAAGAGCACCCAGGGCACCCCAGACAAGAGTCCGGCAATCAGGACGAGGCTCTCGTATAGCGGCTATCCCAACCGCAGCCAGAACAACTGGCAGGATGATTGGGCCAGCAGTCACAGCAAGAAAAGTAAGCAATACCCACAACCACGGAGGGGGGCGACTAGCGATTAGGGCAACTACCAGCCAAACGGCAATGGTTGTATCCCAGGCTGCGGCTGTGGCAGTTACTCCCAGGACAATGCCAATCGGATCCAGCCCCAACAAAAGCAGAGTGAGGAGAGAACCTCCTTCCCCAAGAGAACGGCGAAGCCGGAAAAGAGCGATGGGAATGGTAAGCGTGGCAGCCAAAGCAATGGCCCTTACAGGCCTCTCAGACTCACTCAAGTTAAAAGTGAGCGCGGCAACTCCCTGAAACAATGTGGGGACGAAGCGAGAGTCTTCAATCCCTATGCTCGCTTGCCAAGCCCCAGACAGGTGTGCAAGTTCAGCACCTCCCACCGGGGCTCTCCAAACAAGCCCCACTCGCAGGAGAACGAAGAGCATCACCACAACCACCCAACCGAGGGCGGCCACCGAAAAGCTTCGATACCAGGAAGGCCAACCAGAAGAAAGAACCTGCCGAATCATCGTGTGGCCACCGTCTCAGAGATTGGCACGCGAAAGACCGACACATTCCCCTCTACAAATACGGTGTCTAAGAACTCCCCAAAGGGAGGAAGAAGACCACCTGAATAAGCGGAGCGTTCCAACATGCCAACAACAACATAGGAGGCTCCAGTCTCCTGCAGTGCAGCAAGAACCTGAGCTTCCGAAGGGGCTGTATAGATGAGATCAACAAGATCTTGGCGGCGGGTTATCTCGTCAAGCAGCTCTTGAGACCGTCCACGCCAGGTAATCTCATGGCCAGGCCAACCGATCGGAGTCTGCAAACCCGTCCGATATCCAACCCTGCTAACGGAACTGTTATATGAGGACGCTCCCTGCCTCAGCACTGGCATCCCATCATCTCCCCGCTCCCAAAGGCGACCACTCGCCTCTACGACAATCTCATCCCCTTCAACATTGTCCTGCAACCAGCGAATGAGTTCGTACTCCGCCCCATCAGCCTCTTGCACATAGCGAAGACCGTCCAAGCTAACGGTCGTGTTGAAGCCACCCGCCCGATTGGGAACGTTGGTAATCACAAACACGAGGGAGGCACCTAACAGGACGACAAGAGGCACCACTACATACGGTCGGAACCGAGGGACAGTGATACGCATGGCCCCCACTACACTGCTAGCACCAGCGATGGAAAGAACAATCCATGCCTGGTAGGAAAGTTTGAATACGGTGTTGAACCGGGGAAGAAAGAAAAGGGCGTCACGCAGGAGGAAAAGCTCCGTGAGGTAAAGCAAAAGGACACCCAGGGCAGCGAGAGCTGCGATAGGTGCAGCCGCATGCCGCCGCCTATCAAGAAGAAACGTGGCGGCAGCCAGAAACCACAGGGCAAACCCGTAAAGCAGGAGAGCCGCCCACGCACCACCAGTGCGGGTACTAAATGCTGTTATTACCCCATCACCAACGTGATAGGGGGCTGCTGTTCGCTGAAAAGCGACAAAAATAAGCCAGACTGCAAAGGGAAGCACGGCGACCCCAAAAGCAACGAAGAAAGGTTGTGTAAAAGACCGCATCACAGCTTCGTGCCTACAACGGAACGCCCCAGGGAGTCGCGGATTCCCAAACAGAGCGCTGAGTGACCAGGCGTTATCGCCGCGTTGGAGTAGCCAATAAAGGACAGTCAGGGAAAAGACGATTAACACACCCCACATAAGAAGTACATGCTCTATGCGGGTCCCCTCCCCGCTGTAGGCATAGACCCCCCCTGTCTCGGGGGAAAAATCTAGCCACCAGGGAGAAAAGGCAACCACGGCCAGAAGGGCAGGAGGGGTGAGCCAGGAGATTGCATCCCAGAGTGCACCAGACGTCGTTTGAGTCCGGAGGTTTCTGGCAAAGACAACCACGGCAAGCAGAGGAGAAAAGACCAATACATCCCAAACATTGACGAAGGCTAGCGATCCGAAAATTAGAGCAATTACGATGCAGTACCAAGGAAGACGACGGTGCCCCTGCCAGCAAAGGCGTCCCCTTCCCCTCCATAGGGCTGCACATACACCAATTGCCAGCAGTACGCCGGGAATCGACATTACATGGGGGTGCAGATCACCAAGAATGAAGCTGAATGAAGGGGTCTCTGTAACAGTCGTTGGAAACACAGTTTCGGGAGGTGGTGGATGCGGTCCCCAATAGGCCATCCGGGACATTCGCCACCAAACCCAGTGGTCATCGGGATACCAGGTGCTGCTGCCTCCAAGGCGTAGACCCGTACAGGTCTCATCCGCTTCGGACCCGCAGCGCACCAGGCCCTCCACACCGAAAGCAGTGTAGACACCTTGGTGATCAGCATCATGGGCTGATGCCAACTCAAAAGAGCTCGCCAGCGAACCACTTAGGAGCAGCAGAACTACGCCTAAACCGGCAGCAAATACGACCCAGGAACGAGAGACACGAGGCCAAAGCCATCGTGTCAAAGCGGAACAGAGTGAGAATGCGGCTGTTCCAGCACTGGCAAACAGCGCAGCAAGTGATAGCCCATAACCAGCCGCCGGCCATACACCAGAAGCACCGGTAAGCACCGCGGCTTGGAGGTAGCCACCATAGTGGTAACTGGCATTCTCCCCAGAAAACCAGGGGTCGTGAGGAGGATAATCTGGGGAAACAAGCATGGAGTTTAGATAGAGGAAATCCATGGGCTGTTCCGTATTCGCAATATCGGATGTATGCGCCCAAAAGACTGCAAATCCAAAAAAGAGGAGCGAGAACAGCCCTGAAACAACGGCGATGCTAGAAAAAGAACGAGAGAACGTTTCTTTGAAATTACGATCTCTGGCTGCTATCACACATGTCGCTAAGCCAAAGAGGGCAATGACTAGCAGGAAGCCCCCTTGGCCAGCTGAGAAAGCACCTATTACACGAAGGAAAAAGTAGCCGGCCGCAACGAGCGTGAGACCGAGAGTAAAGGCCAGGCCAACCCCCGTATCAGGAAAGCGCCCAAAAAAACGAAAAGCTAGAGGCAGCGCAAGCGCCCCTATAACTATCGCTACCCCCCAGAAAGCTAGGACATCAGTCACTACAAAGGCTCATGCAAGAAGCGCATCCACAAACGCCTCAGCATCAAAGGGGGCAAGATCACCAAGGCCCTCACCGGTACCTATGAGACGAACTGGGATGCCGAGCTCACTAGCGATGGCGAAGACAATGCCACCACGTGCAGTTCCATCGAGCTTAGCTAGAACTATCCCGGTAACCCCAGCTGCATCTGTGAAGGCGCGAGCCTGTAGTAAGCCGTTCTGACCAGTCGTGGCATCAATGACAAGAAGAGTTTCATGGGGAGCCTCTGGATAGCGACCCTGAATCACTTTAGTGACCTTCTTTAGCTCCTGCATCAGGTTAGCTTTTGTGTGAAGGCGACCAGCGGTATCGATGAGGGCAACGGCGGCCCCATCAGCCTCTGCGGCAGAAAGGGTATCGAAAACGACAGCACCAGGATCACCACCAGGCAGATGCCCCACAACCCTTACATCAAGCAAGTCTCCCCAGCTTCTCAGTTGGTCAATCGCAGCAGCACGGAAGGTGTCAGCTGCAGCAAGAATAGGAGCCTGGCCACCTGCCTTGAAGGCAGAGGCCAGCTTGGCAATAGAGGTAGTCTTGCCAGCCCCATTTACACCGACTACAAGGATAATTAGCAGAGCAGGAAAAGGTTCATCCCAACGAGGAGCACTCCCCTGCGGGGCCTTGAGAATAGCAACCAGTTCGTTGCGAAGGATTTCCCGAACCTCCACAGAGGTGGAGGCAGACGCTTCTCTAACCTTCTGGCGAACCCGCTTTAAGATGCGCTCTGTAGTCACAATACCGGCATCAGCGCCGATTAAGATCTCTTCAAGTTCCTCCCAAAGATCGTCGCCAAACTCAGTCCGGTCGAATAGGCGCCCAAGTTGACCAAGTAAACCAGAACGGCTGCGGGCAAGAGCCCGGTCTGACTGAACTTGAATTTCCCCGATCTGCTCAGAGGTGAAAGCAGAATCTCCAACGCCAGCCTGGATACTTTCAGGGCTTTGCAATTTTCGCCAGAACCGCATCGTCTTCCCCTCCCCTACCACGTTACCAGCAGTGGCCTGGATTCTCCCCCAAGCACTGGAGCGGTTGCTAGCGGCTCACAGCCCCAGCAGTTGCTCGAGGCTCAGCCGGGGCTTCCCCAGGGGTCTCCCGAGAAGGTGCTGTACTGCCAGGAAGATCGGAAAGACGCAAGGAAAGAGTGCTAGAAACCCCACCTGGTCCCATTGAAACACCATAGATCGCATCCGTAGCTTCAATTGTCCGGCGATTGTGGGTAACGATTAGGAACTGTGTTCGATCAGCCAAGCGAGCGAGCTCAGCTACGAAACGACCAACGTTTGCTTCATCAAGAGCGGCATCTACCTCATCTAGAACGCAGAAGGGCGCAGGATTTGCAGAAAGCAGAGCAAAGAGTAAAGCGACAGCAGTCAGGGAGCGTTCGCCCCCTGAAAGGAGACTGAGCGTGCTAACTCGCTTGCCGGGAGGCTGTGCTTCGATCTCAATCCCGGAATCAATTATGTCGTCAGGATCGAGCAGCTTCAGACAGGCGGAACCACCTCCAAAGAAGGCCGTAAAATAGTTACTGAAAGCAGCATCAACCTCACTGAAGGTAGCACTAAAGCGAGTGCGTATCTCTCCATTAAGTTCCGTGATCGCTTTCTGTAACTGAACCTCGGCATCGTTTAAGTCCTGGATCTGCTCCGTTAGGAAAGCATGCCGCTCCTCGCTCTCGCGGAAATCTTCAGGGGCTTCCTGGTTAATAGGACCAAGCTTGCGAATGGCTCGGCGAGCTTCACCTATCTCCTGTTCGATTGCAGCAAGATCCAGGAGCTCATCACCACTCTCTGAAGGCGCATCTAAACCTCCCGAGGCTGAAGGCGTGAGACCCTCGCGAGCCATCTCCGTCCGAAGAGATTCGAGGCGCTCCTGGGCGCGCTCAAGATTTGCCTCCAGATCCAGTTGTCGGCGGCGGGAATCAAGAAGAGCTGTCTGTGCCTCCCCGTACTCAGCTTGAACCGAACGTTCGTGGGTCTCGAGGCGAGTCAGTTCGTCACGATCAGGAGCACTGTCGTCAGTAGAGTTCTCCTGTTGAAGTCGCAATTGCTCAAGCTCCTTGGACTGACGGTCGATGCCCTCTGCGAAGTTGCTAGCTTCAAGCTCCAGGTTCTGGGCACGAAGGATGCGCTGTCCAATTTGGGATGTGAGTCGGTCAATAGCCCGCTTTTGCTGCTCACGACCGAGCGCCTGCGCCTTTGCCTCCCCTTCAGCAGCAGCAAAGCGGGCGCTGGCACTGGCAAGTTCTTCAACTGCCTGCTCCACACGAGCTGGGGCAGCCTTTATCTCCGGTCCGAGGGATTCGAGTTCAGTGCTAAGCAGTTGGTTTCGTTCTTCAAGCTCACCCAGCCGAGCTCGGGCCTTTTGGGAAGCCTGCTCATCGAACAGAGTTCCGGCGAGATGGTCCCGACGGGCAAGAACCGCGGTCATCTCTCGCCGAACACGATGTAACCGCTCCCTCTCTTGTTCACGTTCACGCAGCGCCTCATCCAAAGTTTCCCGACTCTCTTCGTGAGCACGATCACTTTCCTCTACGAGGCGAGAAAGTCCCTCAACTGTTTCGCGGGCAGTCTCAACCTGCTTTCGATTCGTCTCCACAACCCCCTCAAGATCGGCAATCTGTCCCGGAATCTCGTCGATCTCACGCTGGCGAGAAAAACTAAAGGGACTCTCAGAATCGGAAGCAACTCCACCGGTGACGACACCAGAAGGATCGAGGAAGACGCCATCAAGGGTAACAATCGCTCCAAGCCCGCGGGAAAGCATGCGTTTGGCGTCAGCCATATCCTCAACAACAATGATGCGACCAAGAAGAGTATCCACCAGATCCCGGAATTGGCCTTCGCAGCGAACTAGCCGAGAAGCAACGCCGACAACCCCTCGTTCCTTTTGCAGATTCAAAGGGTAGACCTTACGAACGACGTCGAGGGGGAGAAACTGCGCCCGACCACGAGCACCCTCACGGAGGAGCTCGATGGCATGAAAAGCCTGCTCCTCGTGCTCGACAATGATGGCATGGAGGTGGTTTTCTAGGGCCGCGTTAATGGCAGCTTCTAGGCCAGCAGGGACGCGGAGGTGGCGAGACAACAAGCCCAGGACACCAGTGACCTCAGGAGCTTCACCGAGGCTTCCAGGACGTACATTCTCGATTAGTACCTGCCCCATAATGAGGGTGTTGCGAGTTCCGGCAGCAATACCTTCACTCTCTGCCTGTACACGCTGCAGAACCTCCAGGCGGCCCTGCAGATGGTCGAGCTCTCGTAAGGGGCTTTGCGAAGCTTGCTCAAGCTCTTGCAACTCCGTCTGTACACGAGAAAGCCGGTCTCTGGCACTGGCTGCTGCTTCACGGGCCCCATTCAGACTAGACTCCGAAGAAGCAATCCGTTCCTTAACTTCAGCAAAGAGACGGCCGTAACCTACTAGCTCGACAAGGAGCTGCTTACGGCGAGCCTCAACCTGATCTGCCTCAGGTCCTTCGGAGGGCGCAACGGAAGCTCGCTGGGAAAGAGCACTCTGGTCCCCAATTTGCTGTTCAAGTACTGAAAGCTGACCCCGGAGCTCCTCAGCACGGCGATGGAGAGCGGCATCTTCACGCTGGGCCAGCCCAAGTGCTTCGCGGTCACGTTCCAACGAAGTACGAAGCACTTCGATTTCGTCGGTAAGCTCCATCGCCCTCCGACCACTTTCGAGGTCAGCAGCGGCAAGCGTAGCTTTTTCACCCTCGAGCGCTTCAACCTCAGCTCGGAGGTCCCCGTGGCTGGTTGTGGTCATAGAATGCCGTTCACGATCGAAGACGAGAGCATTCTCGAGAGTGCGGATACTGCTTTCGAGATCATCCCGGACACCATCCCGCTGGGAAACCGCCTCGCGCCTTTTGGAAATCTCTTCCCCCAGAGCCTGAAGTTGCTCTTCCAGGCTTGTCACGCGGGACTCAGCCGTCTCGTCCTCAGCACCCCGTTGGTCCAGCTCAGCCTGTGCACGAACGATAGCGGTACGCGTCTCGCTCCAGCGGGCGGAATAAAGCTGACGGAGTAGTGTGGCGAGGCGACTGGAAAGATCTTGGTGCTCGCTAGCACGACTGGCCTGACGGCGCAGCGAGCGGAGGCGAGGTGCAAGCTCGTCAATGATTATCTGAACTTTAGCCATGTTCTCGCGTGTACTGGCGAGGCGGTTATGGGCGTCAGCGATCTTCTGACGGAAAGGCTTCACATCAGCAGCTTCATCAATGAGGCTGCGACGATCCTGAGGGGAGAGGCTAAGAACTTCGTCGACCATACCTTGGCCCATAATGGCATAGCTGTTCTGGCCGACATTAGCCTTTTGGAGGAGGTCATTAAGGTCGCGCAGACGAATACGAGAGCCGTTGAGAAGGTACTCAGTGTCGCCATCGCGATACGCCCGCCGACCAATCTGGATTTCGCTATAGTCGAGCGGAAGCCAGCCATCACTGTTGTCCAGGGTAAGTGTCACTTCTGCCATACCCAAAGGTGCCCGTTCACCCCCGCCAGCGAAGATGACATCTCCCTGCTTGCGAGCACGAAGAAGACGAAGACTTTGCTCTCCCAGCACCCAACGCACCGCATCGGCAACGTTGCTCTTGCCGGAGCCGTTAGGACCAATGATGGCAGTAACCCCAGAACCAAACTCGAAAAGGGTTTCCTGCCCAAAACTCTTGAATCCTTGGAGGGTTAGGCGTTTGACATACATAGGCTAGGCCCCCACCGCAATGCCTAAAACAGCATCACTAGACAAAACTACCTGAGCCTTCCGGGCAGCCTCATTTTGGGCCGCACGCTTGCTAGAGCCAGTGCCACGACCCAGAACCTTGCCTGAGACACTCACCTCCACCACAAAGCGACGCCCTTCCTCCTCCGCCTGCTCATCAACGGTCACATACTCCGGAGGCTTATGCCAGCGGGCCTGTACGAGATGCTGTAGCGCGGACTTTGGGTCAAGGGAAGGCCCTCCCTGCTGCATTTGATTGATCTCGGGCTTTAGTAGTCGAAGGGAAAGTGCACGTGCCACAGTAAGCCCATGAGCACGGTAGACAGCGCCAAGAAGAGCCTCAAAGGCTCCAGCCAAATTGCGATCCCGATCGCGTCCCCCTGCAGATTCTTCGCCGCGCCCAAGAATAAGATAGCCACCTAGATCGAGCCGACGAGCCGCTTTGGCAAGCGTGCTCCCACGAACGATCTCAGCACGCATCCGCGTGAGCTCACCTTCCGCAGCCTCGGGATAAGCACGAAAGAGTTCGTTGGCAACCACCATTCCCAGGACGGCATCACCTAGAAACTCAAGCCGTTCGTTAGGGATGGCCTCAGCAGAACTCTCATTAGGGTAGGAAGCATGGGTAAGAGCTTCGCAGAGCAGGTCACCAGGAAGAGGCTTTATGCCAAGCCTCTCCGCCAAATCGCCACCCTGAAGGGGCGACTGGACCACGGTGGCCGTGCTCTCCAAGATGCCCCCACGATAAATGTTAAGGTTCCCTGATCATATCGACGGGCGCTTGAAAGTGTCAAGAAATTGTCTATTCTCAGGAATCCAATCCGATGACTGAAATCCTCCCAACAGACCTTTGCACCATATGCACAGAGCCCATCGAGCAGCACACGGAATCGTACTGCAACGCATGTGGGAGGGTTTTTCACCTGAACCAGAGAGAAGACCTTCCTGGACGAGACTGCGGAACTGTCTCGTTAAGCGAGACGCACCTGGCTCTGGTGTTTATTTGCAACAGCTGTGGTGAGGAGGCATCAGCCCCCACAGCTCCAACCGCCTTGGAAGCGGTACTCGACCTTTCGGAGGCAGCAATGGCAACTGGACTAAGTGAAAACGAATTGCAAGAGCAAGCAGCAGCGGGAACCATCTCACACCGACGCACAAGTGGAGGTGCTCTACTTTTCGAACGAGAAGCAATCCAAGCCCTGTTGCATGAGCGAGGTCCGGCGTGAGCCCAACACGACGGAGAAGAAAACGCATCCGCGATTCCTCAGAGAAGGCAAGCGAAGAGCAAGCATCGCAGCAGACAAGCAAGCCTGCTTTAGCAGAGTGGCGCTGGCGAACCATGCCGGTATTCATTGCACTCTCAGTGGGCTTATTTGTGGGGCTTTACTTAGGAATGGTTGCCACAGGGACAGGAGTCGGAGCAACTGTCATCTTCCTAGTTGTTGCGGGCATGCTTGGGATTTCCGTCTCCCGCTACGTCATGCGACTGCTTATGCAGCGCGGCATCATCAAGCCACAGGCTAAGCGTCGCTAACCTTCCCAGCCTGGCCCTACTCGCAAGATAATCAGCTAAGCAGGTGGGGGTGTCCCTGTGCAACAACGCCAGGCAGATTCCATGAAAGCCCGGGCATAAGGCGCACCGGGACAATGGGAGGACACCGCCTTTCCTTCGAAGAAGCCATAGTGACGAGTGAAGAGGTCACCAGCCCTGTCCGTGCGACCAAGAACATCCCGCCACGCGTCAATCTCAGCGGAGCTGGGAGCGCATATCTCTCCTTCGACTGGATCGCTCCAGAGGACAGCGCGCATTACGGCTGCTACCGACTCAACACCCACAGTGAGGAGGTCGGCATCGTCAGAGGAAAAACCCTGGGATTGAGCTCTCTTACGGATGAGGTCACAAACCGCCGCACGCCAGTTATCTACACGAGATCGATTGGGATAGCGATAGGCCTGGTCGGCAGTGGCAATAGCAATTGGATCATCTTTGGAGAAGAGAGCAAGCCTTTCGACCATTACCCCTACTCGGCCTATCAGATCGGATGGGACCTTCGACAATAGGAAGCCGTTGTCATCCTCGCGGACGATACGGCGGACATCCACGATGCCGTGCTCATTTACAAGCCAGCGATGGAGACGATCCTCAGTGGTAGTCACGAAAACACTACACAAGGATCTCAACGGGATAAGTAAAGGACTCACGCAAGCAGCTGCCATGACCCTGATGAGAGTCCGCCAGCCGAATGGACTCAACAGCAGGAACGATGGCTCGGTGGTAGTTCAGAGACACCATGGCGGAGCAACCTTGAAGAAGGGGAGGGACACACGTCAAGGGGAGCACTGGTAGGCTCGCCACCGTGACCGATGGCTGGCAGCCTAAACAGTACGCGCGCTTTCGCGTGGAACGCGAAGAGCCTTTTCACGACCTCCTGAAACTTTTGCAGCCAGTAAAAGGGGGGCAGGTGGTGGACCTGGGTTGCGGGACAGGATCCCTCACGAAGGTGCTACACGAGAAATTAGAAGCATCTGAAACAGTCGGAATCGACCAGTCGGAAGCGATGCTGAGCCAGAGCCATGCTGGAGGCGGGGTCCGTTTTGAGAAAGCCAACATCACAGCCTTCTCAGCGAAGGGATTAGACGTGGTGTTCTCAAACGCAGCACTGCAATGGCTACCAGACCACGAAACACTTTTCTGGCGGCTAGCAGGAATGCTCGGAGACGGGGGACAGCTGGCAGTGCAGATGCCTGCCAACCACAATCACCCCTCGCACACAATAGCTCACACGTTGGCACGAACCCCAAAGTACGCCGAGCCGCTTGGGGGCTACGTGCGCGAAAACCCAGTACAAGAGGTCGAGTGGTATACCAAATTATTGGCACAAATAGGTTTTGAGGAGCAGAACGTGAGCCAGCGCGTTTACCTTCATAACCTGACCGGACCCCTAGAAGTTGTTGAGTGGGTTAAGGGCTCCTTATTAACGGATTACCGCAACCGACTCGGACAGGAGGACTACGAGAAGTTCCTAGCGGACTACCAAGAAAGAATTCTTACTGAGCTGCCCGATGAGCACCCTTACCTGTATGCATTTAATCGCATTCTCCTATGGGGCCGACTCACCACTACCAGAAAGATTACCGGGTAGGCTCCGAAGATGGTGACCTTCGAGGCGACAGAGAAGCAACGCGGCAATCTCCGAGAAATTTTGTTTCGGCTGGACAAAATCCCAGGACTGCTTTGGCTTCCTGATTCAAAAGAAGACCGGGTGCCATTGGTCCTTATCCAACATCCGGGAATGAGCCGTAAGGAAGATGCCATCGTTTCGGGACCAGCACAGGAGTGGGCAACGCACCATGGATGGGCATGCCTCGGCCTGGATGCACCAGGGCACGGGGAACGAGCAGTTGCAGACCCCTTTGAGGCCATGCGCGACCCAGAACAGGCCGCTGCGATGGCGGCTCAATTCGCAAAGGAGGTGGTAACCACCGTGGACCTATTGGCAGAGCGATACCCCATCGATAGAGAGCGGCTGGGGTACTACGGATACTCTCTGGGGGCGATGCTTGGCATACCTGCTGTCTCGGGAGAACACCACTTCCGAGCAGCGGTATTTGCAGCGGCAGGAACAGGATTATTGAGCGGCCCCGCAAAAGGCGAGGGGAGTCACTTAGCAGGCCTTAGGGATGTTGCGGTAAGGATAATCGCTAAGGAGAGGGACGAGGTCATCTCACTTACTTCGACGATGGAACTTTACGAAGGCCTAGGGCCAGAGAAAGACCTCCTGACACTACCAGGAGGACACTTTGCAATTGGCAATGACGTAGCAGAGGCTGCTGTCGAATGGCTTGCATCCAAGCTCTAAGTCCCTAACTAGCGCTTGATCTGACTTAGCTTGTAATTGTCCCAGGTGACAACACGGTCCGGTTCAAGGACCACCCACCGCCGGTTACGTCCACCACTAGTGGATTCATTGCGGACCTCTCCTTCAGAGCGGTCCCGGCCGGTAGCGTACTTCCCTCCCATCTGAACACGAGCTTGCTCGAGGAAGGGATCGGCCTTCTCAGCAGCGGCATCCTCAAGTACGGAGGCACGGCCCTGAAGCATGATCCCCTGAAGCTCCGGGTAGCGTTCATTTAGATCGACTAGAACGGTGGCAGAGGGATTACGGCGAAGGTTGGCAACCTTTTGGCCACGACAGAAAGTGTAGACGCGACCTCCAGCCCAACCGAACCAGAGAGGGGTAAGGTTAATGCGCTCAGCCGGCCCCATAGTAGCAATACGCATGTTCCAGGTAGTGGACATGATCTCGTCGATCTGGTTTGGAGTCAGAGCAAGCTCTTTGGGGATAGGCATAACCAGCCTCCGATAGAAGTCAGGGCAATGATAGGATGCAGACGTCGCAAGCGGGCGTGGTTCAATGGCAGAATGCGACCTTCCCAAGGTTGAGACGAGGGTTCGATTCCCTTCGCCCGCTCCATATCTAAAGAGCACATCGGCAGTCGTCGGACCAGCTGTTAAATTCTGTCCCCATGAAGCAGTGTCGGTACACAGCGCAAGCTACACCCCTAGTTGAGCTTAGTACTGATTGGGAAATCGAAGGACCTAAT
This sequence comes from Dehalococcoidia bacterium UBA2991, assembly GCA_002346645.1. Taxonomy (GTDB): domain Bacteria; phylum Chloroflexota; class Dehalococcoidia; order Tepidiformales; family Tepidiformaceae; genus UBA2991. Next base: position 75,712 of record DEAD01000001.1, read on the forward strand.
CCAAGGTATCGAGGTATTTGGCAATAGCTTCTGCAGCACGACGACCATCTGCTAGAGCAGTAACTACAAGATCAGCACCGTTAACATTGTCACCACCCGCAAAGATCCCCTGACGAGAGGTTCTTCCCCCTTCGTCAATCTCGATGAGAGCGCCCCACTTAGTGCTAAGGCCATTGGTAGTGTCAGGAACCACAGGATCAGCGCCATATCCGATCGCAATTGGGATAGTGTCGGCTTCTATTACAAACTCACTGCCCTCAATTGGCACGGGTCTGCGTCTACCCGAATCGTCAGGCTCACCCAACCGCATTCGGATGCACTCAACACCAATAGCCTTGCCATTCTCGTCTCCCAGGATTCTGAGAGGGGCAGTCAGCATTTCGAAGTGAACGCCTTCCTCGCGAGCGTTAATGCGCTCCTCACCACGGCCGAGCATCTCTGCCTCAGTGCGACGATAGACACACGTGACTGTCTCCGCACCCATACGAACAGCAGTCCGAACACAATCCATGGAGGTGTCACCTCCACCGATGACCGCCACCTTGCTGGGGGGCGAGAGAGGTTCCTGGAGATCGCTGGGAAGCTGGTCGGACCGAAGGTTGCCACGGACGAGGTAATCGGTAGCACGATGGACACCCTCAAGGTTCTCCCCTTCTATACCAAGCTCGTTGCCAACACCGGCACCTGTGCCAAGAAAAACAGCGTCGAACTCGCCATCAAGCATCTCGTCCACGGTGATATCTCTACCGACGTAGGTGTTGCACTCAAACTCGACACCAAGGGCTTCCAGGTGGGTGATGTACTCGTCAACAATCTGCTTGCGCATCTTAAAGTTGGGAATTCCATAGACGAGTACCCCACCCGGCTCGGGCCAGTACTCAAAAACTGTAGAGGCATGGCCCATCTCCGCCAGCACTTCTGCAACAGCAAGGCCAGCAGGCCCTGCTCCGATTACAGCAACCTTGCGGCCGCTTAGTGGGGGTGGGTATTGCGTCCTGGGATAGCCCCCCAATTCCCCACGCTGGTAGTCAGTCACAAAAGCTTCGAGCTTTCCGATAGTCACAGCAGGTTCGGAGCGCCCATCAGGACGAATGGCGAAGCCCACGACACAAGCACCCTCACAGAGGCTCTCCTGGGGACAGAGACGTCCGCACATCTCCGGAAGATTGCTGGTCTCGCGAAACTTGTCAGCAGCGCCAAGGATGTCACCTTCCTCTACAAGGGCGAACGCCCCTGGAATGTCGTTACTGACAGGGCAAGCTTCCTGACAAGGAGCAGATGGACATTGGATGCAGCGCTGAGCCTCAATCTTGGCAGAGTTGAGATCGAAGCCGAGGTAAGTCTCGTCCCAGTTGCGGACACGAGCTTCAGGGTCCTGCTTCGGGACCTTTTGGACGCCAATGTCCAGCCGGCGGTGAACGATATGAGTCTCTGGCATTGCTGATTACAAAGCCGCCCACTGGCGGCCTACTGATCTTACCTCGTTACCTACAACGTTGGGAGTACGGCTGCTGAAAAAGGGGAAGTGGTTAGCTGAGTTCGTAACGCGGTGCCTCGATCCATTGCTCAGTGGGAGGGTTCTCTTGGGCTCGGACTTCAGCCCGGCGAGCGGCGACCTCCAAGCGCCGAGCGCGTTTAATGACCCGCTCACGCTCACGCTGACGGGCTTCTTCGCGAATGCGACTACGAGCATTAGTACGCCGAGGCCTTCCAGGAGAAACGAGGACACGACCCTCAGCCTCAAGCTGCGCAAGATGGGTGCGAACATTGCCATCCGCTGCACGCCGAAGACGGGAATCGATTTCGGGATAGATCGAAAGCATGATCTCCCAACTAGTTCTTGGAGACCCCTCTTTTAGAGCATCAAGGATCTGTGCTTCACGAGTGTTGCGATGGTCGATATAGGATTGAAGGCGCTTTCGAGGATCATGCACAAGAGGACCATGACCGGGACAGATGACCTTTAAGTTGGGGAGATCTACTAGGCGCTGGAGACTGGCACGGTAAGCAGCAAGATCGCCGATGGTGGTGGTCGTTGAACCAAGCAAAGTATCACCAGTAAAGAGAACCCCCTCGTCCTCCAGGTAGTAGCAGATAGAGTCAACCGAGTGACCTGGGGAGGCGACCACACGCAGTGGGACGTTGCCGTCTAATTCGATTAATTGACCGTCGTTAAGTTTCCGAACCCCTTTTGCAGGGAGACGCCCTTTAAGAAGGGCCCTCCCGTTCGCGGGAATGGCAATCTCAGCATCGAAAATCTCCCGGGTCCATTTAAGGTTGCCAGAGTGGTCAGCATGGTGATGGGTGACAGCAGCTATCGCGATCTCAGCCTTCTCAGTAGCAGCCAGGTAACCGCGAAGCATCCAGCGGTAGCGATCAAGGGCCTCGCCAGAATCGATGGTGAGCACCTGGTTACGACCAACGAGATAGATATTGGTCGACTGCGGCCGCATGGGGCTCTCATCGGGTACCTGGACAGCACGAACACTGGGGGAAACTTGCATTAAGTTGCCTCTGACGAATCGTGAGCCTCTTGCAGCGTCCTTGCAAGGCAGGTCTTACCCCCGGCAGGAGTCGAACCTGCGACCAGACGTTTAGAAAACGCCCGCTCTGTCCGCTGAGCTACGGGGGCTCCTGTTTATTGTAGGCGGAGGGTAGCAAATTGCCATGGAGCGCATGCGCCCAGCCCGTGTTAAGCTGACCTACTGCGTTGTAGCCCTAGTGCTGCAACAGCGCGGCCGTTGAGCGAGTCTCCACGCGCTCACTGAACCATTTTTCTCTGGAGATTGCGACCTTGAGTATCAACGTGGCCATCATTGGCGTAGGCAACTGCGCCTCTTCGCTCGTGCAGGGACTAGAGTTCTATCGGCACATCGAGGAAGGGGACGAAGTTCCCGGCATCATGCACCCCGTTGTGGGGGGCTACCACATCAACGACATCAACGTGGCGGTGGCAATCGACATCGACAGCGAAAAAGTAGGAAAGGACCTCTCTGAGGCGGTGTTCTCAGGTCAGAACAACACCTATAAATTCTCAGATGTTCCTCATGCCGGAGTAAAAGTCGAACGGGGCATGACCCATGACGGGCTAGGGCAATACCTGGGTGATGTGATTGAGAAGGCACCTGGAGGAACAGCAGACATAGTTAAGTTGCTTCGCGAGAACGACATTGACGTGGTTATCAACTATTTACCAGTCGGCTCAGAGGAGGCGACAAAGTGGTACGTAGAACAGACACTGGCGGCTGGATGCGCATTCATCAATTGCATTCCAGTGTTTATCGCGAGAGACGAGAATGGATATTGGCCGCGTCGTTTTGAGGAGGCCGGCCTACCTATAGTCGGGGATGACATCAAAAGCCAGGTGGGGGCCACGATTGTGCACCGCACCTTGGCAAGACTATTCGCCGACCGTGGCGTACACCTTGACCGGACCTACCAGCTCAACTTTGGCGGAAACACAGACTTCCTAAACATGCTCGAACGATCGCGCCTGGAGTCGAAAAAGATTTCAAAGACCTCAGCGGTAACAAGCCAGATCGACTATGACCTGTCCGCTAACGACGTGCACGTAGGGCCCAGTGACTACGTGCCTTGGCTAGACGATCGCAAGTGGTGTCACATCCGGATGGAGGGAACAACATTCGGAAACGTTCCCCTAAACGTCGAGCTAAAGCTTGAGGTATGGGACAGCCCCAACAGTGCAGGGGTTGTCATAGATGCAGTCCGCTGTGCCAAGCTCGGGCTAGACCGAGGCCTGAAGGGACCACTATTAGCCCCAAGTGCTTACTTCATGAAGTCGCCGCCGGTGCAATACCATGACGACGAGGCACGGGACATGGTCGAGTCCTTCATCACAGAGGCGTAATCTTCGAGGCAGGGGGAGCAAGCACGTTCTCATATGCCGGCTGGCGAGCACTGCTGGCGCTGAGTCGCCTGATACCGCTTCCAATGCTCTGCGCAGCAGCAGGTGCGGTAGGAATCGCCCTGTTCTACTGCTGGCCGCAGGGGCGACATACGATGATGCGGAACTACGAACGGGTACTACCTTATTACACTTCCAGAGAACGCCTTCGCATAGCTCGTAAGTCCCTAGCGAACTATTGCCGATACATGGTCGAGTTCGCCTCCAGCGCTCAACTCTCACTGGAAGAGCGACTAGCAGTAGGAATGGAGACAAATGGATTCGAAGGGCTCGATCAGGGACTAGCTCGCGGTAAAGGGGCCCTGGTTGTACCCATGCATTTCGGAAACTGGGACTTGGGAGCAACGATCGCAGCAGCCCGCGGTTACTCCTTAACGGTCGTAGGAGAGACCTTCGGCCACTCTGGGCTGGATGACCTCGTGGTATCAGGAAGGGAGGCCCTTGGCGTAAGACTGGTGAAGATGGACCGAGTGGGACCATCCATAGTGAGATCACTTCGGCGGAACGAAATGGTGGCCGCACTGATCGATCGCCCTCTCAGCGAGGGAGGAGTGCGCGTCGACTTCTTTGGGGAAAAAGTGGAGGTACCCGCAGGACCAGCGCGGCTCGCGCTACGGACAGGAGCGGCAGTTGGAGCAGTGGCCTTCCCGAGGAGAGGAGCTGGGAGGATCGATGTTCTCTCAAACTTCGACCTAGACTTCGAACCAAGCGGGGATAGTGCTCATGATATTCCTGCACTCACACAAGCAATTATGAAAGCCCATGAGGAATTCATACGGCAGGACCCGGAACAGTGGTATATGTTCCGCGAGTTTTGGGAACCACAAACTTCTACCGCAACATCCTAGGGGCACTGACGCTGGCAGCGCTAAAACTAGCGTTGCCAGTGGCAGGACGCTTCCCTCGGCCAGCTTACGCACTCGCCCGGACAGCCGGATGGCTTGCGTGGCGGCTTAGACGAGGTGCACGGAGGCGAGTGACGAACAACCTGCTGCCAGCCTGCGGTGGAGACCACGCCCTGGCTATAGCTGCCTCGCAAAAGACATTTCAGAACATAGCCAGCTACTACGTGGATCTCGCCACGCTCCCCTTCCGGAACGGCCCCACCTTTGAACAAGAGCACATTCGCCTGATGGGTCGGGAGCATCTTCCTGCGCTCTTAAAACCTGGACCAGTACTCGTAGCGAGTGCCCACACTGGAAACCCAGAACTCGCCATGCTCGCCGTAACGCAACGGGGAAGGAGTTTGGTAGAGCTTGTGGAGCCATTATCACCACCAGCACTTAGTCGTGAGATGACACGGCTAAGAGAGTTCGCCGGCGGCAAAGTCGTGTATGCGGATTATCGAGGAACCCGTGAGGCTTTTCGCAAATTAAGGGCAGGAGGAATGGTCGCAGTAATGGCCGACCGTAATTTGGGACGCGGAGGCATCTGCACAAATCTCCTGGGACAAAAGGTTCTTCTTCCACGGGGACCTTGGGAGCTTGCCCGCCGTTCGGGTGCAACAGTGGTTCCGCTGTTCCTCTCACGGAATTTCGCAGATGATCAGACGGTGTGGATTGAAGAGCCCTTCACAGTACCTGGGGAGGGCGATCGAGACGAAGCCCTCAAGTCAGCAGCACAACACTGGGCAAACTTTTTCGGAACCCACTTGGAACGTGACGCAGGCCAGTGGACTGTTTTAGAAGCATTCTGGGAGACGCATTCCTGTGGGTAAGGCAGACCTGCACATCCATACCCGCATCTCAGATGGGATGGCATCGGTTGAAACCATTCTTAACAGCGTAGAGCAGGCGGGAGAGCTCGATGTGATAGCTATCACGGACCACGAGGACGTGCGTGGGGGGTTAGAAGCACAGGAACTGGCAGCCAAACGAGGGCTGCAGGTAGAGGTAGTGCCAGGAGCAGAGGTGACAACGCGTCACGGACACCTGCTGGCGCTCTTTATAGAACGCACACCCCCAATCTTCCGGTCAGTCGAAGCGACAATCGAGGCGGTCCACGCACAGGGGGGAATTGCTATCGCAGCACATCCTATGAGCTGGCTCACACGCTCTCTGAGCCAACGGACCATCGATCGGGTGGTTGCCAAGGGAGAGAAGGGCGTGATGTTCGATGCAATCGAGGCAAACCCAAGTCCAGCTGGCCAGGTTACGGCGCACAGGACAAAGGAACGCAACAAGACCCTCTGGCAACTGCCAATGTGCGGAGGAAGCGACTGCCATCACCTCCCACAACTTGGCACCGGCTGGACAGAATTTGATGGAGGCACAGCCGAGGAGCTACGTAAAGCACTCGCCTCAGGAGCAGTGAGTGCCGGTAATGCCCAGTCGCCCTCACTACGAGAAATTGGGCTACGGCAAGCTGTACTGGGTTTGGCATGGGGGTTCTCAGCAACGCCCCGTAAGATGGTGCGTCGAGGGACTTGGGTTAGCGGACGTTGAGGATCGCACTTGTTTCGCCATACGACTGGTCCGTTCCAAGTGGTGTTAACAGCCACATTGGACAATTAGGTCAACGATTTCGCCAGTGGGGTCACGAGGTCACGATTCTAGCGCCCGCCTCAAATCCAGAAGAAGCAAAAGCGGACTGCGTAGTCATGGGGCGCCCCCGATCTATACCAGTGAGCGGATCCCTAGCACGCATTAGCTTCTCGTGGAGAGGGCGAGCTATTGAAAATCTGCTGACAGAAGGCGCCTTCGAAATTGTCCACCTTCACGAACCCTTGATGCCATTACTGACATACCAGGTACTACGCCACTCACAGGCCACGAATGTAGGAACTTTTCATGCAGCAAAAGAGGGGGGCAACCGCTTCTATGGCTACACGCGCCCCCTTATTCAGCGGTGGTTTCGGCAGCTCGATGGGAAGATTGCTGTCTCCCCATCAGCATCAAAATTGGTTGGGCGTTACTTTCCTGGATACTTCAATCTGATTCCCAACGGCATCGACTTCGAACACTTTTCGGGGGATCACAAACCCCTGCCAGAGTTCGACGATGGGTACTTCAACCTACTTTTTGTAGGACGTCCCGAAAAGCGCAAGGGACTCAAATATGCCTTGGGGGCCTTCCGTCGGATCCACAAAGCAGACCCTCGTAGCCGACTAATCGTAGTAGGGGGAGGCAGCTTCGAACGATACAAGAGGATCATAGGTCCTGAAGAGAACGTCGTTTTCCGTTCAAACGTGCCCTACGCCGAACTCCCCCGATACCACCGCAGTGCCGATGTCTTCTGCTCCCCCGCAACAGGAAACGAGAGCCAGGGCATCGCACTGATGGAAGCGATGGCAGCCAAACTGCCCGTGGTAGCCAGCAACATAGAAGGATTCGCAGGTGTGATTACAAATGAAATCAATGGACTGCTCGTTCCTCCCAAAGATGACGTGGCGCTCGCAGAGGCTATCCTGCGCTTACGAGACAACCCAAACCTGTACGAGGCCCTAGCTGAACAAGGGCAGGCGCAGGCCGCCCGCTACAGTTGGGAGAGTGTGGCGAGGAGAGTATTGGCGTACTACGAACGCTTGCTCCAGGAGCGGGGGCAGGTAGCAGCCTCGCAAGGAACACAGCGGGAGCCAACGAGGGCGTGAGTAACCAACGTTTTAGAATCCTGCCCGAACGCATCCCAGCTAGGGTGAGCGTTGCTATCGGAAAGTCCATCGGCCGCCTCGGCATCACACCAAACATGATCACATTGGTAGGAGCCATGGGAAGCGGCTTGGCAGCATGGTTGATCCTTGAAGAGCAGCTACTGCTAGCCGGAGCAGTATTTCTGGGTTTCAGCGCGTTGGATTTCGTAGACGGAGCAGTAGCTAGGGCGACCGGACAGGCCACCCCATACGGGGCTTTCCTCGATTCCGTAATGGATCGCGTAGGTGAAGCACTCGTGATAGCAGCCTGCATCTGGTATTTCGCAGAGAGAGGAGAAGACCTCCAGGCGGGCTTCGCGTTCACCTCTCTGTTCGGCAGCATAGCGGTGAGCTATGTACGAGCCCGTGGGGAGGCACTGGGAGTGCGGACAAAGGATGGGATGTTCCGACGTCAGGAGCGGGTATTGCTGCTAGGCATCGGCTTGCTTGCCAATGGTCTAACGGTCGTGATCATTATTTTGGCGGTGATGACAAACGCTACAGCGCTTCAGCGCTGGGGCATCATTGGAAAAGAGCTACGGAAAAAGGACCAAGAGATTACGGACGCCTAATCAGAAGAAGGCCCCCATTCATCAAACTCTGCTTTGGATTCTGATGGAGATTCCAAGCCGGGAGGCTCTTTGGTTGGCGAATTAGCGCCGAGGCTAGACTTACGGGACAGGCTTACCGATGACACAGCAGCAGGCAGGCCCTCGCCTTCTGTAGCTTCGGGCTTTTGCCTCCGGTTACCTAGCATGACGGAGAGCAGAAAGACACCGGTAGCGAAAAGTCCAAGGATTGCGGCGCCAGCTATAAAGCCAAGAGCAACTTTGCTGATTTCACGCCCACCTCCACTGCTAGTGGAAATAGCCTGCCCAGGATTGGGGTTTGGAGGCACCGTGGACTGGGATCCATCCGACTGGGGAGTGGACTCTCGAGTTGCTTCCGATTGCTCCCGGCCGGGCGTAGCAGCAGGTGAAGGTTTCCGGGAAAGACCGTGATGGACACGAAACTCATTCTCGAACTCATCCAAAGTCCAGCCATAGACAATCTCAATCGCCTTATCGAAGCGGTTGCCTTCCTTGATGGTGGCGAAAAGACGGGCAAACTCAGCCTCTCCGCCAGTATCTATAAGAAAGCGAACCATCTGGTAGGACTGTCCGTAGTAGAGACCCACCTTATTAGGATTCGTATTGCCCCCTATCATCGTTCGAAAGGGGATGAGTTGATCTCTGATGGCGGCAATCTCGAAAGGATCTAAAAAGCCATCTCCGGGCTCCGTCTGAGAATAGACAGCAGTACCTTCATCAAGCCAGGAAGGTACCTGGCCGAGGCCACTCTCTCCGGCAGCCTTAGTAAGGATGTGAGTGAACTCGTGGCGAAGCGTGTCACTACGGTCTCGCGTGCCGCAGCTGCGGTCGATCAAGAAGATGATGTTTATCGCGACCTGACTGCCGCAAAGAACAGTAGCAGCGTCGTACACCTCACTCCGCCTAGGCTGTGCTTCTTCAAGATCTGATTCGTTAGCAAACAGGACAGCTATCACAGGAACGACCTCGAGCTCCGTTTGGAGGAGCTTTCCCATACGCTGGTAGGTACGCTTCCCATCTTCGAGAAACCGAAGAGCAGTACTCTCCTGGTTTCCGTGATAGTAGACCCGCATGAAGTCATTACTAACGCTCTGCCACTCTTTTCCAGGGGGCAGATAAACGTAGCTGGCCTCATCGCTCACAACGGCAGTGCCATCAGCAAGCGTTAATTCCCAGTAGTAGACAAGTTCACTACCGACAGGGATGAACCCGAGCGTCCCAGTAGGGACCCGAACCACCAACTGAATATCCCCATTAGCAATGACCTGAAACGATTCGGGCTTCGCCCGAGCAAGGGTTCCAGCTCCAGTGACACGGTAACGAAGCGTGACATCTGTTACCTCGTCGGGAACCGATGCTACGAGTCTGAAATACAGGAATTGTGGGAATTCATTTTCGATAGTAGTCGAAAAACTTGGAGACTGAGCTAACGAGCTCGCCGGGAACCCAACCAAAAGGCCAACAAGGAAGCCAACCAGAGGCAGGAGGACTGCCCGCCTCATGCCTCTTCCCCAACTCGGGCACGAAGGTAAGACGCCATCAGGTCGTCAAGGTCACCATCCAGCACTGCAGCCGTATTGCTGGTTTCGAACTCAGTCCGATGATCCTTGACCAATTTATAGGGGTGGAGCACGTAGCTTCGAATCTGATTTCCCCAGCCCATATCTATGTGTTTACCTTTGAGACGAGCTCTCTCCTCCTCCTGGGCGAGCAATTCCCGCTCGAGAAGGCGGGCCTCAAGAACTTTCATGGCACTGGTGCGATTGCGATGCTGGGATCTTTCGTTCTGGCAGGTGACCACGATTCCCGTTGGTATGTGCGTGATACGAATCGCGGTGGAGTTCTTCTGGACATTTTGCCCACCGTGACCACTCGCGCGAAAAACATCGACACGTATTTCATCTGGACTAATTTCGATCTCGTTGTTGGAGGTAACTTCTGGCATAACCTCAACCTTGGCAAAGCTGGTGTGCCGAGCATGAGCAGCGTCAAAAGGGGAAAGCCGGACGAGGCGATGGACGCCTCTCTCGCTGGCAAGGTAGCCAAAGGCTAAAGGCCCCCTCACCTCGACAGTCGTACTCTTAATTCCAGCCTCCTCGCCTTCCGTAGTATCTAGAACCTCAGTGGAATAGCCGTGCGCTTCAGACCAACGCAGGTACATTCGCAAGAGCATCTCCGCCCAATCCTGTGACTCAGTTCCCCCAGCTCCCGCGTGAATCGCGAGGATAGCATCACGCTGGTCGTATTCCCCTGAGAGCTGTAGCTCAAATTCAAGCCGTTCTAGCTCACCCTCAAGGCCAAGCAGCTCCCCGGAGGCCTGTTCTGCAAAGGAATCATCATCTTCAGCGATTGCAAGCTCGAGTAACTCCACTTGGTCCCGCGCCCGTCCTTCCAGACCACGCCATGTCTCGACGCGTTCTCTCAAGACAGAGATCTCCTGCATTACGACTCGAGCCATGTCCGAGTCATCCCAAAAGGACGCCTCTGAGGATTGCGTCTCCAGCTCTGTTAGTCGCTCTTCTGCTACGGAGAGGTCAAAGCCGCACCAACGTGTCAGAGATGCGCAGGAGCAGATCGCGAGCCTGGCTTAGCAACTGGTGCATGACATCAGTGTCCCAAGGAATGCGATGAGAGGCTAGCGAAGGTTCGCTAAACGGGCAGCACGGACAGTGTTTTCGAGCAACATAGCAATCGTCATCGGACCAACTCCACCAGGAACCTTTGTAATATTCCCAGCAACGTCGGCAACGCTATCGAAATCCACATCGCCAATTAGACGCCACCCTCTCTTTCGGGAAGCATCATCGATCCGGTTAGTACCTACGTCGATCACTGTTGCACCGGGCTTCACCATGTCTCCAGTTACTGTGTTTGGACATCCCGCAGCAACTACAAGGATGTCGGCAGTTCGGGTATGGGCGGCAAGATCGGTGGTACCGGTATGACAGAGCGTCACGGTAGCATTCGCCCCAGAAGCCTTATTTGCCAGAAGAACAGCCAGCGGCCTCCCCACCAGCGAAGAACGTCCCACAACGACTGCATGGGCCCCAGCAGGGTCAATACCAGAGCGAGCTATCAAGTGCATAACCCCTTTGGGGGTGCAAGGAATAGGCCCACTAGTTTCACCAAGTAGAAGGCGACCAAGATTAGAGGGATGCAGTCCGTCGACATCCTTTGCGGGTTCGATGGCATCCAGAACAGCTCGCTCGTCAAGATGTTCAGAGAGAGGGAGCTGCTGGAGAATTGCATGGAATCGATTATCGGCATTGAGTGCTGCAATGCGTTCCAGTAATTCTTGTTGAGAGATGGTCGCAGGAAGACGGATAGTCTTTGAAAAAATCCCGATTTCGGCGCAGGCCGCAGCCTTGGCTGTAACGTAGCTAACAGAGCCCGGGTCATCACCTACAAGAACAACCGCAAGGCCGGGAGTCACGCCAGTGGAAGCCAGTTCAGAGACTTCACCAGCAAGATTGACACGGAGCTCTGCGGCGATGACCCGTCCGTCGATGATTGTGGCAGTCATAGTCAAAGGGTACGGGTCAGGCGAGGGAAAGAGCGAGGGGCTAGGATCATGATATGACTCGCAAATATGCGCATGGCATCGACATTATCGAAATCGCACGCGTAAAGGCAGTACTCGACCGACACGGCGAACGCTTCCTAAAGCGGGTGTTTACCGATGACGAAGTCAGCCATTGTCGTGGACGTGTTCCAGAACTCGCGGCCCGCTTTGCCGCAAAAGAAGCAGTGATGAAGGCACTAGGTACTGGAGTGCGAGGGGTCGGGTGGCGCGACATCGAGATTCTACCAAACCGACGGGGGAAACCATTGGTGTTCCTCTACCACCGAGGCGCAAAAAGGGCGGATAAGATCGAGCTAAAGGGACTAGACATTAGCCTCACCCACTCAAAGGAATTCGCCATAGCCTCTGTGGTAGGAGAACGGGCGCTAACAGAAATGGAAGATACGCCCCGCATAGGAGAGGCTGCACAAAGGCTAGTACGCGAGGAAGGCCTGCGATGAACCCTGGGGAAAGCCCCGTTACCGTAACTATCAACTCGTACCTGGACCAGATTGGGGGTTGGCCATATGAAGCTAGTCACTGTTGAAGAGATGCGTGCAATGGAGCTCGCTGCTGTTGAAGCAGGCGTGAGTGAAGAGCAAATGATGGAGGAAGCAGGATTGGCGGCGGCACAGGAAGCATGGATGCTCCTGGGAACACTTGAAGGGCGGGAGATCGTTGTGCTAGCCGGCCCAGGAAATAACGGGGGCGATGGCCTCGTAGCCGCTCGCCACCTGCACGATTGGGGGGCAGAGGTAACAGTAGTAGCACCACGAGGCCGGCGGGACGATTCCAATCTGGCGGAACTGAAATCACGACAAATCAATGTGGCGCAAAAGGACAATTTCGGTGAAGCCCTACCACTGCTAACAACCGCTGACCTAGTACTCGATGGCCTTCTAGGAGTCGGGAAAAAGAGACCGTTAACAGAAGACGAACCCATAGGGGAAGCGCTAGTCGCATTAGAAAACGCCCGCTCAAGTGCGCATCCTCCTAAAGTGCTCGCAATTGACCTCCCAACAGGTCTAGATGCCGATGGGGGCGGGGTTGACTCCCTTACGGTGGCAGCCGATCTAACAGTGACTTTCGGATTGCCAAAAGTGGGGATGTATCAGGCTATGGGGAGCGGCGTAGTAGGCAGGGTACAGGTGGTCGACATCGGCATTCCCCAAGTAGCAATGGAGGAAGCCTTACTGGAACTAATCACCTCCCGCTGGGCACACGAGACGCTTCCAGAGCGGCCGGAGGACGGGAACAAGGGTACCTTCGGAAAGGTGCTGGTCGTGGGGGGTTGTATGAGGTACCGAGGCGCTCCTGCACTGGTAGCTAAAGCAGCCTATCGGACGGGAGCAGGACTTGTGACGATAGCGTGCCCAGAACCGATCATTGCCTCTATTGCCCCAATAACAGCAGAAACAACATGGCTCCCGCAGGAGGCTGCCAAGGACGGCGGCCTGCAGGGCAAAGCTGCGCTCGAGCTACGCCCCGAGTGGGCTTCTTTCGACGCAGGTGTTGTGGGACCGGGGCTAGGACACACAGGTGAGACACGTTCCCTGATTTGGGCCCTGCTTCCCGACGCAGCACAGGATATTGCAGGACGAATCGTTATCGATGCAGACGCACTCAATGGCTTAGCAGAACTCGAGGACGGAGCGGAGCGAACGCCAGCCGGGGCCGTCCTAACCCCTCACCCCGGAGAGATGGCCCGACTACTGAAATCGACTGTGGAGGATGTGCAAGCGAACCGCGTAGGAGCTGCGCGCGAAGCATCCAGGCGCTACGGCTGCACAGTTGTTCTCAAAGGGGCACACTCCGTTGTAGCAAACGCCGAGGGGCAGGTCCGGATCTCCCCATTCGCAAATCCCTTGCTGGCTACAGCGGGGAGCGGCGACGTACTCGCAGGAATGATCGCGGGATATCTAGGGCAAGGCTTAGACGCCTTTGATGCGGGCACCCTAAGCGTCTACTTACACGCGGCGGTAGGCGAGGCACTGCGCCTAGACTATGGAGAGAGTGGACTGCTAGCGGGAGAGCTCACGGCTCGGCTACCCAAAGTCATCCGCGAGATAGTAGAGGCCTGATGTATACTCGACTCCCAGCAGGTTTGGCAGATCAGGCATGAACAGGCGCGTCGTTATTACTGGTCTGGGCATGGTTACACCACTAGGTCTTGATGCACAGACTACGTGGGACGCCTTACTAGCGGGCAACTCCGGCCTCGGTTTGATTACGCAGTTCAAAGACGAGCGCTTCGGCGACGTCGTTGCCGCTGAAGTGAAGGACTTTGACCCCACGGCTTTCATGGATCGCAAGGTCGCAAGACGCACGGACCGCTTTATACAGTTTGCCTTTGTAGCAGCCGATGAGGCACTCCGAATGGCAAAGTACGAGACACGTGTAGACAACCAACATCGCGTAGCAACAATCATCGGAACAGCTGTCGGCGGAGTACTGTCGATGGCACGCGAGAACGAAGTTCTGCAAGAGCGTGGGCCGCGACGAATCAGTCCATTTCTAATGACCCAGATGCTACCGGACATGGCCTCGGGCCAGCTAAGCATTCGATTAGGTGCCAAAGGCGTAAATTTCTCGGTGACCAGCGCATGTGCTAGCGGGGCGGATGCAATAGGGGTGGGCGCAGCGATGATTCGGCAGGGAGAGGTGGATGTTGCCATCACAGGAGGCTCTGAGGCCGCAATCACGCCTCTGGTAGTTGCTGGCTTTGCTGCCGCAAAGGCACTAACAGAATCGAGGGATCCGAGAAAGGCTTCAAGGCCCTTCGATCTCAATCGAGACGGTTTCGTAATGGCCGAAGGTGCTGGAGTGCTAGTACTGGAAGAAGAAGGACATGCACTCGCTCGAGGAGCCACCATTCTGGCCGAGTTAGCTGGATACGGAGCAACCAGCGACGCCTACCACGTGACCCAACCCGCTGAGAACGCCTCTGGCGCAACACGAGCCATGCAAGCGGCACTAGAGGACGCAAATGCCACCCCCGATGATATCGACTATCTAAACGCACACGGCACCTCAACACCGCTAAACGACAAGTTCGAGACAATGGCAGCAAAGCAAGTATTTGGGGATCATGCTTACACCATGCCAATCAGCTCGACCAAGTCAGCGACGGGACACCTTCTGGGGGCTGCCGGGGCGATAGAAGCAGCAATATCCATTCAAGCACTCCAACACAGTGCAATCCCGCCAACAATCAACTATGAGACACCGGACCCGGCCTGTGACCTTGACTATGTCCCCAACGTGGCACGTTCCGCACCACTTCGAGCAGTGATGTCGAATGCCTTTGGATTCGGGGGACACAACAGCTCCCTCATCTTTCAACAGCACGCGCGATCCATATGACATCTCCAGCGCGGCCAACACCGCGCTGGCAGCTTCGCCGTGCCTTTGCACACCAGGAGCGGCTCCCTAACCTCCCCCCTATTGTTGGAACGGTTCTAGCCGCGCGAGGCATAACAACACGAGAGGCTGCAGAACATTTCTATAAGCCATACCTAGATGCGCGACACGACCCACTTTTGCTGCCAGGCATGGACCTAGCTATACAGCGCACCCGCGAGGCCATCGAAACTGGGGAGATAATCGCACTCTTTGGAGACTTTGATGTCGATGGGGTGACTTCAATTGCCCTACTGAAGCTCGCACTAGAGCGTCTCGGGGCTAAAACGATCCCATACCTACCAGATCGATTTCGCGAAGGGTATGGGCTCAACGTAGATGCAGTCGACCTGCTTCGGGAAGAGGGGGCGGGATTGCTTATCAGCGCAGACTGCGGGACAAGTTCAGTATCAGAGATTGCGCACGCGAATAAACAGGGGACAGATGTGATCGTTCTAGATCACCACACCGTTCCATCGGAGCTGCCGGCCGCCCTAGCGGTCATCAACCCTAAGCGAGAAGAGTCCCCCTATCCATTCAGCGAGCTAGCAGCAGTAGGGGTGGCCTACAGATTCCTGCAAGCACTATACGAATCACTGGGCCGGGAACTCCCAGAGCGAGATTTCCTAGACCTAGTAGCCCTCGGAACTGTTGTAGACGTGGCTCCACTGGAGAACGAAAACCGAGCAATTGTTGCTGCAGGCCTGGAGCATATGCGGACTTCCCCACGACCAGGAGTAGAAGCACTGGCAACAATCGCTGGCACAAATGCAGCGCGTATCCGTGCAGAGACCCTCGGCTTTGGGCTAGGTCCACGGCTTAACGCGGCAGGCAGGATGAAGCACGCTCAAACCGCACTCAACCTATTGCTAGCAGAGACTCCACTAGCTGCCCGCCAAGTAGCGGAGGAGCTGGACCAACTTAACCGGCAACGTCAAACAGAGTGCGAGCAAGGCTTGTTAGAGTCCCAAGAACTGATAGGGGCTAGTGACGATCCTCTGACGATAGTTGGAAGTGAACGGATGCACGCGGGCATCATCGGGATCGTCGCGGGGCGACTAGTAGAGTCCCGTTGCCGTCCAGCGATCGTGTATGAGCAGGGACCAGTGACAAGTCGGGCTAGCGCCCGGACTTTCGGAGCCTTCGATATCGTGAGAGCTATTCGGAAAGAGGCCGATCTGTTGGTGAGGCACGGGGGACATCGGGCGGCAGCAGGCCTCACCATCCGCAATGAGAATCTGCATGAATTCAAGGAGCGCATCCTGAATACGGCCGCAGAGCAACTTGCCCTGGAGGACCAACGCCCATCACTCACTATCGACGCAGAGACCTCACTAGGAGCGCTCTCGGGTTTGGAGATCCGGGGCCTGACGCAATTCGAACCATGCGGCCATGGGAATCGGCGTCCGGTCCTGCTTAGCCGTAACGTTGAACTGCGCGATGCTCGCCGAGTAGGCGCGGACAAGAGCCACCTCAAACTGAAGGTACGGGAAGGGGCCTCAACGTGGCCGGGCATTGCCTTCCGCATGGGAGACATGGAACCCGCTCAGGAAATAGATATTGTCTATTCAATCAGCCGCGAGTGGCGAGGTGAGCGCATGGAGCTGGAGATTTTGGACTTCGCGCCCAGCTCAGAACGAAGACCATTGGTAGTTAGTTAGAGCTTGAGGATTGACGGGTCTTAATATTTCCGATTTGCCCCTAACTTTCGCAGTTCCTTCTGCTCAGAGGCTGAGCAGATCCCTCCTAAGACCCTTTAACACTTTCCCATAGTCAACAAGTTACCCCGCCAACAACTAGCCAATGTTTACCAATCCGTAAAGCGATTAGCGATAGGAAGACGGCGGTCACGACCAAAGGCACGAGGAGTAATCTTTACCCCGGGTGGGGATTGTCGACGCTTATATTCATTGCGGTCGACGAGGGCAATGACACTACGAACAGTAGCCTCATCAAAACCTAAGGCCACAATTTCAGGGCCAGTTCGATCACCTTCCACATAAGCCTCCAGTATGGGGTCCAGTACCTCATACGGAGGGAGGGAGTCGGTATCTCGTTGATCAGGCCTTAGCTCCGCACTTGCGGGCTTTTCGATGACATTTTGGGGAATAAGGGATCCTTTGGCAGCGGCATTACGCCAACTAGCAATCGCATAGGTAAGTGTCTTGGGAACATCCTTGAGAACAGCGAACCCACCAGCCATGTCGCCATAAAGGGTTGCATAACCCGTTGCCATCTCACTCTTATTACCCGTGGTAAGGACAAGCGCCCCAAATTTATTGGCGAGGCTCATAAGAATGTTGCCCCTCTGACGAGACTGCAAGTTTTCCTCAGCGAGGCCAGACTCGCTATCGGCAAAAGGCCCTGCAAGCATCTTCAGCATCGCTGCATGGGCAGGCTCGATGGGAATCGTTAGGAGTTCTATTCCAAGATTCTCTGCAAGCTCGAGCGCATCGCTGCGGCTGTGATCGCTGGAATAGCGACTAGGCATGGAAACACCCACTACGTTCTCAGGGCCGAGGGCGTCGACCGCAACAGCAGCGACAACACTGGAATCAATCCCGCCAGAGAGACCGATGTAGGCCTTTTCAAAACCGGTTTTAGCGAGGTAATCACGAGTTCCAAGAACTAGCGCTTCCCAAACCTCAGCCTCATCGGCAAGAGGGATAACCTTTGGCCGGGAGGGCTTCTTAGGGGAATTAAGGTCGAGGTCAATTTCAAGATCTACCTGCTCAACCTCCTCAAGAGAGTCCCCATGCCGAAGAGCAGCACGACGACGAGGATCATGAAGACGACTTTGAGCAGCCTCATCAAATTCAACGTCTAGGATGACCAGGTCATCTCGGAACTGGGGACCGTTGGCGATCACCTCACCATGCGCATCAAGGGCCATGGAACTACCGTCGAAAACAAGTTCGTCCTGCCCGCCGACAGCGTTTACGTAGGCGATAGCCATGCGATTGTCGATGGCACGGGTAGCCAGCATTCTGGCGCGGTCTTCGCCGCGGCCACGATGGTAAGGGGACGCATTAATATTGATGCAAAGCTCCGCTCCACCAAGTGCCATACTGGTGAGGGGCTGACCGGGAAACCAGATATCCTCGCAAATGCTGACACCGAAAGTTAAATCGCCGGCCTTAAAAACAGGCACCTTGCGTCCGGAGGCGAAATAACGTTCCTCATCGAAGACACCATAGTTAGGAAGCCTTCGTTTATGGTAAGTACCTGCCCAGGTTCCCTCTGCGAAGACAGCCGCAGCGTTGTACGGATCGCCGGCGGTCCAATCAACAAAGCCAACGACAGCAACAATGCCATTAGTCGCCGAAGCTAAAGCAGCAGTAGCACTGCGGGATTTCTCACAAAAGGATCGACGCAAAAGCAGATCCTCAGGCGGGTACCCAGTGACGGCTAGTTCTGGGAAAGCGACAATGCCAGCCCCAACATCACGAGCAGCAGCAATGGCATCACGGATTCGCATGCAGTTACCCTCAATATCACCGACCGTGGTATTGAGCTGGGCGAGAGCTATTCGGCAGGACCTCACACCCCCAGCATAGCTGCTCAGTGCACAAAACCCCTTCTTCGCCGGCCTTAGAATGCAAGCATGGACGACGTTCTAGCACTGATTTTGGCCGGCGGGCAGGGAGATCGTCTCTCCGTGCTCTCGGAGCAGCGAGCAAAACCGGCGGTTGTTTTTGGCGGCCAATATCGACTTGTGGACTTCGCACTGAGCAACTGTGCTGCAAGCGATCTAGACCGAGTTGCCGTACTTACCCAATACCGCCCGCGATCTTTGGCAAACCATATCGCCTCAGGGCGGGCATGGGGCTATGACACCCTGGATAGACAAATCGAGATCCTGCCGCCGTACCTGGGAAGAGCCGACATGGACTGGTACCAAGGCACAGCGGATGCCGTTTATCAAAACCTCTACCTAATAGCCCAATCGAAAGCAGAAGAAGTACTAATCCTGTCCGCAGATCAAGTCTATCTAATGTCATATCGCAATCTGGTAGCCCACCACCGACAACAGCAAGCGGATGTGACAATTGGGGTGTACTCAGTACCAATCGAGGAGGCTCAACGTTTCGGGGTTCTGGAGCTGAACGAGAGTGGACGCATGGTGGACTTTCAGGAAAAGCCATCGCATCCGAAGTCGACATGGGTATCAATGGGCATTTACTGCTTCAACCGGAGTGTGCTTATCAAAGCCTTACAGGAGGACGCACAACTAGGCGCCGCGAGCACCCACGACTTCGGCAAGGACATCGTGCCTCGAATCTTCGGGAGCCAGCGGGTATTTGGATTTCAATACCATGACTACTGGCGGGACGTGGGCACCATAGAGGCGTACTGGCAAGCCAACATGGATCTTATCGAGCAAGATCCCCCGTTGAATCTAGTGAACCCCGAGGCCCCTTTAAGAACCTCGCGTATGTCCCAAGCGCCTGCGCGGTTTGGAGCAAGCGCGACGCCACACCACGCACTTATTGCCCCAGGGGCACAAATAGATGGGGAAGTATTACGCTCAGTAATCTCGCCAGGAGTAGTAGTAGAAAAGGGAGCATCTGTGCGCGACTCGATCGTGTGCCATGACACTGTGATCCGTGCTGGTGCGGTAGTAGACCATGCAATCCTAGACAAGGAAGGGGAAATAGGAAGGGACGCCACAGTGGGATTTGGAGAAGATTCCATCGTGAACCATGCACGCCCAGATGTCGTGAACTGCGGTATTTCTATCGTTGGAAAGAGGGCGGTAGTTCCAGCAAGAATGAAAGTAGGCCGTAACGTAGTGATCGGTCCAGGAGTGGAAGAGGAGCTAGTAGGACGGAAATTGGTTGAGTCGGGAGAGACAGTGCTTCCTAAACAAATGCCCTTACATCTGTTCGTCTGACATGCAGCTCTTCAGCGTGGAAGAAGCTCGGGCAATGCTACCCAGGGTAATACCCCTTTTAGAGCGCTTGCGGGATTCATTTGTTTCGCTGCGAAGCGCTAGGGCGATAGAGGCAACTCGGCGACGGGCCTCAGTAGCAGACGGGCATCCAGTAGCACTTCCGAAAGCTACCAACGAGGAGGATCAGGCGCTCCAGCAAGAAACGTTGCAGGAATGCACTGCGCTACTAACCGAGTGGGGAATCCAGCTAAAAGACCCAGAGCGAGGATTGATCGATTTCCCCCACGAACGAGAAGGAGTAGTCGTACTACTCTGCTACCAACTAGGTGAATCGGAACTTAAATACTGGCACCCTATCGAAACGGGTTACGCTGGGAGACAACCAATTTGAAGTAGGAGCTCTCCGGTAAGAGCCTTAGGTTTTCTTACAATGGCAACAGGTCCAGCGGGAGGTTGAAGAATGGCTGATTCATTAGGTGTTCGAGACATCTTTGTGGAAGCAAATGGATTACGACAGCACTTGATCGCCAGGGGTCCGATTACAGCACCCAGTGTGGTGCTGCTACACAACCTCGTGGGACAGGCTCGTATGTTCGACCGAGTAGCGACAAAACTTTCGGAAATCTTTCAGGTATTCGCCCTGGACTTTCGAGGCAGAGGGGAATCAGCCTGGGGACCCCATACCGAATACAAGCAAAGCTCGTATGTCACCGACGTAGCCGCTGTTTGCGACGCGCTTGGCCTCGAGAGATTTTCAATTATTGGCACTGCGATGGGAGGGGGGGTAGGTATGGCCTTCGCCGCGAAATTCCCCGATCGAGTAAATGCGCTCGTGATAAACGACATCGGCCCAGACGTAGAAACTGGCGGACTGAGTCGTATAACCAGTAGAACGGATTCAACACCCGTAGCCTTCCCTGATCTGAAGTCCGTCGTTAACTACTACAAGGAGAACTTTCCCGCTGCCAGAAACCTCTCCAACCAGCGGGTAGAAGAATACGCGCGCTGGAACGTTCGCTTAAGCGATAGCGGTCTTTACGTGTGGAAGATGGACCCAGCAGCACGTCACGTGGGACAAGGAGCGCCAGAAGAGGGCCAACTCTGGGAGCAGTACCGGTCAATTCAGTGTCCCATCCTGGTTCTCAGGGGCGAACACAGCGACATTCTGAGCCGAGAAACCGCTTCCAGAATGGGTCGGGAGCACCCGGACGCAACCGTAGTAGAGATCGCGGGAGCAGCCCATCCACCTCTACTTACCGAGAAAGAGTCACTTTCGGCTCTGCAGCAGTTCCTCCCAGAAGCGTAGTTCAACAGGATGCAGTATTGACCGCTTGGCCCCGTGGACCTAGGCTCGAACAACAATCGAATCGAAGAAGCAGCGATCGGGAGGAGTACCCGCTCTTAGCGGCCTTACTAGCGAACCGGGGTTGGTGCAAGCCCGGGAGGTACGCGAGCGGCGAATGGCCCCGGGAGCTCTCTCGCTGAAGCCAATTACGGTGAGTAGGCGAGAGCGGGCTGGGTCCCGTTAACGACCCCGGGCGCTTGGTCCGAAAATGGGCTAGCACCCGCTGAGCGCTCCGGCACAAACCGGGGAATGAAGGTGGCACCGCGGGAACCCCCGTCCTTTCGGACGGCGGGTTTTTCTTTTGAAGCCGCCTGCTACTGCGCCGAGCGAAGCAAAAGGCTCCATTAGGGTTTTAGGCGACGCCCGATAACAAGGAAGACATGGAAAATAGGACCAAAGGAGGTCAGCGATGACAATGACAGAACCGAAACTTGAGACGCGCATTAAAAACGTGATCGGAGAGAGTGCGCTACTACAACACCCGTTCTACCAGGCATGGAGTGCCGGTACGCTCGAGATGGAGAAGCTGCAAGACTATGCTCGCCAGTACTATCACTTCGAGCGATCCTTCCCACGATTCTTAAGCGCAATCCATGCCCGCACAGAGTCTCCAGAAATCCGACAGCTTTTGTTAGAGAACCTGTGGGACGAGGAGCATGGTGAGAGGAACCACCCAGCGCTGTGGCTAGAGTTCGCAAAGGCGTTAGGAGTCTCACGCAACGAGGTTGAGCAGGCAGAGCCCCATCCCGAGACAACAGCGCTGATCGACCACTACCTTGAGGTTGCAACAAAGGCACCGGTAGCAGAAGCCCTCGCAGCGTTGTTCGCTTATGAGTCGCAGGTACCAGAGATCGCATGGGAGAAGATCAAAGGACTAACGGAACACTACGGTCTTCTTCCCGACCAATTCGAATTCTTCTCGGTACACCTGGTGTCGGACATAGCACATTCGGGCGCAGAGCTCTCTGCAATCGAAGAACTTTGCGAAGACAGTGACTCAATAGTCGTTGCCGCTAAAGAAGCTAGCGAACGCCTATTAGGGTTCCTTGATGGTTGCTATGGAGCAGCCGCCTAGAAGGCCTGCCTAAAGGGGTGTCTGATGAGCGAGCGGAAGCGAATCCTTACTGGCATTCGGCCGACAGGGGCATTGCACTTGGGTCATTACGCCGGAGCGCTGGAGAACTGGATCCGGCTGCAGAAGGAATACGATTGCCACTTCCTTATCGCGGACTATCAGGTCTCCGACTATGCCGACAACTTGGAGAGGGTACGCGAATCAGTGTGGGAGGTGGCACTCGACTGGCTCGCCGTCGGGCTCGACCCAGAGGAAAGCTGTTTCGTGATCGAGAGCCTCGTCCCAGAGCACGCAGAGCTGACGACCTGGCTTAGCTGGTTCCTTCCCCTAGGAATGCTGCAGCGCAATCCAACCCTCAAATCGGAAATGGCGGACTTCGGGAAGAAATCAGTACCGGTGGCATTCTTCACCTACCCCGTCATGCAAGTGGGGAACATCCTCATGCCACGGGCAAACGTAGTTCCCGTAGGCGAGGACCAACTGCCACATATCGAGATGACACGCGAGCTGGCACGCCGCTTCAATCGACAGTTCAAAGAGGTGTTTCCCGAGCCAGAGGGGCTGGTAGGACGCGTCCCACGGCTAGTGGGTCTCGACGGCCAGGCAAAGATGAGCAAATCACTGAACAACACCATTCAGCTCAAAGACGACAGCGACACAGTGGCCCAAAAGGTGCGGGGCATGTTCACAGACCCCACCCGACTGCGTGCAACCGATCCAGGCCACGTAGAGGGAAACCCCGTTTTCATGTACCACGATGCCTTTAACCCAAACGTGGATGAAGTTAACGATCTAAAGGAACGATACCTCCACGGCCAGGTGGGCGACGTGGAGGTAAAACAGAAACTAACCACAGCGCTAAACAACCTGCTCGATCCTTTCCGAGAGCGGCGTTCCTACTATGAGACGCACCTGGACGAGGTCCGCGACGCGCTCGAGTCCGGGACAGCGCGAGCGCGAGTGGTTGCTCGGGAAACCATGGAACTAGTGCGGGATGCGATGGGGATTAACTACCTGAACGATCCACCTCGGGGAGCCGACCGTGCTACGCCCAACTCTTGACGAAGTAAGGGCACTCGCTGCTCAGGGCAGAGGGAATTTGGTTCCCGTCTATCGTGAGGTGGCAGCCGACCTTGAAACCCCCGTCTCTGCATATCTAAAAGTACGAACAGGCAGTCACTCTTTCCTGCTGGAATCTGTGGAGGGGGGCGAACGTCTGGCACGCTACTCATTCATCGGAACAAATCCGTACCGCGTGATAAGGACAGGTCCCGGTGAAACCCACGAAGGCGACCCATTAAAGCCACTCGAGGAAGCTCTCGCAGGACTTCAAGCAGTCGAACTACCAGGTCTACCAAGCCTAACGGGCGGGGCAGTTGGTTACGTGAGCTACGAGGCAATCCGCCACTTTGAGCCGAGTGTGCTGGC
The DNA here is from genome assembly GCA_002346645.1 of Dehalococcoidia bacterium UBA2991. GTDB lineage: Bacteria > Chloroflexota > Dehalococcoidia > Tepidiformales > Tepidiformaceae > UBA2991. The sequence continues at coordinate 99,558 of DEAD01000001.1, forward strand.
AAACGAGGATGATCCTGTTGGGATACCAGAGGCGATGTTCCTGCTGTGTGACTCCATGGTGGTATTCGACCATGTGCGCCACACCATTCGAGCTGTCGCACACTGCCGACTCGATGGAAATATCGAGGCTTCTTACGCAGAAGCAGGAAGAACGATCGATGAGATCGTTACCCGACTGGCCCAACCTCTTTCACTTCCCGTGGAGGAGGTCGAGGAGGTGGCACGGCTAAGCGAGCAGGGAGTCTCCAATGTGGGCCGGGAAGGCTACGAGCTGATGGTTGAGCGCATCCGCAAGGATGTAGTTGGAGGAGAGATCATTCAGGCAGTGCCCTCCCAGAGAATTCGGCGGCCAACCTCCGTCCACCCGTTCACGATCTACAGACAACTACGAACGGTGAATCCGTCGCCATACATGTTCTACCTAGACCTAGACGATTTTCAGATAGTAGGAGCCTCCCCGGAAATGTTGGTACGGGTAGAGGAAGGGCTGGTTACGACCCATCCAATCGCAGGAACGAGACCGCGGGGTCAATCCCCTGAAGAGGACGATGCCCTCGCTAAAGAACTGCTGTCCGATGAAAAAGAGCGGGCTGAACACATCATGCTGGTGGATTTAGGCCGGAACGACGTGGGGCGCGTCGCGAAACCTGGGACGGTGCAGGTGGACCAACTAATGGAAATTGAGCGTTATTCGCACGTAATGCATATCGTCTCAAGGGTCTCGGGACAACTTCGTGATGACCGTACACCGTTCGATGCTTTCCGTTCGGTTTTCCCAGCAGGAACCGTCTCCGGAGCGCCCAAGGTCCGAGCAATGGAGATCATTGGGGAGTTGGAACAGGAGCGGAGAGGTATTTATGCCGGGGCAGTGGGGTATGCAAGCTTCGCAGGAAGCCTCGATACCTGTATTGCGATTCGAACCATGGTTGTGAAAAACGGGAATGCCTACCTGCAAGCAGGGGGTGGCATCGTTTACGACTCTGAACCGGCAAAAGAATACCAAGAAAGCGTAAACAAGATGCTTGCATTGGAACGTGCAATCGATCAGGCAGAGCTTGCAGCGGCACAACAGGATCCAACACACCTCGGGGAGTAAGCGATGGCGCAACGCATCCACCTGGCGACAATCCTCCAACTAGAAGGTGAGCTTTTGCTCTATAGAGGCCCTGAGCAAGACCAGTGGAGCCTGCCTGGGGGTGACCTTCTTCCAGAACACGCCGATGTGGATTCTGGCATGGCCGCAATCCTCGGGGAGATGGGAATAACAGTAGATTCGATAGAAGAAGCTTTTTACGAGACTCTCTTCATCCCCGAAGCGAACGGACACATGGTCTACAACCTATTCGCGGCAAGTTCCTGGAAGGGAGAGCCCACAGCAGCAAACGGGGCAGAGCTAGCCTGGCATAAGCCCGAGAAGGTCGTGGATTTACCCATGAATGAGCACGAACGGGCAGGTATTCTCACAGCCTTTGGACTGGCAAAGCCGCGCGACGATAACGCTGCGATCCTGGCCGCACTGCAGAACGAGATGGCAATCGAGGCAAAGTCAGAAACCAAGCCTTTCGAATCGAAGCGGGAGGCGGGAAGAGACCTTCTGCGCTCCCTCTCTGGGGGAGATGATCCAGATGTACGCCACGCAGAACTGAGAGCGAAAACGCCAGAACTAGCAGACGCCATAGTGGACTTCGCATTAGGGGACATCTGGAGCAGCGAGCTACTGGATCGGCGTACACGGAGTTTGGAGGTGGTGGCTATGTTGGCAGCACTTTCCGGGCGACCAGCACAACTGCGTTCACACATTAACGGCGCTCTAAACCACGGCGCGAAACCGGAGGAAGTTATCGAGACCCTACGAATGGTTGCAGTCTATGCAGGGTTCCCCGCAGCGCTTACTGCATGGCCTGTGATGGAAGAGGTCTTCGCCGAGCGAGGCGTTCCACGACCAGAGCTCTCGTTATGAGAGCGGTGTTCTGGGATCTAGATGACACCATATTGAATACCCTCCCGGGCCGCATGGAGGCACTCGCCGGCACTTACGAAGACTGTCTTAACACCCAAGTTGATGCTCATGCAGTTTGGCGAGAACACAGTGGTTATTCCCTAGAGGCACTTGCGAGAGAGCTCCTAGGTGAAGACTGGCGCCGATTTGCCGAACGCTACCGGGAACGGTATTACGCCATTGAGTTCCCACTAGAGCCCTTTCCAGGGGTCGTAGAGACCCTTGATGCCTTGGTAGCTGAGGGGCTCGAACTAGCAGTGGTGACCTCAAAGATCTCATGGGGAGCAACGGGGGAACTCACACGCACGGGCTTACTGGACCGCTTTGCCACAGTAGTTGGCCACGACGACTGTGAGCGCCATAAGCCAGAGCCCGAACCCCTATTCGTAGCGATGGAGCGACTGTGCCTCGACGATCCCAGCGCTATAGCGTATGTGGGAGATACCCCTGCGGACGTAAGGGCAGCAAAGGCAGCCGGATGCCATTCCATCGGTGCGATTTGGGGATCTCTGGACGCAGAACGAGTTCGGGCAGAAAGCCCAGACCTACTAGCAGAGGAACCGGCCGAAGTTCTCTCCTATGTTCGCCTCACTGCCGAAGGTGGAATTCAGTGATGCAGGCACCTGCAGTAAAGAACATCGCCCACGTAGCAGTACGTTTCTACAAATCAAATGCGATCGACCTGGCTATCGTACCGCTGCTAGAGGAAACAGCAGGTTTTACCAGAGGAGCAGGGGATGGTTACTTTCTCGTAGTGCTGCTGGGAGAGCCAGGAACAGCCTACCCTCTAGACCTGCAATCCCCTGGAGCTTTCGATGCCCGTTACCTAGCAGAAAAGTTCCACCTAGACCGTCGCGGTTTTGGCTATACACCTGAGGAGCTAGCGTTAGCACTACAAGAAGTGACGGCTGACCTGCGCAGGGAAGGGACCCTCGACTAATGACAACACTGCTAATCGACAACTACGACAGCTTTACCTACAACATCTATCAGTATCTCTCCGAGTTGGGCGCAGAAATTGTGGTGCACCGAAACAACAAGGTAACGGTTAAGAAATGTGAAGACCTAAATCCTGACCGGGTGGTCATCTCACCAGGCCCAGGAAGGCCATCAGGGGCAGGGGTGTCTACGGAGATCGTTCGGCGTTTCGCGGGTGTCGTTCCGGTACTGGGAATATGCCTCGGGCACCAGTGCATATGCGAGGCATTTGAGGGCGAGATCGTACAAGCAGGGGAGATCAAACACGGTAAGACCTCAACAATCAATCATGATGGGAAAGGCCTATTCGCAGGAGTTCCGAACCAGTTCACAGCAGTGCGTTATCACTCTCTTACGGCAGACCCACAAAGTCTGCCAGAGACTCTTCAGGTGTCGGCTCGCTCCGAGAGCGGCATCATCATGGGAGTTCGGCACAAGCATTTCACGGTCGAGGGAGTTCAGTTTCACCCGGAATCAATTGCTACGGAACATGGGAAGGCGCTACTTCAAAACTTCCTAGAGCTCTCAGGAGGAGAGTGGGGACAATGACAGCACTACAGTCGGCGATTGTTGCATTGCTGGATGAGGGGAGCATCGAACCCAACGTTGCTGCAGCTGCGCTTGAGGCCATCATGCAGGGCGAAGCGACTGAGGCGCAGATGGGAGCGTTTCTCGCTGGAATGCGCACTCACGGCGAAACTCCAGAAATCTTGGCAGCCTGCTGGGGAGTGATGGAGCGCCACGCAGAGCCAATCGCAGTGGGAGAAGTTGTTGACTTGTGTGGAACCGGTGGGGACAGAGCAGATACGTTCAACGTTTCGACAGCAGCAGCTTTCGTTGTAGCGGGAGCGGGAGGACGTGTGGCCAAACACGGAAACCGAGCAGCTTCCTCAAAATGTGGCTCCGCCGATTTGCTGGAAGCATTGGGGGCAAATATCGATCTAGGAGGTGAAGATGTATCCCGAGTGATAGAGGGCTGTGGCTTTGGATTCCTATTCGCACAACGCTTCCACCCAGCGATGCGATTCCTGGGTGGGCCTCGCCGAGAGCTGGGAACCCGCACAATCTTCAACGTCTTAGGGCCAATATCGAATCCAGCCCAACCACGAGCCCAGCTGACCGGCGTAAGCACCGAAAAGCAGGGCCTTTTGATTGCTGAAGCATTTCGCATTCGTGGCCTCGAACGAGCAATGGTTGTGCACGCCAAAGATGGGCTCGATGAGATTAGCCCTGCCACACCCACCCACGCCTGGATCCTAGACAACGGTCAACTACGAGAGGAAGAGTTAACGCCAGATATGTTCGGGGTGGAGGGCTGCTCACTAGAAGAGGTAGCGGGTGGAGCAGCAGAAGAGAACGCAGAAACTCTAAGGAACACGCTCTCTGGACAGGGAGGGGCTGTTTTGGATTTCGTAACACTGAACGCAGCTGCAGGTTGCTGGGTGGCAGGGCTGGCAGACAGCTTCACGGAAGGAGCTGCGCAAGCACGGGAGTCAATCGCGTCGGGAACGGCAAAGACAGTTGCAGAATCTTATGTGCGATTAACACAGGAGATCTCGTGACCTCGCCAAGCATCCTTGAGATGATCGTTGCGAAACGTCGCGAGGATATCGCCCAAGCCAAAGTCGTTCGTCCCATCGGGGAGTTGCAACGGGAAGCAGACTCTGGCTTACCACCTATCAACTTCAAGGTTCGCCTCGAACATTCTCCACCAGCAGTGATCGCAGAGATCAAAAGAGCCTCGCCAAGTAAAGGCGACATCGCACCAGCAATGGATGCAGCCCAACAGGCAATCCGTTACGCACGTGGCGGTGCTGCGGCAATCTCTGTTCTGACTGAGCCTCAATGGTTCAAAGGAACACTAGAAGACCTGCGAAAAACGCGAGAAGCCTTAGAAGTATTGGGCGCAAATCGACCGGGGGTACTACGCAAAGATTTCATAATCGACGAATACCAAGTTCTGGAAGCTCGCATATACGGAGCCGATGCAGTGCTCTTGATCGTTTCCTGCCTTGATGACGAATCTCTCGCAAGGCTGCTCTCTTACTCGCAAGATTTGGGAATGGACGCGCTAGTCGAAGTAAACAACAGTGAAGAAATGGAGCGAGCAGGACAGGCGGGAGCACAGCTGATAGGGATCAATAATCGCGACCTAAACACTTTCGATGTCGACCTCAGTACGACTGAACGGCTAGCAGGAGAAACACCAAATGGCTCGCTATTGGCAGCACTGAGCGGCATCAACAAGCGGGAAGACGTAGCCCGCTTTGAAGAGGTAGGCGCAACGGCAGTGCTTATTGGAGAGGCTCTCATGCGCGCCGCAGACCCAAAAGTCTTGATTGCAGAGCTAAGAGGACAATGACGCGAGTCAAGATTTGCGGCGTAAGGGACGCCGAGACAGCGCGTGAAGCGGTTAGAGCAGGAGCCGACTTCATCGGGATGGTTTTCGCAGAGTCCAAGCGGCAGGTAACACCACTACAGTGCCACGAGGTTGTCACGGCAATTCGAGAGACCCGACAAAGCCAGGAAGTCGCTCGCATTGAAGGCCCGAGACGAGACGAGGTACGAGGAGCAAGCTGGTTTGGGGCTTGGAACGAGGCTATAGACGACTCGCTCGCACGATGGCGCCCGCTAATTGTGGGAGTGTTCGCTGACCAGGAAGTAGCGGATGCCAACGAAATCGTAGAAGCAGCAGGCCTAGAATTGATCCAGCTTTCCGGGGGGGAAGATGACCAATTCGTGCACCAAGTACGCTCACCTGTATTGAAAGTCGTCCACGTTCATCCCGAAACAACAGCGGACGATGTACTGGAAACAACCGCACCAGGTGCAGCAGCAGGCATTCTGCTCGACACAGAGTCGGAATCTCTGCGCGGGGGGACGGGCAAAACGTTCAACTGGCAAGTGGCGGCAGAGGTTGGGCAGCGGCTCCCACTTATGTTGGCAGGGGGACTCTCGCCCAGCAACGTGGCAGATGCAGTGAGCTTAGCCCAGCCATGGGCAGTAGACGTCTCCAGTGGCGTGGAGACAGCAGGAGTAAAAGACATCGAGAAGATGCGCGCATTTATCCGCGCCGCGAAGGGAATTAGCCAATGAGCATGGAGACAAGTAGCGAGCTGGCCCCAAGGTTTGGAGACTTCGGCGGACGGTACATCCCAGAAGTCTTAGTAGCGGCACACGAGGAGCTAGAAGAGGCCTACATCAAAGCTCGGAACGACACCACCTTTAACGAGGAGCTGGCCGAACTGGGACGTCACTATGTAGGAAGGCCGACACCCCTCTACTTCGCACAGCGCCTCACACAGGAAGTGGGTGGTGCGCGCCTATGGCTGAAGCGAGAAGACCTGGCACACACTGGTGCCCACAAGATCAACAATGCTCTAGGCCAGGCACTATTGGCAAAACGCCTGGACAAACCCCGCATCATCGCAGAAACAGGAGCAGGGCAGCATGGCGTTGCGACAGCAACGGTATGCGCAATGCTAGGCCTCGAGTGCGTGGTCTATATGGGCACAGAGGACATCCGCCGGCAGTCACTAAATGTGTTCCGAATGAAAATGCTGGGGGCAGAGGTCGTACCTGTAGATTCGGGAAACTGCACCCTAAAGGACGCAATCAACGAAGCGATGCGGGATTGGGTGACCAACGTACGTACAACGCATTACCTGATCGGATCAGCGATTGGGCCCCACCCGTTTCCGACAATGGTGCGAGACTTCCAGTCGGTAATCGGGAGAGAGGCTCGGACACAGATGCTGGAGCAGGCAGGAAGACTGCCAGAGGTTGCAGTTGCATGCGTGGGCGGGGGGAGCAACGCCATAGGTCTATTCCATCCCTTCGTAGAGGACCCTGTACGTCTTATAGGCGTGGAAGCAGCCGGGGAGGGGCTTTCAGTTCCTGGACGAAACGCTGCTACGTTAGTAGCAGGAAGCCCGGGAGTACTACACGGCACACACACATACCTTCTGCAAGACGAGGCAGGTCAAATCCTTGAAACGCACAGCATCTCAGCTGGGCTCGACTATCCGGGCGTGGGGCCAGAACACTCATGGCTAAAGACAAGCGGGCGGGCGGAGTACATCGCAGCGGACGATAAGGAGGCTCTTGCAGGATTCAAACGACTGACGCAGAGCGAAGGGATCATCCCTGCCTTGGAGCCAGCCCATGCCATACACGCAGCAGTCCGCTTGGCAGAGGAGGTCGGCGAGGGGGGTGACATTCTGATTGGACTGAGTGGCCGGGGCGACAAAGATATGCATACGGTCGCCGAGGCATTGGGCGTGACGCTCTGAACGCACACGTCACGATGCCTAGTCACCTGCCAGGAGGCCGAGAAGCTCTTCCCTGGGGTCCCCGACAGGTGTTGCTTGGAGTACTGGGGGCGCTGGCAGCACTGGCTGTAATGCTTGCTGTCTCCGCGCTCGTTCTCGAGGCTAGAGGAGAGCCCCGCGACGTCGGTGACTTGTTTGCAAAGGCCCGCGAAGTAACGGTCTACGCAGACCAACGACTGGCAGCCGCTACTAAAGGCGAGGAACTCCCAAAGACCCCGCAGATTTTGGGAGATCAGCAGGCGCTATCTCTTACGTTGGGGATCACCCTAGTACTACAACTGACGCTAGCCGGAGTAGTAGTAGGGGTCACAAGGCACAACCCAAGGGCATTAGCACAAAGGCTAGGTCTAACGAACCCCAACCTACGGGGCTTCTGGCGACCAGTAGTAGCAGTGATCAGCTGTTATCTAATGATTGTGACCTATTCCGCGATCGTTAATGCTCTCGATATAGAGGCACTGCAGCCAGAAAGCACCGTCCCGTACGAAGTTGTACGCAACCAGGGAACCCTTGCCCTAACGGGTCTCGTCGTGATTTTAGCTGCGCCATTTACGGAGGAACTACTCTACCGGGGACTCATTTTTGGAGGCCTGCAAAGATGGGGATTCTGGCCAGCGGCATTGATCTCAGGTGCAGCCTTCAGTGCAGTGCACTTCGAACCCGGAAGCCTGATTCCTTTCTTTATCATCGGTGTGACGCTGGCGTGGCTGTTTTGGCGACGTGGCAATCTCTGGGAAAGCGTGGCCTTCCACATGCTCTTCAACACGCTTAGCTTCTCCCTCCTAATAGCAACGGAGTTGTAAGGAATGTCCAAAAGATTGCGGGCGCGTTTCGCGCAGACAAAAAGGGAGGGACGAGCAGCCTTTGTGGCCTATGTCATGGCTGGATTCCCAGACCCTGACCACACGGTACCGCTCCTGCTAGGCCTAGAGGAGGGAGGGGCCGACGTGATCGAGTTAGGCATTCCCTTTACCGACCCGCTAGCTGACGGGGCGACTATCCAGCATGCGAACGAGGTAGCGGTGTCAGCGGGTATCACTTTCGCGGACTGCCTCGAGATGGTGCAAGAGGCTAGGGCACAAGGACTATCGGCACCACTCGTTCTAATGGGATACGAAAACCCCTTGCTGGCATACGGTGAAAAACAGGCAGCAGCCGATGCAGCAGCAGCGGGGGCAGATGGTTTCATCGTAGTGGACCTTCCTCCAGACGAAGCAAGCACCTTCCGACAAGCGTGCGAGGAGCAAGATGTTAGTTTCGTGCCACTAATTGCACCCACGACAGCAGAGAAGCGGATGAAGACAATTACCTCAGCTGCAAACTCGTTTATTTACTGCGTTAGCGTGACCGGAACCACAGGACAGCGCGCAGAATTACCTCCCTCAATTGGCGAGCTAGTAACAACAATTAGACGGTACACAGAATTACCAATCGCAGTAGGATTTGGAGTATCCACACGAGATCAGGTAGCAGAGGTAGGAAGTGTTGCCGAGGGCGTGATCGTGGGCTCTGCTATTATCTCGGCCATCGAAGCGGGGACAGTCGATGGTTGCGTCGAAAGGGTTCGCTCGTATGTGGAGCGAGTTACGGGACGTAGCGTAGACAAAAGTTAGGTCAAGCCCCGGAAAGTAGCTGACTATGGCAGTTCGCGGCATCCGCGGAGCCATTACGGTGGAAAAGAACGAACGCGAGGCAATTCTCGATGGAACGCGTGAGTTGCTGGAGGCTCTGGTAGATGCCAACAGCATTGCAGTAGCTGACATCGCATCCTGCCACTTCACCACATCACCAGACCTCAATGCAGATTTCCCAGCTGAAGCAACTAGACGACTGGAGGGATGGAAATACGTCCCACTTCTTTGCGGGCACGAAATGAATGTTCCCGGCTCTATGCAGAAATGCGTGCGAATTTTGCTCCACGTAAACACCGAGACCCCACCACAAGACATCCAGCACATTTATCTGCGCGACGCTAAGAGGTTACGGGCAGACCTTGCGCCAGCGGACGATGCAACTTCCCCGACGGGAGAGTGAAGCATCTTCGCACTTTGCTATAGGAGCGATTCACGAGATCATGAACAAAGCCTTTCGTTTGGAAGCCGTAGTCGAGCATACGGACCCCAGATTGGGGAAACCGGGACGGCAGGACGATTTAGGCAACGGCAATGTCGCCTGGGCGGGGAGCGGCCTTTGAGAGGCCATGCTCGAAATTAGCCTTCCAACATTTCAAGGCCCTTTGGACCTTCTGTTATCGCTGATACAGCGTCGTGACCTCGATATCACAAAAGTATCATTGGTAGCTGTAGCAGATCAGTACCTCGAGGCGGTGCATGCCGACGATTCACTAGATGCAGCCGCATTGGCTGAATTCGTTTCAATCGGAGCAAAACTACTCCAACTAAAGTCTCGTGCGCTTCTTCCGGAACTGGCCGATAGCACAGAAGAACAGGAAGAGGAGGACCCCGGTGATGAGTTGGTGGCCCTACTTATCGAATACCGCCATTACCGGGACGCAGCAGACACATTAGGAGACCGTGCGGATGCAGGGTGGCGCACTTACCCACGAGGGGCCCCTCCTCCAGAAGCCCCCCCCGGAAACGCTCTTGATGGCATCACCCTCGAAGCAATCTATGCAGTGATGCTCGAAGTACTGGAGCGCATTCCAGAGGAACCAGAAGCAACCATTGAACGACCCGACGTTAGCTTGGCAGACCGAATCGCCACACTCGAAAAGCAGTTGCAGGGAAGAAGCCGATCGTTCTCGTTCCGGAAGATAATCGAAGGTTGTACAACACGGGTCGAGGTAGTTGTGACTTTCATTGCACTATTGGAGCTCCTAAAGCGAGGAGCTTGCCAGGTTGAACAGTCCAAGGCTTGGGGAGATATCCGGGTCCGAAGCTTGGCTCAGCCTGTGACGAGTGGGCGCTGAAAGCATCTTTTCCTGAGAAAGGCAGCGAGGGTCCAAAGCAGGAGGCCTACAGCGATGCCGATAGCATCGAATAGCACATCCCTGAGGTCAGCCTCTCGGTGGGGGAGCCAGGACTGATACCACTCCTGGCCAAAGGCCAACAGCAGGGCTACCACCCCAACCAAAACCAGCAGGGTCCTCAAACCAAAGCGCGAAAGGACAGCTCGGGAGAAACTGAGAAGGATGACAACGAAGACCACGAATTGGACCACATGGACCACATTCGCAATGACGCCACTGGAAGGGTCATCGGGACTAGGCATACTTGCCAGCGTGATCATGACCCCAAGCCAAACGAGCGCCAGAAGCAGTCGGAGGCGCATGTGGGTAGTTTAGCGGGCAGCATCGTGCGAGAGTGGGAGGCGGCAGGGAGGCAAGGGTCCTCCGCCGGGGAGCCATGACCGTGACTCTTCCATCGTTGACGCTTTCCCAACTGGAGATGGCCGCCCCTGCGGGGGGAAGCGCGCTCGTGATGGGTATCTTCGATGGCGTCCACCGGGGACACCAATCGCTCCTTTCCCGCTTGCGAGAGGAAGCAGACGCGAGGGGATTAGCACCAGGAGTAGTGACGCTCCACCCCCACCCGGTGACAGTATTGCGACCTGACGTCGCGGCGAGCTACCTGACATCACTGGAAGATCGGCTTCACTTACTCCGCAAAGGAGGAGCCTCGTGGGTGCTGCCCCTAACATTCACATCAGAACTCTCTGAAGTAACAGCAGAGGAACTAGCGGAGGCATTTCAAAAACTGCTACACATGCAGGTGATGGTTTTGGGGCCAGATGCCGCCTTTGGGAGAGGAGCTCCACTGGAAACACCCCAGCGAATGCGACAAGCAGGAGAAGAATTTGGGTTTGATGTGGTGCAGATCGAACCGCTGATGTCCGGGGATGAGCGTTGCAGTTCGACCATGGTCCGGCGAGCCTTGGCGAAAGGCGACATGGAGGCAGTCACACAACTGCTGGGAAGACGCTACACCCTGGCCGGACCGGTAGTAAGAGGGTTTGAGCGCGGCCGGACCATCGGTTTTCCCACTGCAAACATCTCAGTAGCCGCAGACCGTGCTCTACCAGAGCTAGGCGTCTACGCCACGATTGCGACAATAGCCGGGCGTGAATTGCTGGGAGCAACAAATATCGGCCGACGGCCAACCTTTGACGCTGGCCATATCTCTATCGAAACGCACCTGCTCGACTTCGAGGGCAACCTCTACGATGAACATATGGAGATTGAGATCGTAGACCGGGTTAGGGCCGAGCAAACATTCTCAGGCCCAGAGGAACTTCGGGCGCAAATAGCCGAGGACGTACATCACGTAAGGGAGCTGCTTTCATGACCCGCAACATGGCGCCAGTTGACGAACAGCTCTTCCTCCTCATGAGCGGAGTGGACTATGGGGACCCGGGATTACGGCGAGCGTTCGAGGCAGAACTCCGCTATTTGCTGGAACAAGACCGCCCATTACGTGTCTACCTGGGCATCGACCCAACGGCGACCTCACTGACGCTGGGACACACGGTGCCACTAAGAAAATTGCGCCAGTTCCAAGACCTTGGGCACGAAACAATCTTCCTCATCGGAGACACCACAGCCCTCATCGGAGACCCCTCAGACAAAAACAAGTTGCGACCTCAGATGACCATCGATGATGTCAAAGAAAATGAGAGCAGCTACTTTGCCCAAGCCTCTAAGATCTTGGACCCGAAAAAGACCGTCGTACGGCACAACTCCGAATGGCTGGGACAATTGGACCTGAGTGACTGGATCGGCCTAATGTCGAAATTCACCGTTGCCGAAATGTTGACGCGAGATAACTTCCGGGAACGCCAGCGGCGGAGCGACCCAATCTACTTGCACGAGTTCCTCTACGCGCTGATGCAAGGTTACGACGCCCGCGCATTGGAGTGCGACGTACAAGTAGGAGCGACCGAGCAACTTTTCAACCTAATCGCAGGCCGCAAGCTACAAGAGGACGCGGGGCAACGAAAACATGTTCCCATAACAGTGCCGATCCTAGTGGGAATCGATGGCGTTATGCGTATGTCTAAATCCACTGGAAACTTTATTGGGCTGGACGAAGCACCGGTGGAACAGTATGGCAAAGCAATGTCAATTCCTGACGAGGTATTGGCTAATTACTTCGAATTGGCAACTAGCCTGGACCGAAACGAAGTAGCAACGACCATCGAGGGATTAGCTGCCGGAAAACTTGATCCTATGACGGAGAAAAAAAGATTAGCTCGCACAATCGTGACTGAACTCCATAGCGAAGAAGCAGCAGCCGAAGCAGAGGCTCATTTCGAAAGAACAGTGCAGCGCCGCGAAGAGCCAGAAGAGATGCCAGAAGTAACAATCAGGAGCGGGCAAACACTGATCGACGTCATCGTAGAAGCGGGAGCCGCACCATCTAGAAGAGAAGCTCGCCGACTCCTCCAGCAAGGGGCCGTAACGGTTGACGGGCAGCCCATCACCAACTCACATGAACTAGCGCGGATTGGATCACGCGTCCGGGTTGGGAAACGCCGTTGGCTGCGTATAACAGCAGCCAACGACTAAACAAATCTGCGAGGCGAACAGGGAAGAAAATCGGGTGTGGCCGGGGGGGCGAAGTCGTCAAGAATAGCTATTAGCAGAGCTGGTCTCGTTCAGTTTTACCCCTCCATACAAAAACTTCACCAGAAGTGCCCCATTTCGTGTGGCGCAGTTCGCCGCACATGCTTAGGATTGGCCTCCCGCACTCGCCATCGAGAACAATTTTTTCCTGGAGGGGTGCCGTTAGATGGACACCCGTGTCGCAGAGTTCCTGACGTTCCTAACCGTTGAAAAAAATGCGTCCGAAAATACAATCTCAGCTTATCGAAGTGATCTCGATCAATTCGAAAAGAGCGTAGCCCGCCAATCGTCTACTGCCGCAGCCTCTTGGGATGCGATAACAGACGAGATGCTGCTGACTTTCGTCGAAGAGTTACGGGGGAGGGACTACAAAGCAGCAACTGTTGCCAGAAAAGTCGCTGCCGTAAAGTCCTTCTTTAGCTTTATGGCCGCAGAAGGCATCTTGCCCTGCGATCCAACAGAGGAATTGCGCTCACCACAGGTCGGGAAAGCACTACCCCGAACATTGACGCCTGAAGAAGTGGATGAGCTGTTGGAACAGCCCGCTCGCAAAAGCACCGCCGTCGCCCAAAGAGACAAGGCAATGCTGGAGTTGGCATACCACACAGGAATGCGCGTCACAGAACTTGTCTCTCTGGATGTAGCACACGTAGCACTCGAAAGTGATCCCGTCACTGTGAGGAGTATTGGGAAAGGTGACCAGGAGCGCGCGCTCCCACTCCACCAGCGTGCTGTGGATGAACTACGACAGTACATCTTCCACGTTCGGCCCAAAATGGTCCGGAATCGTAACGAAACAGCGCTTTTCGTTAACCGCAGAGGTGGCCGCCTAACGCGCCAAGGGTTCTGGCTGATCCTGAAGAATTACGCAAGAGAAGCGCGACTGGATGGAATAACTCCGCACACGCTTCGGCACACCTACGCTACCCACATGCTCTCGGGAGGGATGCCTCTGCGAAACGTGCAGGAGGCGCTTGGGCACGCAAGCATCTCCACGACGCAAATCTACACGCAGCTCACCGACCAACAGAGGCGGGAGCAATACGACAAAGCCCACCCCCGAGCCTAGCCAAAAGCACCGTAGACTGCTGGCGTGACACCTCCCCAAGAACTTCTTGATGCGATCGCACGTGAAGGGGCAGAAGAGAGGTTGCGCGAGCTCGATAAGCAAGGGAAGCTCACTTCCGCGCTATTTCCAGAGCTGGAAGAAGGTCGGGGCTTCGAGCAACCCGCTCTGCACCACTACACCGTGCTAGAGCACAATCTATCAGCAGTTGGGGCACTTGATAGGGCACTTGGGGAGGGAGTAGAGGGAGTGCAGCTAACCGACCCCTCTGCAGAGAACACACTTGCAGATTGGTTGGAACGAAAAATCGATAAGCATCCACTGCTTCACCTCCTGCGCCTTTCCTGCCTAGTACACGACATCGCTAAACCACGGACAGCAGTGGTACGGGAAGGTCGACTGCGTTTCCCCCGACACGGTCCAGTAGGAGCAGAACTACTGGAGGAGCGGCTGGCCTCCCTAGGGTTCGAACAGAACAGCATCGACTTCGTAACGACGATGGTGCGTTACCACCTAAGGCCAGGAGAGTTTGCACGGTCGTGGCCACCTTCAGATCGAGCCCTTCGACGCTTCGCCCGGGACGTCGCTGGACAGACGTTGCCGTTGTTACTTCTACAGCTGGCCGATGGCATGGCGACACGAGGCCCAAACTACCGACGGGAAAACTTTGAACGGCACATCGCATTTCTTAGACACATCGTCACACGGACAGAAGAAGCGTTACAGGAAGATGAATTACCCCTCGTGAATGGGGAAGAGCTGATGAAAGAATTAGGGTTGCCAAGTGGACCGCTTCTAGGGGCTGTCCTAACATCGGTGCGCGAGGCCCAGCTGGCGGGCGAGGTGGATGATCGTGCTGCCGCTATCGCGCTAGCGCGCCAATCCTTAGAGCACCTAACCGCTGAGGCCTAGCTCCGGAGTACTTCCATGGCCGTGATGTTTAGCGTCATCTTCTACACAGTACTGGCCGTGGCTGCCTTCTATTTTATCTTGCTTCAACCAGTTCTGAAGCAGCAGAGACAACGCAAGAAGGCCGTGCGAGAACTGCAAATCGGAGACGAAGTAGTTACTACGGGCGGAATCATCGCCGAAGTGAAGGACGTTCAGACGCCGACAGACAGCCCAACTGAGCTGATCCTAGAAATCGCCCCTGGCATTCACGTACGTGCACTTACCGACGCCGTGGAACGCCGATTGACGACACTGGAACCCACATCTGAAGAAACGCTTGAGACCATCGCTACCAGCGTTAGCAAGGTCAACGACCCACATGCGTAGTTCCACCACGGGACTGGTCTTTCTTGCAATTCTTGTAGGGAGCATCTTCTGCCTGTTTGCAGTTTGGCCAAGCACACCAAGCCGCTACCTACCGGGAGACTTTTGGCCGGAGGGCCGTGGCATCAGCATTGGAGACTTCGAGCGACGAACCATGCGGCTGGGACTAGACCTCCAAGGTGGAGCACACCTAGTTCTACAAGCGAACCCACCAGCTGGGTTTGACGGAGACCTAGCCGAATCTTTAGAGGTCGCTAAAGAGGTAATAGAACGGCGCGTAGATGCCTTCGGTGTGGTGGAACCCGAGATACGAATCGCAAGTGGAAACCGGCTAGACGTGCAGGTTCCAGGAATGACTCTCCCTGAAGCGGAGAGGCTTATTGGACGCACCGCCTCGCTAACGTATTACGTGATCAACGAGGCAGGAGAGCGCGTACCCGCAACAGGCATCGTCGAAGGCGTCGAGATCCAGATGACTGGCCAGCACCTCAAGAGCAACACCGTTGCAGAAAGAGTGGGCATTAGCTTCGCTGTATTCTTCGAAACGACAGGCGTAGGCAACGAGCTTATGCGCCAGATCACAACGAAGGCCCTGCAGTTCCCACAAGGAGACCCTCAGAGGCGACTACTGGTCTACCTCGATACGGAACTGATCTCAGATGCGGTTGTCCAAGGAGTCATCGAGGACCAAGGAACGATTACAGGACTGAACAGCTTCACTGAAGCAAGTGACCTCTCAAAGCAACTGAATGCGGGCGCCCTACCAGTCCCACTTCAAACAATTCAAGCCAATGAGGTAAGCGCCTCACTTGGTGACGACTCGGTGAAAGCATCAGTAAACGCTGCAGAGATCGGTCTTCTAGCAGTGTTAGCGTTCATGATCCTGTACTACCGCCTCCCTGGCTTATTGGCAGCTTTCGCACTCATCGTCTATGCACTAATCACCCTGACGGTATTCAAAGTATGGCCTGTGACACTAACCCTTTCTGGGATTGCCGCATTCATCCTCTCGGTGGGCATGGCGGTTGACGCGAACATTCTGATCTTCGAACGAATGAAGGAGGAGCTCCGGCGCGGCCGGCCCCTTGGAACTGCGATCGAAACAGGTTTCCGACGCGCTTGGCCATCGATCCGAGACTCAAACATTGCGACCTTCATCACATGCGCAATCCTTTTCTGGTTCGGTGATCAGTTCGGTGCCTCCTTCGTGCGAGGGTTTGCAATCACGCTGGCAATCGGTGTTGCGGTCAGTATGTTCTCCGCAATCGTTGTGACACGTACATTCCTGCGATTGTTAGTGGGGACTCGGTTCGCCCGCTCACGCTGGCTCTTCAACGCCGAAAGCCTATCCTCGGGGAAGGAAAGCGACGAACAACCCGACACTCCACAAGCTCCTCACTCGACATTCATATCCTTTGCCCGGCGCCGTTGGATAACTCTTGGACTCTCACTGGCAGTCGTTATCGCTGCCGCTGTTACTCTCGCCATACCCCCTTCTCTTCAGGCAGGAATCGAATTTACCGGAGGATCGACGTTCACATTACAGTTTGCGCAAGAGGAGCCAACAGCTGAGGAGGCGGACGGGGTAACTCAGGAACACAGCACTGCAGATTCAGAAACTACTGAAGACGGAAAACCGCAACCCAAATTACCTGAATCATTACAGGTAGTTGAGGCCGAGGATCTCCGCGAGGCACTTAGCAGGCTAGGCCACGAGAAAGCGAAAGTACAGGCTGCAGGTTTTAACACTTACCTAGTGCGAACAATTCAGCTAGAGGGAGCCCCGCCCCTGACAGGGAGTGAGGGCCCAGTTCCACCCGGTGAAATAGACGAGATCTTGGTTGCACTAGAAGAGGAATTTGGACCGGTACAGCGCCTCGATTTCGCCACTGTCTCCGGGACCGTCTCAACAGAGATCGCCCGGGACGCCACTTTAGCCGTAGCCGCCGCTGCTGCTGCAATCCTAATTTACGTGGCATTCGCGTTCCGTCGACAGCGGTCGGCTTGGCGATACGGGCTATGCGCAGTTATTGCTCTGGTACACGACTCAGTGATCGTGCTGGGCCTGTTTTCGCTTTTAGCTAAAGTCTCAGGAACGGAGGTGGACACCGCCTTCATCGTAGCCATCTTGACGGTCATCGGCTTCTCCGTTCATGACACAATCGTAGTATTCGATCGTGTGCGTGAGGTGACCTCACGTGATGCTTTCGTGCCCTTTGCAGAAGCAGTAAATGTGAGTCTGACCGAGACACTAGTACGTTCGCTCAATACTTCTTTCGTGACGATCCTGACGATCATCGCGATGTACCTGATCGGCGGTGTCACCATTCAGAACTTCCTGCTGGTACTCCTAGTTGGAGTGGTCGCCGGAACTTACAGCAGCATTTTCGTAGCAGCGCAAGTGCTTGTCGCCTGGGAAAACCACGACATCGGACGCTTCTTCCGACGCATTACCTCCCGGAATGGAACACAGAAAGCCACGGCCTCCGGCAGTTAAGCGGCTTAAGCAAAGCCCTTTTCGGAACCCATAAGCACACCACTTAACGTTGGCATACGTGTCCGGTTTCGAACCCAAAACCCCATACCGTTGCTCGTCAGGACAGAGCGGGCGTTATTACACAGCGCATAAAAAGAATAATTACCCTAATCGCTTGATCCAGGGGCACCAAAGAGAGCTTTAGCAGGGCTTATTTCCTCCCTCTCTGACAATCCAAGACGAGCACGAAAGGACTTTTCGTCAGATTGAGAGTTGGGCGCCTCGGGAGTCTGAATAACCAATGGCATCGGCAGGGCATGCCCGAAGGCCACCGCTTGGCGCCTACGCCCAATTGAACCGATCACCCGATGCAGCCCACTGCAACCCGTACCACTGCCAACCAGCGCCTCAACCTCATTATCACTATCCAGCTGAAGACAAAACTTTGTGCCAATTTGAGAGAGTACTTCAGGTTCGATCCTACTAGGCCACTGATCAATGACGAGAAGGGTGACGTTGTACTTTCTCATCTCGCTAGCAATCTGCCCCAAAATACTCTGTCCAGAAGAGGACCGACCCAAAAGCTTATGGGCCTCTTCGAGAACAATCACTAGGTTATTGAGCCCCAGGAACTTCTGAGAATGCTGGGTGCTAAAGCGATACCGTTCCCAAATACGACGAGAAAGCATATTTGCCACAAGCATGTAGCAAATATGGTCATCTTCGAAGGCCCCAAACTGAACAACAACGCTTTTGCCACCCTGGAGAGAACGCACTATTCGCTCAGCAACATCACCGAGATGAGAACCTCCACCACGGATAAATTTGCGACGGGTGAGCCAATTCATACTTCGGCGGAGGCTCTCAAAGGACTCTGAAAAGCCCATACGGGCAGCAACCTGTGACCAATTGACATCGGCTGCCGGAGGATCGAGAGGCCAAAGTTTACTCAGCAAAACACCCGATGGTTCTTCAGCAACGATCTCATCGATCCAACCATGGCCAAAGCGTTCACTGCAGGCATATGCAGCCTCAATGGAAAGATCGGAAAGAGAAAGGCTATCACCGAGAGTTTGGAGATCGCGCGGCTGGATATCGTGCGTCCCAATAAGGACCTGGCCATCGGAGCTAGAGGGAAGGGATTCGAGGGTAAAGAGCTCAACATCAGTCTGGTGGAGCTGCTTAAGAGAAGGAACCTGTCTCACACCCTGGCCATAGTCATTGTGCCTATCAAATACAAGAGCAACCGTGCGCTCGCTATTGGTAGGAGCTGCACTAGACCGTGTGAGCAAAGCGTTGAGGAGATGGAGAACAAGGACACTCTTCCCAGTGCCACTCTTACCAAAGATTGCCGCAGAACGTTCGAAGAGACGTTCCAAATCCACCGCCACCTCTAGCTTTTCCAAACCAAGAGGGATGCCGACTGAAATACTAGGACCACTAGTGGCAAAGGCCCGGCCGACAGTCACCTGGTCAGCATGCAGGACGGATGAAAAGTGGCCAGGCATACTGCAAGCCGGGGCAGGTTCCTCGCCACCCGCGAACAGTTCAAGATGAAGATCTAACCTAAAAGTTGTATGGACGGCCTTGTCCTGAACCACGTTATCTAGGAGAGGGTTGCTTAGATCCTCAACGGGGATATCAGAATCGACGGCTTCAGAACCGATATCGGTAACCATTCCGAGAAGGGTCCCACCACCTTCAACCTCCACTTTGGTGAATTGACCCAGTTGGACAGACTCACCTGGAGCAAGGAGCACTTCTAGTCCATCGGAGAGGGAGCCCCCAATGACGACACCAAGCGGAGATTCCTTTTCCAGGTGGGCACCACTCATGATTGGGTTTCGCAAATGGGAGCAGGACTCATCTCGCTATCCCCAACAACAAGCGGGGGAAACTCAGCAAAACCCAGGGGCATCTTCCAGGTCAATTGCGATTCTCCAGGGAAGAGCGCATCACTCGCACATCACCAGTTCGACGAGTGACATGGGTAGCGTCAAGATGTTCAAGAATTGCCTGGGCATACTTTCTGCTTGTTCCGAAAAGGTCCCGGACTTCGGCTAGGCTGACAGATCCTTTTTCCTCGATATGACTACGAATACGTTTAACAAGATCCATATACACATCTGCGTCAAAGATGACGCCCGAGCCTGTGTCCTCAACGAGCCCCTCTCCTACAAGATAGGCAAGTAAATCAGGAGGGGGCAGAGATTCAGTAGGGGGACTCGCTCCACCCGCCTTGATGGCAGCCATGAAAACGGCCACCTGCTCCTCCTGTGCCTTACTAAGCATCACAACGTACTGCAACGGATGGAGCCCTCCACCGGAGCCTTCCACTAAATCTTTAGTTCTGACCGTCTCTGCGACGACAAGAGCGAAGAGATTTGGTTCAAGGGCAAGCCGGCTACGTAAGTATTCCCGAGGAGCAACCGAGCGGAGAGGATGCTCGTCCAGATAGTCTTCTACGGCCTGAACAAGCGCAGCAGCAGCTGTAGTTAGCCAAGGACTGCCGACGAGGATGGGGCCATGTTCAACGGCACGATAAGCTTCCAAGAGGTGGTCAACAGCAGAAGCGGCCTGCTCCAATTGGAGGCCAAGAACTGGTCCAACTTCCGAACGACTTAAGGGACCTGCAGCAAGTAGATCGGCGAGGCGTTCGGCAGGAGGGGCTTCAAGCTGACGTCCTAGAGCTTCCAACGTTGGCAAATGGTTGCGGCGATGGCGCCGGGGGTTGACGGCAACAATGGGTCCACCAGCAACGGTCTCGTTGGGAGAACGAACCACGCAACTGTCGTGGGGCAGCACCGCAACAGGGGTTTCCAGCACGAGCTGAGCCCAACCGGTCTCCCCTGCCCCGAGCTCGTCACGATCGAGGAAGCGGACCTTAGCCTCTGACTCCGCAGTAGCAGAGAGAAAGGTAACTCCAGAATCATGTACCAAAGGCTTAGAAAGGAGGGCGGTGGCCTTCAGGCGCACGTCAAGAGAGTGGGCTGGCGTCAGCACATCGCGGGAGGAAAGCACCATTCCCCGTCGTAACTGCTCAGTACGAATACCACTGAGGTTGACAGCAGCCCGGGTTCCGGGACTGAGTAGTTCAGCTTTCTCACCATGGCGTTGAAGTCCGCGAATGCGTCCGCGAAGTCCCCCGGGCTGGATCTCTACTTCCTGCCCGACAGAGAGGCTTCCATCAAGCAAAGTACCCGTCACAACAGCACCGAAACCACGGATAGTGAAAGCACGGTCGATAGGGAGGCGAGGTCGTCCAAGATCACGCTTCGCAGGGGTGATATCAAGAGCCCTATCAAGAGTCTCAACTAGCTCATTGAGGCCCTCACCTATCGTGGCAGAAGTGCGCACGATAGGTGAGCCTTCAAGTCGGGTCCCAGCCAGAGTGTCGACAATCTCAGCCTCTACAAGATCGACATACTCCTCTTCAACTAGATCGCACTTGGTAATAGCAACCACACCCTCGGGAACATCAAGCAGATCAAGAATAGCGAGGTGTTCATGGGTTTGAAGCATGGGGCCCTCATCGGCGGCCACCACTAGTAAAGCCAAATCCACGCCACCAGCACCCGCAAGCATGTTTTTGATGAACCGCTCATGACCGGGGACATCCACAACGCTTACATCTCTGCCAGAGGGAAGATTGAGCCAAGCGAATCCAAGGTCGATGGTAAGACCACGCTCCTTCTCCTCGCGGAGGCGATCAGGATCGATGTTAGTGAGGGCGCGCACCAAGGCGCTTTTTCCGTGGTCAACGTGACCAGCGGTACCAACGACGTACATGAGCGTGAGGAGATTATGCCACGTTGGGAGGAGACCTTCGGGGAACCGACCTGTCCTGTTCCCGACGTTGTCGGAGATGAAGCATGACCTGCACCGCTACTTCGCTATGGAGAAGCTGGCCACGGGAGGTTAGCCTCAACCGCCCATCGACGTCCTCGAGGAGTCCGGTCTTACGGCAAGCATCAAGGGGCGGCCCAACAGCATTTCCGATGGTCTCACCAAAACACTCGGAAAACTCAGCAGGATCGAAGCCTTCAATGAGACGAAGACGAAGTGCAAGCCAGTCGGACATAGAGGTGGCAGTATCAGGGCATACCGCTTCTTTAAGCCCACGCCCAGAGGAATGAACTGCTTCGATGTACTCCCTTGGATGGGCTATGTTCTCGAAGCGCTGGCCATCAATAAAGCCATGGGCCCCAGCGCCAATGCCAAGGTAATCTCCCCAATTCCAATAAACACCATTATGGCGACTCTCATGACCCGGTCGTGCCCAATTAGAAATTTCGTAATGGGTGAAACCGGCAGCATTAAGCCGAACGGTTGAGGCTTCATACATAGCAGCCACCGCATCAGAGTCAAGGGGAATGACATCTCCTCGGTCAACTCGCCCTGAGAGGGGAGTACCCGACTCAACGGTAAGGGCGTAAAGGGACAGGTGATCTGGGGCTAGATCGATAGCGTAGTCGAGCGTGGACAGCCAGGCCGAAGCGGTCTGATCAGGGAGGCCATATATGAGGTCTAGATTTACGCTTGAGAAACCAGCCTCTCGAGCAAGCTGAAGGGAAGCATTAGTAGCTTCGGGGGTATGCACACGGTCCAGGAAGGCAAGCTCACTGGCCGTAAAGCTCTGCGCACCAAAGGAAATACGATTGACACCACCTCTTACCAGGGACCGAAGGCCCGGTCCGGAGGTGGTTCCCGGATTGGCCTCTAGGCTAATCTCGGCATCTGGGGCCATGGAAGCAACACTACGAACGGCCTGAATAATAGTACTGAGGGACTCGGGCGGCATCTCACCAGGTGTTCCGCCTCCAAAAGCGATCGAAGTGACCTCCCGATTAATGAGTCCCGGGCCCCAGGCCTCAATTTCCTTGACAACTGCATCAGCGTAGGCAGGCATGACCGCCTCCATGCCCGCATAGGTATTGAAGTCACAATACCCACAGACCCGCACGCAAAAAGGGATATGTACGTAGATAGCTAGGGAGCTCGCGTTCCTCATGGCGTATTGGCAAGGGCGGCTCGTATTGCTTCAACCTGGTTAGTTGTAATTGCATCAACGCCCCATCGGGCAAGTTCACAAGCCCGGTCTCCTTCATCGACTGTCCAGGCAACAACGGCAAGACCAGCATCGTGAAAATCCGCAATTACCCGCTCGTTAAGGAGGGAGTACCGACAGGAGACTCCCGCCGGTAGGGAATCATGGCGCATCACTGACTGGAAAAGATCGAACTGTTCAAGAGTATCTATCGAGTAGAAGAGGTCAATCTGGGGGCAAGCCAGGCCTACTTGGCGAAGAAGAGGCCAGTTCTGCGAAGAAGCCAAGACATCGACTTCCTGCCCAAAAGAGGCCAGCACCCCACGGAGAATCTGTGGGACTTCACCAAGACCGTTTTTGAGATCAAGCAGAACACCAGCCTTACCCTGGCAAGCAAAAAGAAGGTCCTCGAGTACGAAAGCAGGCCGACCAGCAGTGGTTAGATACCAGAGCTCATAAAGGATGGGCAACGGACCAGGGAGACGTCGCTCGTGCCTAGCTTCAAGACGTCCGCGGTGAAGCCAAAGATCGACCTCAATAAAAGACGCACGAGCAGACATAGCCTTATGAGCCCGAGCAGCACCGTTTCCACCACCATGCGCGATAAGAGCTGGACCTGAGGAGGGGTTCTCGGAAAAAGAAGAGTTTCGCCTTACGAGGGTGCTCAAGACTTCTGCGCAATCATCTGGCCTCCGCAAGGGAACCGAGACAGAAAGTTTCTCACGCCTTCCCCCCTTCCCGTCCAAGCCATAACCGAAGGTTATCGAGTACGCGGAGCGCCCGAGGATTCAGTTCTTGTTCTCCGCTGCCAACGTACCGTTCGAGATCAGCCAAAGCAAGCCTATTTTCACCCTGCTGGTAGTGAAGTAGGCCCCGCTCTAGATAGAGAGCTGCATTCCAGGGTTCGAGGCGTAAACGAAAGCCAAGAGCTGCAATCCAGCGAACCGCATCGCCTTTGGTTTGATAGGCAACGCATAGGTTGATAAGCATGCGCTGAAGAATCTGACGACGAGTCACAGCAGCAAGAAGAGAATCCACACTGGGCAAGGTAACGCCACTGGCATCGAGACGTTCCAGAAGCTCGGCATGGGTGGGTTGTTCTCCGCCATTAAAGGGATCTACGAAAAAGCCCTGGGGACCTCCGCAACGAACAAGAAAATGGCCGGGGAAACCAATGCCCTCACATTCGAGACCAATGCGTTGCGCAACTTCCATATAGACGAGAGAAAGCGTTATAGGTATGCCAAGACGGCGTTCGATTACACGGTCGATATAGCTATTTTCGGCTTCGAAATAGTGTTCGCGGTTACCGGAGAAACCGAGATTCTCGAAGAGCTCCATCGCTACTAACCGGGCAAGCTCTTCAGGTGACAAAAGCTGAACATCCTGCTGACGAACAGTTTCGGCAATAAGATCGAGCTCCCGAGAGAGAGCGTGCCCATCCACATCTTCATGTCCGAGACGAGCAACGGCCACAGCCCCACCGAAGAGATCAACCTCGTGATCCTGGCCAGCTATGGCCTGGACAAATTGGCTCTCGGGGGTGTTTTCCACCGCTAGGTCAGGATAGGGCCGGTCAACTCAAAAGACCAGCGAACAGAACAACAAGGGGGCCCACAGGAAAGACCCCCGGTAGAGTTTCGGAATGCGCTTGTGGTTGGCGGTACAGGAATGGCTAACAGGAGCACCCCACGGATTGGGGCTAAGCATCTTCTGTGCGCAGATCGCCCTAGGCATCGTTATCTTCGCTATCTTCCAGGAGTTCGTCCCAAACAGCCTGGGAGCAAGCGACGGTTTTGGGGGCTATCTGCTGGGCCTCTACGGTGGTGCTCGCTTCCTTTCAGAAACCCCTGCAGGGGCCATCAGTGACCGCATAGAGCGGAAGCTTGCCTTGGTAATCGGATTTGTGCTGATGATCCCAGCATTAGCTCTGATGGGATTCGTGCAGCAGGAACATGCTTATCTGGGTTTTGCAGCTCTACTAGGAATTTCAACAGCGTTTATCTGGCCCGCAACGTATGCAATCGGGGCAGATCTGTACCCACCAGCTGAGAGGGGAAAAGTGGTGGGATTCTTGAACGTGGGGCAGCTATTTGGATTCGGACTGGGAGCCCTTCTCGGAGCACTTTTTGTAGAAAAGGTCCCCAACGTACTCTTCATCATCGGGATCGGGGCCGTCATGGCAGCCCTGGTCCTGGGACAGACAAGGGTTCCTGCCTACAGACAGGACCTGGACCTGGGTATTGTGCATGAACGTCGCCCACCACTGCGGAGCGTACTGTCTGCACAACTAGTGTTCCTGAGTTTCCTAATCCTGGCAGCAACTGTCGGTGTCAGCTCACTAGTACCTGCAATACGTCCCTACGGAGATAACGTACTAAACATCTCATTTGCACAGCTAACGCTAGTCCTGATTCCAGCAGTAGTAGCCGGCGGAATCCTCTACATTCCAGCAGGGCATCTCTCCGACCGCGTCGGACGCACAGTCCCGATTTTCATAGGACAGATCCTAATCATCGCTGGGGCACTTACAGCAGCAGCAACAGGAAACATCTTCCTAGCAGCCTCCGCAACGGCAGTACTTTTCTGCGGGCAAGTACTTCAGGTCCCAGCGCTGAACGCTTCCATGATGGACCTAGCCCCAGAGTCCTATAGAGGCACCTTGATCGGTTGGTCAGTAGCGCTTAGCGGACTAGGACTGGCAGTGGGGCCCGCCATCGGGGGGGCTGTCGTGGATGCATACGATGCGCCCACTGCATTCCAGACAGGAGCCATAATCGCAGGAGGAACAGCACTCTTAACTCTTGCCTACGGACGCGTTTATGGACACACGCGCCCGAAGCAACTCATCAAGCAGACTACTGAACCAACGAAGGGCTAACCGTCAGCTTTCGACGATCGTTACTCCGCTAATGGAGACTGGCTCGGCAGGACGATCATTGGGACCTGTCTCGGCCCCAGCAATGATATCCACAACATCTTCACCCTCAGTGAGCTTGCCAAAGATGGTGTAGTTCGGCGGCAGCGGATAGTCCGCATGCATGATGAAGAATTGGCTACCATTGGTGTTGGGGCCAGCGTTAGCCATAGCAAGCGTTCCGCGGTCATAGGAACGAGTAACAGCCTCATCATCAAAGCGGTAACCGGGACCGCCACGACCTGTGCCTGTGGGATCGCCACCCTGAACCATGAATCCAGGTATTACCCGGTGAAAAATAACCTCGTCGTAGAAACCATCACGGGAGAGGAAGACAAAATTATTGACAGTGTTTGGGGCATCACCTGGATAAAGCTCGGCAACCATCGAACCCGCAGAGGTTTCAATAGTTGCGGAATAGGTCTTGGCGGGGTCAATGGTCAGGGCGGGGGGTGAGTCGTACTGCTTCACAGGAACTCCAATCGGTATGGAAGTAGGGCAAGCATAAGAGACAGCGGCGTTTCGCTCGCGCTTAGGGGTTCTCAGAGATCCAGCGTTCGTTATCACGGGACCACTGCACTAGCTCTTCTTGAGTGAAAAAGAGGGCGAGCTCACGTTCACCGCTCTCTGGGCTATCGCTGGCATGGACAAGGTTACGTCCTACCTCGAGCCCAAAATCACCACGAATAGTGCCTGCTGCTGCCTGCGAGGGATTAGTTACACCCACACTGTTACGAATTGCAGACGTAGCGGAGTCCCCCTCAAAAACAGCAGCAATTATGGGGCTACTTGTGATGTAGTCGACGAGAGCAGCGAAGAAGGGCTTACCTTCGTGTTCGGCATAATGCCGACTAGCAAGATCTTGATCAACGCGCATGAGCTTAAGGCCGATTAGGAGCAGTCCACGGTTTTCCAGTCGCTGGAGAACTGCTCCAGCTAGGCCGCGCTGCATAGCGTCTGGTTTAACGAGGACGAGGGAACGTTCATTTGCCATAGAGCTATCGTGCTGGCAGATGGCCCTGCGCGCCAGCAGGGCCAAAGGGACGACGAGGAGTCGTGACGTTGGGCTCGCGAATATATATGGGAGTCAACTCTGAAGCAGGTTCGAGAGATCCTCTCCTGTAAGAGGCTAGTGCCGCAACAACACGTTCGCGGGGGGACACTTCTTGCGCGCCCAGATCACCTGCTTCCTCACCAGCAAGAGAACCCCCAGAGAGTTCCTCCGGTGTGCTAATTCGCATGGGCCCCTGAGGAACACGGCCCAGAAAGTCCTGGGCAGCGAAATCACCACGACCAGCAGGGTGGATAGCCGTAAAAGTAAGCGGAGGGACAACATCATCACTGCAAGCTACTGCCACAGCCTCGAGTGTGGAGATCCCAACCAGAAGACTGCCCTGCGCCAGGGCAAGCCCCTGGGCAGTAGCGATACCCGCCCTTAATCCCGAGTAACTCCCAGGACCGCGGACAACTATCACGGCATCCAGGTGAACCCCACGAAGGTACTCCTCGACGGCAGCCAGAAGGGAAGTATGAGTGAAATCGGAAACGCTCTCTATGACGCGAGGTTTCTCTTCCGGAGAACCCTCCAAAGCGAGGGCTATAGCAAACGCAGGAGATGCGGTATCAATGGCGAGGATAGCGCTCACGTGAGTTCCAGCTCGGCTAAAATTTCGCAACCTCGGTCAGCAACAGACTGTAGCCTAAACGAACGTTCATTACCTTCGCCGCAAGCAATGTCAATGATGAGAGTGGCCGCAGGAAGCCCTCCCTCTGCTCGATCAGGCCATTCGACAACAAGAACACCACGTTCGGCCTCATCCCAAAGCCCAAGTTCAGAGAGATCAGTAGCCCCCGCAATACGGTAGAGGTCAGCATGGAAGAGGCACTCTCGACCCTGGTGTTCGTTAACGAGAACAAAGGTAGGGCTGTTTATGGGGCCCGTACAGCCAAGACCTCGACCGATGCCTTGAGCGAGCCGCGTTTTACCGCTTCCAAGATCTCCACCCAAGAGGATCACATCGCCAGCATGAAGAACATCACCTAGGCGTGCACCTAGAGAACGAGTCTCTTCCTCACTGGTGGTGACAAAAGTTACCTCGATGGAGGTGGACATGACTGGTAAGTATAGGGAGGGGAAACCCTGCTCTCACCAGGGATGGCATGAAGGCAGAGAGACCCCCAGGGCAATTACTAACAAAACCACTTTCTCAAAAGGGGTGAGCCTAACCCCAAACAGATAATGGGCGGAGGGTGTCCAATTGGGTCAAATAATTTGACTATAGGAAGCATGTTTGTACTCTATTTCACAATCTTCCCTAGCCCTACTGGAATTGACCTCAGGGGATTACGTAACCCATAAGGCGACGGTGAACTTGGTGACTGAGAACGGCAAAGATCTAACATCGGCAATACTTGGGGGTCGTATTCGGCAGGCACGCAAAGACGCGGGGCTAAGCCAAGTCCGGATGGCGCAGTTACTAAATACAACACAAAGTGCCGTCAGCCTATACGAAGCCGGGCAAAGGTCTGTGGGAATCGACATGCTCCTAAATGTGGCAGGCATCCTCAACCGGCCCCTGCATTACTTCTTGAACGCCATCGATGTGGTGCTGTACGTGCAAGATTCCAGAATTGCAAAACTAGCAAACGCACTTGAAGAGCGGCCCCAAGACATTGAAGAACTTCTCGATTACTGGGAGTTCGTCCACTGGCGGAAAGAACAGGAACGAGAGCAAGCGATCGAACTAGCCGCTGGCAGTTAACATAGAGGGGCACGAGACGAAGGCACGAGCTAACACCTAAGGCAGGAGCAGAAAAGTGGGGCGTCGACTCTACGATCCCACGGATGCCCGAAGGCTACTAAATCCCGGAGCAGTTAGCGTCGTGACGACGAGCTGGCGGGGTGAGGTGAACGCTGCACCCGTAGCATGGACAGTACCGCTCTCCATGTCACCACCCATGTTGGGGGTGGTTTTGCATCCCGTGCGGCACACAGCAGACATGATCCGCTTTAGTGAGGAATTCGCTCTAAATATCCCAGGGCCTGAACTTCTCCGCGAAACAGCTTTCTTCGGAAGCCGTTCCGGGATTGATGAAAACAAGATCGAGGGCAGTAAGCTTGACCAGTTCGCTGCCCTACGGGTAGACGCACCGTTACTTGACGGATGCCTTGCCTGGATCGAATGCGGATTAAGGGACGTGATCCCCACAGGCGATCACGTTCTTTTTGTCGGCGAGGTAATAGCTGTTCAGGCCCTGGAGGAGGCATACGCAGAGCGATGGCTGCTGGAGGAGCGGAATTTCAGCCCCCTCACTTTTCTAGGAGGAACCTGGTATGCGCAGGTTAGAGAAGCCCGAGAGGCGGAGTTCGAGGTGGACGCGCAAGGGGGACTGATGGAGGAAAGTGCAGAACAGCGCGAAGAGCGCGAAGAGCTAGAAGCCGAGGAAACAGAGCTGCGAGAGCAAGAAGGCGACGAGGGTTACGAAGAAATGCTCAGCGGGGAGTAGTCGACTCCCCCTAACTACGTGCCTCGATCGGTTCATACAAACGGTGCTTCTCACCTGAATAAACAGCGTTAGGACGAACCAATCGGTTGTCGGCGTACTGTTCCAGCAGGTGGGCACTCCATCCAGCAATACGGGCAACTGCGAAGATAGGCGTGTAAAGGTCGTGAGGAATTCCTAACATGTGATAGACAGAGGCGCTAAAGAAGTCAACGTTGGGATATAAGGGACGACCACTTAGGCGCTCACCGAGGTGATCACGTACCTTCCGGGAAAGGTCGAAATAGCGACGCTCGGAAGAGTTCTCCGCAAGCTCTTCACCAAGTTTTTCAAGGATGATCGCCCTAGGGTCCGTCGTTTTGTAGACGCGGTGTCCTATGCCCATGACCCGCTCGCCACGAGCGAGCATGGCCTCAATATGGCTCTCTATATTGGATTCATCCCCAATAACCTCAAGCATCTCAAAAACAGCACTGTTGGCACCGCCATGGAGAGGTCCTTTGAGCGTTCCTATAGCTGAAGCTATAGCAGAGTACATGTCGCTCATAGTGGAAGCTGTAACGATGGCAGAGAAGGTAGAGGCGTTCATCTCATGCTCAGCGTGCAGTGTCATTGCCACATCGAAAACACGGGCCTCGAGCTCCGAGGGCTCATCACCTTTAAGGCACCAAAGGAAGTTGGCAGCATGACCGAGGTCATCACGTGGGGGAATGACATCTAGACCCAAGCGCTGACGGTGAAAAGCAGCAACGACAGTGGGCATCCGGGCAGTGAGGCGAGCAGCCGTCCATTTGAGTTGCTCCGCTGAGAAGTCATTGGACTTGGGATCGAGAGCCCCCAGGGCAGCGATGCAAATCTCGAGAGCACGCATTGGCTTGGCCGTTCCGGCCAGATCTGTGATGAGACTGCGGTTCAGATCAGAGAGAGGTCGCTCATTTATCAACAGGGCCTGGAGGTTGCTAAGTTCTTCGAGAGTGGGGAGGCGAAGATTCCAGAGCAGAAAAGCAACCTCTTCAAAGGAGGCATGCTCAGCAAGATCGTAAATGTCGTAACCAGCGTAGATCAGCTGGCCCTTTTGGCCGTCAATGGTGCACAGCTTAGTATCAGCGACATTGACCCCCTCAAGGCCGCGCTGGATTTCAGTTGTTGTCATAGAAAACCTCACTCTCATAGCAGGGAGCCACGACAGCGCCGTACGCCCCAAGAAGTAAATGTGTAGCGCCCTATCCTAACAACTTGGCGCCCTGCATGGCTCTATTTTGAATCAGGCCAAAACATGCTCGGCTACAAGAGTACCCATCCGGGCGGTATCGACGATTCTGCCATCCCCAGCCTGGATATCAACGGTGCGGTAGCCCTCCGAAAGAACATCATCCACTGCCTGCTCAACAGCAACTGCAGCCTCTTCAAGAGCAAGGGAGTGGCGCAGCATAAGGGCGACACTAAGGATCATGGCGATGGGATTTGCAATTCCCTTTCCAGCAATATCAGGAGCAGAGCCATGAATAGGTTCATACATACCAATACCTGTTCCATTTCGACGGCGACGACCTAGGCTGGCGGAGGGAAGCATTCCCATGGAGCCGGCCAGAACAGAAGCCTCGTCGGTGAGAATGTCGCCGAACATGTTGCCCGTGACGATGACATCGAAGGTGTCAGGATGGGTTATGAGGTGCATGGAGCAGGCATCGACAAGTACGTGCTCCAATTCAACATCGGGATATTCCTCAGACAGCTCTACGGCGATCTCGCGCCATAGACGACTGGTATCGAGAACGTTTGCCTTATCGACACTAGTAAGCTTGTGGCGGCGACCACGAGCAAGCTCAAACCCCGTTCGCAGAATTCGTTCAATCTCGCGTTCGCTGTAACGCATCGTGTCCACAGCCTGTCGTCCGCGACTATTCACCCAACGCTTCTGAGGCTTTCCAAAATAGATTCCCCCGGTAAGCTCGCGCACAACGATCATGTCTACACCCTCAAGAACCTCTCGCTTAATTGCGCTATCGCCGAGCAAAAGAGGATTGACCCGTACAGGACGAATATTGGCAAAGAGCCCAAGCCCTTTGCGTAAGCCAAGAATGGCTTGCTCTGGACGAATGGATGCCTGCGGGTCATCCCATTTGGGTCCCCCTACCGCTCCAAAGAGAACAGCACGCGAACGGGCTGCAGCTTCAAGAGTCTCGTCCTGAAGGGCTATCCCATATTGATCAATAGCAGCTCCGCCGACAACACCATTCTCGTATTGGAACTCGTAGCCGTAGCGGCGCTCAACGGCATTGAGCACTTTTAGTCCTTCTTCAAGGACCTCCGGGCCGATGCCATCGCCGGATGCAAGGAGAACAGGATAGGAAGGCATCGCTCGAGTCTACTGGTTTGGCTGCCCAGAGGCTCGCGCACGGAGCAAAAGCTCTAGATATCGTTCACGAGGAATAGCCTGCGACCCGAGGGAGGCTAGGTGTGGGGTCTCAAGCTGGACATCAATGAGTTCGATCCCAGAACGTGGAGCATGCTGACAAAGAGCAAGCAGAGCTATCTTGGAAGCGTCGCTGGCACGGTGAAACATGGACTCGGCACCAAAGAGTCCATCCACAAACAAGCCGTAAAGCCCACCAACAAGTCGGCCTTCAGGGTTCCAAACCTCGAAGCTGTGAGCCCACCCAAGGGAATGCAGGCGAAGATAAGCACGCATGATCCCCGGCGTGATCCAGGTTCCTTCCGGCCGTATGGCGCAAGCA
This sequence comes from Dehalococcoidia bacterium UBA2991, assembly GCA_002346645.1. Taxonomy (GTDB): domain Bacteria; phylum Chloroflexota; class Dehalococcoidia; order Tepidiformales; family Tepidiformaceae; genus UBA2991. Next base: position 131,470 of record DEAD01000001.1, read on the forward strand.
GCAATTACCTTGCCAAAAGCAGCATCAACAGTGATCCGGAAACGTTGCTGGCGAACACGCCGAGCCAGTCGACGAGATACGTGGAAGCGCTCCGGGACAAGGATGGCTCTTGGATCCGGGGACCACCAGAGAGTGTCGACACCATCGTGGGGCCAAGGAAAGAGCCCTGCCCGATAAGCCGCGACTATCGTTTCTGGAGCAAGATCACCACCAGCGGCGACAAAACCACTGGGAGAGGCACCACGGGGATCAGGAAACACAAAACGGGAGGGAGGGAGGGGTTGAGGTTGAAGCCGCGTGCACAAATCTATTTTCATGTCGGGCCAGGAGGACATCGTATTTAATTTGGGGTGGTGTCAGAACCGTCCGAACCGGACGGCTGGGGACCCACTCAACAGCCAGGTTCGCCGTAGTTGCCGCAGCATTCCTGACCGGTTCGCATCTTTATAAAGTTATTACGGAGAGCGAGGCGAGTCCGATCTATCACCTTAAGCCTTGAGTTCCGCCAATTCCTCCAGAACCAGATAGAACTAGGCCGAGGATGGCGTCCTCCACTTCTCATACAGGGGCATCCTTGGAGACAGTCGATGGGAAGCGGTCGGGACGAACCTCCTCGAAGGATGAGATGTCCTCCTCGTGTTCAAGAGTTAGACCAATAGCGTCCAGCCCTTCGAGTAGATTCCTCTTTACGGCAGGGTCGATCTCAAAAGAACGCACGAAGGAGCCATCAGCCGTAGCTACCGTCTGTGACTCGAGGTCAACTACGGTCTCTGCTTCAGGAAGCTCCTCGGCCCGGGCGATGAGAAACTCGACGTCTTCTGGGGCAAGCGTGATGGTAAGAAGGCCGATCTTGGCACAATTGTTTCGGAAAATATCAGCAAACGACGGGGCAATTAGGGCACGAAAGCCGTAGTCTTCAAGTGCCCAAGGGGCGTGCTCCCTAGAAGATCCACAGCCGAAGTTGGCACCTGCCAGCAGGATACGGGAACCACTGAAAACAGCTTCATTAAGGATGAACTCGGGATCCTTTCGCCAGTCATCGAATAGGAACTGGCCAAAACCGCTTCGTTCAATCCTCTTAAGGTATTTAGCAGGGATGATTTGATCTGTATCGACATCAGCACGATTCAGAGGCAGGGCCTTACTACGAACTGCTTCAAATTTTCTCATCAGCGCATCTCCCACTCTCTAACATCAACAAAATGTCCAGCGATGGCTGCCGCAGCCGCCATCTGAGGACTGACCAGGTGGGTTCTACCACCCGGCCCTTGACGCCCTTCAAAGTTACGATTGGAAGTTGAGGCACAGCGCTCACCAGGAAGAAGAATGTCTGGATTCATTCCCAGACACATTGAACAGCCAGCATCGCGCCACTCAAAACCAGCATCACGAAAGACTTGGTCAAGACCCTCAGCTTCTGCAGCCACCTTCACAAGGCCGGAACCGGGCACGACCATTGCACGGACTCCGGAAGCGACCTGGCGACCTCGCACGGTGGCAGCGGCAGCGCGGAGGTCCTCAAGTCTCGAGTTGGTACAAGATCCGATAAAGACTCTGTCAAGGGATACGTCAGCTAAAGCCGTTCCCGCATCCAAATCCATATAGCGAAGAGCACGCTCTGTCTGCTCCCGAGCAGCCTCGCTGGTGGCGTCAGCTGGATCCGGAACTCGCCCGGAGACAGGTACACTTTGGGCAGGATTAGTCCCCCAAGTCACACAGGGTTCTATATCACCTCCATCAAGAGTGACCGTTGTGTCAAAGTGAGCGCCCTCATCAGTGGCAAGACTGCGCCAATGGTCGAGGGCTTGCTCCCATGCAGAGCCAACAGGACTGCCCCGGCGACCTTCGAGGTAAGAGAAAGTTGTCTCGTCGGGGGCGACCAGGCCGGCTCGTGCACCCGCCTCGATGCTCATGTTACAGATGGTCAATCGCCCCTCCATTGAGAGTGATCGGATGACCTCGCCACGGTACTCAATAATATGTCCAGCGCCACCACCAACCCCGATGGTGTTAATAACGGTAAGAATGACGTCCTTGGCGGTAACACCAGCGGATAACTCTCCATTGATCTCGATAGCCATGGTCCGCTGAGGTGCCTGAGGAAGAGTCTGAGTTGCAAGGACATGCTCCACCTCTGAAGTGCCAATACCGAAAGCGAGCGCCCCAAGAGCACCATGAGTCGAGGTATGGCTATCGCCACAGACAATCGTCATGCCAGGTTGACTAAGTCCCTGCTCTGGACCGACAACGTGAACAATGCCTTGCCGGGGATCATCGATGTCGTAGAGGGGGACGCCAAACTCCGAACAGTTCGTCCTGAGAGTTTCTACCTGCTGGATGGAGAGAGGATCATCCCATATTTGATCGCGCCCCTCGGTTGGAACATTGTGGTCAACGGTAGCCAAAGTGCGATCGGGACGGCGAACAGGTCTCCCAGCTATCCGGAGAGACTCAAATGCCTGGGGGGAAGTCACCTCGTGAACGAGGTGAAGGTCAATATAGAGGAGATCGGGAATGCCTTCCTCGCGGCGGACGAGGTGCTCTTCCCAAATTTTCTCGGCTATGGTTGGCATAGATCTCCCCAGACACTTAAACAGGTAGCGGCATGCCGCTCGCCTATTGTCCAACGCCCAGGCAAATCTCGCACGTTTCCGGCAAAGGAAGCGTTGGAAGTACCTATGTATCCACACCCATGTCAAATGACTGGTAGGCCAAAGGAGGTGCTCCAGATACTCCCCTAGCTAGAGCAAGAACGGCTTCAAGCTGTTGCGGTGGATATCCGCCCACCCGTGGACTGGGAATAAGCACCGCGTCGAGATAACTCAGCACGCAACTCAAGAAGAGCGGTATAGGTGAGCAGTATCGTGACAGGATTGTCGCCCTCCCACTGGGTTAGCTCGTCCAAGAAAGAGCCAGGCGTACTCCTAGAGCTGACCGATATCGGCCAACCAGCGTAGTGCAAACGCAGAGCAGCATCTGCAGCCCGAACACCGCCGGCCCAGCACCGATTAATGCGCCCCGAAAGTAATTCGAAGTCGACATCCCATATCCAACTAACGTCTCGGCCATCCGCTAAACGGTCATTGAGAACGAAGGCGACATCCACGGTGCCGTCCTCGTCCGCAACCAGTCGCAGAGCCTCACTAGCACCAGCCGGATTTTTACAGAGCAAAAGACGCAAGCTAAGGCCACCCAGAACAACAAGCTCACCCCTGCCAAAAGCAGGACGGGTAGCAGCCAGACCAGCCTGTATGTCTCCATTGGAAATGCCAATTACGCGAGCCAGAGAGATCGCAGCAAGGGCATTAGCAGCGTTATATATCCCTCCGAGAGGAACCTCTACATCACCCAATCCCGAAACCACAAGACGGAGACCATCGGGAGTAGCTTCAATGGAGGTAGCTCTAGTATCAGGTTGGGGGCTAGAGCGCCCACAGACCGAGCAGCGCCAACGGCCGAGGTGGCCGGTGTATCGCAACTCATAGTCGTAGACACCACCGCAATCCCTACACCAACGAGCATCTGCTGGCCCCGGAAAAGCGGCTTCCTCCCGAGCTCCCGCAAGGGAATACCAGTGCAGAGGCCCAGACCAATCAAGAGCAAGCTCAGCGACGGAAGGATCGTCAGCGTTGAGAACAAGAGTGGTGTCGGAAGGAAGAGAATCGAGCGCTTTGCGCCAGTGGGAAGAGACAGCATCAACCTCCCCATATCGATCAAGCTGATCGCGGAAAAGATTCGTAAAGGCGACGGCACGCGGTTGCAGAGCTCCAGCAGCGAAGGTAAGGGTCACCTCATCTGTCTCCATAAGCGCAAACGTCCGCGAATCCTTGAGGTACCCACGCCAGTCGCTCGCGTGAACCAGGGCAGAGGCTATGCCCCGGGTAAGGTTGGAACCCTCACGGTTATGCACAAAAGCATGACCCCCAGCGCTAAGCGCGCTAGCCAAAAGTCGAGCAGTGGTGGTTTTGCCATTCGTACCAGTGATTAGAACAGCGCCAGATTCGAATTGACTAGCGATTGTAGGGACGAAGCCCGGAGCAACGCGTTCGGCAAGGAGACCAGGCAGAGCAGTGGCCCCTCCTCTGCCTAGGGACCGACTCAACACCGCGGCAGCTCTCGCCAGCCAAAGTGCTAACAACAACCGGAGTCGGCCAAGAGCCATGCTCATCCTCAATCCGCTCAATAGCGGAGGGACATGGTGCGGGGGAGCAGACGGGACCGGGGCGAATTAAGTGCCCGTGGCACTCGCAACAGGCAGTGGCTGAGCAGGAACTAGCCCCGCAAGCAAGCGCTCAATCGCCATCGTATGGCTACAGATCGACCACTCGCTGAAAAAACCGCAAGTGCAAGACCACGTATCCTCCCCGAACTCAACGTGATGATCGCGATTGTCTCCCTGAACAGTCACGCTAAAGCCCTCAACACGGATGCGTTCAGGCTCAGCGGCATAACGCTTGGCTTTCTCGATCTTGCCGATAATGCTCGACTGCATGTTCGCTAGTTTCCTCCTCGTAAAAGCGGACTAGGAACAGAAACGGCGCCTCTAGAGGCGCCGTAAAAGACTAAGAACCGCTCGTGCGTCCATCGCAAGCTTCACGCTACGGGCGCACGGGATAGGCTGTCAACAGTTTTAGATACAGGATCTGTAAAGGACATGACCATCCCGGTAGGCGCACTCACAATAACCTGCTCACCAGCAGAGGGCAGAGAGCTATCAGGTGGGAAATTGACCGCAATACGTTGACCGGCAGCCCAGCCAACAACCTCCACCCTGTCGACCAGATCAATTACCTCCTCAACCTCCAAAGAAACAGTGAAGTCACCAGTACCCGCTTGGAAGGCGCCGGGAGAGATGCCAACAAGACCGTCCTCAGTCTGCAGGATGGTATAGCCAAGAAATGAAGCCGATTCAGGGTCAGAAGGGTTAGAGAACACCTCGCGCTTAGGCCCAGCAGCGCGGATTCTCCCTCGGTGCAGAAGTACGAGGTCGGTGGCTAAGTGTAAGGCCTCGTTCCGATCGTGGGTCACAAGTACGGTGGTTCCCGCAAAGCGCCGGAGAAGACCCGGTAACTCTTCTAGCATCTGGCGACGTCCTTCCTCATCAAAACCCGAGAGAGGTTCATCAAGGAGAGTCAGCGGGGCACGCAGTGACAGGGCACGAGCAAGGTTTGCTCGCTGTGCCTCGCCACCTGAAAGACGGTTAGCTGGGCGATCAAGAAGGTGGTCAACCCCACAGGCATTAGCAGCCTCTTCGATTCGCAGGCCGCGCTCAGAGGATGGGAGGCCACGTAGACGAAGACCAAGATCAAGATTGGCATGCAGGGACCCAGAAAGAAACACTGCTTCCTGGAAAGCGTAAGCAACGTATTCGCGGGCCGGAGGGCTGGGTCTTCGTCCGATTAAAACATGTCCGGAATGAGGGCTTTCAAGACCGGCTAATAGACGCAGTAGCGTTGACTTTCCCGAGCCATTGGGACCGACTAGAGCAGTCACTCGCCCCTCAAAAAAGCAAACTTCGGGCACATCAAGTATCAACTCATCGCCATAAGAGAACTTAACGTTCTTGAGAAGGGCCTCCATCAGCGCGGACTCCTCTGTTGGACAACGGTCAGCACCGTAACGATGGCGAAGGCGATAGCAAGGAGGACAAGACCGTAGGCAATAGCGCGCTCAGTATCAGCCCGACTCGTCTCAGTAACGATTGCGGTGGTGAGCACGCGGGTATCACCGACGAGGTTGCCTCCCACAGCCATGGAAGCACCCACCTCAGAAACAACAGCACCAAAGCCAGCCATAACAGCAGCAAGAAGGCCAAGCCGCGCTTCCCGAGCAAGCAGCCAAAGGGTTTGCAATCGTCCAGCTCCAAGCACAGCCAGCAAATCGGGAAGGCGGGTGGGAAGAGACTGAATAGAGGCCGCAGTGAATGCGATGACCAGAGGCGTAGCAATAAAGAACTGGACGATGATGATCGCCTGCTTGGTATAGATGAGCTCTAGGCCACCGAAGGGACCGCTCCGCACAAACAAAAGCCAGATTACGAGACCAGCTACTACAGGAGGCATACCCATACCAGTTGCAACGCCTGCAAGAATGAGGGTGCGCGCGGGAAAGCGAGCGCGACCCAGCACATAACCCGCCGGCACCCCCACTAGCATGGCAAGGGCCGTTGCAGAACCGGAGACGAGCAGGGAGCGGCCTGCTATGGAATATAGCTCACCATCTCCGGTCCCAATTAGCCTTACGGCTTCGACAAGCCCCTCCCAAATAGCCCCCATCAGCTCCCTCCGATTTCAGACTCGTCGGCAGGCGTGAAAAGTGGTTGCCCCAGTTCAGTAGCTCTAAACCGGCCAATAAGTGCTTGTGTCTCAGGATCGAGGAGGAAACGGATGAAGGCCTTAGCCTGCTCCACCGCTACACCTTCATGTCGAATGGGATTAACAACGTAGGCTCGGTAGAAGTTGATTAGGCCAACATCACCCTCCACAAGAACTGCTAGGTCGAGCGCCTCATGGAGAGCAAGATAGGTGGCTCGATCGGTAAGGGTGTAGGCGCGACGTTCAGAAGCGATGGTTAGGGTGGCACCCATGCCCTGCCCTGTCTCCTCGCGAGACAAGGTGTCTACATCAATGCCTGCAGCGGCCCATAGGGCAAGCTCTTTCTTGTGAGTTCCAGAATCGTCTCCGCGAGAGACAAAGCTCCCATCGCTGGCGATAGAGGCAAGCGCAGAAAATAAATCCGGCGCGGATGCAGCGCCAGCAGGATCGTCGAAGGGGCCGACTACTATGAAATCATTGGTCATAACAAGACGCCCTAAAATGAGATCACCATTGGCAACGTAGGGCGCCTCGGCCTCAGGGGCATGAACGAGAATGGCGTCTGCATTGCCCTCTCCAGCCATGCGCAAGGCTGCACCGGTTCCAACAGCGATGACCTTCACCGTGATGCCGGTCTTGTCTTCGAACCGAGCGACTATCTCATCAAGAAGACCAGTGTCGTAAGTGGATGTTGTGGTAGCTAGGATTATTTTTCCAGAATCGTCTTCTTCGTTTCCACAAGCAACCACGAAGGCAAGCAAACAGGTCGCAGTCAGGACAAACAGCCATCGGGCGACAGGCACGGGCCTCTCCGACAATGGATATGCTGGGTCCAGCATAGCGAGGTGGGGTGTCAGGAGCCAGCGAATTGCACTAAGGCCGCGAAAAGATGTCGGAAGGGCTACAAACCAGAGGCTACTTCAGACCAACCTACCACCAGATCATTTCGTCAACGTCCTCAGGAAGCTCATCCCAATCGGTCGTCCAGAGGCCGGAGCTTAGATACTTCCAACCGCCGTCGGCAAGAAGACAAACAATGTGCTGTTCACCCTCAAGGCGATCGGCCGCCTTGATAGCCGCCCGCACCACAGAGCCACTGCTTACGCCCGCGAATATACCTTCCTTCTCAGCAAGGTCACGAGTAACAGCGAAGCTGGTTTGGCTATCAATTACGATCTTCCCATCTAAGACGGACTCATCAAAGATTTCAGGAATGAAACCCTCTTCAAGTGCGCGCAAACCTTGGACGTTGTCACCGGGATGGGGGGCAGCAGCGATGACACGGATATCAGGGTTATATGCCTTGAGGCCACGCCCTGTTCCGGTCAAAGTTCCACCCGTACCGAGACCTGCAACGAAAGCGGTGATACCGGGAAGATCACGGATTATCTCTACAGCAGTTCCATGCTCGTGCGCATCAGGATTGGCCTCATTGCCGTACTGGTAGAGGAAGTGGTAGCGGCCAGGATGAGCGGCCACAATTTCTTTGGCTTTATTAATAGCTCCATTCGAACCAAGCTCGCCCGGAGAATAAATAATCTCTGCCCCGAGGGACCGAAGGAGCATAGAGCGCTCTTCACTGACATTCTCGGGCATCACGCAGACAACTTGATAGCCGCGCAGCTTTCCTATCAGAGCGAGTCCAATGCCAGTATTGCCAGAGGTGGGCTCCAAAATAGTGTCACCAGCCTGTAGCTCACCACTTGACTCAGCAGAGTCGATCATGCTCTTTGCAATTCGGTCTTTAACGGAGCCTGTAGGGTTCTGACCTTCGAGCTTCGCGTAGATGTGCACATCGGACCGAGGAGCGAAAGCGCGCAACTCGACTAAAGGGGTATCACCTATGAGATCGAGAATGGAGCGGTGGAGAGCCACGACGGGAAGGACTAACCCCCGGCCAAGGCGGGGAGAATATCGAGAACATCGCCATCACTAAGGGCAGTAGTAGCCCCACTCATGTAACGGATATCCTCATCGTTGAGATAGACATTTACAAAGCGCTGAAGCTGCCCGTCTTTATCGTACATCTGGTCCTTAAAGCCGGGATAACCTGCTTCTATGTCATCCACAACCTCAGCTACAGTAGCACCATGCGCCTCGATCTCTTTCTGCCCCCCAACGAGCTTCTGGAGGACGGCAGTTACTCGGACGCGAACGGTTGGTGCGGTGGCTGAGGTCACTGTTTATTTCTCCTGGTGCTGTTTCTAGGTTACAGGACCGCTTCCTCTTCCTCCGGATGAGGGAATGGAGCCCCGCAGAACTCCTCGTAATCGATGAGCTCAGTGATAGTGGGATTGTCGCCACAGAGCGGACACCCAGGATCCCGTCGAATCTTGACAGTGCGAAACTCGAGAGAGAGTGCATCGTAAAGGAGAAGACGGTTAACAAGGGGCTCACCCTGCTCTAGGACGAGCTTGAGTACCTCAGTGGCTTGTATGCTTCCGATAGTAGCGCACATGGCCCCGAGTACACCGGCTTCAGCACAGCTGGGAACCATTCCGGGTGGGGGCGGGGCGGGATATAGGCAGCGATAGCATCCCTGACCAGGTAGATAAGTCGTAGCCTGACCGTCAAACATCAAAATAGAACCATCGACAAGCTTCTTCTCAAGCAAGTAGCAGGCATCATTCACGAGGTAGCGTGTGGCAAAGTTATCAGCACCATTCACAACAATGTCGTACTGCTCAATGATCTCGAAGGCGTTGTCACTGGTAAGAGGTGCTTCATGAAGGACAACATCAATATTGGGGTTGTGCGCAAGCAGAGTATCTTTCGCAGACTGGACTTTGGGACGATCGATATCAGCTGTCTGATGAAGGATCTGTCTCTGTAGATTAGACCGATCAACTACATCGAAATCGATAAGGCCAAGAGTACCTACACCAGCCAAGGCGAGGTATAGAGCCACGGGAGATCCTAGCCCACCAGCTCCGACCACCAGTACCCGAGCTTCAATAATCTTGCGCTGCCCAACGCTGGCAACCTGGGGCATGATGAGGTGGCGGCTGTAGCGCTCTACCATCTCAGGGGTAAGGACAACATTGGACCCACCAGCAAGCGCTGGGATAAAAGCCACTTCATCTCCGGCAGCGAGACGCGTGGCTGCGCCATCGAGAGTGTCAATCTCCACTTGGTTCACATAGACACCGATATGAGTTGCAAGCTCCCCTTCCGAGTTGCGGACCTGTGCTCCAAAACCAGGAAACTGCGTATCAAGATCATCCATAACCTCGCTGAGATTCGTGCCGGCAGCACGAACACGCACGCGGTTACCGACGAGGTGACGGAAAGGAGTAGGAACGTAAACATTGACGGTCACTGGTTTTGCCTCACTCTGGGGCCCTTTGTGGGAACTATCGGATTGTGGGGCGCCAGCCGCCTCCGGGCTAGAGGTCGACACTGAGGTATCGCTCCCCGGTGTCACAGAGAATAGTGACGATACGGGCATCCTCTCCAAGCCGCTCAGCGACCACGAGAGATGCAAGAACATTAGCAGCAGCAGAGATTCCCACAAGAAGCCCCTCTTCTCGAGTAAGGCGAGAGGTCATAGCAAACGCATCCTTGTCCTCAATACGAATGACCTCGTCATAGACCTCACGATCTAGGACACCCGGGACAAAGCTAGCGCCAATACCCTGAATACCGCTAAGTCCTGGGCGCCCACGGCTGAGAACAGGCGAACGGGCGGGTTCGACAGCAACGATCTGGATGCCCTCGCCAAGCTCTTTTCGCAACACCTGCCCAACGCCAGTGATTGTTCCTCCAGTTCCAACGGCTGCGACAAAAGCATCGATCTGACCATCGGTGGCAGCGATTATCTCCCTGGCCGTAGTCCGACGATGTATTTCGGGATTAGCAGGATTCTCGAACTGCTGTGGAACGAAAACATCTGGCTGCCCCTCCGCCAGCTGGTTGGCGGCGAACACCGCTCCCGTCATGCCTTCGATAGCAGGGGTAAGGTGAACCTCAGCGCCATAGCGTTCGAAGAGCCGACGACGCTCGACGGACATGTCTTCTGGCATGGTGAGCACCAGACGGTAACCCTTGACGGCGGCCACCATGGCAAGACCAATACCTGTGTTGCCGGACGTAGGCTCAACAATAGTGGCGCCTGGCTTGAGCCGACCAGATTGCTCAGCCTCCTCAACCATCGCAAGTGCGATTCGATCTTTCACAGAGCCTGCAGGGTTCATGCTCTCAAGCTTGCCGTAAACAGCAGCCGAACCAGACGGAACAACTCGATTGAGACGAACAAGAGGGGTTTCCCCAACTAGATCGAGTATGGATTCAGCGATGCGTGGTCGAGACGGTAGATTCATATCTGGTATCTCCCAGCAACCGCCTGGGGCTCCTTCGAATGGAGATCTGCAATGGTGTAGGAGGAGAGGATGGCGCCGGTGGACTCCTGTATGCGCTCCCAAATTTCGCGCTGCCCACACTGATGCGGGTGGTCCGTGCGGTCAGCAGGTTCTTCAAGCCATGCAACTGGGGCAAGGCTCCCTTCTAGAGCAACGATTGCATCGAGAACAGAAATCTCGGCCGGATCCCGCGCCAGTTCATGCCCCCCGGCTGGGCCTCGTTGGGATCTCACAAACCCGGCCTTACGCAGAGTAGTCAAGAGCTGATCAAGATACTGCTCCGGAACATGACGGCGGAGGGCAATCTCTGAACACTGCAACGGACCCTGGCCATAGTGGTCGGCAAGTTCTATTAGTGCCCGCAGCCCATAATCACCTCGTGTCGAACAGCGCATCAGTCCCTACTAAGCGGCAACTTTTCACCGCAAGAATAAGCTCACAGATAAAGTCGAGTAAGTGTGTCAACAATCGTAGGGGGCCAAAGCGCAGGGGGCAACAGGTGACAGGAGGCAGAGCCAAGCGGCGTGCACTGGTACCCTTGAACAGCACCTTTCCTAGGAGTTGGACAGTTCGCTTACATTGCACGTGACCTACCGTTTCTAAACCGACTCCGCGAACAGGTACTGTTCGCGGCGGGTCCGATTGGGTCGACGATCCTCTCGCTTAAACCAACGCCGGAGGACTACGACGGGCTTGACGGCTGCAATGAGTACCTAACTATCTCCAAGCCGGAGCTACTAGAAGGCATACAGCGGAGCTTCTACGCGGCCGGCTGCGATGCAGTCGACTCCGCCACATTCGGAGCCAACCGAGTGGTGTTTGCTGAGTACAACATCGAGGAGCGTGTCCGCGAAATCAATCGTCTCGCGGCAGAGCAACTAGGACGGGTACGGGACGAGTTCTCTACCCCAGAATGGCCTCGCTACAGCTTCGGGACAATGGGACCTGGAACCAAGTTGCCAACACTTGGACACATCGATTTTGACGAGTTAGTGGAGAGTTACCGCGAACAGGCACATGGACTGATCGATGGCGGTATCGACGTTCTGAAGGTCGAGACCTGTCAAGACCTACTGCAGACCAAAGCAGCCCTGGGAGCGATCGAAGATGTCTTCAGAGAGACCGGTGTCCGACTACCTGTAATTGCCAGCGTGACGATTGAGACGACGGGTACCATGCTTCTGGGCTCCGACATCGCCTGCGCGCTAACAACGCTTGAGGCGCTAGATACAGTCGACATTATTGGGATCAACTGTGCGACAGGGCCCGAGCAGATGGTGGAGCACGTACGCCACCTAGCCCAAAACTCCCGGCGACCTGTGTTTATCGGACCCAACGCTGGATTGCCTGAACTCCGAAACGGCGAAACTTGTTATCCGCTTACACCAGAGGAGTTCACACGCTATCAGCGCATCTTTGTGGAGGAGATGGGAACAAGCATCGTGGCCGGATGTTGCGGCACGACTGAGAGCCATTTTGAGGCAGCGATCGCAGCAATTGGACGACCACAGCCGAAGGTTCGGCCAGAGACTGTCGAGGCAGCATGCAGCTCTCTATATACAAGTGTTCCTTTCGAACAGGACACATCGTTTCTGGTGGTAGGAGAACGACTGAACGCCACCGGGTCACGAGCTTTTCGGGACCTCCTGCTCGAGGATGACACGGAAGGAGTAGTTGCACTTGCCCGGGAACAAGCAGCAGAAGGTGCCCACGTACTCGACCTAATGGTCGACTACGTGGGGCGGGAAGGGCCACCAGACATGGAGCGTCTAGGACGAGCGCTCCGAACCCAAGCGACCCTACCCCTGGTTTTCGATTCCACAGAGGTTCCTGTAATCAAAGCAGCACTAAAGCTTTATGGGGGAAAGGGAATCGTAAATTCGATCAACCTAGAAGACGGTGAGCGGAAGATCACCCAGTTGCTACCCCTGATCAAGCGCTTCGGGGCGGCAGCAGTGGCCTTGGTCATAGACGAGGAGGGGCAGGCTCGAACTGTCGACTGGAAGCTACGGGTAGCACACCGCATTCACGATTTATCTGTCACTCGCTATGGAATGGAGCCCGGAGACCTGCTCTTCGACATGCTCACATTTCCGCTCGGAGGTGGACAGGAAGACCTACGAGGAGACGCAATGGCAACGCTGGAGGCTATCCGGCGGGTCAAGAAAGAACTTCCTGGAACCCATACTATCTTGGGGATCTCAAATATCTCGTTCGGGCTGAAGCCAGCAGCCAGAAGAGTACTGAACTCGGTGTTTTTGGAAGAAGCTGTCGAGGCCGGCCTCGACGCAGCAATAGTCAACGCACGCCAAATTCGTCCCTTAAACCGGATTCCGGAGGAACAAATCCAAGCAGCCCGCGACTTAATCCATGACCGGCGACGGGAGGATTACGACCCGCTCATTCACTTCCTCTCGCTCTTCGAGGATGCGGAAGCGAATCCAAGGCGACCGGAGGAAAAAGCTGCACTTCCCGTAGAGGAACGCCTAAAGCAACGCATCATCGAGGGAGACCGCCGCGGGCTTGAGGAAGACCTCAAGCTAGCCCTAGCCCAATTCGATGCACTCACAATCATCAACGAGCACCTGCTGGACGGAATGAAGGTAGTGGGCGACTTATTCGGTTCAGGAAAAATGCAGCTACCTTTTGTCCTGCAGAGTGCAGAGACGATGAAGGCGGCTGTCAGCTATTTAGAGCCACATATGGACCGCATCGAGGGGTCAGGGAAAGGTCGCATCGTCCTGGCAACCGTCAGAGGTGATGTGCATGACATCGGGAAAAACCTGGTCGACATCATCCTCTCGAACAACGGATACACGGTGCACAACCTTGGCATCAAGCAGCCAATTGCGACGATCATCGAAAAGGCCCTTGAGGTTGAAGCTGATGCGATCGGCCTGAGCGGGCTACTGGTAAAGAGCACAGTGGTAATGCGCGAAGACCTGGAAGAACTAAACGCACGGGGACTTTCACGCTTTCCGGTCTTACTGGGGGGTGCTGCTCTTAATCGACGCTACGTGGAGCACGACCTGCGAGCGATCTACGAGGGAGATGTCTACTACTGCCAAGACGCATTTGAGGGGCTATCTACACTGGGACGCGTAGTTGCAGGTGAGAAGCCACAACCTACTCAGACGGCCCCTCTGAAGCCAACAGCACGCACCAGTCAGGAGACAGGGCTACAAAGCACCTTGGTGAAATCGGAGGTTTCAAGCAAAGTTCCCATCCCAGAACCCCCGTTCTGGGGAAGCCGAGTGGTAAGGGGTATCCCGCTCAGAGAAGTATTTCCTTACGTAAATGAAGTTGCCCTTTTCCGGGCCCAGTGGGGATACCAACGGGGGGATTTGAGCGAATCAGAATACGAAGAATTCCTGGATAAAGAGCCGCGTCCGGTATTCCGAAGCTGGCAGGAACGAGCAATCGGAGAAGGGCTGCTGACCCCACAGGTAGCATACGGTTACTACAAATGTCAGTCAGAAGGAAACGACCTGCTCGTCTGGCCCGAGGTAGAGGGGGGCTTGCCAGCAGGAGAGCCAATCCGCTTCCAATTTCCGCGGCAACCGGCTGGGAGGAGGCTCTGCATCGCCGATTTTTTCCGGGACCAGAACAGCGGTGAGTACGACACGGTTGCATTCACCCTAGTAACGATGGGACCCCAGGCAACAACACTAGCGCAACAGCTTTTCGAGTCGAATGAATATAGGGAATACCTCCATCTCCATGGCTTCGGGGTAGAAAGTGCGGAAGCGCTAGCAGAGTTTTGGCACAAACGGGTTAGGCAAGAACTTGGGATCGGAAACCAGGATTCCACAAACATCCGGGAACTTTTCCGTCAGGGATACCAGGGTTCGCGTTACTCGTTTGGATATCCAGCCTGTCCCGACCTTGAACAGCAAACCGGCATAGCAGAGCTGCTGCAACCTGAGCGGGTGGGAGTGGAGCTAGGGGAAACTTTCCAATGGCATCCCGAGCAGACGACGAGCGCGCTGGTGGTGCACCACCCAGAGGCACGCTACTTCACAGTTTAGATTCCGCTTCGTCGGGGACCAAAGGGACGACCTCGAAACACCCGGCCTCGGCTCCCCTATCTCTCATGCTAGGTGTTTCACCCTCTATTCTCGTAAGCCTTAGCGCTTATCGAACTCAAGGTGAAGGTTGTAGAGGCCAAGCATGATCCCTGGTTGATGAGTGAAGTCGTTTTTACCAGGGGCAAAGCGGATGTTATCGAGCCTATCGACCAGGACCTGCGTCGCAATATTTTGCTCGAGACGGGAAATACCCTGCCCCGGACAGTTTCTTGGTCCCATGGAGAAAGTTAGGTGACGGCCAGGGTTCTTCCGATCGAGGCGCAGCTCCTCAGGGGCTGGACAAAGGTCAGCATCTCGATTGCCAGCACCGAAGCGGAGGTGGAGGAGAGATCCCTTGGGAATATGCACACCACGAATCTCCATGTCCTCAGGAACGTAGCGACCACCGGCACCTCCTTGAGTTGGGGCGTAAAGGCGGAGGGCCTCCTCAACGAAAAAACGTGTCTTGCTGGGGTCAGCACGCAACTCCTGGGCCAGATCAGGCCGTTGGGCGAGTAATAGCGCCTCAGAAGTAAGGGCGTACTGGGTGGTCTCGTTACCACCAATGTGCATGAGCACAGCAATGCTAATTATTTCTCCATCGCTGAGCTTGCGGCCCTCATATTCGACCTGTGTGAGAAAGGAGACCATGTCTTCCTTAGGGTTCTGGCGTTTCTCATCAACCTGAGACTGGATATACCGGTGGAAGTCGACAAGAACGGCAGCATTCTCACGCTCAACGTCATCAGGAAGCTCATTGCGAGGACCATCCCCAAAAACAAAGCGGCGGACTTGGGCTTCCTCATATTTTTTCAGTGTAGGCATGTCTTGGAGCGGAAAACCAAGGATGGTCGTGATAACAGTCTGAGGAAGGGGAGCGGCAAACTGGGTCACGAACTCAACTTCGCCGTCATCGATCCAGCGATCGATGAGATCATTCGCCGCCGCAGTAACCATTTCCCGATGCTGCTCGGCACCCTCAGGACCAACCCACGGATCCCAGAGCTGCATGCGGTAGCGCTTATGCTGCTCGACCGTAGGACGAAGAGTCTGGCGAGCATCAGCAGCCTCACCAAACCCCTCTTCACGGAAGATTTCATTTTCAATTTTGCTGGAGCCAGCAGAGGCAGCGGCGGAAACATCTTCTGGCATGAGGTCGAAGAACCGAGGGTCTCGGGTGATGGAGGCTATGTCCTCAAACTTAGAGACGATGAAAGCATCAGTTCCAGGGAGCCAGCCCTTGCCAGGAATGCGGGCAATCGGTGCTTCGTCGTGAAGCACCTTATATGACTCAAACCAATTCTCCTGAGATCCCGCTGCAAAAAGTTCCGCACCGAGATCAGCGGCAACGGGGCAAGCAGAAATAGAAGCGGGTTCCATGTTAACTGTGTCGGTCATTCTGTCGGTCATCAATAATTTCCCCCTGTGTAAATTCAGACGTAGCCAGGCTCGCCCTCGATGGTCGCCAACGGCGCCCTGCAATAGCTGGTAAGGCACCGCAACTTGGCCGGAAAACTAACCTAATAAGCGAGGAACCCGCCTCAGCGATCAGGACCCTCAAGGTAATTATCAAGCACCTTGTGCATGTGTCGGATTCGCCGCTCACGATAGTTGATTAGGAGCCCCTTATACGCCCGCGAGTTCATGCCCTTCTGTACACGCGGCAAGTTGTACGAATCCTGGTCCAGAACTAGACCTATAGAGATCTCACCGTGCTTGTACTGGGTATGAATGGGCCGCGGAGGATGGTCTGCCCCCGGCGGGATACGGACATATGTCTGCATGTCGAACAACATCTTGTTCGGGTCCGTTGCATGAGGACGCTGCCGGAAAAACAAGAAGTTCAGAGCATTCGTATTGAAGGTGAGGCTAGGGAAGATGTAATAGTGATAGTCATCAGAAAGTTGATCATCATTCAGCTCTGAGACATCAAGTCCCTGTGCAGCAGCCGACTGGCGAGTGGCCTCCTGCATAGCAGGGCGAACGTCCCCCATGCCACCTTCAAAAGCATCAGGATCAATCCCGGCACCAACCATGAACTCCCTGAGAGGCTGGGTAACCTCTTCCTGGTTCGGATAGCGCGGGCTAACGAGCCCAAATGGAACTAGATAGCGGTTATGACGATCGTAGAGGTCGATCTGTACGTGGATATCATCCAGTGACTCTAGGAGCTGCGGGTGGATGCCCTGCACGTGGTACACCTCATTGAAAGCATCAACGGAGGTCTTCCAGTTGCAGTCCCACTCGAGGGTCATGTCCTGGACGATGGCGTAGTCCTCCATGTGATAGGGAGCAAGATGCTTGTTAACAGGATCTAGGAAATCCTCGAGTGGTTCGGCATCAGGGTTCATG
>DEAD01000016.1:0-50271 GCA_002346645.1 Dehalococcoidia bacterium UBA2991
TCGGGTTGGGGTTCGGGTTGGGGCTCGGGGTTCTGTATCCCAAACTGACTGGTGTCGGCACCTATTAGGGAGGGAAGAGCTTGATTCTCCTCCCCTTCACCCTCTGGCGCTGCAAAGGGGCTGCGTTCTCGAGATTGAACTCTTCCCCAGACATCCCCCTTGCTGCCCGTTACCAATCTTCCGTCCTCCAGTTCCTCCACCCGAGATGCCATTTCCATGACGAGTCGGTCATGTGTGCAGGTGATGATCGAAACCCCGCGTTTGCGGCAGATGTCGCGAATTAGAGTAAAGACGGCAGTGGCGGTGGCAGAGTCCAGCTCACCGGTAGGCTCGTCTGCAAGTACTAGGGTGGGTTCGGTGACAAGCGCTCGGGCGATGGCGACGCGTTGCTGCTCGCCGCCGGAGAGCTCGTAAGGTCGGTGGTGTGCCCGCCGCTCGAGTCCGACCAGCTCGAGTACTTCGCGGGCACGAGTGGGTCGCTCACGGTGAACTCCAGCGATGCGGAGAGGTAGCTCTACGTTCTCCTGGGCAGAGAGCAGGGGTAATAGCCCGAAAGACTGAAAGATAAACCCGAGTTTCTGACGGCGCAGGGTAATTAGCCCTTGCTCCTCCATCGTGTCCACCCGCTGTCCGTCTATCTCAACCTCTCCCGTTGTGGGGCGATCAAGGCCTGCGATGATGTTAAGTAGAGTTGTCTTTCCTGAGCCAGAGCGACCGATAAGGGCCAGAAACTCACCGGGTTCAACGGAGAGGCTAATGTCACGTACTGCCCAAACCTTCTCCGAGTTAAGCTCGAATTGGCGAGACACGTTGCGCAGCTCCACTGAGGTTCCAGCCATCAGTTTTCCTCCAGGGGTACCCGCTGAACGCTGTCGGGCAGTACTTCGACCCGTCCCTCTCCCAAGAAGAGCTTGGCCCGTTCGCTGATGCTGAGGCGGTCGAGGAACTCGCGAGGCACCTGTAGGCGACCTGCGGAATCGACTAGAACATATTCGTCATGAACCACTTGGGTAACGCCGCCTGTTTGCTCAACGCGTCGAAAGATTTCCATACTCGTGCGACCGTCGCGGATGGCTACGACACGGTTCACGCGTGAGGCGATCTCAGGGTCGTGTGTGACGATGATGATGGTGACTCCGTAACGTGAATTTAGATCCCCGAGGACCTGGTAAATGCTATCGGCACCGATGGCATCCAGCTCACCCGTGGGCTCATCAGCTAGGAGAAGGGGTGGACGGTTGGCAAGAGCCACTGCGATGGAAACACGTTGCTGTTCACCGCCTGAGAGCTGTTCTGGATGGTGATCACTGCGGTTTTCAAGATTCACGGCTGCGAGCAGCTCCATCGCGCGTTCCCGTGCAACTTTCGCCTCCACCCCATCGAGTACTAAGGGAAGCTCGATGTTCTGGGTGGCGGTTAAGTAGGGAATAAGGTTGCGGCCGGTCTGCTGCCAGATAAATCCAACCGCACTTCTGCGGTAATTCACTATCTCTGGCTCAGTCATCGTCAGAAGGTCGCGCCCGCCGACAAAGGCGCGGCCGGCGCTGGGCTGGTCGAGTCCGGCGAGGATGTTGAGCAGAGTGCTCTTGCCTGAGCCCGAAGCACCGACGATGGCCATGAGTTCACCGCCGCGTACCTTCAGGTCCAGGCCACGGAGAGCGACGACCTCGAGGTCGTCGCTCTTGTGAATTTTGAACAGGTCTTCGCAGACGATATAGAGGTCTTCAGCAGTTTCGGCGAAGTTAGTCATGCAGTTGTCCTAGAGCTCACCGATACGAAGGGCACGGTGAAGTGCCAGGCGAGAGTAAAGCCGGGCGAGGGCTGCTACGGTGCCAATGAAAACAAGAGCAAGTAAGCCGTATACGGAGAGCACGGTTTCCCAGCTTACCTGTGAAAGGAGCGGTGGTACTACGTCGCTACCGTCCTCAGTGAGAGCAAGGGCGCCGATCATGAGGCGGCCAAGAGGGAATCCGAGGGCGGTACCGGCTGCTATGCCAGCTACAATCACAAAGAGTTGTTCGAAGGCGACAACCGCCACGATCTGACGTCCTGAGAAGCCCATTGTTCGGAGGATCGCAAACTCCAAGGAACGTGTTTGGGCAGCTAGGTAGGAGAACACGATGAAGCCGAGGGCTGTTAGCAGAAGAACTGCGCCGAAGGAAAGGAAGAGAATTCCTTCCCAGCTGGCGGCTACAAGCGGGTCGGAGGATTCTAGCTCTAGGATGGCGGCTTCGTCATATGTTTCCCGAACCCGGATGCCCTGTTCCTCCAGCCACTTACGGTTTAGTTCAATCCCCTCAATACTTCCCAGCCAGGCTTCGTTCACGGCGATGCTTCCCGCCACTAAGGGAAGCCCAGCGGCGATTCTGCGCAGGTTCGTGAGGTCGGCAACAATTAGGTGGTCACGCTCGCTCGGATAGAAACCGGGGAAGAGCTTGAAGACGCCTGTAATCTCCGCGGTAAGCATCTGGCGATTTACCCGCAGAGGAATCTTTTCGCCCAGGGTGGCATCGATGGCGTTTAGAAAAGACTCGCTGGCGAGTATGGGAAGAGGCTCGGAGGGGCGGCGCAGGCGAATTCCCACTGCACTGGTAGTGAAACTGTCGTAGTTGAAACTGATTTGTGCGGCATATTGGCCGCGTTCACCACCCACCTCTGCTCGGGTAACCGTTGCCTGCGAGGTCCCGGCGGCCCCTGTGATGGACTGGTATCGGTCAAGGGATTCGAAAGATTCGACAACGACCGCATCTTCTGCCTCCCCGCCTTCGGGATACGCAACCAGATGATCTACTACAGCAGAGATGCGGCCTGGGGCAGCTGCGAAACGGCGAATGCTGAGAAAGAAGGACTCGACTTCAAGAGGAGTGTCGAGGGCAGGGGGGTTGTCGCGGGGCATGTAGGGGCGGGAAAGGTCGAAGATGTAAAGAAGCCACTCACCATCTTTTTGCACAGGGTCTGGTAGTGCTCGGTACTCGTAGATCTGGCCGTGGCTATCCCTTAAGCGGATACCGGGCTGGGCAGCTCGGGCGGGGAGGGAGAGGCGTGTCCAAATGCCAAGGGCCTGCGAGCCGGGAGGAATCAAAGCGCCAGCGGGCAAGTTCGTCTCCTCCTGGGACTGGAGGCTTTTAACCATTGACTCAAGGTCTCCTCCGAAATCATTTCTCCAGAAAGCGACACTTGAGAAGCTTTCGGTCACCCCCAGGAGTTCCGCACCAACTGAGCGGCCAACATCAGGGACAAAGCTCACCTCAAGACGAGCCGCTGCGCTGGTCTGCCCAAGTCCATTTATGGAATCCAGGGCTTCCTCCATCTCTGCAGGAGAGAGGTGGGCGGGTGAACTGATATCTACAAGGCGCCCAGGAGCCCCGGCTTCATAGGCAGAGCGCTCTTCGAAGCTACGTTCTAATGTGGCCCGGAAGCCCGCTGCAAACATGCCCACGGAGGTCGCTAATAGGAGCAAAAGGATGAGGCGGCTGTAGTGAAGAGGGTTTCTCACCATTCGCCAGAGACCGAGCAGGATGGTTGCCCCGCTGAGTCCCTGCAGGCCCCAGGAGGCCACTCGTAGGACTACAGGAAACAGTCGCAGGAAGATGAGTGCAATCATCAGCATGAAGAGCGCAGGTGAGACGAGCAGAAGTGGATCTGCTGAAAGGTCGCCAAAAAGGCTTTCAGTTACAAATGAGCCACGCTGGCGGAGCTGATAGAAGAGGTAGGCGCCCACGCCTACAAGCACCAGGTCGAGGTAGTAACGCAGGAAGAGGGGTTGTTTTGCTGGTCGAGCAAGGCTCTGCTTGTACTGCACGATGCTGGCTCTGGAGGCTCGGTAAGCGGGCCAAAGTAGGGCCCCGAGCGCGAGTAGGCCTCCGAGGGCAGCCATGCCGAATGCCTCGGCAGTAAGAGTGACCTGCAGAAGATTGCCCTGGCTAAGGTCTGAGAATGGTGGAGTTGGACCGAGGAGGCGGATCACCCCTGCTGCCAGCAGGGGTCCGAGAACGACCGCGAAGAGAGTGAGAGCCAATCCCTCAATTAGGTAGATAGTCATGATCTGGCCAAGACCCGCCCCTCGACTCTTCAAGAGCGCGATCTCTCCAGATTGTCGCTCTACAAGCATGGTCGCTACTAGAACGAGGTAATAAAGGGCGATGCCGACAATTAATAGCATTAGGGCGAATAGTGGGAGTCGAGTGAAGAAGAGCTTCTCCTGGTACTCCGCAATTACGCTGGGGAGCTCCGACCTAAGCAAAGACTGTTCTAGTTGCGTGCTAATAGCATGGTCGAGAGCGCGAAGATTCCGCTCGACCTGCTCGGCGTTGCGGTTGTTGACGCGACTAATATCGATGAAGGCATATGTCTCAAAGGTACCGTCGATTGAGGGAAGGTAAGGGGCGATAACATCGACGAAAGTGCGCTCGTCGATGATGAAGGGGAAAGTAGGCCAACGTGTTTTGTCGACCACTAAGCGGTGCGCGTTGCCGAACCAGTAGTCCTCGGTGGGGTCGTTCGGCTCAACAAGCCCGACGATTTTGATTTCGATGGGGTCTATGTCCTCCCGCCAGAAGGGATGGAGATCAAAAGTTTCGCCAAGCCCGACGCCGAGCTGCTGTGCAGTGGTGGCACTTACCCAGACATCGATGCGGGGGCGCTGGGAGAGGTCAGTGGTGGTTGGGGAGGAGGAAGTGGGTTGACCCTGGACAAGAGTGATGTGCTCGCCCACATCTGAGAAGAAGAGGAAATGTGCGCGGGCCCGTAATTCGTCGTCACGGTCCACAGGTTGACCTGGGTTGGTCAAGAAAAATGTTGAAGAGCGGGTGAAGAGTCCAGTGTCCTCGATAAGGTTTCCGGCATAGCGTCGGAAGAGGGACATGGTTGTGTCTCGACGATCTTTGTAGACGTCAGGTTCACCAGGCTGCGTATGGCTAATGACCTTAAGGTCGAGAGTAAGTGATTCCTGTTGGCGGAGAGTGAAGCGGAGACCAAGATCACGGACGGCGTCGGAATAAAGGATCACGCTGGACATTAGGGCCGAGGCGAGAACCATGCCGAAGACGACTGTGGTCAGCAGTCGCCAGTTGGCGAGGCTCCGCTGGGCGACTATCCGCAGGAGGGTGGCGGAGCTGATCATGGGTGTCTGGCCAGCGTACAGGAGAGTGCCACGCTAAGACTCCCATCGTTCAGGTGCTGGCCGAGTTCGCCAAGTTGCGGGCGATTCACATTGAGCCTGAGAAAACCCCGTGAGTTGGCCAATATGTGTCGATTGACGGGGAACTGTGGTCTCAGTTGGCAGGGGTACCTTCGCCGTCAGTGAAGCGGTTGTCAATTAAAAACTTAGCTGTTCAGCAAGCGCATGTGGGGTCGAGACCGCTACCCTCTTGTAGGTATGGGGAATGTAGCTGTTCTCTGGAAGTTGTTGCTAAGCCACGGCGCAGCCAATTGGCGCATGCTCGCTGTGCTTGCTCTAGGCGTGTTGGTTTCTTCCACACTGCTGGCAAGTGCACCTATATATGCGCGCGCTATGGCCGATCTCGGCCTCAAGTTCAGCGTCCGGGATGAGCTCCGGGGTGCACCTTCCATCGGCGCTGGTATTGAAGCCCAGCAACTTGCCACTCCTGATTCCCTCGCTATACGTGAAGCCGTCGAGCAGCGGATTGGCGAGCGCCTTGGTTGGTTTGCGTCCGAGCGCTCCATCATCTTGGAGTCGGCTCGGCTTACCATTGGAGAGACAGGGAGCGAGCCTCGCGAACGGACCACATTGGGGTTGCTCTATGCCATCGAAGGCTTTGAGCGGCACGTTTCATTGGAGAAGGGGCATCTGCCGGTCCCTGGCGACCCCGACGGCCCCTTACAGGTCGCCATGGGCGCTCGGGCGGCCTCTATAGCTCGCCTGGATCCGGGCGACCATTTCCTACTGGTCGAGGAGCTCGACACCTGTGATCGCATAATTCCAGAGACCGAGCTGGAACCACAGCCCCCCTGCGATCTCACAGCTATCGTCCGCTATTCAGTACCGGCTGTACTCACGGGGATAATTGCGATTGAGGACCCTGACGCCTCGTTCTGGGCGGCTGCTAGTGACCGCTATGTCCTCCCAAGGGCACCATTGGTGGATTCAGGTCTTGTCCTGCCAATGGTGGCGCATGTCGACTCAGTTCTGGGAGAGCTGGCAACTAGTTATCCGGGGCAACGCCTCAGCTTGCGGTGGAACATCCTGGCGGATATTGACCGCCTCGATCAGGGCAACTTTCAGCGGGCCCGCGAGGATATCCTTGGGCTAAACGAGGATCTGCGGGCCTACAGCGGCTATGCCACTAGCGCTCTTACGCTCTCCCTCGAGGCTTTTGGTAGGAGCGCGGACTTTCAGCGGGCACCGCTCACTATCTTGCTAATCCAGATTGCGGCGATTGCCCTTTTCTATGTGGCGCTTATCTCTGTGGCAGTAGTCGAGCGGCAAGGTGAGGAAATTGCTCTGTTGCGTGGACGGGGAGCGACCACTTCCCAGGTCGTTGCCCTCTATGCACTCGAAGGGCTTGCGCTGGGTCTCCCTGCCATCCTCGTCGCTCCCTTCATTGCTGGTGGAGTGACGGCACTATTGGGCTTAACGCCTGTTTTCAGTGAAATTTCCGGAGGAGAGTTACTTCCTGTCTCCTTTGAACTGCTTGCGTTCCCCTTGGCGGCGCTCGGAGCTGCTCTATCTATCATTGCACTGACAGCGCCGGCTTTGGCGGTGGCCCGCCGTGGCCTGCAGGGCCAGCGGCGCGTAATAGCACGCCCTGGCCTCGGGCTAATTCAGCGGTATTACCTCGACGTGGTGTTGGTAGGTTTTGCTCTCCTTGCGTTGTGGGAGCTGAATGAACGTAATTCTGTATACACACCTTCCTCGACAGGTGGTGTCTCTAGCGACCCCCTCCTGCTCGCCTCCCCGGCACTCATCATCGCGGCGGCGGCGGCTGTATTGGCGCGGTTTTATCCGATTGCACTTCGAATAATGGAGCCGATTGTTGTTCGGGTGGCTGGGGTCTCGGTAGCTATGGGGTTTTGGCAATTGGTTCGGCGGCCTGGCCCATATACCTTACTTGTCCTGCTGCTGATGATGGCAATGGCTGTGGGGGTTTTCGCAGCCAGCTATACAAGTACTACCGAACGATCATATGAAGACCGCGCGCGCTTCGCGGCAGGCGTGGAGCTGCGGGCGACAGCCAGCGATGTGATCTTCCTGCCTGCGGATCCCACGAAACTAGAGGCGGAAATCGATGCTTTCGAGGGCGTTGGAGATGTATCCGCAGTGCTGCGGTTGGATGGGGCTATAGCTACGCCCAACAGTTCAGATCCAGAGGTTGCTGTACTCGCAGTTTCTGAGGGGGTGGGCGATCTCCTTTGGTGGCGTGATGATTTCGCCGACCAGCCTCTGGAGAACCTACTTAGTCGTGTGGATAACCGGGAAATCCTGCAGGGCATACCAATTACACAGGGGGCCGTTGAGCTCTCAGTTTGGGTAAATCCAGCGCTGGAACGGCCGTCGGTGACACTGTGGGCTCGGGTTCGTGATGCCTCCGGCCGCCACGAACTTTTGCCCTTCGCAAAGCTCGAATTCCGCGGCTGGCAGGAGCTGAGAGCCCCGATTGAGAGCTCTGGCTTCCGACCGCTCGAGGAGCCGCTTTCGTTGATTGCCCTCATCCTGACGGAGCCGATGAATCAGTTCAATGCCAGCGACGAACCTGTCTTCATCGACGATCTTTCCGAGGTAGATGGGAATGGGACCCTCAATTTACTGGAAGGCTTTGAAGGGTTGGTGAGCTGGGAACCGATCCCAAGTGCGGAGCGGATTACCGATAGCCTGCAGCTTAGTGGTGAAGAAGTGCACTCTGGTACCCAAGCAGCGCGCCTTGGGTTTCGCAGGGGGACCACTGGCCAACGTCGTGGGCTCTTTCCAGCGGACAGGGGAATTCCTCTGCCTCTTCTTGCGAGCGAAGCTTTCCTTGAACAGAACCGCCTAGAGATCGGTGATAAGGATCTCCTTGATATCGATGGGATCATAGTGCCGTTCGTGGTTCGTGGCTCGTATGAACGGTTCCCTACTCTACCGGCCAACGAAGGCCCCTCCGTAGTGCTCGGTCGTGATCAGCTGTTGCGTTGGGGCTACATGGTTAGCACGGTTCCGCGTGATCTTTCCCGCGCAAATGAAGTGTGGCTGGATGTAGTGGATGATGCTGATCGCAAGCTGATTGTGGAAACCCTGCGAGATCTGGGCCTCCGCAGGGTTGTTGATCAGGATGCAACGCTCGCATTGGTGCGGTCGAATCCCCTCATTGCTGCAAGTGGGACTGGCATTCTCGTGGTGTCCTTCGTTGCGACCCTAGTATTAGTTGCAGTAGCGCTGCTGGTCTCTTTATGGATGGCAATTCAGCGGAGGCGGGTTGAGTTGGCCGTCCTTGGCGCGATCGGGTTAACCCGGCGCCAGGTGATGGCTGTACTTGGGCTGGAATACGCCGTTGTGGGGGTATTGGGTGTAACGGCTGGGGTGTTGGTAGGCCAGTTTGTAGGAAGGCGCATGCTGTCCTTCCTTGATGTGACTGAGGCAGGCCTTCCTGTGGAGCCCGGCTTTGTGTTGCAAACGGAGTGGACGATTGTGGTGGTAGGTGCTGCTGTAGTAGCTGCCATCTTCGGCATCGCTCTCGTGGTCGCTGTCCGGGCCCTTGGTCGAACTTCAGATGCGGCAGTGTTGCGCACAGATTAGGAGGACTAAGTTAATGCCAAGCTTCGGGAAGTTGCTTCGCGAGCGAGCGCTACTTTTTCCTGTATTCAACTAGCGAGCGCCCTGGGGGGCAATGAGGATTGCCTGGGCCCGGGCTGGGCTAGCTCCGGCAGGTGCGTGAAACGCGAAGCGGTCCCCGTCCGCGATAGGGGAATCGTAGGCCTCGATGAAGAACAGGGGTATGCCTGAGTAGATCTGCACCAGGATTGGCCCGTCGGGCCCTGCCAAGGAGACTTCCGTACGGTTGGCATCAGGGAAAAAGGTGATGGACTCCACGGGCCCCCAAAGGATGATGCGGTGATTGGGATTAATAAGGAGCTCTGCGCCCGTAAATCCACCGGCAGATTGCGGAAGGCCATCTGCCTGACTCGTGACTGGTTCCCGGATAGCGATGACCTGGCGAATAACGAAGTTGCGAACAGGATCCGGCTCCCCGATGAAAGTGAGTGAGGTTCCAGGCTCGATGTCCGCAGGGCGGCCAGCAACAAAGCCTTCTAGGGTTACTCCATCAGCGAGTTCTATGGTAAGTGCCTCGCCATCTATGTTTGCGGGCAGGATGGTGAGCGAAGTGCCGTTTGCTTCGCGCACATCGAACACAGCGGCAGGTTGAGAGGTTGGGGGCTTTTTAAACGCAGAGACTTCTGCGGGAGGGTCACTCCCGGCTGACTGAGAAAAAACGAAAGCTAACACTCCGCCCGCAATCAGCAATGCTAGCAAGAGGCATGCTGCCACTATGGGAGCGAACAAGCGGTTTCGCACAGGTGCCGTCAGGTGTTGTTGGAAGCCCACGGGTGCATGATAGAGGGCAAGCTCGCTTCGTCGATCTACTAGCGGGCCTTGGAGCCGCCGTCGACCTGATAGTAGGCGCCGGTCATGAAGGAAGCCTCTTCGCTTAGTAGGAATGCAGCAAGAGCAGCCACTTCATGCGGCTCTCCGTAACGCTGTAGGGGAAGCCCGGCTGCGATATCACGATAGCGCGACTCCGGATCGTCAGGATCGCCGCCTCGCTCAATTGAGCGCATCATCCGAGTTTCGATGGGTGCCGGGCAGATGGCGTTGACGCGGATGTTGGCATTAGCAAATTCCAATGCAGCCGTTCGAGTGATGCCGATGACCGCGTGCTTGCTTGCGCCGTAAGCGACAAGTTGGGGTGTGCCACCTAAACCCGCCGTCGAGGCGGTGTTGACGATCGCCCCCCCTCCTTTTGCTCGCATTACCCGACCGACAGCCTTCAAGCCCAGCCATACCCCTTTCACATTTACGTCCATGACCTTGTCAAACACGTCCTCTGGATAATCTGTTAGCGGGGTTACAACACCTTCAATGCCAGCGTTGTTGAAGAAGGCATCGATGCCCCCAAAGCGATCGATGGCTTCCTGTACGTAGTCTTCGTGGTCCGACCAGATGGTCACATCAGCAGCGATGGCGATGCTTTCAGAACCTACCTCTTCTACTTCCTCAATGGTCCCTCTAAGGTCGCTCCCAGGCAGGTCTACAGCTACTACGCGTGCGCCTTCTTGAGCGAGCCGAATGCAGGTAGCGCGGCCTATTCCCCCTGCCGCACCGGTGATTACGGCGACCTTGTCTTTGAAGCGCTTGCTGACGTAGTTCGAGGGTTCATTCTTCGCTTGCTCGCTCATGATGTCCTCCTAAGGGCTTCTGCTTTTGGGGTTAGTGTAGGAGAGCCAAGCAGACCCCGGGGCGCGACGGGTAAGGGCTGCGGCGCTATTCTGTGGATTCGTTCGGGGTGTAGCTCAGCCAGGTAGAGTGCTTCGTTCGGGACGAAGAGGTCCCCGGTTCAAATCCGGGCACCCCGACCAGCATCCCGGCATCATGGACTTAACGAGGACCCGCGGGGAGACGACTCAGAGCGCTCATGAGCCGTTGCCTCACTTCAGCGGCGATGTCCGCGATGCCATGGTTGTTGAGATTTCCCAGAGTTGCTGTCGGATCGACCGCCCTGATGACAATTCCATCATCATCATCGTGGACAGAGACGCTGAAGGGGAAAAGTGTAGTTGCCGCGGGGTCTATGGAGAGAGCACGTCTTAAGAGGTCGGCGTCCCAGATACCTAGGATGGCGCAGGCATTTTCGACAGGCCCGCTCACGTCGAGAGAGGTAGTGATGTCGAAGCCTTGCTCTCGCAGGGCTTCCTTTGTGCGATTAAGTCCCTCGATGAAGTCGAAGGTGGCGGTGCGACGCAGGGAGAAGGGGCCTTCCTCTATTTGTTTTGCTGCCATGGCCCCTGGATGGTAGCAGGATGAGTCACAACTAGTGTGGTCGACGCAGGGGAGCGCCTGTCGCACCCTTGAGGGGTGCCTTTCGTGATTGTTAGAAGGTGGATGATGATGGCGGTGCTTGCACTGCTTGTTGGAGGCTGCACGGCCGGTGGCTCTGGCTCTGGGGTAGAGGTTGCAACGGTCACTGCTATCCCGGTGGAGTCTCCTACGAACGCGGCTGCCATTGAGACAGTGGAAGCGGTGCTTGTGCCGCCCGAACTGCTTGTTTCAACGGAAGAGGTTGCTCAAGGGAGTGCCATCCTTGTGTCCGTCACGGGAAGCGTTACGGAAGGGGAGGTCGTGTTCTTGGGTCAGGGCTATCCCCTTACTCAGGGAGACTTTAGCAAGTACACCTATGTTGGTATTGGCGTATTGGATGCTCCCGGTAATCACACGATGTACGTGAACTTCACTCTCACAAATGGGTCCTCAGGAAACTTCGAGCGCGAAATCATGGTGAGCGAGACCGAATGGGATATCTCCCATATCTACTACGTGGCGGGTGCGGGGGATCCCGTTTTAGACCAATCTGAACGTGCTCGCGAAGATGCTCTTTTGGCTGAGACTTACGCGCGGGTGACTCCCAATAAGCTCTGGGAAGGCCGCTGGCAAAAGCCAACCGAGGGGCTTATTTCAAGTCATTTCGGTGAGCGTCGTTCGTTTAATGACGGTCCGGTGGAAGGTAATCACGGAGGGACTGACTTCGGTGCCCTAGAAGGAACACCCGTAACCGCAACTAATAGCGGTCATGTGGTGCTTGCTCGGCAGTTAGCGGTGCGGGGGAACATGGTCATAATCGACCATGGTGGAGGGGTGTTTTCTGGCTATGCCCACCTCAGTGCTTTCGCTGTGGCAGAGGGGCAGGAGGTTGATGGTGGGCAATTGATTGCGTTTGTAGGGAGTTCTGGTCTATCGACCGCCCCCCACCTCCATTGGGAAATTTCTGTGCATGGTGTACTTGTGGATCCCTTGCGATTTGTCGATTTTCGGAACGGGTTTTGAAAGATGAGATTGGCGGTGGAGGTTGAAGGAGTAAGCAATATTGAAATGCTTCCTGGCGAGGGCGCGACGTTGGTTGCCTTCATGTCGTTTGCGGCAGTACGTGGGTTTGGCGCTGGTCATCCACTAATTGCGCTGGCAGATCTCCTGTCGGATGTGGGCGTGAGGCTCGAGCCGCTTACAACCTTTTATGAGCAGCAGCCAGATGATGCTGAGGACGAGGCAAACCTTGAGCGAGCTTGGCAGGATGCAGTCCCGCTGGCTAAAAGCCTGGAGGGGATCATCGTGACATTGGCCAGTGATGAACGTACTGCAACGTTTGTTCGTCGCGCAGATGCAGAGGGGCTCAGCGACGAAGCCGTCGCTCTTCGTAAGATCGCTGAAGGAGCGGCGCGCGCAAAGCGGCGTATCCGCCTAACCTACCAGCTATGATTCGCCGCCGCCGGGAAGCAATTGAGGCTAGAGAACGTTGGCTTCGGGGTCCGTTAGCGGGTTTTGCCCAAGCTCTTGACTCATCCTCCGCCCGTGCGGCGCTTTTCCCCAGAGCTGACACAATGATTGATCTGCTCGGGCTTGATGTTGCTCATTCCTACCTTGACGTAGGGTTCGGGGGCGCGGCTTTTGCTGAGTTGCTAGCTGCTAGGGCTGGTTCTGCCTTCCGTCCAGTGGTGATGGATGTTTCGGTAGCAGGTGATCCTGTTGATCTAGTCGCTTGGCCTGAAAAGTTGCCCTTTCGTGATGGCTCTTTTGATGCGATCACGGTGCTGCATGTGCTTCGGGCTCTTGATGATGATGCAGTCCATGGCTTCGCAGAGGAGCTTTCCCGAGTGCTTGCCCCAGGTGGTGCATGTTTGCTAGTTGAATTTGCCCCTGTGCGGTGGGGGTTCCTTAACAACCTTCACCGACGTGCTGTTTCGGGGGGATGTGCGGAAGTGGATCTTCGGGGATGGGGCCGTCTAGCTGCGCTTCTTACGGAATGTGGCTTCGATGCGATCAACCTCGTCGAACTAGGCCCCTTCGCTTTGCCACCTATCCCGCGCGTTTGTGTGTTGGTCCGCCGAAACCCCCGCTAGCAGCTTGCCTCCAAAACCCCTTGGCTGTGAGCGAGCCTCGGAAGGCGTTGGTTTAGGCCCGCAAGGACTTCATAGTTGATGGTGTCAATTGTGGCAGCGACGTCCCCGGCTGTGATGGTTTCGTTGCCTTGTTCACCGATGAGGACAACCTCATCGCCTATGGACACTCCGGGTACCGCCGTCACGTCAGCGAGAAAATGGTCCATGCAGACTAGCCCGACAATGGGGCAGCGATAGCCGCCAATAAGCACATGGCCGCGGTTGCTCAGGGCACGGTGGTAGCCGTCGGCGTATCCGATTGGAACGAGGGCGAGTCGAGAAGGGCGCTCGGTTCGCCATGTTAGTCCGTAACTGACACCCTCCCCTGAACCCACGTCAAAGACGCGAGCAAGGCGGGCCTTCATGCTAAGAACCCTCTGCAGCCCTGGATTTGGGGTGTGGTGAGGGAGGGCTCCATAAAGCCCTATGCCGGTGCGTACCGCGTCGTAGCGGAATTCGGGTCGCCGAATAGTAGTGGCGGTATTGGCGATATGGCGGATGGGGACGGGACCGGCTAGCTGTACTGCTTCCTCGACGAGGGCGTTCTGTTGAATTGTGAAGGAGTCGTCTTGCTGGTCGGCGTTGGCAAGGTGTGTCCAGATTCCCTCGAGTACTATCCCTGGAAGTTCTCCTACGCTGGCTGCGAGTGTGGCCACTTCGTTTGGGGCAAGCCCGAAACGGTGCATTCCGCTATCCACCTTGATGTGAACGGGCACGGGGGCCTTGCCCGCTTGAATAGCCGCGCTGGAGACCTCTTTGGCGAGATTTGCGGTGTCGATGGTCAGGGTAATGTCGTTCGCGACGGCCTCCTTGGCGTTTTCAGGAAAGGAGTGCCCGAGTACGAGGATTGGTCGGGTTACGCCGGCCCTTCGTAAGGCAATGGCCTCGGACATAAAGACGACCGCGAAACGTTCTATGCCTGCGGCCTGAAGGGCCGGTGCGACAACAGCTGCTCCGTGTCCGTATGCGTTTGCCTTTACGACTGCCATCACAGTGGCGTTACCAGCGGCATCCCGGAGGACGCTAGCGTTATTTGCGAGAGCATCTAGATCGAGTTCAATCCAGGCGTTCAGGGCCTTTGTTGTGTTAGCTAGGCTGGTTCCTGTTTTTGCGGGGCTTTTGGCTGTCACGCCGCCACCTCCCTGGGCTGTTCTAGCAAGGTTCCCTGGGGAATGGGTCTAGCATCCGTGGGGTGCTTTGGAAAAGCAACCGTCCTGCTGAGGATAGGCTTCGGTGGTAGGGTTTTAGTCGCCGAAAAAGCATTACGTTATGTTGATAAAAAGGGAGGGTGGTACCAGATAAAAGGTGCTCTATGTGGGGGGACTAGCGGCTAGGGGGTTTGGGTCGTAGGTTAGTGGGCCGAGGAAGAGGCCGTGTCGCCAAAACGAACATATCAACCGCATCGTCGCCCACGCCGCCGCCGTCACGGTTTTCGCAGACGAATGGCGTCTCGAACGGGCCGAGCGGTGCTAAAAGCGCGGCGCCTGAAAGGGCGGAGGCGACTAACGGTCGTTTAGGCTTGGGGAGCGTGAGTTGCAGGCACTACGCCGCCGCTCAGAATTCGAACAAGTGTTCGCATCGGGAAAGTTTGCACAGGGCCGGTGTTTAGCCCTTCGCTACCTCTTGCGTGGTGAAGCCCCTACTCGGGTTGGGTTTGCGGTGGGTAAGCGTCTTGATAAAAGGGCAGTAGTGCGGAATAGGGTACGCCGCCAGCTCAGATCCGCCATCCGGGATGTCCCAGTCAGGGCGGGCTATGACATCGTTGTTCTGGCTCGCAGGGCGGCGCTCGGGGCTGACTTCACGGTTTTAAAGGCTGATGTTCGTGCTGTTTTCAGCAAAGCGGCCCTACTAGAGGGGGAAGAGGGGTGAAGTGGGTCTTGATTGGCGTGATCCGGGTGTATCAAGTGTTGTTTTCAGTCCTTCTGCCTAGTAGCTGCCGCTTTGACCCCAGTTGTTCACGTTACGGAGAAGAAGCCCTGAGAAGACATGGAGCCCTTAGGGGGACTTGGCTTACTGCTAAAAGACTGGCGCGATGTCGGCCCGGAGGTGGAGATGGGTATGACCCAGTACCTGACTAGGGGCCTTCAAGATGTTTCACGTGGAACAAGACTGTACTACGCCGATAGAGAAGGGATAGTGCGGTGCGCTTTCCAGGAATCCAAGGTGGTGCAAGCTCCCAGGGGAGGAGGAGGGGCTGGCGGCGCCTGGGTGGATGGTGAACGAGGGTTATGACATGCCGCTCCTGAAGGCGGAGAAAGCCGAACTTTCTTGGGTTTTGAGGTGGCGGAGGTCACAAAGCCTCCGTTTCACGTGAAACATTGGGTTTCCCCCTGACCGTGTGAGCGGTAGCTGCTAGGATGCTCGCTGTGTCGCTTCGTCGTTTTCTGCTTCCTGCAATTGGGGCTGTCGCCGTGCTATCGGCATCATGTGTGGGGTTTTCAGAGCCTCGCGGCTGGGCGGAGCCTGTTTTCCGAAGTGAAACGGCCTACGTCTTTTTGGATAAAGAAGAGTTTGTTGCAATAGAGCTTGATGAATTCGGCGGCGAGGCCCTATGGGTTTTTCCTGATGGGGACCTAGACTCAGAGAAGGAAATCGAGCTAGAAGCAGTATATGGTCCACCGCTCTTTGCTGGCGATAGGATCATACTGGCTGGTTTTTCGGGTGAGATGGTTGCGTTGGGAACCGAAGGGCGGTTTGTCCAAGGACGCGGTAATTGGACGCGAGATGATGTTAAGGGCGCCATTGTGGGCGGGGCTGTCTTGGCAGACGAGATGTTTGCCTTTGGGACGACGGAGCAACTGCTTTACGTGAGGAGCGTGGTAGATGGAGGCCAGGTGGGCCCCTGGCCACTGGGGGGTAAAAAGCTAAAAGGTGAGATTTGGTCTCAACCTATAGTGACTGGTAATCACCTGTTTGTCGGCACGATGGCAGGAAACCTGTATGCCTTCGATCTAGAGACCGGAGAGGAAGTTTGGAAACGACCCTTCGAAGCGGGTGGGGCGATTGGGGAATTGCAGGATATAGGGCAAGGGGTCTTGTTTGTTCCCACATTACGGGGTGAGGTCTGGCTTGTTGATGCTGAGGTGGGGCGCTCTGTGCGAGGGTCATTCAAGGCTGGGGGTTGGGTTTGGACCCGGCCTGCGGTGGAAGGCGGAATAGCTTACTTTGGGGATTTCGAGGGTAACGTCTATGCCCTCGATCTGGGGACAGGACGAACTCGATGGGTATATGAGGCCGGAGACAAAGTAAAAGCCCAGCCCGTCATAATTGGGGGGACGCTTATCGTGGGTGATGAGGCCGGAGTGGTGCACTTTGTGGATTTGGCAACTGGGAATCGCAGAAATACTGTCAAAGTGGATGGGGCGGGAAAGATTAGGGCAAATTTGGTAGAAAAGGGAGGTTTTGCATGGATTATAGGTACTGAGGGAAGGTTATTTCGGGCCGACCCAGAGACTCTTACGGTTATTGAGCGGGAAGTGCGGGGTCTACCGTGATTCGCAGAGTACCGCAGCGGGCTGGACTTGGTGTTGCCTTGATTGGGGCTGTGGCCCTGATTTTTGTCATTGCAACCTTCGGGTTTGGGAAGACCTTCACCGTCGGGTTGCTGGATCCGATGATAAATG
Source organism: Dehalococcoidia bacterium UBA2991 (assembly GCA_002346645.1). GTDB lineage: Bacteria > Chloroflexota > Dehalococcoidia > Tepidiformales > Tepidiformaceae > UBA2991. The sequence goes on from DEAD01000016.1 coordinate 16,764, forward strand.
TCCTTGTGGTTTTCAATCACGCTCTGTGGGGCAGCTTTGGGTTGGCAGTAATTGCGTTCACGATTTTGGTGCGATTCGTTACCTTTCCACTAACGTTGCGCCAGCTTCAACAGACCCGCGCAATGCAGAGCCTGCAGCCCCAGGTGCAGGAGATTCAGAAGAAATTTACCGACCCAAAGCGCCGCCAGGAAGAAACCATGAAGGCATATCGGGCAGCAGGTGTAAATCCGCTTGGCTGTTTGGGGCCGCTTGTTCTGCAGTTTCCAATCCTGATAGCGCTTTTCTATGCGATTCGGCAGACCCTTGCGATTTCCCCCGAAGCGCTTGATAACCTCTCAAGTCATCTGTACTCGTGGAGCTATATCCAGAGTGCAATTCCGCTAGAAGAGAGTTTTCTCGGTATTAACCTAGCGGAGGGCGCGTCCATCAACGTGCTCAACCTGAATCTCTTAATAGTCCTACTGGTTGGGTTTTCTACCTGGGCCCAATCCAAAACGACAGTTACTGTCGCGAATGACGAACGGGCGCGTACACAGCAACAGATGATGCAGTGGATGCTGCCCATAATGTTTATGTTTTTCGGTCTTAGTTTCCCGAGTGGAGTGAGTCTCTACTGGGTTGTTACTTCCTTTGTAAGTGTGGGCTTTAACGTAGTGACCTACGGCTTCCCTGCGCTCAATATTCAGCCTTTAGTGGGGCCGCCTATGCCGCGGGTCTCGGTAGAGGCAACGACAACAGTATCTTCGGAGGGCACGGGCGAATCGCGTCCGAGGCCCTCCCGCGAATTGAGGACAAATACTCATGGATCACGCCGAAGCAAACGGAAAAACCGTCGACGACGCGCTTAGGGCTGCGCTAGCTAAGCTCAACGCGTCCGTTGATGAAGTCGAAATAGTTGTGCTGGACGAGGGCCAGCGCGGAGGGCGTCTTTTTGGACGCGGTGGCCGCGATGCCGTTGTACGGGTTGAGCGGCGGGCAGGTGGGCCCCGAGAAAGGGTGGCCGAACCTCCAGACACTTCTATCCCACGTGGTCGTGGGGGACGGGGTGCGCCTCGGGGTGGAACAGGAGGTCGTGGTGGGGGACGTGGTGGCCGCCGGCGCGGAAGCGGCGGTGGCCCGCGTGGTGGCTCTGGGGGCCAACGTGGCCCGCGAGTCGAACGTGCTCCGGAATTAACAGAGCAGGATTTCTTCGGTGAGGGGGAGGCTCCTCCGCCTCGCGGCGCGGCTCCTGGTGCCCCTGCGCGGAGGTCGGCTGGAGGGGGAGATGGTGGCTCTCGCCGGAGTGGGGGAAGGGGTTCGTCCCGTGACCGGTCTCGTAGACGCCGTCGAGATGAAAACATTGAGCCCGATATCAATGCCGAAGAGGTCGATCTTGCAGCAGAGGTGGTGGACTCTCTTCTTCAGATTCTCGAAATCGATGCGGACATCAACATTCGAGAGCCCATCACTGCGGGCGATGGGCTTGGGAGTGCCCGAGCTGTAATCGACATCTCAGGAGATGACTTAGGAATGCTAATCGGACGTCGAGGTGAGAGCCTGATGTCTTTTCAGTACGTGGTCAATCTCATCATGACACGTCGTTTTCCGGGACGGGGTTCGGTGACCGTTGATGTTGAACAATATCGGCGGCGGCGGGAGGACCAGGTAGTTTCATTAGCTGAGCGGATGGCGGAGCGTGTTCGAGAGATCGGCGATCCGATCACCCTAGAACCAATGTCGGCCGCTGAACGGCGACTTGTTCACCTAGCCTTTGTTGAAGATCCCGAACTCGAGACTAATAGCGTTGGCGAGGGGGACAGCCGCAAGGTTGTGATTAGCTTGCGCCAGGAATGATGGAATGAGTCCGACACCCACCCCGCGAATCGTGATCGTTGGTAACGTGAGCGAAGACCTGACGCCTGAGGGAGCCTGGATTCCAGGGGGGCCTGCGCTTTATAGCGCTCGTGCGGCGGTGGCGCTGGGTGCGGATGTGACGCTGGTAAGTCGGGTTCCGACGGAATACGACCGAAGCTCTTTTGAGGGCTTAAAAGTGGTGGAACTCCCCGTCGCGACCTGTCCCCGCTATGAGAATGTTTATCCAAAGGGGGGTGGGCGTCGGCAGACGCTACACCAGGTGGGTGGACCGATAGCCGCTGAGGACATGCCCTCCAGTCTTAGTGCTGATGCAGTGATCGCTGCGCCTGCCCTTGATGAACTGGCCGAGTTCCCATCAGTTGGGGCGCCGCTGCAATTCGTGTCACTTCAAGGCATGCTGCGGTGGGCGATACCGAAGCGTCCTGTACGTCGAGCGGCCTACGCCCCCTCACGAGCACGGAGCATTCAACCCGTAGGGGCTATCTCGATCTTCAGCGATGAGGATGCCGATGATCCTACTGCTCTTGCCACTGCTCTTTCCCTTCGCGGACCAACCGTTGTGACCTTGGGTAACCGGGGTGCCTGTCTATACCGGAAAGGTTCCCGGAGCGTGATACCAGCCTTTCCCGCTAATGTTTCAGATCCCACAGGAGCGGGGGATGGTTTTGTGGCAGCGCTTGCAGTTCGGTTAGTGGAAACAGGCGACTTGCTCGAATCGTGTACATTCGGAAATGCAATGGGCTCGCTGATGGTGGAACGCAGTGGTCTGGGGGAGATGCCGTCGCGCGAAGATGTCTTTGCCCGCTCTCAGGGTGAGGTGGCGCATGGTTCGTGAAAAGATTGCGTTCGTGAATCAAAAGGGTGGGGTTGGCAAAACGACCACCGCAGTTTCTTTAGCAGCAGCTCTCGGTCGCCAGGGAGACAGTGTTCTGCTGATAGATCTTGACCCCCAAGCGAACGCGACCAGTGCGGCAGGGATAGGTGAGGTCGTAGGACCCTCTATTTATGAGGCCCTCATGATGGAAGTTGAAGTAGGGGAATGTGTAGTGCGAGTTGAGGATGAACAGTTCGACGTTTTGCCAGCTACCCGAGAGCTTTCAGGTGCGGAGGTTGAGCTGGCTTCAGCTATGGCTCGTGAGCAGCGCTTGAAAACGGTCTGCGAACCTCTTTCGGCTAAGTACGACTGGATTTTTATTGATTCTCCTCCCTCGTTGGGGATTCTCAGTGTTAACGCTCTTACTGCGGCGACAAGTGTGGTCATTCCGGTGCAATGCGAATATTTGTCAATGGAGGGTCTAGCGCGTTTGATGGAGACACTTGCACTCGTGCGAGTGAACCTAAATCCGGTTCTCCGAACCCTTGGCTTGGTATTGACGATGCTCGATCAACGCACGCGTCTGGCCCGAGAAGTAGCAGCAGATGTGAGGACGCACTTCCCCGATCAAACCTTCAACACTGTGATTCCGCGCTCTGTAAGCATTGCTGAGGCGCCGAGTTACGGGCAGTCGATCTTTCGGTATAGCCCGGAAAGCCGCGCCGCTATTGCCTACCGAAGGCTGGCGACAGAGCTTACGGAGCGCGTGGGGGTGAGCGCATGACGCAACCAAGACGAGGACTCGGACGAGGGCTCGATGCTCTGTTACCAGGTGGCGATGAACCCAAGCCTGGGCAAATGCTCCAGGAGATCGACATCGATTTAATTGCGCCAAACCCGGAACAACCGCGGTTGAACTTTGCTCCTGAGCAGTTGAGAGAGCTTGCTGATTCGATACGGGAGCATGGCATTCTCCAGCCACTAGTTGTGAGTTTGGAGTCGGGGGGTGGTTACCGCTTGATCGCAGGCGAACGCCGCCTGCAAGCAGCTCGCCTCGCTGACCTAAGTGTTGTGCCTGTAGTCGTTCGTGAAGTGGACGGTTCTGAACTTCTCGAACTAGCGCTTGTTGAAAACATTCAGCGTGCAGACTTGAATCCCATCGAAGAAGCGCTCGCTTATCGACGGCTTCTTGATGAACACGGTCTGACGCAGGAAGAAGTAGCCAAGCGAGTAGGACGGAGCCGGGCAGCAGTTGCAAATGCAACGAGGTTGCTCCAGTTGGAACCTGAGATTCGCCGGAGCCTAGTAGCAGGTGACATACGGGAAGGTCACGCCCGTGCCTTGTTGGGTATTCCCGAAGGTCCTAATCGTCTTGAAGTATGGAGGGAGGTTGTGCGGCGTGGGTTCAGCGTACGTGAGACGGAAGCGGCAGTCCGCCGTGCCCTTTCTTCTCGATCCCCCCGTCCGGTATCATCGAGTCCTTCCATTAACCGTGGAATTGCGCTTAGGGATCTGGAGACGAATCTACGCCGTGTGCTGGGTACCCGAGTTACGGTATTGCCTCAAAAGAATGGCGGAGCTCGCATCGTTGTAGATACCTACAGCGATGAAGAACTCGAAGCTCTCACAGCAAGGCTGCTTTCGCTGTAAGCCTGGCTTCCGAGTCCTAAAATGGGGCCCTCTCCAGAGCTCTGTTAGGCCTTCGCTGCCGTTCGATGTTCCTGTTGAGGTGGAGTTTCTATTTACGGTTTCCTTGTGGGTAAGAAAGGATAAGGTGGAACTAAGGCGGGAGGCAGGTAAGGTGGAAGCCCGGCAGAAGCTGGAGCGCGGAGGCTAACTGATGAAGGTTGCAATCACAGGCAGCACAGGTTTGATAGGTGGAAGACTTGCCGAAAGGCTTGAGGCGCGTGGGGATGAGGTCGTCCGTATTATGCGTGGGCGAGTTGGTCAGGAAGGGGTGGACTGGGCACCTGCTGAGGGCTGGGTCCGAGAAGAGGCGTTTGTGGGCTGCGATGCGGTAGTCCATCTCAGTGGAGCATCTGTGGGGGATGGACGGTGGACAACTGCCAGAAAGGCAGAATTGCGATCTAGTCGCATCGACACCACTCGCGTGCTGGTGGAGCACATCGCGGCGCTCAACCCTAAGCCCCGAAGGCTTGTAGTGGCTTCGGCTGTGGGGTTCTACGGTGATCGTGGGGATGAGGTGCTTACAGAACAGTCGCCTCGAGGCCAGGGCTTTCTAGCGGAGATGACTACGGACTGGGAGGTTGAATCAAACAAGGGTAACGCCGCTGGCATTCCCACAGCGATGGCCAGATATGGTGTTGTCTTCGCGAACGAGGCGGCTGCTTTCAAGAGACTTACCTTGCCCTTCCGGCTTGGTGTTGGGGGAAGGCTCGGGAGCGGACAGCAGTGGATGCCCTGGATCACTCTCGATGATGCTGTTGCTGCTACCACCCATTTGGTCGATACCGATGGGATAGGCCCTGTGAATGTAGTGGCGCCCGTTACTGGCACAAATGCCGACGTGACCCGAGCCCTTGGGCGCGTGCTTCGCCGTCCGAGCTTCATGATGGTGCCGCAGTTTGCTATGCGGGTGGCTTTGGGCGAGCTTGCGGATGAGCTGCTCTTCGCGAGCCTCAGGGTGAGCCCCGAGCGTCTAGCAGCCGATGGGTTTGAGTTTGCCCAACCTGATATCGACGGGGCGTTGCGCTCCCTCCTTAAGGGATAGCGGTGATGGCGATTTACAGTATTACCGCAAAGCAGGTCGTGCCTGTTTCCCTGGGGAAAGCCTGGTCGTTCTTCTCGAATCCGCGAAATTTGCCGTTTATCACACCACCGTGGCTTGCCCTAGAGCTCACATCTGAGCCGCCCGAAGAGATGTATCCAGGGCTAATCATTACTTATAAGGTCAGTCCCCTGCTCGGTGTTCCATTACCTTGGGCGACAGAGATTACTCAAGTTGAGGAGCGGGTTCGCTTCGTTGATGACCAGCGCATCGGCCCTTACAGTCTTTGGCATCACCAGCACGACTTCTACGAGGTAGAGGGCGGCACTGAGGTGCGCGACACAGTGCACTATGCGGTCCCCTTTGGGCCACTTGGTGACCTTGTTGCACAAATTGCCGTTCGGCCCCGGGTCCGCGACATCTTCGAGTTCCGCCGCCAGGTTTTGGAAGAGCGGTTTGGCCGGCCCGAAAAGTAGCTAGAGAACGTCCCGGGCAACCAGATCCTCAACCGTCTCGCGGCGCTGGAGGAGCCGGGCTTGGGCGTTTTGGACCGCAACCACAGGTGGCCGGAGTGCCATGTTGTAGTTACTAGACATTGCAAGGTTGTAACCGCCGCTCGCCGGCAGAGCGATGAGTTCGCCAGGCTCTAACCTTGGTAGTTCTGCATCTGCTACGAGAATGTCTCCACTTTCGCAGTATTTGCCAGCTATAGTCACGGTTTCAACGGCCTCCTCGAGAGGCCGGTCTACTGGAACTGCTTCATAGCTGGATCCGTACATGGCAGGACGAATGTTGTCGGCCATACCCCCGTCGACGGAGACGTAGGTACGAACGCTGGGAATCTCCTTCCGGGCTCCTACGGTATACAGCGCCACCATTGCTCGACCAATGAGCGAACGACCTGGCTCGATGTGAAGTGAGGGTTGTTCTAGGTGGTGCCGAGCGAGAGCCTTTTCCATTGAGAGTGATAGGCGCTCCGCATATTCACTAATAGCGGGGGCATGTTGCGCTCGTGTGTAGGCAAGTGCGAAACCCCCGCCAGGGCTGTATTCCTCAAAGCGAAAACCGTGAGCTGCGCCCATTTCTTGGGCAAAGGAACACATGACCTCGCTGGCCTGCTCGAAGGGTTCAATTTCAAAGATGGGGGAACCGAGATGTACGTGCAGCCCACGCAGGTTGATGTTGGGTGCAGCTATCGCAGCAGCTACTGCTTTCTCGGCATCGCCGTTGGCAATAGCGAAGCCAAATTTTGAATCAAGTACACCGGTGGTCGTCTTGGCATGGGTATGCGGGTCTACGTTGGGGGAGACCCGTAGCAGGATTGGTTGTCGGGTTGCATGCTCTCCGGCTATGCGGTTGAGCTCTGTAAGCTCATGGAAATTATCCACAACTACGCGGCCGACGGGATCTCCGCTTACTGCAGCCGCTAGCTCCTCTGCACTTTTGTTGTTCCCGTGGAAGTAGAGGCGAGAAGAGGGAAAACCCGCAGCTCGGGCGATCGCCAATTCGCCACCGCTAACTACGTCCATGCCCATGCCCTCCTCAGCTACGATGTTGGCTAGGGGAAGGCTCAGATAGGCCTTGGCAGCGTAGAGGACTGAAACCTCAGGCCAATGGGATGCGAACTCCCTTTGGTATTCCCGGGCTGTTTCGCGGAAGTCCTGCTCGTCGAATACGTAAAGCGGAGATCCGTACGTCTCCGCTAATTCACGTAGGTCGCAACCCCCAATACTGAGGCGTCCGGCTGGGGATAGCGCAGTCGTGTGGGGGAGCACATGGCGATAAGGCAGTGAATTGAGGGAAGCAACGTTCGGCATGCTCGCGATTATGCGGGGAGGCGTTCGTAACGCCCAGCTATTAGAGAGGCTAATGGAAAGGAACCCCTATACTGAATCTAATGGAAACCGAACCTGCCCTGCGTGTTCGCTTTGAAAGAGAGCGCCGCCGTGCGGCGTTTTATTCGGCGCTTGCAGGAGGTATTGCGGGCATAATTATCGCTGACATGTGGGTTGCTCCTGAGCTTGGCGTGGTAGGTGGCTTCCTGGGTGGGATCTTTGCCTATGCAACAATTTTTGCTTACGAGACGGTGATGTGGCGGAGAAATCATGGTGTCTGAGAAGGAAGAACTTCACCTCTCTCACCTTGATGACCGTGGTGGTGCGCGCATGGTAGATGTTTCGGGAAAGGCAGTGACAGTAAGGGAAGCCTTGGCGGAGGGCTTTGTCTCCATGAGTCCAGAAACGCTCCTGCTCATCCAAGAAGGGGGTTTGCCAAAGGGTGACGTTCTTGCTGTGGCTCGTGTTGCAGGAATTCAGGCTGCCAAGCGAACGAGTGAGCTTATCCCCATGTGCCACCCTTTACCGCTCTCTTCCGTTGCCATCACTCTTGAGCCTGCTGGTGATGTGCGCTTGCGTATTAAGGCCCAGGTAAGGATGGAAGGGCGCACTGGTGTAGAGATGGAGGCATTAACGGCGGTTAGTGTCGCGGCTCTAACTATCTATGACATGTGTAAGGCGGTCGATCGAGGGATGCAAATCGAAGGAGTGCGTCTGCTTGAGAAGAGGGGAGGCAAGAGTGGAGAGTGGAGGGCGGACGGCTAGCGATCTCTAGGCGGTCCTGGTCGTTTTTGTTGGGCGGAGAGCCTGTTCCCCTCTCATACCGGGCCCCATATCTGGTGAATGGCGGTGGAAACTCCGTTTTCGGTAGCTGTGCCCGTGACTATGTCTGCTTCTACTCTCAGGCCCGGAGGAGCGTCGCCCATGGCCACTCCCAGCCCGGCGATCTTGAGCATCGGGAGGTCTACTTCGGCGTCTCCAAACGCTACTGCCTCGCTAGGGGTAATTCCGAAGGAATCGCAGAGGCGATGGAGGCCAGCCCCCTTGCCAGCGTTAATGTGGGTAATGGCGATGATTTCTCGTCCAGAGCTTGTCAATGCGCGTTCGCCCCGTAGGGGGGAGTCACGGAGAAGCTCATCAAGGGTAGCGAACGCAGGGTCACGTGGTCCTGTAAATGGGGCTATCAGGTAAGTCTCCTTAAGGGGGATGTCTACAAGGCTTGATATGGTGGTTGCAGGACCTCTCGCCTCGTCCCTTGGTCGGCGTCGGAAAACACCTGATGCAGTGCCTGCAACGACTTGCCAGTCATGCTCATCGCATAATTTGGCGAGGGAATAGGCTGCTTCGTGAGGCATGGCTATCTGTGCAATAGGCACTCCATCGACATGACGGATGTCGGCTCCTGCAGCTGCAATAATCGCATCCATGGTCCCGGATAAGGGGCTAAGTGTTGGTAGAACGAGCTCGTGGGGTCTAGCAGTTGCCGCAGCAACTAGCACCCCCTTGGAGGCAAGTCCCTTGAGCGATTCAATAGTTGTTTGTGAGAGCTCTCCACTTGGTCCCACAAGGGTCCCGTCAACATCGAAGGCCGCTAGGCGGTAGCGCATATCAGGCACAATACGGGAACGTTTGCCGCCTGCTACCGAAACACATTGATATTCGAGGGAGGCAGTGATCTAGGGCACCATGCTGCTGCCCTAACCTTTTTCTTTCAGGATGGAGTCAACGTGGTTAGTCGCGCTCGATCAGGAGTGGATCTGGCTCTGGAAGTTTCGGTTCGGTTTCCTCTTCGGAAGACCCTATATCCTCGGGGGGCTGTTTCTTCTCGACACTGACTGCGATCATGGAGGAGGGGAAGTACTCAACTTCTACGTAGTCTTCCTTGTCGACGGTCAAGTACTGCACACGGTCTATTCGAATAATTGTGCTGCGGCCGAGTCGCAGGTAGTTGCTGCGGGTTCCCAGATCGAACCGCCACCAGCGGCGTGTGATATACCCGGCAGTAGTTACCGTACCGCCCCGTAAGTCGCGGAGGGCTTGAATGCCTTGGAAGCCGAGCAAGACGCTGAATAAAAAGAGCAGGACGGGAATTATCCAACCGACACCATTGCTGGTGGCGATCTGCAAAATGAGGAAGTAAAGGCCAGCGCCCGCGGAGACCACAAAGAGCGGGTTCCACAGAATGGCGGTTCGCCACAGTCCTCTTCGGGCCTTTTTTAGTTTCTCATCATACGAACCGATCATGGTCGAGGTACCTGGATGATCTGCCCTATTTGTATGGTGTCTGGGTCGAGGTCAGGGTTTAGGTCTAGGACCGACTCCAGGGTAATACCGAGTGTTTCGGCTATGTCGGAAAGAGTATCCCCTTCAACGATTCTGTAGTTGCTAGTAGTTGGTGTCGGAGGAGGGGTTGGTTCAGGCGTTGCTGTTTGTATTGGGGTTGGTTCAGGTGTTGCTGTAGGGGTAGATGTAGGGGTGGAAGGAGTTTGTGTTGGAGTTTTGGTGGGAGCTTGAGCAGGGGGCGGGGAGGGTGTGGCGGTTGGCTCGGGGGTGGGAGTTGTCTCAGTAGGAGTGGCAGTCACCTGGGTGGCTTCTATAGCTGATCGGACGGATTCTGCCTGGGAATTGCTTTCAGGTGGTTGCAGGACCAGAAAGAGTGCGAGGAACGAACCAATCACGAGTGCGCCTAGGGCACCGCGATAGGCCCAAGCGGACGGCGTGGCCCGTTCAGGTGCTCCTGACTGCTCGGGAGTTCCGGGATTGTCACTCACAGGACCGAGCCTACCACCCTCTGCCGGACATGCGCCCGTCTTATCGCAGTCCTCTCATATCCCCAAGACCGTGGAGCTGTCCTCTTTGTGAGTGTGGTGGGTGAAGTCGCTAACCAGAGGCAACTAGCCGGTATCCAACGTTGCGAACGGTCTCAATAAAGGTGTAGCCGTGAATCTCGATTTTAGAGCGAATACGTCGGATGTGAACGTCAACGGTGCGTGCCCCACCGAAGTAGTCGTAGCCCCACACCCGGTTTAGGAGCTGTTCTCGTGTGGAAACGCGACCCGCATTCATCGCTAGGTATCGGAGAAGTTCGTACTCCTTAAAGGTCAGAACTACCAACTCTCCTGCTACTGTCACGCGGTAGTTGGCCAAGTCGATGGTGAGGGCGCGGCAACGAATGGAGTTCTCTGTGTCGATGCCATGACGGCGATAAAGAGCGCGTTCTACTCTGTGGCGAAGCTCGCCAGGTACGGTCGGAAGCACTAGAAAGTCATCGGCAGGTGAGTCGAACGGCATGCGGTCGAGCTGGTCCGGTCCACCGATGTTTATTACAACCAGCTCCTGTTCGCTGGAAGCTGCTGCCAGTTGATCTGTGGCAGAGATCGAGAGATCGCGTAAATCGAGAAGGAGGACTCCAGCGAAGTCCCGGTCGAGTGCGGCGAGCTTAGTGGGATCCATTACGGTCGTGCGAAGGCCTGCTCCCTCAAGCTCTGGTTTGAGTGCAAGCAAATCGGGCTGGCTGCTGACGATAAGAGCCGCGTTCACGGCAATAAGTATAGGGCTAGGGTCTGTCCTTGCTGACGATGGCCACGATTACCGGCAGTGTCTTGGAAGAAATAGGGAGTTTTTACAGGGCCCCATTCATTGATAGGTTCCCTTGGGCGCAGCCTCTTCGCCTACGTTGCCGGCTCGATAACGGCCGACATGCTCCCTTGGCTTATTTCCATCAGCGGATCGGGACCATAGGCATGAATTTGTTCCTGTTTTAGTAGGCACTCATCTTTAGGGCCCGTCATTAGGATTGCTTGGCCCTGGCTGTCGACAACAGAGGCGATGCCTAGGGCTTTTTCACGGGAATAACCAAAGATAGCTCCAAGCATGCGGATGACGTACTGATAGGTGTGGCTATCGTCGTCGAGCAAAATAAGATGATAGGGACGTTCGAGCTCTTCTTCAGTATCGGGCTGCTCGACAATGGCCGGGAGTTCTGGGGTGGTCACGAGGGCACTGTAGCGAGCAGCGGTGGCCAGCGTCTAGAAGGGCTTGAAGATTGCAAGCCACGCAAGCAGGGGGACACTCATTACCAGGATTGTTCCAAAGACTAGAGGGACACGATCGTCGAGGATCTCCCGGAGTTCATCGGTCACCTCGCCCTTCTTGGCTGCGATGAGTGCAGCTGTGCGTGCTCTTCGTAGCCCGAAACCGAGCAGTGGCAGGCATACGAACCAGAAAAGTACAAAGAGTCCAGTGAGCGCAGCCAGCCACCCATCTCGAAAAAAGTCATACTCAGCAACTCCCCAGAAGAAACCAGTTGCCCCTGAAAGCATGGCTCCTGGAAGGAGTATGCGAGTCTCGTTATTGGCGGCCTCCACAAGGGCGTACATCTGAAACTGTACGTCCTTCGAGATCCAGGCGCGCACGATTAAGGGATAGGTCGAACCCAGCCCAGCCCCCAGCCAAAGAAGGGCGAGTATGTGGACGATCCGCCAACCGTCCACTAGTTGGTAGCGATTGCCCGGATGTTGGGTTTCTCGGGTCGTGAGGCCGCACGTGAAAGGCCAGCGGCAACGATGCCGTGAAATAGTGGGTGGGGGCGATTGGGGCGACTCTGCAATTCAGGATGGAATTGAGTGCCCAGCATGAAAGGGTGGTCTGCAACTTCTGCGATCTCGGTCAGCATTCCGTCGGGGGATGTGCCTGCCACGATGAGGCCGGCCTCCTCCATCTGCTCGCGGAATTGGTTGTTTAGCTCCCAGCGATGGCGGTGGCGCTCGTTGATAAGGTCTTCGCTGTAGGTTTCAGCAGCTAGGGTTCCCGGCGTTAATTGGCAGGGGTACCAACCTAGGCGCATGGTTCCGCCTTTAGCAGTGACCGCTTCCTGCTCCTCGAGGAGGCTGATGACGGGCCAGGGAGATTCGGGGTCGAATTCGGTTGAGTTAGCACCTTCCCAGTTGCAGACGTTCCGTGCGAATTCAGTAACCATCACCTGTAGGCCAAGGCAAAGACCTAGGTAAGGTATTTTCTGCTCCCGGGCATAACGGGCAGCGGCAATTTTCCCTTCCCAACCTCTCTCTCCGAAGCCACCTGGTACCACAATGCCATCGACTCCTTCTAGCACGGCTTCGGCGGGCCGTGTTTCTAGGTCTTCAGCATGCACCCATCGGATACTGATCTCCGTATCGTGGGCGATGCCCGCGTGTGTCAGTGCTTCCCGCACAGATAGATAAGCGTCCTGTAGTTCGACGTACTTTCCAACAATTGCTACCTCGAGGAAGTATTCAGGTTGGCGTTCGCGCTTCACCATCGCTTCCCATGCGGTTAGGTCATGGGTCTTTGCCTTCAAGTCGAGCCGTTCAAGCACAAAATCCCCTAGTCCTCGGCTCTCGAGGATGAGGGGCACTGCGTAGATGGTGTCCACTGTTTCCAAGGGGATTACAGCCCGGGGGTCAACGTCACAGAAGTCCGCAATTTTGTTGCAAATATCTCCCGGTACAGCGTGGTCACTACGGGCCAGAATGGCATCTGGCTGGATGCCCATGGAACGTAATTCACTCACGGAGTGTTGGGTAGGCTTTGTTTTTAGCTCACCAGTGGCCCCGATGAAAGGCAGGAAGGTGACGTGAACACTGAGAAAGTCATGATTAGGGGCGTCGTGTCGGATCTGGCGCATGGCCTCGATAAAAGTCTGACCCTCTATGTCACCCACGGTGCCGCCGACCTCGCAAATAATAACGTCGGCACTACTTGCATCTGCGGCTGCATAGATACGCGACTTGATCTCGTTTGTGAGATGGGGAACGGCCTGGATAGTGCCGCCGAGATAATCACCATTGCGCTCTCGGTCTAATACGGCTCGGTAAACCTGCCCACTGGTAACGGAACAGGCAGCGGACAGGTCTTGGTCAAGAAACCTCTCGTAATGTCCGAGATCGAGATCGGTCTCAGCTCCGTCGGCGGTAACGAAAACCTCGCCATGTTGGTAGGGTGACATGGTTCCCGGGTCCACATTCAGGTAGGGGTCGAGTTTTTGAACGGTGACGGAGATCCCTCGGGACTTAAGTAGGCGCCCGATGCTGGCGGTTGTAATGCCTTTGCCGACGCCGCTCACTACGCCGCCGGTTACGAAGATGAACTTGGCCATGCCACTCCTGAGGGGGGTGCTTACTGAATGCTACGAGCGGAGCCCGAGGCCAGTCAACGAGTAACGGCCCTGGGCGAGTAACCTTTACGCGCAGATTGCGTTATCACAGGTATGTTGCGCTCAACTAGGGCGGCTCACTATGCTCGCGTGCAGCGCAGGGAGCGCTTCAGTGTAATGACGCGCGCTGGGAGTGTGTGTGGAACCGATTGCACCCAGCAAGCTTGCTCCGGATTTCGACGAGCGAAAGGTTGTCGAGCAAGCACAGAGTGGCGATCAGGAAGCTTTGAGCACCCTCTACACCTTTTACTTCCCAAGGGTCTATCGCTATGTGACGGGTCGTGTGCGGTCCACGCAGGATGCCGAGGATGTGACCGAAGAGGTTTTTCTGCGGCTGGTCGCGAACTTGAAACGTTTCGAGTGGCGCGGACTACCCTTCGGGGCGTGGGTATTCCGTATCGCTCGCAACGAGGTTGTTTCGCATGCACGCAAGCAACGAAGAAGGGGTATTCCAGCGCAGCTCTCCGAGACCATGCCCGACGACCGTCAGGATCATGTGGCTGCCTACGAACTTCAGGCAACTATGCAAGTAGTGAGAGAGGCAACAGCAAAATTGCCGCCAGCTCAGCGGGATGTGATCGCCTTGCGATTTGGCGCAGGGCTTTCTGTGGCCGAGACGGCACTAACATTGGGGAAGACTCAGAACAACGTGAAGGTGCTGCAGCACAAGGCTATCGCCAAGTTGCAGGGGATGGTGGCTGAGGAGTGATGGGACTATTGAAATTCTTCCGCCGCTCGCCGGACTTGGAGGCCGAAACTCTTGCGGAGGCACTTCTCCTTTACGAGGAGGGTGTGGAGATCGCTGCTATCCTCGAGCGCTACCCAGCGGAAGTACAGTTCTGGTTGAAGCCTCTTCTTTCAACGGGCCAGAACATCGAAGGAGCCTTCAAAGCCGAAGAGGCGAGCTATTACTTCGAGGGTGCGCTCAAGGCAAAAGTGCTTGCTTCTGCTAGTCCTGTCATCGGCGGAGATACGGAAGATCTTCTACCTTCACCACCGCGCTTCGGTCAGCTAGGCGCGGCCGTAGCTTCTGTGGCCGTTCTGGTAGTAGCTGGGATGTTAGGGGTGATTACCTTTGGCTTCGTCACTGCCGGAGATTCGGTTCCAGGTGAGTGGAACTATGGTTTCAAGCGGGCCACGGAACAGGCCCAGGTTCGCTTTGCGAGTGGTGATGAACGTATCAACGTCCATATACGCCAGGCCCAGGAGCGCATTGACGAGATCCAGACCCTTGTTTCCCGTGGTGACCTGAGCACGGGCCATATCGACAGCTTTACCGATGAGCTTGCAGATATTCGTGAGCTCGCTGAGGAAGAATCTTTCGATCGTCTCCAGCAGGCAAAGGTTCGTAGTCTCAGCGAAACTGCCGATGTTGTGCTTTCGGATGTCGGTGAGACAGAGGAGGAGCTTGCACCTGTGGCCGCCGAGGCGATCGATCAGGCTTATCAGGTGGCAGCAGCAGTGAGTGGCGGTAGCGTCACTCCTCTTGAGGAGAATGTAGACACGGCTTCTTCGTCTACACCGGAATCTACTGGCGTCGCAGAAGACGCAGTTGAATCAACGCCGGAGTCGAGTCCAGTCGAATCCGCGGGAGATACGAGTGCTGATGAGGTGGTAACCCCAACCCCAGAATCGCCTGGCGATGCAACTGTCTCTACCGGGGATGAGGATGCACCTAAGCCGCTGGTATCCCCTTCTCCCGAGGCAACTGTTTCGACTGGGGGAGAGAGCGACCCGGAGCCGCTATCGGATTCAGATTCAACTGAGAACTCAGTCGAAGGCAATGCCGAAGGTAGCTCGCAGCCTGCCGACGCACCCTAGCCTGAAAGAATTCTCGCTTCCAGTACTTCCGGCCTGGTATTGAGATTTGGCACGGAGCCGAGAGCGGCTTTCGGGGACCAGTGAGGCAAACTCCTTCTGTTGAGCTACTCCATTACAAGGGTTCCGGACTGGTTCATGCGAATCCAGTAGACCTGGTAGGGATAGAGCCCCCCGAAGTCATTGAGCTGAGGGGCTGAATCTGGCAGGTAGGAGCTCCATAAGCCTGTAGCGCTGTTGTAACGAAACACCTGGTCATAAAGGCCCTCGATACTAGTAAGGGCTTCCGCGACAGCCTGAGCCTCTCCCGTATAAACGATGGCATTCCATCCTGCGGTAAGAGTGACTTCTCGGCCCGCCGGTCGCTCGGGTTTAGGGTTGGATACTGCCCCGCTATCGCCGTAAATCCAAAAGGCGTCATATTGAGAAAGCTTCGTCAGTGTCTGCGCGGCATCGGGAGCTTCAGGGACGTAAAGAAGAAAGTCACCACCACCACCACCTGCTTTTGGATCCCAGATGGAAATTGCTGTCCAGCCCTCAGGGAAGGCTTCAGCGGCTTCAGGAAGAGGCAGCGTCGGTCCGAGATGGGCAGCTATGCTCCACCCATGCCCCATTTCCTGCACCACTACTGATTCGGGCAACGACTCCAATCCGTTAAGTTCGTAATTCTCAAAGAGAAGGTTTTCATTTGAGGAGCCCCAGGGCAGGAGGTTTTCCGTCCAGAGGGTGCCAATCTTTATCTCCACCTCTCTGCCAGGGGCGCCACAGCCAGCGATCTCCTTCTCCCCAGCTATGCGCAACGAGTAAAGAGATTTGCCTTCTGCGACTGCAGTTTTCGTAGAACCGCACTCCACACCGTTGATGAGTGCTTGAATGGGCGTTCCTGCCGGAGGGCGAACCCATTCCCGAAGAGCCTGTCCGCTCAAGGTCATAGGGATCAGTTCGAGGGCTGCTCCGACGTTGACCATTCCCGCGCCGGCCCAGTTACCCCCATGTTCGGCAGGTGTAGCTGGGGAAGCAGATTCCTCCAGAATGGCAATGTATTCCTGCATTGGGAGGCCCGGGTTGCGCGCCATGGCAAGCGCGAATGCTCCTGTGACGAGTGGGGCTGCCGAGCTTGTTCCCGGGCCAAGGTAACCATACGGAGGAGTAAGAAGGTCAGAGCGTATGGTTCCGACGATGCCGGTACCAGGGGCGGCCAGGTCGACTCCTCCTCCGTAGGAACTGTAAGGGGCCCAGCCATTGTCGCTTGTAGGGTCGCTTGCCCCAACGCCGATGACATTAGGGTACTGGGCATAGGCAGCGGGGAAACCCACGCCTCTGGCGCCGTAGTTGCCAGCGGCGGCTACGATGATCAAGCCTTCATTGAGGGCGTCTTCAATAGCTTCTCGTAGTTCTGGGATATCAGCGTTTGGATCCCCAGGGCCGCTGGCGAAGCTAATGTTGATAATGTCAGCTCCCATGCGGCGTGCGTAGTCGATTGCTCGGGCCACATTGGACATCTCTCCTGTAGGAGCATCCCCATTTGGTCCGCAATCCAGGACCTTGAGGGTCATCAAGCTGACGCGCCATGCCATGCCGGTGATTCCTACATGATTGTTGCCGCGTGCTCCGATTATTCCTGCTACTGCTGTCCCATGAGATCCTAAATTTTCGATTGTTCCGTTGTCGTCTCGAATGGCTCCTGTGGGGGTACTGGAGGTGTACCCGCACTCAGCCATGCGTCTGGGCGTTACGTTCAGAAATCGGCAGCCATAACGATCGTCAATACAGCCGTTGTTGTCGTCATCAACCCCATCGTTGTCGGCGTCGGCAGGGTTTTGCCAGAGGTTGCGTACGAGATCCCGATGGCGTGTGTCTATCCCTGTATCCAGGACGGCAACAACGATTTCTTCGGCATCGTTGGTAATGTTCCATGCGGCTGAAACTCCGAGCGGGCCCAAATACAATTCTTGTGCGTGGTAGTAGGTGTCGTTGGGGCTTGCCGCAGCAATCACCAAGCCGTCGGGTGAGGCTCTTAGGATGCCCGGCTGTCCTTCGAGCCAGGCGCTGTATGCCTCAGGTGTCGTCCCTTCAGGTACGGGCAGTTGCCGGTAACCTCTTTCCTCCAAAGAGGCCGGGGCTTCTAGCCCTCCTGCTAGCTTTACGCTTACCCAATGTTCGGCCACGGCTTCCTGCGGGGGCTCTCCCGGATTGAGGGTAAAGATGGCGATCAGTAGGGCGAGACTAGCCAGAATGCGCATCGCAGGTTTCGACATGAAGCGCTCTCTCAAGCCCTGATTACCGAAGTGGACATTTAGAGTGAGGCTCCTGATGAGGGCAGCTAATTTGCTGCTAAGTATTGCCAAGCCGAAGCCTGGATAATTTTCATTGCCGCCTTCGTGTGGGAGACACGACGCGTGGGTGGTGGCAAGGTTGTTGTTCTGAGTTTAGGGCAGCCTTGGTGTGTGCGTCCCGTTTGTAGCGGAAGTGGCGTTAACCAAAGCACTATGCCCAAGAGCGGAGACGAGACATGGCGCGTCTGCGGGCCAAGCCGAAATCTACCCCTGATGACCTTGCATTTGGTGTACATGCCTGTGCGATAGCCATACAGGAAGGACTTGCTAAACGCTTGCTGTATGCCCAGGGGGCATCTAACCGCCGCGTGATGGAGTTGGTTGAAAAGGCGACGGACCAGGGTTTACCCGTGGAGGTTGTAGAGATTGATCGGCTCGCAGAGTTGACTGGAGCAGGGGTGCACCAGGGCGTGCTCGTTCGCTTACGGCAGTTGCCTTCTGTTCTCATTCCGCAAGAGGTGTCAGGTCCCTCTCTGGCGCTTGTGCTCGATGGGATTACTGATCCGCAGAACACGGGGGCGGTGTTACGGGTGGCTGTTGCCACGGGCGCTGATGTGGTCGTACTGCCTCCTAGGCGTGGGGCTTCCCTCACGCCTGGGGTGCACCGCGCTAGTGCGGGTCTCAGCTTGGTCGCACCGGTCGCTTCCCCACAGAACCTTGCCCGCGCAGTCGCGCAGCTGAAGGAGGCTGGCTATTGGGTGGTGGCCGCTTCTCCTGGTGATGATGTTGAGGATGCCACTGTCTTTGAGTGGCCAGAACAGACGGCTCTGGTCGTGGGAGGGGAGGAGCGTGGTGTGAGTCGTTTGTTGAACGAAGAGAGCGACTTTCGCGTTGCACTTCCAATGGATGGCCGTGTGGAATCGCTCAATGTGGGAGTTGCCTGTGGTGCTCTAGCCTATCTTTGGCGAGCGCGTTGGCCAGCTAAAACGTAATGCGTCGAAGTTTCTCGCCACTGACCACATAGCCGAATCCATCGCGCATGGTGAAAGCAGTCAGGTCTTCAAAGTCATCATGTCGATATTGGCGAATGAATGAGCCGTCCCTGGCTAGGATCACTATGCGGTCGTTGTTCTTATCAAGAATGACGACTTCGCTTGCAGGGCTGGTCATATGGGGGGTGGCGGCTTGAGTGAGATGTATGTCGATGCCCTCTTGTGAAAGAAGAAGTGTGAACGCACCGTTGAAGTGTCTGATGGAACCGTCTTGGTGAGCGGTGAACAGGTCACCGTTGTCCACGATGAGATGGCGGGCGGTGGTGAGTTCAGGAAGCTGGTGGACTACGACCGGTTCGAAGGTGAAGCCCGAGGGGGTAGAAAGGAAGCGAAAAATAGTTGCTCTCGGTGCATCGAGTAAATAAAGAGAGCCGCCTTCGTAGTGCATATCCGTGATCGTTAGGTTCATCGAACCGGCGAGTTCGACTTTGGAAACCCATCCAGTGGGGCTCCATGCCCACAAGGAGCCCCCTTCGTCTGCGATAAGGAGTGCTGAGCCGCCAGGTCGCGAGACATCGGCATAAGTGATGGCAGTTGGGGCAAACGGGGTCTCCATACTGGCAGCAAACACTGTGGTTTTCTTTCCAGTCGAAAGGCTGATGGAGATTATTTGGGCACCCGCAGCGTCGAGTACATAGGCGTCAGAGTCACTCACTACCAGCTGGCGAACGGCGACAGGTGTCTCGCCAAATCCGCGAAGGTCAGCTAATGCTTGAATACTCCTTGGGGAAACAATTGCGTCGAGTGCTGCAAGCTCCCGCTGGGCTTGTTGGAGAAGCAGGTCTGCGGAACTTGGCCCTCCCTCGATGACCATAGCTTCCAAAAGAAGGCCTCGCGCCCGAGTGAGGGCTTCACGGCGCAAGCTTGCTTGATCTACCTCGCTGGCGGTGGCTATTTCCCACTTTGCCTCTTCTATCAGTTGGGACAGTCTTCCAGCCTCGTCGTTCGTGAACAGACTGGGCAAGGTTGCCCAGCTGATGATTCCGGCAAGGAGCACAATGCCTATAAGAATCAGGATCCAGGTGGCAGGGGAAAGACCTCCTGAAATCCCTTCCCTATACCCACTATTTCGGCGGCCAGGGCCCATGCTTCTTCGCACTCGTACCACTGCATTTGCCATAGAAGGAGCCATCGTGAGGCGTCCCGATGTGGGTACGTTCGTCGTAGCGGCGATCTGCATACGGCGGTCTGCTGCGAGCTTGCTTACAGGGGCTGCGTTTGTGTGGTGGGATGCTAGCGAGGGGGCAGGGGCCTGTCGTGCTTGAGTCATTTCCTTGAAGAAGCTGTGGTCTGAGGGCGTGCGGTTCGTGTCAGTGGCTGGATGGTGGGCCCCTTCGCTCTCACCAACCGCTTTTTTCAGTGCTGGTAATTCCTGAGTAGGGGGAAAGGCTGTTATCTCAGTTAAATCTGGGTTGACGCGCGATTGAGCATCCACTTCTTTTAGGCGCTTTCGTGCATCTGCAAGGGTGCCTCCTTGGGAGCTGGCCTGGATGAAGAGGCTTGCCTGGAAGTCGATGGAACGATTGCCTAGTTTCGATTCTCCGCCGATGACAGGGCCATCCTCTTCTTTTTCTTGGGTGGGAGAGGATTCAGGAGGAAGCAGGAGTTGCTCGTCGCCACTGGGAACGCCTACTAGTAGTACAGCTGCGTCACGTAGGTGTGTGATTCGGCGGTAGAGGTTGGGAAGGATCTCCCCTAATGACCGACCCAGGATCTCTGCAAGTAACTCTTCGCTTAGCGACTCGGTGATATTGGTTGTAACCAGGAGAACGCGATCGCCAGGAGCAAGGGGGAGAGACATAAGTTGGGGCTGATCCGGCTCGAGTCCGTCCATAGGCTCGATGTGCTCTTCATCTGGTTCGTAAACAGTAATCGAGTCGGCAGAAGAGTGGAGGATGGTCGCCGGGCCGCGAATGGCGAGCACAATCTTGTCACCCTGGCGGGCAAGGCAGCCTAGGCCCAGCCCGACTCGATGCTGGGAAATGCTTCTGGTGTTCCACTCCATGAGGGAATGCTGGGCTTCTCTGAAGATTTCAATGAGGGCGCCTGTAAGGCTTAAGTTCAGTGATTTCCAGGTTCTCTCTGCTTGCGAGATCAAATGTCCGGCAAACTCATGGGCGGCGGGGGTGGTTCCTTCCGCCAATGCGAAGAGCTCACAGACTTCTGCGCCTGTCCCATTCCCTTTGGCGATTCCTACTGTGGCGCCATGCTCATGGGGTTCATGAGCAACGATTGCAAACTGGCCTACTTGCAACGGGTCGTACAGGGCGCACCCCCCTGCTGAAATGCTCTTAACTGCTCAGGAAAAGGCGCGCCAACTGCGCCCCGGCGCCTTCGCCTGTGCATAGCATTTTCTATATGGCTTGAAACTATACGACACAGGCGGTGTGCCTCGTGGTTAATCTAGCCGTTGATTCTGGGCCAGGCTTACGATCGAGTACCTGGCCCTCAGTCTTCCTGTGATAAAGCTCCCAAAAGCTCGATTGTGCGGTTATAGGCGGCCTGGTCGCTCTCAAGATTAAGCACACCAGCCAACATTTCGTTCAGACCGAAACTGGGTAGCGCACGGATACGGTCGGCTACCTCTTGCTCAGACCCTTGAATAACAAGTGCATCTGACATCGCTCTAGAGAATGTGCCGTCTGCAGCCTCGCTGAAGCCTGCGTCCTGCCACATGGCTGAATAGAACGGTAAACGCGGGTAGAAACCGAGTTGCGTTTGTGCGGCAGCCCAAACAGCTTCTGGGTCTTCTGAGACGACTACAGGGACATGCCCTACTAGGGCAGGACGTTCACGCCCTGCTACCTGTGCTCCTTCCTCCATGGCGGGTAAGGCCACGCTCTTTAGGTGGGGTAATGGGCTCACCCAAGAGATAGCTCCGTCGGCCAGTTCACCACAGAGGCGGTAGGCGTTTGGTCGCAGGGCTGAGGCCAACACTTGGACTTGGGTTGGCTCCTGTAACTGTGCCTCGGCGTGCAGGCGTTCGCCGTGAAATTCCACCGAACCGTTTTTGAGGATCGCGTTCAGGATGGTGAGATATTCCCTAAGGTGCTGGAGAGGTCGCACAAACTCGAAGTGGTACATGTTCTCGACGGCTGGCTTATGGCTTGGACCGACGCCGAGTTTCAATCGGCCAGGAGCTAGTTGGTCGACCACAACCGCCCCTTGTACAACTGCCAGTGGGTGGCGGGGGAAGGTGGGAATGATCGAGGTTCCGAATCCGATTTGCTCGGTCTCTCCAGCTGCTGCAGCAAACACTGCTAGGGGGTCGGGCGCGGGCCCGCCGCTTACAAGCCAAGCAGTGTCCAGCCCAGCGCGTTCGGCAATCACGATGCCATCGATGAGCGCACCCGCGTTGAATGCGAGAATGTGAGCGCCAATAGTCAGGTTTTTCAAAGGTTTTCCTCCGCGCAGGCTTGGCCGAACGCACATCGACATTAGCACGGGAATTGGTATTGCTCCCTGCTAATGTCGCCCCGCTGAGCCTTGCATGTGGTTACCCTTGGAGGTGAATTCGACGACAGGTAGGACATTATGGAGAAGATGGTCGACGACGGCCTTGGCATTGTGCGGGCGGGTCCTGCAGGATTCGCCAATAACATTTACATCGTGATCGATGAGGCCACCGGTGAAGCAGCTTTCATCGATGCTCCCGATGAGGTAGAGAAGAGCATTGCTGCCGTGGAATTTGCCGGTGTCGAGCCTTCCGCCATATTGCTAACGCATTCACACGCAGACCACACAGCGAGCATAGTGGAGCTTAAGGAGCGTTTTGGTTGTCGCCTTTTCGCTGATCCCCTGGAGCCCTGGATCCCTGAGGGCCACCTCGACGAGGCAATCACAGATGGTGATACCGTTGTGGTGGGCGGCCTGTCCTTCGATGTAATCTCCATCCCTGGTCATACGCCCGCAAGTACTGCTTTTATTCACCGTTCCCACGCCTTTGTTGGAGACACACTTTTTCCAGGTGGGCCTGGGTACTCCGGGTCGAACGAACTGCTTCAACAGGAGATTAGGTCAATCACTTCCCGTCTTTACACCCTCCCTGACGAGACTACTGTTTGGCCGGGCCATGGTGATAAGACCACGATCGGTGCGAGTAAGGCCGAATATGAGGTGTTTGCCTCCCGCGAACACGCTTCCGACTTGCATGGTGATGTGCTTTGGCTGGGGTCCTAACGAGCACTCTTTCCGTCCCGCTGCTACGATCGTAGATATGGCGATTGTTTCGAATTCCCGGCTTGATGATGCCCGTATACGCGCTGCTGTTGTTGAGATGCTGGAGGCAGTAGGAGATGACCCTACTCGCGAAGGCCTGCGTGATACGCCTCGGCGCATTGCGGAGATGTACGCTGAGATTTTTGAAGGGCTGGCTCAGGATCCTGCCGAGTACCTCAAGGTGGGCTTTGAGGTAGCACATGACGAAATGGTCATTCTCCGGAACATTCCCTTCTACAGTATGTGCGAACATCATCTGCTGCCCTTCCACGGCGAAGCACACGTTGGCTATCTGCCAGAAGGTCGTGTCGTTGGCATCAGTAAGCTTGCACGGGTGGTAGAGGCTTATGCTCGCCGCCCCCAGATACAGGAACGACTGACCAGTCAGGTTGCAGAAACCATAATCGACGCTCTCCAGGCCGATGGGGTTGCGGTTGTGGTGGAGGCGGAGCATCTGTGCATGACAATGCGAGGCGTGCGGAAACCCGGTAGCCGTATGGTTACAAGTGCTATGCGCGGCCAGTTCAAACGATCGAGTGTCACGCGTTCGGAGTTCCTTGCGCTCGTTCATGGTTCCTCCTAAGTCCCCATGTCAGAGGTGGCCGGCGGTGCCGGACCAATCTTTGAGAGTGGGGCATTACCGCTAATCACTGCGGAATCGTTTGAGACGCTTGCCGCTGAGTGGGCCGGGCTTCACCGTTCCATTCCCAACGCCCTTCCATTTGCTCACCCCTCCTGGCACGAGGTTTGGCTGCGTCACTGTGGAGGTGATGCTGTTCCAGTTTTTCTTGCTCTTCGTTTGCCTGGTGATAACGAAGGGGAGCACCGTCTTATTGGGGTAATCCCGCTTGACGTTCAGGGTATGGAGGCGCGATTCCTTGGGGATCCTGATTTGAGTGACCACTCTGGGGCTCTCGTTACTCCTGGCCTGGAGGAGGTGGCATCAGCAGCTCTGATTGAGTGGCTTATGGAGGATTTGGTATTGGGGCTTGAAGCTTGGGGGCTGCCTAAAGCTAGCTCCCTTCGCCCTGCTCTTCTCACTGCCGCTAACCATTACGGCTGGTCTACAAGTGAGGAGATTGAGGCGATCACACAAATTGTTGAACTGCCTGGAACTTGGGAAATGTATGTGTCGCAGCTTCCAAAGAAAGACCGACATGAGTTGCGTCGGAAATTGCGCAAACTTGATTCAGCAGGAGAGGCAGGATTCGTATCAGCAGTAGGACCTTCGGAATTAGAAGAAGAGGTCGATGGGCTGCTCGCAATGATGAGGGAAAGTCGAGAGGAGAAAGCGGCGTTCCTTACAAGTCAACGAGAAGCATTCTTTCGGGATCTGGCCGCCACATTTGGTGCAAATGGCCTTGCTCGTATCTCTGCGGTAACTCTTGATGGTCGCCCCGTAGCTCGTATTTTTGTCCTTGAGTCCGGAGGTACAACGATGCTCTATAACAGTGGTTTTGATCCGTCTTTGTCCTCCTTGGCCGTTGGCCTACTCTCGAAGGCACTACTCATGCGGGATGCCATAGAACGGGGGCAGACAGTCGTCGATTTCTTGCGTGGCAGAGAGTCCTACAAGCGTCGTCTTGGTGGGCATCCGCTCGATATCGTGAGGTTGCGCCTCACGCGGGCCTAGGCTGCTGCGTTTGAATTTTTGGATAGACCAGGGGGGTCTACCTATTAGCGAA
The DNA here is from genome assembly GCA_002346645.1 of Dehalococcoidia bacterium UBA2991. Classification (GTDB taxonomy): domain Bacteria; phylum Chloroflexota; class Dehalococcoidia; order Tepidiformales; family Tepidiformaceae; genus UBA2991. The sequence continues at coordinate 41,237 of DEAD01000016.1, forward strand.
ATGGCGCATACATAAGCCCCATATGGAGTTACTCTATCGAGACCCTCATGCGCATTGCCCAGGTCTCCTACCACACGAATCCGGTGGCCCCGCTTGGCGGCCGGCACACTGGTGGCATGAACGTTTATGTGCATGAGCTCTCTCGTGAGCTTGCCGGCAGAGGGCACCAGGTTGACATATTTACCCGCCTGGATAGTGAACATTCTGAGGTAACGGTGCTGGCCCCCGGCTTGCGTCTGGTGCAACTTCCTGCTGGCCCTCCCGTTACCCTCGAGAAAGAGCTATTGACACCCTTCCTGCCAGACTTTGTTGCTGAAATGATTCGGTTTGCCGCTGAGCAGGGCGAAGACTATGACCTCGTCCACAGCCACTATTGGCAGGCCATTGCTGCGGGTGAGCCCTTTGCGAAAGAGCAGGGATCACCCCATCTTGTCATGTTTCACACGCTGGGGGAGGTGAAGAACCGGGCCCGCATTTCGGAGGAGGAACCCGGAGAGCGCATTCGTCGTGAACGCGAGCTTGCCGCTTCTGCTGATGCCATTGTTTCTGCCTGTGCGCATGAGCACGATCTACTCGCTCGCTACTACGATGCCGATCCCTCTCGAATGGTAAGTATTCCATGTGGGGTCGACACAAACCTGTTTCGTCCCCGTGATCAAAATGAGTGCCGCCGAGAGCTGGGTATAGAGCAGGGCCGTCCGGTTTTGCTCTGGGTTGGCCGGCTGGAGAAGTTGAAGGGTGTCGATATTCTTATCGATGCTGTCGGGCAGCTGGAGGATCCAGAGGTGTTGCTGCTTGTCGTTGGCGGAGATGAGCATGGCCAGGAGCTTCGTAATGAACTGCAGAACCAGGCGTTCGCAGCGGGGCTTGAAAGGAGTGTCCGATTCATTGGGGCGGTTCCGCACGAAGAGCTGCCTGCTTGGTACAGCGCTGCTGATGTTTGTGTGGTGCCCAGCTATTACGAAAGTTTTGGACTGGTGGCGGTGGAGGCAATGGCCTGTGGTACACCGGTCGTGGCTTCGCGGGTGGGAGGGCTTGTTTCAACTGTGACTGATGGTGTGAACGGGTATCTCATTCCGTGGCGCTGCCCAGAGCCCTTTGCAGAGAAGCTTGAGGTGCTCATTCGTAACCCCGAGTTGCGGGCGAACTTCACCCGTGCTGCCCGCGACTCTGTTGAACGCTTTCGCTGGGAAGAGATTGCCCGGCGTATGGAGGACCTTTACGGGGATGTAATTACTGACTATGGAAACGAGGTAGTCACATGAGTCTAGGCGGTGCATTACGTTCAATGGGGCGGTGGTTTACTGGAGGTGAAAAGCTGTCTGTTTCTGACTCCAGTGAGCTCATAACACCGGACCGGGCCATGGTCGTAATGGCTCATCCAGATGACGCCGAATTCGTTTGTGGTGGCACCGTAGCCAAGTGGTGCGCTGAAGGTGCAGAGGTTGTATATGTTGTTGTGACGGGTGGCGACAAAGGCACCCATGATCCAGAGATGCACCCTGAGAAGCTAGCTGCTATCCGTGAAGAAGAGCAGCGGGCCGCTTGCCGGACTCTGGGCGTCAAAGAATGTGTTTTCCTCGGCCATCCTGATGGACACACTATTGATGAAGAGGATTTGCGAGGCCAGATCGTGAGGCTTATTCGCATCCATCGTCCGGATGTCATTGTGACCTGGGAAGCTTTTCGTCGTGGCTTTAACCACCGTGATCATCGCAATGTAGGGATCCTTACTGCTGACGCGGTATACCCGCTTGTCAGGGACCGACTCTACTATCCACGGGATGAGGAGGATGGGTTGGCCTCCCACCAGGTGAACGAAGTGCTTTTTGCTGGCAGCGAGGATCCCGACTGCACAGTTGATGTGACTGCCCACTGGGAAACGCGGCTGGAGGCAGTTCTATGCCACGCAAGCCAGATTGGGGGTCGCACACGAGAGGACTTTCTAAGTCTCCGTGAGGAGATGATCGCGCGTCAGGGCCACGATCGAATGGAGGAGCGTTTCCGCCGCTGGTCCATTCGGCGTTCTCCACCCCCACCCCGGGAAGCCGCCAATCCACAGCCCAAGGAGTCAGGATAGCTGGTTGCCCTAGACTTGAATGAATCCCTCTGGGGTGCTCTTAAGGTGAATTCCATCTGCGTGTATTTGCACTTGGCGCTCCACTGAAGCGGTAGCGGTACCAAGTTGCCAACCCTGTATTCCGTAGTCCTTACCGAGTGCGATGGCACGGTCGACTTCCGCTTGGGGCACGACCGCGCAGAAACCGGCTCCCATGTTGTACTCGGCATACATAGCAGCATCATCAAGCTTGGCTAGGCTTTGAATCACACTGAAAATTGCGGGAACCGGAGGTAGTTTCTCTATGTTAAACCCGGCTGCTGCCTCGAGGCGTCGTAGGTTGAGGAAGCCCCCGCCGGTCATATGAAAAAGTGCGCGGACCTCTAGCTTGAGTAGGAGTTTCATCGCGAGGTCGACATACATAGTTGTTGGCTCCAGGAGTTCTTCTCCCAGACCCCGCTCAAACTCATCGACGTATTGGTCTAAATCCCATCCCGCTTCACGAAAGGTGCGGCGTGCAAGGGTGAAGCCGTTGCTGTGAATGCCGGATGAGGCGAAGCCCACAAGTGCGTTTCCGGGTTGCACTTCCCTACCCATAAGGATCTGGTCAGGTTCGACTAGGCCAGCGCATGTTCCACCGAGATCGAAGGCCCGGCCGGGAACAGCCCCTTGAAGCATCTCTGGGATATGTGCCGTTTCTCCCCCGGCGATGGAGATATGCGCGCGCCGTGCCCCCTCTCGCAGGCCTACGGCGATTTCTGTTAGGAATTCCTCGTCCATTTCTTCGACGGCCATGCAGTCGACCATGGCTATCGGCTCTGCTCCTACACAGACAATGTCGTTAGCGTTCATAGCCACACAGTCGATGCCGGCGGTGTCATACCGGCCAAGTGCCTGCGCGATCAGTGCCTTCGTGCCGATTGTGTCAGTAGCTAACGCAAGTGCCTGAGGGCCACCTGTGTCAATAATCGTGGCGTAGTGGCCGAAGCCAAGCATGGGCCGGGCACGTTTCGAAAACGAGAAAGTCTCGGCCAGCAGCTGTAGCCCTCTAGGGAGGGTGTCAGCCCCGGCGTCACCAGTGGTGGGGGTCACGTAAGAACGCTACCACGTTCCCCGGTGCCAGGCTCCTAAAAGGACCCTCTGCGAAACATTGTTGAAACACCCAGGCGATAGGATACGTTCACTTTAGGGAAATTTTTCCTGCTACCCAGATGGAGAGTGCATGTGTCTGACTTTCAAATAGATGCTGGAAATACTGCCTGGATGCTTGCCGCTTCGGCGCTGGTTTTGTTGATGACGCCGGGGCTGGCTTTCTTCTACGGGGGTCTAACCCGCAGTAAGAACGTGGCTGGCACGATCATGCAATCCTTCATAACGATCGGTGTAGTAGGAGTGCTTTGGGCGGTTCTTGGCTACTCCCTGGCTTTCGGACCGGACCAGGGTCTTGGTTTGATTGGTAACCTCGAGCACTTCGGACTGAACAATGTCGGGGTTGATTCGGGATCTGGGGGAGTGCCGGATCTGCTCTTTATGGCATTTCAAATGATGTTTGCAATCATTACGCCCGCTCTTATCACAGGTGCCTTTGCTGAGCGTGCCCGTTTTGGCCCATTCCTTCTGTTTATTGCTCTGTGGTCGCTGATCGTATACGCGCCAATTGCCCACTGGGTCTTCGGGGTGAACGGTTGGCTAAATACATTCTCTGGTGACGGAGTTCCTGCCGACATAGGAATTAACGGTCTTGATTTTGCCGGTGGCCTCGCAATCCACGTTAACGCTGGTGTGGCAGCTTTGGCTGCTGTTCTTGTGTTCGGCCGCCGCCGTGGTTTCGGTGTCCAAAAGATGGAGCCCCATCACATTCCCATGGTGGTGCTGGGCGCAGCCCTGCTTTGGTTCGGCTGGTTCGGCTTCAATGCTGGTAGTGCGGTAGGAGCTACTGGCCAGGCCGTCTACGCCTTTGTGAACACTAATGTGGCTGCTGCTGCTGCCGCTCTAACTTGGACGCTTATTAGTTGGAAGTGCTGCGGAGGCAAGCCGAGTGTCGTAGGTGCTGCTACCGGTGCTGTTGCTGGGCTTGTGGCAGTCACTCCAGCCTCAGGGTATGTCGAACCTATGGAGGCCCTTGCCATCGGCTTTGGTGCGGGTGTCTTGTGTTACTTCGCTGTCCTCTTGCGCCAGCGACTCCGCTTCGACGATTCCCTCGATGTGGTAGCAGTTCATGGTGTCGGCGGTCTCTGGGGGGCCATTGGTACTGGAATATTTGCTACAGCAACGGTTGGCGCACCCGAGTTCCGCGAAGGGCTCATCCACGGCGAGTGGCGCCTTCTTTGGGACCAGCTCATCGGAATCGGTGCTGTCAGCGGATACTCATTCATTGTCACGTTCGGAATCCTTAAGATTCTTGACATGACGATTGGCGTGCGTGTTTCCGAGGATGATGAGGAAGCAGGCCTCGACCTGTCTCAACACGGTGAGCGTGCCTACCAGGCGGATGAGGCGGGTGGCTCTTCCGTCGGGGCTAGTCATGAAGAGGGTTGATGCCTTGGAACTCCATGCTAGGAGCGCCCCCACGAAGTGAAAGGCGTTTTGTATGAGAGGTAATTGCCGTCCGTGAGGCGAGCGGAAGGGTGTTGCGCTCTGAGCGCAAATGACATTCAGCCGTAACAAAATTCATCGCCATAGGCCCTTAGACGTTGCTTCAACTTCTTCTCTGTGGCGATATGATCATTTCTAAGCCCGCGCGTCTAGGCTGGCGCGCTAGCACCCACTGAAAGAGGTAGTGCAATGACCCCGGAAGATGTTCAACAGCTGATCGCCGACGAAGGCGTGCAGATGATCGATGTGAAGTTCACTGATCTCCTCGGAACCTGGCAGCACTTTTCTGTGACGCCAAGCGAATGGAGCCAGGATGTTTTTGACGAAGGTCTTGGCTTTGATGGATCGAGCATCCGCGGTTTCCAGGGGATTCAGCGCTCTGACATGATCCTCATCCCTGACCCCAACACTGCGGTGGTCGACCCCTTCGCGAGACATACTACTTTGAGTATCACAGCCGATATCAAGGATCCTGTCACTGCTGAGGGTTACCACAAGGACCCACGTGCAGTCGCCCAGCGTGCCCAGGAGTATCTAAAGCAAACGGGTGTGGCGGACACTTCATACTGGGGGCCTGAGGCTGAGTTCTTTGTATTTGACAGCGTTAGCTATGACTCTGCCCGTGACCAGGCTTTCTATCGGGTCGACTCTGTTGAGGGAGCCTGGAATACGGGTGTTGATATCGAGGATGATGGTGGCCCTAACCTTGGTTACAAGACCGGGCATAAAGGGGGGTACTTCCCGGTAGCCCCCCGAGACACGCTCCAAGACCTCCGTACCGAGATGGTTTTGGAGATGCAGAAGGTGGGTATTGAGGTAGAAATCCACCATCATGAGGTCGCTACCGCCGGACAATGTGAGATTGATATGCGCTACGCACCTCTCCTGCAGATGGCCGACAATCTGCAGTGGTACAAGTACATTGTCCGCAACGTGGCCCGCCGCAACGGCAAGACGGCTACTTTCATGCCGAAACCTGTATTCGAAGACAACGGAAACGGAATGCATGTCCATCAGTCTTTGTGGAAGGATGGTGAAAATCTCTTCTACGACAAGGATGGCTACGGGCTTCTGTCGGAGACTGCGCGTTACTACATCGGTGGGCTGATCAAGCATGGCCCAGCTCTGATGGCCTTTTGTGCACCCACTACAAACTCCTATAAGCGACTGGTGCCGGGTTACGAGGCCCCTAACGTGTTGGTCTACAGCGCTCGTAATCGCAGCGCGGGTATTCGCATTCCGATGCTTTCTTCGAATCCAAAGGCAAAGCGGCTTGAGTTTCGCTCTCCTGATCCCACCTGTAATCCCTATCTCGGCTTTTCCGCTCTGCTTATGGCGGGTCTCGATGGCATAGCCAATCGGATTGACCCCGGGGACCCTGTAGATAACGTTGATCTTTTCGACATCGATCCCCATGAACAAGGCTACCCAGTACTTCCTGGTTCCCTAGCTGGGGTTCTTAATGCGCTGGAGGAGGACCACGAGTTTCTGCTTCAGGGAGATGTCTTTGACAAGGACCTTGTGCGTACCTGGATCGATTACAAGCGGGAGAACGAGGTGGCCGCAGTCGACATTCGTCCGCATCCGCACGAGTTCTCCCTCTACTTCGATGCGTAGGAAGGGTCTTTTGTCCAAGCTAGCACGACTGTGTTGTGTTGGTAGCTGGGTACGCTGAAAATGCGTCAGGTCTCATTAGAGGGTACTTAGCTCCTAACAGCTCTCCTGGAGCTGCAGTTCTCAACGAATGAGATTCAGAGGCCTGTCATAGGCCGCATTGGTCCTTAAAGGCGGTTCCTACTGGTCGCAACTGTCTATGCGTGGCAGGCTGCGAGCGGTGTATCCCAATTCAGGAGGATTTTGTGCCTATTCCCGCGCCTGACCGCTTCACCATGTCGCTTGGTGAAGCCATTTACTCGATGCGTGCGATCCGTCGGTTTCGTCCCAAGGAGATAGAGGAGCGTGATTTGCGAGATATCCTCGATGCTGCCCGCCAGGCACCCAATGGCGGCAATGCTCAGCCCTGGCGCTTCCTCCTGGTTACTGATGTAGAGAAGCGTGCCCGCTTGGGCGAGCTCTATCGAGAGGCCTGGTGGACAAAGCGTAAGGACGAAGGAATAAACGGCCCGGAGGACATCCCCGCAGGGAAGGGCGTGCGCCAGTCAGCGATGCGCCTTGCGGATGAGATTGGCGAGGCTCCTGCCCTCGTTCTCGTTTGCTCCAATTCTCGTGGAGAAGGGGCGGCGCAGTCTGTTATACCTTCTGTCCAGAATCTGCTGCTTGCGGCTCGTGCCATTGGTGTCGGTGGCACTATCACGACGCTTCACTCAATTGTTGAAGAAAGGGTCCACCAGCTATTTGATATTCCCGCGGAGGCCAGGGTTGTTTACTGTGTGCCACTCGGGTACCCGCGGGGACGCTTTGGCCCAGTGAATCGCAAACCGCTCAGTGAAGTAGCTGCAGTAAATTCTTGGACCAACACTCCAGACTGGATGGCCACCTAACTAACGCTAATCAGTGAAGGCATCGTCGTGGAGCTGGCCACTGAGCTGCTTCACGTAGCGATCTGAGCCTTGTTCCAGGTCCCACCCTTGCGCCTCAAGCTGTCGGCGCAAGGGTGATGTGTACTTGGTTAGAGGGAGCTCAGCAGTGTGGGAGCCGTGTGTCCCTGCGTAGTCTGCGGCGCGCTCGACCATCCATGTGTCGAGGCCCCTTCCTTCGTATCCGGTTGCTAGCACTGGCTCTCGAATGGCCGCTAGGCCGCTTCCAACGTCGCGTGCTTGGATGACTCCTACGACCCGATCGCCGTCAGCTGCGACAAACCATCCAGGCCGGGACCCCTGTTCGAAAGGCCAAGGGTCTTCCTCTGCTAAAGCAGCGATTGCATCTGCGTCGCTTCGACGCTGCTCCCGGACTGTTAAGAGTGGAAGCCGTCTCTCGAGCGTCAATATGGGGATGAGCTCTCCGCGAAATTCCTCATTTTTGCGACCGATAGGCAAGTAGCCCAAGGCTGAGAAGTAGTTAGCTAGACGCGGTTCGTCAGGGATCATGGCACGTACAAGGCGCAGGCCATGATCTTGGGCCTGTGCCTCGATCCTGCGGATCAGGGCCCGCCCTGCACCGGCTTCGAATGAGGCCAACAGGCTAAAATTGGCAATACCCTCTTTTTCGCTTCGCTGCACGGTTGCCACGGCCTTGTCTTCGCTCTCCGCTAACACGAAGGCCTCTCCAGTTTGCATGCGCAATGCGAGGTCAGCTTCCGAGGGCGGCATGGTTTCCGGGTAACAAGCGATTGAGTTTGCAAAGGCTTCTGCTAGAAGGCCTGCCAGCATCGCTGCGTCATCGCTGTCAGCTGCACGGATCGTGAAGCGGCTCATGCCCCAATAGTAGAGGTCAGAACGCTCATGCGCGTGAGCCCTCCAGAGACGCCAGAAGGGATACAATGGCGCGCACATTTCCCGCGGCCCTTGACGCCGCTCTCAAGGAAGGTTTCGGCATGGAAGACGTTGTTCTAGCAAGCGGTGTTCGAACCGCAATTGGCACGTTCAATGGTTCTCTCGCTAATACCCCCGCTTCCGATCTTGGCTCTACAGTAATTGCAGAAGCAGTCAGCCGCGCAGGGGTGGACCCTGTTGAGGTGGATCAGATTGTCATGGGCATAGTTGGGCAGGTCGCAGAAGACGCCTACCTATCGCGTGTCTCAGGAATAAAAGCTGGAATTCCGGTGGAGACACCGGCCGTCAATATCAACCGGCTTTGTGGCAGTGGCCTTGAGGCAATCAACACCGCTGCTCGCTATATCGAGACTGGAGATGCAGAGATTGTAGTGGCAGGCGGTGCGGAGAATATGACACGTCTCCCCTTCTATCTGAGGAAAGCCCGCTCGGGCTATCGTCTCGGGCACGATGAAATTCAAGACGGAATAGTCAAACTTCTTAGCGATCCCTTTGAGGATTACCACATGGGGTTAACTGCAGAAAAACTTGCTGAAGAGTATGAGATATCCCGCACAGCCCAGGACCAGTTTTCCTCTGAGAGTCAACGGCGGGCCCTGAACGCCATAGAGCAAGGTTTTTTCAAAGATCAGATCGTCCCAATCACGGTGCGTGAGCGCCGGGAGGAACGCGTTTTTGATACAGATGAATTTCCCCGAGCCAGCACGCCGGACCAGTTGGCAAAACTACGACCCGCCTTCAAGAAGGACGGCATGGTGACCCCGGGGAACGCTAGTGGAATAAATGATGGTGCAGCTGCTACGGTCGTGATGAGCGCCGCTAAGGCGGATGCTCTTGGTGTGAAGCCTAGGGTGCGGCTTGTGGCTCGCGCCGAGGCGGGCGTCGATCCCTCGATTATGGGCAGCGGCCCGATTCCTGCTGTGAACAAG
>DEAD01000016.1:50567-51067 GCA_002346645.1 Dehalococcoidia bacterium UBA2991
GGCCCGATTCCTGCTGTGAACAAGGTGTTGGAGAAGGCCGACATGTCGTTGGATCAGATGGATGTGATTGAGCTTAATGAGGCTTTTGCCAGCGTAGCCTGTGCTTGCTCAAATGAACTTTCCCTCGATCCTGAGAAGACAAATCCGAATGGTGGCGCAATCGCACTTGGGCATCCTGTTGGAGCAACCGGAACTATTCTGACAGTGAAGCTGATACATGAGCTTGAGCGCACGGGTGGTCGCTACGGCTTGGTTAGTCTTTGCATTGGTGGTGGCCAGGGCATCGCCACTATCTTTGAGCGCCTTGGCTAGCCAGGGGTTGCCGCTTTAATCTCTCAGCCAGGTGGCCTGATGACCTATTCGTCAATCTGAGCAATACGGCGGGAATGACGTCCGCCGTCGAAGGGTGTATTGAGCCACATCGCGACGATGTCTAGGGCAGCCTCAAGGGTGATCATGCGTTGGCCAATAGAAATCATATTGGCATTGTTGTGGCGGCG
>DEAD01000016.1:51383-61093 GCA_002346645.1 Dehalococcoidia bacterium UBA2991
CGGCGAGCCAGCTCAGCTGACTCAAGGCTCCAGCAGAGAGCGCAACGCACCCCTGGAATGCGGTTAGCGACCATCGCTTCACCATTCCCGGAGCCCCCAAGGATGATGCCGAGCTCACAATTTTCCGATGCAACTGACTCGGCAGCCGGTCTTATAAAGAGAGGGTAGTCACAAGACTCTTGGGAATCAGTGCCGAAGTCCACTACTTCGTGTCCATGATTCCCAAGAAAGGTCTTGATGGCCTCTTTGTACTCGAAGCCCGCGTGGTCGGAAGCGATTGCGATGCGCATGTTGCGAGTGTAACGGTTGAGTCCTCAGGGCCAATGGCAGGATTAGAAGTTGCAATGAATAAGGCCAAACGGATTCATTCACCTATGCTTCTTGGTCGAGCCCAAATGCTTTGTGCAAGGCGTTGACGGCTTTGCCTACATGATCTGAGTGGACGATGCAGGTGATCCGAATTTCGCTTGTGGTAATCAAGTCGATATTGACATTTGCATCGGCGAGTGCGCGGAACATACGGGCTGCGTATCCAGACTCTGTCTGGATACCGGCCCCCACGATGCTGACTTTTCCAAGGTTTGTTTCCGTCGTGTAGCCGTTGGCTCCGATTGACTCGCAAATGGACTCCATCAGGCCCTCGGCGCGACGAAGGTCTTCGTGGGCGATCGTGAAGGTAAGGTCAGTAAGTTTTTGTTCGCTGGCATTCTGAACGATGGTATCCACGCTGATAGCGGCCTCTGCAAGAGGTTCAAAGATTCGTGCGGCGATTCCCCGCTGGTCGGGAACATGCCGCAGCGTAACTTTGGCTATGTCGTGGTCGTCCACAACACTGCGGACACGATTGCGCTCTTCCATCTCAGGGCCTCCATGGATAAGGGTGCCTGGCACGTCGATCATGCTCGAAGCAACCAGGATGGGTAGCTCGTGTGTGGCTGCCAGTTCGACGGCACGGTTGTGCATGACCTGTGAACCCTGGGTGGCCATCTCTAGCATCTCTTCGTAATGTAAATCGATAAGGCGGCGGGCGTTAGGGACCACCCGGGGGTCGGCGGTATAGACGCCCTCTACATCTTTGTATGTCTCGCAGCGGTCAGCCTGAAGGGCAACACCTAGTGCCACCGCAGTAAGGTCGCTGGCACCTCGTCCTAGCGTGACGTAGTCAAGTTCTTCGGTGACGCCTTGGAAACCAGCCACGATAGGAATCCGCCCGCTGCGGAGTTCATCCTCAATTCGGTCGGCATCAATGCGTTCGATTCGCCCTGCTCCATGGGCCGCACGGGAATAGATACCGGCTTGGCTCCCCGTTAGCCCGATAGCCTCCTGCCCCATCGCCTGGAGTGCCATTGCCATTAATGCTGCTGACATATGCTCGCCAGTGGCGAGCAGCTGATCCAGTTCACGTGGTTCTGGGTCTGGCGAGACGGAGAGGGCGAGGTCGATAAGCTCGTCCGTGCGGTTTCCCATGGCGGAGACAACGACCACTACCTGGTCGCCGTTCCTTATACGCCGCGCTACCTGTCCGGCTACGTGTCGTATGCGATCAGCATCGGCTACGGAGGTCCCGCCGAACTTCTGGATGACTCGCATTGAATAGAGGATGCGCCAGTGCGCCCTCAGGCGCCACGGGTCAATACCTAAAGGAAGGCCGTTGCGGTAATTAAACGACGATTCCGTCTCTAAGTTTTTCCTTAGATTACGTCGGCAAAGCTCAAGCCTTCCCGCACGTGTCCAGTCCTTCCTCTATGCTTGCTACATGCCGGAGCAGTACGTTGCCACGGACAAGCCAACAGGTCTCGAGGTGGCTGTCACCGGTGAGTTCCCGCCTCACCACGACGATCGGATTCGTATAGCGCGCACCTGTACTCTGTTCACGCGCCTGCTTGCCACTATTCTCAGTAATACGAGCGATAGCGACCGACGTGAGCAGTTCATCGCGATAGAGACACAGTTGGAGCTTGCAGAGGCTCTTATTCGTGGTGATCTAGCGGAAGTCCAAAGGCTTTTACAGCAAACGATGGAACGCATGGGGCTTGGTCCGGAGCAGCTTGATGAAGTAGCACGCCGGATCATTCGAGAGTTCGGCGAGGAAGGTCCTCCTGACTTATCGAGCCTAGGGGACATGCGCCCGAACCCGCCTCCACCCCTCGACGATGATTCGGCTGAAGAGGATGATGATCGTCCACTGGACGATCGCCTTTAGGTGGCTTCTCCCGGCCATGGTTTCTTTGGAAAAGAAAGACTTTTAGCCCCGAAGGATTCGAACGCCTTCAGCTTTATACAGGCTCAATCGTTGCTTCTAAGCCATAGGACTTAAGAGACTCTCTGTAGTGTTCTGCTGCTTCCTTGGGACATTCGATCACTGTGGCTGCCCCTTCATTGTGTGCTTCCAGCATGATTGCCGCCGCCGCCTCTGCTGTTAGTGATGGTACGCAGCGTAGTAGGGACTCGACGACATGTTCCATCGTGTTGTGGTCGTCGTTATGGAGGATGACTCGGTATGGAGGAATGAGCTCCAATAATGTTGCTTCGTCGACATCGGTCTCTGGTAGCGTTGCTCTGCTCGGAAGATCCATTGAAGGGATGCTCATTGAGGCGCGAGTCTACCCAGGGCGAAAGCTGCCCGCTCGATTGTAGGGAAGACGGCTAGCTCTGATTCGATGAATTCGTCCCGCACTGAGTCGATCAGTTGCCGTTGCCACTCGGTGGATAGCTCCGTGGCTCCCAAAATGATGGCGATGGGAATGGGTGATGTTGCAATGGTTTCCCGGAGGCGCTTGCAGGCGTGTCTTAAGCGTGCCCCCGCATTGGGACGCCCCAGGAACCACTCTTCACCCACATTTGCGATTCCAACGTCGTAGGTTCCTGAGCTCGCCATCTTGGCCAAGATGGCGTTTGCTGAAAGTCCACTACCCGCCAGGATCGACTGATCTACGGGGTTGCGCACCCAGTTCGCCAGGTTCGGAGCGTGTTCCGTAACGTATTCGGTTACATCTGGGGACAAGGGCGGAAGAGTTAGTCCCTGGCTAGCACAGGCGTCGGCTGACTGCACACTGCGTCCCCCTCCTCCTCCGGCTACTGCTATCCGTCTGCCTTGTGGGCGCGCAAGCAGGGAGCCTGCAACCATGAGGTCCAGGAGCTGTTCCTGGCTGTGTGCCTCCATAGCCCCTGCTTGACGCAGCATGCTGGACCAAATTGCGGACTCTCCTGCAAGAGCTGCAGTGTGTGAGGCAGCGGCTATTGCTCCTTCTTCCGACCGGCCTGCTTTCTGGATAAATACTGGCTTTCTAGAGGCAGCCTTTTTCAGTCCTTCGTAAAAGCCACGTCCGTCGGCCAGGCCCTCTATGTAGGCACCGATGACTGCCGTCTCGGAATCGTCAGCGAGCCATGCCAGCAGTTCTCCAGGAGTTAGATCGAGTCCATTTCCGTAGTTTGCTACCTTGCTGAAGCGGAGCCCTCGCGCTGAGCCTCGGATTACGACCTCAACGGCGTTGTTTCCGCTCTGGCTAAGGAAAGCCACGCTACCGGAAGCACGGGGTAAATCAGGACGGAATGCGATGCGGCCGGCGGGGTGGTAAATACCTAGCCCATTCGGGCCAAGCAATCGAACTCCACGAGTCCTGGCGCTGGCTTCAATGGTGGCTTCCAGGGCTACTGCTTCGGTACCGCCCGTCTCGCTCAGGCGACCGGAAAAAATGTGAAGAAAAGGCACACCGGTATCGCCGCAGGCCTCTACTACATCAGGTACGTTGTTAGCGGGAATGCAGCAGATCACAAGGTCGACTGATGCGCCAGTATCTTCAAGACTGGGATAGGCGCGGTAGCCAGCTATCTCTTTCGCTCTCGGGTTTATGGGATAGACCGCCCCCTCGAAATTGAATTCACGTAAGGCTCGCACGTAGTCGTGGCCAGCTGAGTCAACTTTCTGCGAAGCACCTATCACTGCTACTGAGCGGGGTGAGAAGAGCCGGCCAAGACTTTCGGCACGCATGCCGCGATTGTAGGCTCCCCTTCGCTACGCTCCTGCGGCTGGACCAGCTACCCTGTTGGAATGACTCTGGCTACTGACCCCAAGCCTGACTGGCTTCGTGTTCGCTTTCCTGTAGGTGGTGGCTACGAGCGGCTACGGGATTTGATGCGGGAACAGAATCTTCACACGGTTTGCGAAGAGGCTCGCTGCCCCAACATCGGTGACTGTTGGAATCGAGGCACTGCCACTTTCATGATCCTTGGCGATATCTGTACCCGCTCATGCGGTTTCTGTGCTGTCACTACTGGGCGTCCGGGAGCACTTGATCTTGGGGAGCCGAAGCGAGTGGCTTTGGCTGTGCAACGCATGAATCTGCGCCATGCCGTCATCACTAGTGTGAATCGGGACGATGTGGCTGATGGGGGTGCTGGCATCTTTGCTGAGACGATTCGCTGGACCCGCCGCCTTTCGCCGGGAACCACTATAGAAGTGCTAATCCCAGATTTTCTTGGTGATTGGGCTGCTCTTGAAAAGGTAGTCGAAGCGGCCCCTGAGATCCTCAACCACAATACTGAAACCGTGCCCCGCCTTTATGGCCGTGTTCGTCCCAAGGCCAAATACGAGCGCTCCCTTGAGTTGCTGAAGAGGGCGAAAGTTGCTGCTCCTGAACGCCTAACCAAAAGCGGCCTGATGGCTGGCCTTGGTGAAACAAAGGATGAACTTCTAGCAGTCTTTGCTGATCTTCGTGCTCAGGACGTAGACATCCTCACCCTCGGCCAGTACCTCCGGCCTGACAAGGAACATCTGGCAATAGAACGGTACTACCACCCAGATGAGTTTAGAGAGCTCGGTGAGGCTGCTCGTAAGATGGGGTTTCCCCATGTTGAGTCAGGGCCGCTTGTGCGTAGTTCCTACCACGCAGAGGAGCAGGCTGCACCCGTTCTCCCCTCCCGTTCTTTCGAAGTTGGTGAAGAGCTCCTCCCATTGATCGACTAGGGAGAAGTCCTTGAGGAGAGTTTTGGATCTATTGCTGAACGAGCGAGGGGATATCGCCCAATTTGCTCGCGACTACGATGCCAGCTGAGCGCAACATTGACGCTTTTGCTGCGGCGCTGTCTTCCTCGTGTTCCACAAGTGCCCCTGCGTGACCGAAACGTACCCCAGGCATTTCGGCCATAAAGTTCCCTGCGATAAAGCTCACAATCCGGAGGTCGGTGCCTTGACTCTTTACTATCTCTACCAGCTCTGCCTCCATGACCCCGCCGGGTTCACTGAATGTCACAATTGCTTCTGTCTCGGGGTCAGCTTCGAAAAGTGGAAGTAGGCTGGCGAAAGAGGATCCAGTAATAGGGTCCCCTCCTATTGAAATAGCTGTGGAGACACCGACTCCATTCTGAGCTAGAAGGCTTGCGATCTCCGTTGTCATTCCGCCTGAACGCGACATGATGCCTACTGATCCGGGGTGGAAGCTACGGGCTGTATCTGCGGCAGGCCCCCCCACGCTTCCTAACTTGGCCTTGCCTGGCGAGATAAGCCCCATGCTATTCGGCCCGATGATGCGGATGTCCTTTTGTGTTGCCAGTTCCACTATCTGTGCTGCATCGAGGCGTGGAACACGTTCGGTCACAATAGTTATGAGGGGAATGTTGTAAGCGATGCATTCGAAGGTGGCGTCGCGTACGGACCGAGGCGGGACAGCAATGATAGCGGCGTTGGGTTCGCCTTCCGCTAGTGCCTCCCGAACGGTGTTGTACACAGGTACCCCGTGCACGTCGCGACCGCCTCGTCCCGGTGTAACCCCTGCTACCACCAGTCCGCCGTAATCGAGGGTGTCGCGGGTAATAGACACTGCCTCGCGACCGGTGATGCCAAGGACGAGGATGCGCGTGGACTCGTCAATTAAGATGCTCATGATGATTCCGCCAAAGGCAGCAGCACGTCCTCACTTCGCCATAAATACCAGCATGCAATGGTAGCCCAAGGGTGCCAGGGGGCACCGATGCGCTTGACCTCCTCTGGTGTGGCTGGGCGGGGGAGACCGTAGAGGCGTGCGATCGCACGGTTCAACCCGACATCAGAGGTGGGTAATACATCCGGCCTTCCGAGCTGGAACATTAGGAACATTTGAGCGGTCCATTGGCCGACACCTTGAATCGGCAATAGATGGGCAATAACTTCTTCATCGCTCCAACCCCCTATGCTGTCCATCTCTAGGGTCCCCTTTTCACAAAACGCAGCGAGGTTTCGTAGGGCCGCGGCTTTTTGTCGGGAAATGCCTGCCGAACGCATGGTTTCAGTGGTAGTAGCAAGCACGTGCTCGGGCTTCGGAAAGAAGTTGGCGTCGGTTTCTATTTCGGTGGTGCTGTCATGAAAAAGCGCTGTGAAGCGACTCAGGATAGTGTTCGCCGCCTTCCCACTAAGCTGCTGGAAGACGATCGATCTAGCGAGAGACTGGAAGGCGGTGGGTGATGGCTTACGCAAGTCTGGTGGACCGACTGCTTCTATGATCTTCTTTAAAACCGGGTCGGCTCGCTTCAAGTGAGCGACCGCATGCTTTGTATTTATCGTTGTTGCCACGCGCAAATCGTACTTGGTCGGTACACTCCGGCGGCGGCATATAACAGGAGGCGTCCTGATGGATCTTGAAGGCAAGACAGCAATCATCACAGGCGGCTCGCGTGGCATTGGCTACGCCATTGCCGAGGCGTTCGTAGATGCAGGTGCGCGGGTGATAATCAGTGCACGCGGAAGAGATGGCCTTAATGAGGCCGTGAACCGCCTTGGGCCGAAGGCGATTGCTATTCCCTGCGATATTTCCGACCCAGAAGCAGTCCGGGGGCTAGTTGAGGATGCTAGTCGCTTAGGGCTTGTTGATATCCTCGTAAATAACGCTGGGATTAGTCCCTTCTATAAGCGTGTTGAGCACACTACTGCAGAGGAACTTGACCAACTAATGGGAGTGAACCTGCGGGGTTCTTGGTGTTGCAGCATTGAGGTTGCGACAAGGCTTTTTGAGGCTAAACGTCCTGGTAGCATCATTAACGTTAGCTCCATGCTCGGTTTACATCCGGATCAGCGACAAGGTGCTTATGGGGTCACCAAGGCAGGACTAATCCACATGGCTAAAGTGTTCGCCTTGGAGTGGGCTGACCGGAATGTGCGTGTTAACGCTCTCGCGCCTGGCTGGACGGAGAGTGAACTTACAAAAGCCCTTTTCGAGAGTCATCACGGCGAGCGACTGAAGGGAGATGTGCCATTAGGTCGTTTCGCTACCCCCCAAGATGTTGTTGGGGCAGCTCTTTATCTTGCAAGTGACGCAAGTAGCTACGTAACAGGAACTGTGATCACGATCGATGGTGGTCGTTCTTTGAGTTAGCGCAACATCATGGCTATCCCGGTCTCAGGGGTTAGTGAGGCAGGGCTTGTTGCAGGTCCTCTGCTAGACTCGCGGCACTTCCTTTCTGGAGTCTGGTATGCGCTTCACGCACGATAGAGAAGTTGAGTCCTTCCGTGATGAGGTTCGTCAATTTATCGCTGATGAACTTCCTTCTGAGGAAGAGCGGCTTGCGCGCTCTATGCGAGGTGGCTTTCAGACAAACGAGGAAGAGTATCGCTACACGATGGGTTTTCAGAGGAAGCTTGCAGAGCGGGGCTGGTTAGCCATGGCCTGGCCGGAGGAGTATGGAGGTGGTGGAGCGTCTCATATGCGTCAGCTCGTTTACAACGAGGAGATGTCATATGCGGGGGCACCTGTTGGAAATATGGGCGTTGCGTGGGTTGGGCCTTCACTCATGCTCTATGGAACTGAGGAACAAAAGCGGCAGTACATCCCGCCGATCACGAGTGCGGAGCAATGGTGGTGCACGCTCTATAGCGAGCCGGGTGCTGGTAGTGATTTAGCTTCTCTGCAGACCAGTGCTGTGCGTGATGGTGATGACTACGTGATCAACGGACAAAAGATCTGGACTTCGGGAGGCCATCTAGCGGACTGGGGTTGGCTTGCTGCACGAACTGATCCGAATGCACCTAAGCACAAGGGCGTTTCGCTTTTGATGCTGGACATGAAATCTCCTGGGATTACTGTGCGGCCACTGATCAATATGGGTGATCAGCACAGTTTCAACGAGGTGTTCTTTGAGGACGTGCGTATCCCAGTAGAGCAGCGAGTAGGCGAGGAGAATAGGGGCTGGTATCACCTTGCTGTTGCGCTCGACTTTGAGCGAAGTGGTATCGGGGCCTACTCAGTTGGGCGTCGCAATGTAGAAAGGCTGACTCGCATTGCTCAGGAAAACCGTGGCTTTTGGGCCCACCGTTCTGGAGTTCGCACCGAGCTTGCTGATCGTATGGTTGAGGTAAATGTGGGCACCTTCCTTGCTTATCGTGTCGCTACGATGCAGGCGCAGGGTCTTGTGCCGAATCATGAGGCTAGCGCAAGCAAACTTTTCGGTAGCGAACTTAACCAGCGCATAGCCCTAACGGGCATGCATGTCCTTGGCATGGTGGGTCAGCTGCGTGATCTCTCAGCACGTGTGGAAATTGATCAGGCTCAGGCATATCTGCAATCCGCAGCAGGCACGATCGCAGCAGGCACGAGCGAGATTCAGCGCAACATTGTAGCTACCCGCGGTCTTGGTCTTCCCAGAGGGTAGTAGGGCTTTCTGGTCCGTTAGGTTACTGCTCTGATTTCCGCATTGTTGTTGGTTCTCACGGTCGTTTGCCCTTAATCAGTTATTAGCGTGACCACGTTTGGTTCCCGGACCAACCTGGAAAGCGGGCAGTTTTCTGCAGCATAGGTATGGAGTTTAGTGATCTCTTCGGTGCTGGCTTCAGCTGCCTCTAGAGAGATGCGAGCTTCTATGTCAAAAGGTACAGATGGGTCATGGCTGATAAGGCCTAGGAAGTGTGCATCATTGTTCGATGAGCTGACGGTCACCTCGACGCGATCTAGAGGGATTTCCAGAGTCGCGGCGGCAATAAGGTATGTGTGGGTCAGGCAGGTACTGATGACACCGCAGAACAACTCCGGTGAATTAGGCCCCAGGCCCCACCCCCCGAAGTCCCGGCCCGAGTCTCCGATAATCTGCCAATCACGCATCCGGAGTTTTCGCACACCCGTGGCGTCATCTGCCACGCAAGTTGCTGAGACGGTCTCTCGCCACTGGCTTGGATCCGACTTCGCCTTAACTGCAGCTCGCATAGCGTTCGCCTTGTGGGCAAGATATTTGCGTAGCCCACGTGGTTCGCTGGCACCAGAAGTCATTGGAAAGACCAGTCGGTGCCATCAGGACCGTCTTGCAACTCGATGCCGAGCTCCACAAGGTTGTCCCGCACTTTGTCTGCGAGTTCCCATTGCCTTGCGGTTCGAAGTTCAGACCGGAGTTCCACAAGGAGGTCTACGAAAGGTGCAGCATTCTCGTCGCGGTTGGTTGGGTTGAGCAAAGTGAAGCCAAGGACGCTTGCCAGCTCACGCAGGGTTGATTGCGCCTCTCTCGTGTCGTTACCGGCATCGTGAGCGCGATTAATTGCTCGGGCGAGGTCGAAGAGTGCGGCGAGCGCCTGCGGGGTATTTAAGTCGTCGTCCATCACCTCCGTAAACCGCTCTCTTATCTCTGTGGGATCGAGGGATTGACCGGTGGTGATGCTTTTTGAGAACGCTGCTTGGCGTAGTCGTTCGGCGCCCGCCTGGGCTGCTTCCAGGGCCTCCTCGCTAAAAGTAATAGGGCTGCGGTAGTGGCTTGTG
>DEAD01000016.1:61393-149455 GCA_002346645.1 Dehalococcoidia bacterium UBA2991
TGCGGTAGTGGCTTGTGACAATGAACATGCGGAGCGCATCAGGCCCGTAGGCGTCTAGAACTTCATCGATGCTGACAAGATTTCCTAGTGACTTTGACATCTTCTCCTCTTCCAATGTGAGGAGGGCGTTGTGCATCCAAATGTTCGCGAAAGGGGTCTTTCCAGTAAAAGATTCACTCTGGGCGATCTCATTCTCATGGTGAGGGAAGATCAGATCGCTTCCGCCACCATGTATGTCGATCTGTTCGCCGAGGGCGTTCATTGCCATTGCTGAGCACTCTATGTGCCAACCTGGGCGTCCGGGTCCCCAGGGGCTTTCCCAATAGGGCTCCCCTGGCTTCGCGCTTTTCCAGAGCGCGAAGTCGAGGGGGTCATTCTTTAATTCGCTTAGGTCCACCCGTATTCCGCTGCGTAGATCGTTGACGTCTCGCTTGGAGAGCTTGCCGTAATCGTCCTTCTCGCGGACCCGATAGTAGACGTCGCCTCCAGAGGTATATGCGACATCTTTTGTGACTAGGCCAGCAATAAACGCGATGATATTTGGGATTTCTTCAGTAGCTCGAGGGTATTCCGTTGCCGGCAGGACATTGAGGTTTCCAAGCTGGGTCATGTATGCATCGGAGTGGCGCTCTGCTAGGTCTGCCACTGAGGCACCAGTCTCGTTCGCCCGCTCGATCAATTTATCATCGATATCGGTGAAGTTCTGGATGTGACGTACCCCGAAGCCACGCCACTCGAGATAACGGCGGAGAACGTCGAACACAATCGAGAAAAGGGCATGTCCCAGGTGAGCTTCGCTGTAGGGGGTGATCCCACATACATAGAGGCGCACTTCATTTGCGATGGGAACGAGCTCGCGTTTTTCTCCGGTGAGGGTGTCTCGAAGCTTAAGCATCGTTAGCTGCGGGGTGGCGCTTTGGCTTCTGAGCGCTCGTCAGCATGGTGGTCGTCATGCAATCCGCCAACGTGATCCTCCAGATGGGCCAGGAGCTCGCGTAACTCGTCGACTCTCTCATCCAATTGGTTGAGGCGTTCCCATTCGGGATCAGGCAATCGCTGCAGGACCCCATTCGAGTCATCATGGACTGCGACGATATGACCGGGTACTCCCACGACCGTGGCCATTGGAGGTACGTTGGTTATTACAACGGAACCCGCACCGATGCGAGCATTTTCCCCGATCTCCACGGCGCCGATCACTTTTGCTCCTGCTCCCACTACGTTGTTGCCGAGTAGCGTGGGGTGGCGTTTTGTTCGGTGGGTGCTTGTGCCGCCCAATGTGACCCCCTGATAGATTGTCACGTCCGGACCGATCTCAGTGGTTTCGCCGATGACGACGCCCATGCCGTGATCGATTACAAAACGCGGACCGATTGTGGCTCCTGGGTGGATCTCGATGCCTGTCAAAAACCTAACGAGGTGCATTATGCCCCGCGGTATAAGGGGCAAGCGGCGTCGATGGAGGCCATGGGCCAATCTATGCGCGAGACGTGCGTGAAAGCCCGGATAGAAAAGGACAACTTCAATTGCGCTGGTCGCAGCAGGGTCGCGTGCCATGGTTGCATGGATGTCATCGCGGATTTTGCTAAGCAGGGACATAGGCTTTGCTACCTCTTGGGACTGGGCGAGGCTTGCTTCCGTCGGGGCCTGCTAAGAGCAGTGCCCCTCTGTACAGGTGCACCGTCGCAGGGTGCCGTCCGAAGGGTGCGTCATGGCTGCCGAGCTTACGTCAATAGGCTTCCATGGGGAACGGGCGGTGGTGAACCCTCTTAGTAAGAAGAATGTGTCAGGCCCTTCACTTTTAGCGATGCCACCGAATAATCCCAGCTAAAACACTTGCCGATAGCCTTATCGACATGGGGGAAGCGGAGTGCAGTGCGGAAGTTCGGAGGCAATCTGCGTTGTTAGGGCCTGGGCGCTACAGAAGCGCCTTTACTCGGTCGAGAATTGCATTTCCGACAGCATACTTACTCAAGAGGGGAAGCTGTTCTACCTCGCCTTGGCGGTGGATGAGAGTTACTTCATTGGTTTGCGTTCCGAAGCCGCTGCCGGCTGCTGTTACGTCATTTGCGACGATTAGATGTACTTGCTTCGTTTCCAGCTTGGCTTTGGCGTTCTCTTTTAGGTTCTCTGTCTCAGCAGCAAAAGCAACCCGCACCCTGCCTCCCTGGAGCGTTGAGATGATATCGGGAGTCTCAGTCAGTTCGAGTGCCATTTCTTTCTGGCCGATCTCGACCTTCTTCATTTTTTGGTCTGCGGTCTTGAAGGGACGAAAGTCCGCGGGTGCGGCCGCCATGAGAAGGGCGTCGCATTCCTTTACAAGTGGCTCTAGCGCATCCAGCATTTCGTGAACTGTCTGAATATCGATGCGCTTAATTCCGTAGGGAGTCGCTAACGGAGAGGGTCCTGTGACTAAGGTGACGCTTGCTCCCCGGTCGCGAGCTGCTTCTGCAATAGAGAAACCCATGAGTCCGCTGGAGCGATTGCCAAGGTAGCGGACGGGGTCCAGGGGCTCTTGCGTCCCTCCCGCGCTGACAATGACCGACTGTCCGCGTAGGTCGCCCTGGCGGAGCCCTAGGACGGTCCGCACTGCACCGACGATAGAAGGGGTTTCGGCGAGTCGTCCTGCTCCCCACCGCCCGCTTGCCAGGTGACCCTCTGCAGGACCTACGATCTCGAAGCCCCGGTCCGTTAGGGCCTCTACGTTGGCAATTACGGCAGGGTTTTCCCACATCTGTGAGTCCATAGCAGGTGCGATAACGATTGGTGCAGTAGTGGCGAGTGCTGTTAGCGTCACCATGTCGCCACCACCACCATGAGCGAGTCGTGCTATGCAGTCGGCAGTGGCTGGAGCAATTACGAAAGCATCAATACGGCGTGCCACCTCCACATGTGCCTCGGCCTCGTGGGTTGAGAACATATCGACGATGACTTCGTGCTTAGTGAGCGATTGGAAGGTAAGAGGTGCGATGAAGTGTGTTGATGACTCTGTCATCAACACCTCTACGCTTGCACCGGCCTGGGTCAACTTGCTTGCGAGGTCAGCGGCTTTGTAAGCGGAGATGCTGCCGGTGATGCCGAGGGCGATTGCCCGCCCTTCGAGCGAGAGCTTCTTGAATGGGAAATTCGGCTCAGTCAATGTTGCGCTCATATATAAGCCGAAGCCCCTGCAGTGTGAGAGTTTGGTCCACTGTGTCGATGACGTCCGTTTCCGCAGCGATTTCCTTAGCCCATCCTCCTGTACCAATCACTTTTGCGTTACCTCCCAGTTCCTCCTGGAAGCGCTTCACCATACCCTCGACGAGGCCCACGTAGCCCAGCAAGATTCCGGATTGCAGGGCATGCGTGGTGTTGCGTCCTATAGCTGCCGGCGGCCGTTCGAGCTGTACCCGAGACAGCATGGCAGCCCGACTGAAAAGAGTCTCGCTAGCAATAGCTATGCCAGGGGCGATCGCTCCACCAAGGTAGTCACCGTCTGTGTTGACTGCGTCAAAAACAGTGGCTGTGCCGAAGTCTACGACGATGGCGGGGACCCCATATAACTCGCTTGCTGCAACTGCGTCGACGATCCGGTCTGCCCCTACCTGTCGCGGGTTGTCGTAGAGGATGCGCACACCCGTCCGCAAGCCGTGTCCCACGATCATGGGCTCGACGCTGAAATAGCGATCGCATACGCGCTGGAAGGTAGGTAGTAGGGGAGGGACAGCGCAGCCAATCAAGCAAGCATCGACTGCCTCTGCCGACAGGTCGTTAGTAGCGAGCAAGTTGAGCATTAACACGCCGTATTCGTCGGCTGAACGCTCGGCTTCTACACCAACACGCCAGGTTGCCGCCAGGTGTTCTCCGGCGAACAGGCCCATGTGGACCGATGTGTTACCAATGTCGAGGGCGAGGAGCATGCCGCCGCCGCTTTGGGCTCTCAAGGAGTCCCTTGCTCCCTTAAGCCTAGGCGTGACGGAGACGTACAGACAACAGGAAGGGTCTACACTTATTGGGATGACTGCGACTTTGTCCCGAATTCGAGAGCAAGCTGAGGCAGCATGCGGTGCCTCCCGAGCTCTTGGAGTAGCGTCTACTGCTGCCAAGAATGCAGCTCTTGAGCGTATAGCCACGCTGTTGGTAGAGCGTGAGGATGAAATTCTCGCAGAAAATGAGAGGGACCTTGTTGCTGGCCGGCAGGCAGGCCTTGACGAGTACTTGCTTGAGCGCCTCACGCTAACTTCATCCCGGATCCGTGGCATGGCGACGGACACACTGCATATTGCCTCGCTACCGGACCCAGTGGGCGAGACAATTGAAGCGCGCACACTGCCGAATGGCCTGCAGATATCAAGGAAGCGCGTGCCCTTGGGTGTCATTGCTTGTATTTACGAATCACGCCCCAACGTCACAATCGATATAGCTGCGCTCTGCCTTAAAAGCGGAAATGCGGCTGTTTTGAGAGGTGGCAAGGAAGCAGTTTGCACCAATGCAGCACTTGGCGACCTTTTGCGGGATGCGCTTAAGAGGTCCGAGCTTTCTGTGGAGTCTGTGCAGGTTGTTCGTGATCCGGACAGGGCTCAGATAGATGAGCTTTTAGGCATGCATGATGTCATAGATCTGGTAGTTCCCCGGGGTAGTGCCGGACTAATAGATCACGTGCGTGAGACGGCAACCATGCCTGTTGTTGCCCACGGCGAGGCCGTCTCCCATACGTACGTTGATGAAAAGGCAGATCTGGGAATGGCTGTAGCGGTTGTAGATAATGCTAAGACTCGTCGCTACAGCATTTGCAATGCTCTCGATACCCTTCTTGTGCACGCCTCTATTGCATCCGAACTATTGGATTCCCTCGGGAAACGCTGGGCTGGAGCAGTCACTCTGCTAGGTGACCCTGGTGCACTTGAAGTGTTGGAAAAACTAAAGGTTCCTGGGCTAGCGATAGAGCCTGCAGACTCGGACGCTTGGGATACAGAACACCTTGCTCTGCGGGCGGGAGTGCTCCTAGTACATTCTATGGATGAGGCGCTAGCACATATTGAGGCACATAGCAGTCGGCACAGCGAAGCAATCATTACCGACAGTTATGAGAACGCTATGCGCTTCACCTCTGAGGTAGACGCGGCGGTTGTCTATGTAAATGCGAGCACGCAATTCACCGATGGGGCTCAGTTTGGGCTGGGGGCGGAGATTGGTATTTCCACTCAGAAGATGCATGCGCGTGGCCCAATGGGCCTCGTAGAGCTGACGAGCTACAAGTGGATGGTCTTCGGAGCGGGCCAGATTCGGCCTGCATGAAAAACAGAGGACCTAACGACTAAAGACTCACAAATGGGGGAGTGAAGAACGTGATTAGCTTCGACCGTGAGGTGCGTACACCTCACTCCGAGTCCTACACCATGCTAGATAACGGTGAGATTGTAGGGCGTGTGGACCTGCATATTCAGGGTCCTAATATTCACGCCACACTTTGCACCACTCCTGACGCTAGCGACGATCGTATTCGTGACCTCATTGATGCAGTTGATGAGCAGATTGCGATGACCGCTGATCCCTTCCGTGAGGACTTTATCGTAACGGTCTGGAAGGGAGTCCCTGCTGGTGTTTACGGTGATGCTGAGGCCAGTGAGGACAAAATCAACCTGGGTGAGATAAGTGAGAACTCTTAGCGGCTAGAGAAGCCAGTACAGGAATCGCGTGAAAGATCCTACCGCCCGGATGCAAGGACACTGGCGCTGACCTCGAAGAGGGCTGAGGCCGCATGGTCTGTGGCCTCGAAGACTGGTTGTGGGTAAATCCCGATGAAGAGCATGCCTAACAGCAGGAGGCCCGCCAAGGCTCCTAATAAGGGTGTGGGTCGGAACCGGGTTTGTCCCTCGGCAGGATCGAACAGGTAAATCTGACGCATGATCATCAGGTAGTAGTAAAGACTCACAAAGCTGTTTGCTGCACCGAGGCCTACTAGCCACAGTAGGCCGTCTGTGGTGCTTGCCTGGAACAACAGCAATTTTGTTGCGAAGCCAGCAAAGAATGGTAGGCCGGCAAAGGAGAAGAGTGAGGCAGTTATCACCAGCGCGAGGAACGGCTGTGTCTCTGCCAGGCCACGCAGCCCGGAGATGCTGTCATCGCCAGTGCGGTTGTAATGGGCAGTGAGGGCTGTAAAAAGAGCCAAGGTGGAGACCGTATACCCAGCGATGTGAAGCAGTAGGGCACTGGAAGCACTTTGGGCCGTTGCGGCATCTCCATAGCCAATGGCTGCGATTGCGACGAGCATGTAGCCCACTTGCCCGATTGAGCTGTACGCAACTAGGCGTTTCAGGTTTGTCTGCTGGATGGCGATAAGGTTACCGGCTGTCATTGTGATTGCGGCAAGTACGGCGATTGCTGCTCTCCACTCCACTGCATCCACCACTAGTGCACCGGTGAAAAGTCGAAGGATCAGAGCGAATCCCGCAGCTTTCGAAGCAGTTGAGAGGAAAGCTGTAATAGGTAGCGGCGCGCCTTGGTAGGCGTCGGGCGCCCACATATGGAAGGGTGCTGCTGAGACCTTGAAGCCAACACCCGCCACGATGAGCATGATGCCGACGACAGTAGCTGCATCTGTGCCTCCATCGCGGGCGGCCAGTGCCTCAGCAATGCCCTCGTAGCTAGTAGTTCCTGTCACACCATAGATAAGGCTGATGCCATAGAGGAGCATAGCGCTGGAGAATGCCCCCAGCAGGATGTACTTAAGGCTCGCTTCGTTGCTTAGGCGGTCCCGTTTCAGGTAGCCGACGAGAATGTAAAGCGAAAAGCTGAGGAGCTCCAAGGAAATATAGGCTGTCAAAAGCTCCCGAGAGGCTGCCATCAGCACCATGCCGGTGCCACCTACGAGCAAGAGGCCGTAATACTCGCCTGCGGTGGTTGTGCGGTTCTGAAGGTAGTGGGCAGACAGGAGCGCGATAGCCATCACTATGCCTGCTGCAAGAATGCGGAAGTAAGTAGTGAAGTCGTCTGTGAGGAGTAAGTTTTCAAAGTTACCGGCTGTGTTGCCGATATAGGGAATCGCTGCGATAAGCCACCCCAGGGCTCCTGCCGCAGTGGCATAAGCAAGGTAGTCCTTACGGATCTTTGGCCACACTAGTTCGGCAGTGAGAATAGCCACGGCCGATGCTACGGCTATGTACTCGGGAATGAAGAGGGTGAAGTCTCGCATCAGCTAGTCACCCCCGGAAGATTCAGGATCGTGTTTTCAAGACGGTCGGTGAATGGCGACCACCAGAGGCCCATCGCCAGCATGGAAAGAATCAGCAGCACCGCTGAGATCGTTTCCATTGGCGAGAGGTCCTTTAGGTCACTCCACCTGGGGTTAAGGGGACCGAAGAAGACCACCCCAAACATGCGCAACATGTATGCCGCTGCGATGGCGGCGGCAAGGATGGCCAGTCCGCCGAACACTGGATACGTGTGGAAGGCACCCACGAAGATGTGGAACTCTGCGGTAAAGCCAGAGAGCCCCGGTAAGCCTACGTTTGCTAGTCCTGCCATGACGTAAGCGATGACCCACAAGGGCATTACCTTAGCGATACCTCCATAGTCACTAAGGTCGCGGGTGTGTGCCTGGTCATAAAGCGCTCCGATGAGAAGGAAGACAAGTGCTGTCATGACACCATGGCTGAACATCTGCAGCGTTGCCCCTGTCACTCCTACGGCGTGCAAGGTTCCTAGTCCGATAAGCACGTAACCCATGTGGCTTACAGAGCTGTAGCCGCTGATTAGCTTGAAGTCCCTTTGTGTAAGTGCTGCTATGGCTCCGTAAAGTGCCCCGATAGTGCCCAGCACCACTAGTGCTGGCATCCAGAACTCTGCGCCTTCTGGCAGGATTTGGATGCCTAGCCGGATGATGCCGAAAGCCCCTAGCTTCATCAGTACTCCCGCGTGCACCATCGAAACTGAGGTTGGCGCTGACATGTGGCCGTCTGGTGACCACGTGTGAAGTGGCCAGAGGCCTGCTAGCACCCCGCAGCCAATCGCGAAGAAGGGGAAGATGATTTTCTGAAACTCGGGACTCAGAGCGCCGTTGCGGCCAGCTTCCCAGAGAGTTGGCAGATCGAAAGTACCTAAGCCTGCTTCGTGAACAACTGCAAAAATGCCAATCCATATGCCGACGGAACCTCCCACTAGCATTAGTGTGAGCTTCATCGCTCCGTATTCTTTGCGTGTCGAACCCCAGATACCGATGAGCAGGTAGAGAGGAACTACTGCCAGTTCGTAGAAGAAGAAGAAGAAGAAGAGATCGAGTGCAAAGAACGTCCCATAAACGCCGGAGATCAGGACCCAGAAGAGGATGAAGAAGTCTTTGGTGCGGTATTCCAGCTTCCATGCAATGAGAGTGCCTGCAAAGGCGACTATCCCTGTGAGTAAGGTCAGCAGAGCAGAGATGCCGTCCACGCCTAGGTGTAGGGAGATGCCGTTTTCACCGAGGAAGCCTACGTGCTCAATCCATGGCCATTGAAGCTCCATCTGTATCACATTGCCGCTGGCCTGGTAGGCAAGGAAAACGTAGATCGAGAGCCCCAAAAGGATGGCGCCGATGACAGCTGACAAATAACGAACTGCCATCTTCTGCGAGCTGGGCAAGAGCAACAGTATTAACGCTGCCAATAGGGGTAGCCCCAGCCCGGTAAGTAGCACGTAGCCTTGTGCTTCTTCCATCTCCTAGCTCCCGACCGCCAGGCTGATGAGAGTGAGTGCAACTACGCCCACTGCGATAGCCATTGCATAGTTGGGTACTCGCCCGGATTGCAGATGCTTCAGTAGAAAGCCGGTGTAGTTTGTCATCGTTGCTGAACCGTCGACCCCCGTGTCGTTTACGGCAAAGCGGTCAAACCAGCTCACAAGGTAGCTAAAGCCGAGTACTACTCGATCGATGAAGAACTGATAGAGCTCATCAAAGTAGAACTTGTTTTTCACCAGGTCATAGACTTTCGGCTGCCATTCGACGAGCACAGTGGAGCGATCCAGTCGTCCACCCAGATAAAGCCATGCCCCGCCAAAGGTACCTAGTACGAAGAGCACCGTAGAAAGGGCTACCAAGCTCCAGTCGACATGGAAAACGTGAGCGTGGTGTAGGAAGACAAACTCCCCGAAGCCTCCTGGGAAACCTAGCGCGCTTCCAAAGTCGTGGAAAATAAAGAACCCTGCCACGATCGACATCAATGCGAGAAAGACCAGCGGTAGAGTCATCGTCAGGCCGGTTTCTTTCGTGTGGCTTGCGATTTCAGGGTCCTGGGGTTTGCCCAAGAAGGTGCGGATGAAGAGTCGTGCTGAATAGAACGCTGTCATGATCGCAGCAATAGCTAGGAAGAAGAATGGCCACATTCCTACACCTTCGACGGCGTGCAGGATTTCATCCTTGCTCCAGAAACCCGCCAGCGGGAATAGGCCGGCCAGGGCTAAGGAGCCTATCAGGAAGGTAGCAGCGGTGATCGGCATCTTCCGCCATAACCCTCCAAGCTGAGCCATCTCCTGATGGTGGTGTGTGCCGATGATGACTGAGCCTGCACCCAGAAAAAGCAACGCCTTGAAGAAGGCGTGGGTGAATAAGTGAAACATGCCGGCGCTGGCGTACCCTGCCCCAAGGGCAACAAACATGAATCCCAGCTGACTCACAGTGGAGTAGGCCAGTACTTTCTTGATGTCCGTCTGGACACAGGCGATCACTCCGCTGAAGAGTGCTGTTAGGAGTCCTACAACCATGACTACTGTTAGCGCATCGCCGGCCAGTTCGAATACCGGAAGCATGCGTGCTACTAGATACACGCCCGCAACCACCATGGTGGCTGCGTGAATGAGTGCGCTTACCGGGGTGGGGCCTTCCATGGCATCAGGAAGCCAAACATGGAAGGGCAGCTGTGCACTTTTCCCCATTGCCCCCAAGAGGATGAACATCATTGTTATAAAAAGACGGGTGTCGCCAATGGTGCCCTCTTCTACGTGGTGGATTATCTCGAGAATATTGAAGGTGCCGGTCGCATCCCAGAAGAGGATTATGCCGATGAGCAGGCCGACGTCCCCCACGCGTGTCGTGATGAAGGCCTTCTTTGCTGCCTCCACTGCTGAGCGCTTCTCCCAGTAGTGTCCTATCAGTAGGAACGAACTTAGTCCCACTAACTCCCAGGCCACGTAGAGAAGGAGCAGATTGTCGGCTAGTACTAGCATTAGCATCGATGCGACGAACAGCTGGAGGACGGCGAAGTACCACCAGTAACGTGGCTCGCCCTTCATGTAGCCGACGGAAAAGATGTTCACCATTAACGCCACTGTGGTGATAACGCCCAGCATCACTATCGTGATCTGGTCCACAGCAATGCCCATTCTTAGCTCGAAATTCCCGATAGCTGTCCATTCAATGCTATTCAGAATGGGCCAGGCGCCCTCCCCGAGGTTGAGGAAGTTCGCCAGTACTGCAAAGAACAAGGCAAAGATGGCCGTTGCACAGAGCACCGCCATCCAATCGCCCTGGCGGGGGAGCCTCCTTCCAGTGGCTGCCATCACGATGAAGGCAAGGCCAGGAACGGCTGCCAGAATCCAAGCATGTTCAGCCATGCATCCTCCCTACCATCGCATCGTGGCTGCTTCATCCACGTTGGCAGTCGAACGGTTGCGGAAGAGTCGGATGACTATCGCCAGCGCTAGGCCTACCTCGGCAGCGGCAACGGCTATAACAAAGACGGCAAAGATGATTCCTGTCGCCTTGTCCGGATCAAGGTAGGCAGCGAAGGCTACAAAATTGAGACTGACGGCATTTAACATCAGCTCCACGCTCATTAGTACGAGAACCGCATTACGCCGCGCAAGGACTCCGTAGACGCCGAGTGAGAAGAGAATCCCGCTAAGGACAAGGTAGTTCTCCATGGGAACCACTAGTCGCCATCCTCTTGCCGAGCAATGACGATCGCACCAATGAAGGCCACGAGTAGCAGTGCGGCTGTGATGATGAAAGGTGCTCCATAGTTATTGAACATCTCATTGCCGATGGTCTCGATGGTTACTCCAGGAAGGGAGCCACCGAGGTCACCGGGCCAGGCTGTGGATACGGCGACGCCGATAAGAGTGAACATTAAGCCCAGTGCCACTAGGGCACCGAAGGGCGCCTGTACACCCGTTGTTGGCTCGGGCTTACCGGCGACGCCCATGCGCGTCAACATGAGAGCCAGCAGAATCAACACGGTCACTGCCCCGCCGTAGATGAGGAACTGGACGAGAGCTATGAAAGAGACGGTGAGGAAGAGGTACATCGCCCCCACGCCTGCCAGGCTAAGAATTAAGAAGATCGCCGAGTGGATAACCGTGCGGGAGAACACGACTCCAGCCGATACCGCCACGATGGCAATTGCGAACATCCACCATAGAACTTCGGTGGTCACTCGCTATCGCCCCCTCCGCTATTGTCGTCGGCGGACGGAAGCGTACCGCCGAGCTCGGTAATGGTCGCTGCGATTTCTTCGGGGATAGCTTCACCCTTCGCTATATGCTCGCGCGCAGTGCGCTCTGCCTTCATGCGCCGGGCCCGCAGCTTCCGTGGGGAGTTCGGGTCCCCCTGTGCTCCTTCGGCTGGGGCCGAGGCTGGGGCCGAGGCTGCTACTGAGGACTCGCTTCCTGTGGGGGCAGGATCGTTTCCCGTGATCTCCCTGTAGACATCGCTTTCAGTCTCATTTAAGGCCTGGATTACCTCTGGTGGTACTTCGCTGCCCTGGTCGATGTGCTCACGAGCTGTACGTTCTGCCCTCATGCGCCGGGCTCGTATCTTGCGTGGGGAGTTCGGGTCACCCACGTCACCAGCGGGAGCTGCAGGAGTCGAAGACGCTTCTGTAGCGCTAGTTGGTGGAGGTGATCCGATGGGAGGAACGGGTTCCCCCGTGATTTCCTGGTACATCTCGCTGGCGTAGCGGCGCAAGGCGGCAATGGTTTCAGTGCTTACCTCCCCGGCTTCAAGCTCTGCGCGAGCTTCGCGTTCTGCCTTCATGCGCCGGGCCCGCAGCTTGCGTGGGGACAACGTAGCGACTTCATCATCTTCAGCGCTGGCCCCTGTGGCGGCTACGGCTTGTTGCTGTACTTCAGGCTCGCGCTCCTGGATAGCTGCACCGAGGCCTTGGGCGATACGCTCGGCCTGAGCTGCCTGGGCCTCTGGCCGAGCTCCAGCGAAGCCCACCCCAGGCAGCTCTTCGCCTTCAGTGATTGCCACGTTGGCCTCGATATTGTCGAGCGGCCGGAACGGGTTTTCGAGTTTGCCACCTTTACTCGCCTCTAACAGGTCTTCGATGTCCTTGTGAAGGTCTCTGCGGTCGTAGGCAGAGTGCTCGTGGCCCTCCCAAGTGTTGTCCATCGCGATTGCCTCAAAGGGGCAGACCTCGACGCAGATGTTGCAGCGCATACAGCGGGCGTAGTCGATCCAGAACTTCTCGATGATCTTGCGACGGTCGCTGGTTCCCTCAGGGTGTTTTGGGTTGTCATGCATCACGGCTGTCATGCAATCCACGGGGCAGTTCCGCACGCAGATGTTGCAGCCTGTGCAGAACGGTTCGTCATGGTCGAAGTCCCAAGTCAGCACGGGAAAGCTGCGTTGTCGTTCGGGCAACTCATGCTTCTCGTCTGGGTACTGAATAGTGACCGGACGTCTTGTGAACGTGGAGAAGGTGGTTGCGAGGCCCTTAAGAATTCCGATCATGAGTTGGATACCTCAACATGCTTGTAGCTGCCCACCAGATCCTTTGTGGAGGGCTTGCGGGCGGCTCGCAGGTAAATACCGCCGAGGAAAGCGATGGTCCCTACCCAGTTGACCGCAGCCAAGATGGGCTCGGGCCAGCCATAGAAGAGGAAGAGGCCGTTCACCAGCAGGAGGGCGAAACTCACTTCGATGAGGGCCTTCCAGCAAAAGCTCATGAGCTGGTCCATTCGTAATCTTGGCAGCGTGGCTCGCACCCAAAAGATGAGCAAGATCATTATGAGGCTCTTAATGAGAGTCAGAGCTAACTGCCAACCCCATCCCCAGTCATCGCCGAAGGGGAACTGCCAACCCCCGAGGAAGATAGCTGCTCCGAATATGCTGAATGCCCACATGGAGGCGTATTCAGCCAGCTGGAACATGCTCCAGCGGATACCGGAGTACTCAACAAAATAACCGCCCACTATTTCAGACTCTGCAACGGGAATGTCGAATGGTGCTCGATGCAGTTCCGAAAGCATTGCTGTGAAGAAGATAACGAAGGCTAGCGGCTGGATAAGGATGAATGGCCGAGCGTCCTGCATGCTTACGATTGCATTTAGGTCGAGGGTTCCCGCTACCATTGCGACTGCTAACAGAGCAACAACCAGCGGAATTTCATAGCTGATCATCTGTGCTGCAGCCCGCACGCCTCCAAGCAACGCGTACTTGTTGCCCGACCCAAGCCCAGCCATTAGGACTCCTACGATGTTGAGTCCTAGTACTGCAAAAACAAAGAACATGCCCAGTGCAAGGTTGCGAACGCCCCAATCGCGTGCGAAGGGAAGCGCCACTAACACAAGAAACACGGGGATAAAGGTGAGGAATGGTGCGAACTCAAATACCCAGCGGTCAGCGTTGCGTGGGCGGATGTCTTCCTTGATAAGAAGCTTGATCGCGTCGGCGAAGCCCTGAAGTAGTCCTAAAGGACCCGTGCGCGTTGGTCCAAGCCGCATTTGGAAGCGGGCTACTACCTTGCGTTCGCCGTAAGTCAGGTAGACCACGACGATTGTCATCACCAGCACGATGATGAGGATGCGGATGATTGCATCCAGCCAACTGAGCCCGAAGAACGGTTCGCCAAACGTCACTTGTCCACCTCGCCCAGCACGATGTCGAGTGAGCCTAGGATGACGATGGCATCCGCTACGTAGCTGCCAACCACAAGATCCTTCAGGGCTGAGAGATTACAAAAAGAGGGTGACCGAAGTTTTGCGCGGTAAGGCTGTGCGCCCCCTTTTGCCATCAGAAACACGCCGTATTCGCCCTTGGTTCCCTCTGTCGGAAGGTAGAGCTCCCCTTCGTCAATGCGGAGGGTTTTAGGAAGCTTTGGAGCGAGTACGCGCCCTGGGGGAATGTTCTCAAGGCACTGTTCGATGATGCGGACGCTTTGGTAGCACTCGGCTAAGCGAACATGGAAACGGTCGAAAACATCCCCCTGGTTCCCTACCGGAATCTCAAAGTCCAGCTTTGGGTAGATGCTGTAGGGCTCTGCCTTCCGGATGTCCCAAGGCAAACCTGTAGCTCGCAGCATAGGCCCAGTGAAACCCCAGGCGATTGCCTGTTCAGGGGTTACGGGAGTGAGTCCCTGGCAGCGCTCGACGAACACCTCGTTGCCGGTCAGTAGACCATCCAGGTCCTCAAGTCCTTGTCGGATTGAGGCAAGCACCCAACGGCAACGGGATTCAAAGTTATCGGGCAAGTCCATTGTTACCCCACCTATACGAAAATAGGTAGGAAACATGCGATCTCCCGAAACTTCCTCGATGAGATCGTAGATGCGTTCCCGTTCTCTCCAGGCGTAGGTGAAACTAGTTCCGAAAGAGCCTACATCTGCACCGAAGGCTCCCAGGAACATGAAGTGTGAGTTGATGCGGGAGAGCTCCATCATCATTACGCGAATGTATTCCGCACGTTCTGGCACCTCGATGTCTGCCAGCTTTTCGACGGCCATTACGTAAGCGCCCTCGCAGCACATCCCAGCGAGATAGTCTGTGCGGTCCCACCAGCCCATCGCTTGGCGGTAATCAGCGTTTTCGGAAAGCTTCTCTAGTCCCCGGTGTAGGTAGCCAATGTATGGCTCGCAGTCCACAACAAGCTCACCGTCCACTGTCAGGACCATTCGGAAAACGCCATGGGTGGCCGGGTGCTGTGGTCCAACGTTTATGGTCATATCGACCGTGTCGAGGTCGCCAGTAGTGGTTGTGGTGTTTTCTTCCGGCCAGGTAGTTGACATCTAGACCTCTACTCCAGGTGGGCCGTCTTCGATGCCTTGCAGAATCTCTGGTTTTTGCAACGGGTGCGCTTTGCGCAGAGGGTGGATGCGCAGGTCTTCTTCCAGCAGAAGATTGCGCGGGTCCGGGTGTCCCGCGAACACCAGCCCTACCATCTCTGCCGCCTCTCTCTCGTGCCAGTTGGCTGCTGGGTAAAGGTGAGTGAGGGTGGGAAGTTCGAAGCTTGGTATGGGAGCGGCCACGGTCACTTGAACGGCATGGCTGTGGGCAAATGAGTAGAGGTGATACTTTGCCTCCAGTCCATCGTCCTCCATGTCTAAGGCAACGATGTTGCGAAGAAGGTCAAAGGAAAGCTCCGGGTCGTTGCGAAGTCCGGTTATCAGGGCAAGGAAAGACTCTGGTGGGACCCTCAGGTCAGCGTACGTCTTTGTCACGGAAGCCTCGAAGGGTATGTCCGGAAGCCGCTCCTTGATGAGCACCGCAATGTTCAGCCCAGCGGTCTGCGCGTCTGCGCTCACCCGACCATCCTCTTTTCTTCCATGATCTTCTCCTGCAGTCGCAGGAAGCCGTCCAGAAGCGACTCAGGGCGGGGTGGGCATCCTGGCACATAGACGTCCACTGGGATGATCTTATCTACTCCCTGAAGCACGCGATCATATTCTGTGTAGGGACCTCCGTTTGTGGCACAGGCCCCCATGGAGATTACGTATTTGGGATTTGGCATCTGTTCGTAGAGAAGCTTGATGGCCGGTGCCATCTTCTTCGTCACCGTCCCCGAAATGACCATTACGTCGCTCTGACGAGGGCTTGGCCAGGGGACAATGCCAAAGCGGTCAAGGTCGTGATTGCTCATGAAGGTGCCAATCATTTCGATTGCACAGCAGGCTAGCCCGAAGGTCATGGGCCATAGGGAGCTTTTGCGACTCATCGCAAGTACGGTATCTACTCCTGTTTGCAAGATACCTGGCATCACTATGCGATAAGCAGCTGTTTGCTCCGGCAGCTCTACCGGGGTAAGTCGGTCTGCCTCATCTCCGAAGTCGGGTACATAGGGAGGAATAACGGAGGGGCTGTCAGCAGGTGTCTGTACTTCGTCGCTCATCGCCACTCCAATACGCCGCGTCGCCAGGCATATACCAGTCCTAGGCTAAGAACGACGATGAAGGTAAACATGTACCAGAAAACATATGCGTTCGCGCCGAGAAAGATGACTGCCCAGGGAAAGATAAAGATTGTCTCCACATCAAAGATTAGAAACATGATTGCGAAGATGTAATAGCGGACATGGACCTGGGCCCAGTTTCGGCCGATAGGAAGCATGCCGCACTCGTAAGAGACTCCTTTGCCCCGCTCTTTAGCGAATGGGCCAAGTAGGCGTGCCCCAACAAGCGCCGAGAATACAAGGAAGAAGCCGACAATTGAGGCGATCAGGACGGCGGACCAGTCGTCGTAGAAGCTCATGGCCTCGCTTTCGCCCTCGAGCGCCGGGACGCTGCAGGCCGTATTACGACGACCACAAGCCCCCCCCGAGCCCCTTGTGATTTGCGCCACAAACGTACACTGGAGGGGTAGGGGCGGCAACCCGAGTGGATGAAGAAGTCGTCATTACTTAGCTTCGCTTGCGTTAGGTTCTCCCCAGGAATACCGGGGCTACTTATCTGGAGACCCTCGCTGGGCTGTGTCGTGGACGGTGCTGGGCTATGGGACTACCCCCACTCGATTGCTCAAACTTTAGAGCTATTCGGACGACTGTTCGAGCTGTATTTGGTGGTTTCGCGCTTCCCTCACTACGAAGGTGCCGCAGATGAAGACAAGAGCCGCTGTGGTAGGCCATCCAAACAGGCGGCCATATACCAGGTATTCGCCGACAGAGAGGTTTAGCAGCATCCATGCCAGGATGATCGCTTTGGTCGCTTCGTAGCCTGCCCAAATGAGGGTCACGCGCACAAATATGGGTGCATTAATCGGTAGGGTTCCCACCATCCGGGGGGAGATTTCACGCCCGATGGCGCCTATAAGTGGCCATCCTCTCCAGAGGGTCCACGCATAAAGTGGCAGGATAAGGGCATCGGCCACAGGTCCAGCTGCGAGGTAGGCTTTTTCGCTGGTTAGCAGAATGCCGGCGAGAGCAGAGCCTGCTGTCACGATATAACCGAAGATTGCAATCATCCGCAGCACTGGGGTTTCTTTAGTAGTAAAGAAAACAAAGGTTACGACTAGGAAGCTAGCTCCAATTGCGATCTCCATGGGACTAATCTTCGCGAGCCCGTAGAAGATTAGGACGGGGAGCATGGTGAGGAATACACGAGGATTGGGTTGCCATTCCGAGGGTAATCGCCGCACCAACGGAAGGGCTGCATACCAGCCTGGCTGGTTGCTTTCGCTGACGGGAAGATTAAGCGTTGTCATGAACGATCTCTTTCAACCCGGCGAGATGCTCTGCTGCTAAGCGTGCATACCTTGTGGGATTGTTCTCCACCCACTCCTGTGAGGGGGTTCCCACGATGGAACGCTTCACTTGGGCAGGTGTCCCTGCCGCCAGCATTCCTGCAGGAATGATTGTCTCTGGTAGTACTACGGATCCAGCTGCCACTAGAGCACCTTCTCCAACCACCGCGCCATCCAGAACTTGCGCACCATTTGCGATCAATGCCCGGGCCCCGATCGTGGCGCCATGGATGACGGCGTTGTGTGCTATCGAGGCCTCTTCTCCGATGAGTGACGGCATCTCAGCCCGTCCATGCACCACTGCCCCATCTTGGATGTTCGCTCCTGCCCCGATGAGTGCGTAAGAGGTGTCGCCGCGTACCACTGCCCCGTACCAGATGGAGGCACCAGCTTCGATGCGAACGTCTCCCACCACTGTTGCTGTGGGCGCAATAAAGGCGCTGGGGTGTACCACAGGAACCTTCTCGCCCACGGCGTAAACAGGCATCGCTCTTAGCCCCTTCTGCAAGGTCAGCGCGTATCGTAGACGGTCACGCGCCTGGCTGAAATGGAGCGCGGGAGGGCATTTAATGGAAGTCGATTCCTTCGCTGATATCGCAGAGCCATTCAACGAACGTGTTAGCCGACTTGTGTGGTGCACCGTTACTACCGTCGATCGCAAAGGGCGGCCCCGCTCTCGCATCCTTCACCCAGTTTGGGAGGAATCAACTGGCTGGATCGCTACGGGTCGTTCTTCCCTGAAAGCAAAACATATTGCCGAAAATCCGTATGTCTCGGTCACCTATTTTGACCTTCCTGCGGACAATCCCCTCGGCCAAAAGCAGGTCTTTGTAGAGTGCAAAGCCGATTGGGAGGATGACGCTGCGGAAAAACGGCGTCTCTGGGACCTAATCAAAAACGCCCCGCCGCCTGTGGGCTACGATCCGGCGCTTTTTTTCCAGAGTGTGGAAAATCCTGAGTTTGGCATGCTCAGGCTCAACCCGTGGCGCATTGAGCTTTCGGCTCTGAGTGACATGATGACTGGTCAAGAACCACAAGTATGGCGCCAGAAGGTTTAGGGCGGGGCCCTGGAGTGGTGCTCTCCCCAGGAGGCTAAATTTTATGGATCCCCTTGTTCGTCCCGAGGTAGAGGACTACGCCCGCTATAGCACTACTCCTGAGTCAGATTTACTTCTGGAGGTCACCAAGCAGACGCAAGCCCTGGGGCAGCGGGCTGGCATGCTCACTGGGCGACTAGAGGGAAGGCTGCTGAATTTCCTCGTTCGGCTCATTAGTCCGCAACAAGTTCTTGAGGTTGGTTGTTTCACTGGTTATTCAGCACTTTCTATGGCGGAGGCGCTTCCTGAAGGTGGTCGGCTCTACACCTGTGAAATCAGCCGGGAGCATGCTGATATTGCCCAAGGAAATTTCGATCGGAGTCCCTATGGCGGGCGTATCGAGCTCTGTCTTGGTCCGGCTCTCGACACCATAGCCTCACTGCAGGGACCTTTTGGCTTCGTTTTCATCGATGCTGATAAGGCTAACTATCCGGCCTACTACGAAGCCGTGCTCCCTAAGTTGTC
Organism: Dehalococcoidia bacterium UBA2991; assembly: GCA_002346645.1. GTDB lineage: Bacteria > Chloroflexota > Dehalococcoidia > Tepidiformales > Tepidiformaceae > UBA2991. Next base: position 80,362 of record DEAD01000016.1, read on the forward strand.
TGAGGGTGGACTGATTGCCTTTGACAACGTTCTTTGGTCAGGCCGTGTGCTTGATGATAAAGATGACACGGAAGATACCAAAGCAATTCGAGCCCTTAATAAACAGCTTGTCCGAGACAAGCGCATTGAGTGCGTCATGGTCACAGTGCGCGATGGTCTAACGTTGGTGCGGCGAAAGCCAGCCGCTGACCGTAAAACGCCCTAAGCTAGCATCAGGAGAGACGGACAGAACGTACTGCGTGCGGAGGAGCGAGAGATGAGTGAGAACGGAGCGACTGAGCACGGCACTTGGGCCGTGAAGGCCGGCCTGGCCCAGATGCTTAAGGGTGGCGTCATTATGGATGTCGTCTCACCCGAACATGCCCAGATAGCTGAGGAAGCAGGCGCCTGTGCTGTGATGGCGCTTGAGCGTGTACCTGCCGACATTCGCAAGGATGGAGGTGTGGCCCGGATGAGTGATCCCGAAGTTATCGTGCGTATTACCGAGGCCGTCAGCATCCCCGTGATGGCGAAGGCCCGCATTGGCCACTTTGTGGAGGCTGGGATTCTTCAGGCCCTAGGTGTTGACTACATCGATGAATCTGAGGTTTTAACGCCTGCTGACGAGGCACATCACATTGATAAGCAATCATTCACTGTGCCCTTTGTTTGTGGTTGCCGGGACCTGGGAGAGGCGCTTCGTCGTATCTCTGAGGGTGCTGCCATGATTCGCACAAAGGGGGAGGCCGGCACCGGTGACATCGTTGAAGCTGTGCGCCACATGCGTGCCGTTAAAGATGAAATCCGACGGCTTCAGAATCTTTCTGAAGATGAGATCTACACTGCTGCCAAGAATTTAGCTGCCCCAGTTGAGCTTATGAAGTCTGTCCGAGACCAGGGGCGGCTGCCCGTCGTGAACTTTGCAGCGGGCGGTATTGCAACCCCTGCGGATGCTGCACTAATGATGCGTCTAGGTGCTGATGGTGTGTTCGTGGGTTCGGGCATCTTTAAGTCAGAAAATCCACCTGCCGTTGCCAGTGCTATCGTGCAAGCTACTACTCACTACCAAGATGACGAATTACTAGCCCAGGTCAGTCGTGGTCTTGGTGCTGCTATGCGGGGTCTTGCAGTGGCTAGCCTTCCGGAGGAAGAAGTTCTCGCCAAGCGTGGGTGGTAGTTTTGTTGCTGGTTCCAGGTGGAGGGTGTTTGCCTCAGGACCTGACCTTGCCAGAAAAGAGTGGCTTTTGACTGGAGCTTGAATCCGAGGCTCTACGCCGGCCGGCCTCGAGCTTCCTTTCCCGGCGTCGCAAGCATGAATGCGATGATTTTGCGCCAGTGGTGGCTCACATAGTACTGACCTGCCAGAGCCGCCGCGGTTCCTGCACCCACTACTGCCCACTCCCCAGCATTGATTGGCGAGAAGTCGAAAAAGTCTCGTAGCCATGGTGTGTAAACACACAGGACCAATGCTGCGCCCATCAGACTACCGAGGAATAACGTCATCACTGGACGGGTAAGGCTGCGGAATGAGGCCCCTTCGAATCCAAGGACCTCGATCATGAAGCCAATGCTGGTAAAACCAATCACTAGCGACACTAGAGTTCGGGACTCCGCCACCCCCTGGTTGAATAGCCACTCCACGGCGAATTGAACAACCATTGCCACAATCGCAAGTGAGATACCTGCTGGCAGGGCAAACCGTAAAACGTTGGTTAGGAAGTCTTTGCCGGCTTGGGGTGGAGGGATGCTAATCGAAATGAAGATGGCTGGAATGCCTAAAGCCACCATGGCTGTCAGTGAGCCGTGTCTTGGTAGGAATGGGAAGTCCAGCCCTAGCAGGTTTGTTGCGAAGATAAGCAGGAAGGCATAAACGCTCTTCGCGAGAAAGAGCTTTCCTAGACGCGCCGAATTTCCAAGAACCGAGGTTGCCTCCTGAGTTCCTCGGATAAGCGCAGAGAAAGAGTCCTTCATCAGTACGATGCCCGCTACTCCTCGTGCGGTTGAAGTTCCGGATTCCATTGCCACGGCGATGTCTGCGGCCCGTAGTGCATGGACGTCGTTCGCTCCGTCTCCCACCATTGCCACAAAATGCCCCTGGTCCCGTAATAACTCCACGATGTGACTCTTCTGTTGTGGTGAGATACGTCCGAAAATGCTGTGTGATTCCACTGCTTCCGCAAACCCTTCCTCCGAGAGCAAATCAAGCTCTGAGCCCGAGATTGCTCCTCCGGAAGTTTCGATTTGGAGCTGCTGAAGAAGGGCTGCTACTGTTTCAGGGTTGTCTCCGCTGATGATCTTCGGCTCTATGTCCAGCTCCGCCATCAGCTGAAAAGTTTCCTTAACCTCCGGGCGAAGAACGTCTCCAATCGTGATAAGTGCGAGTGGGAGAAGGTCTTCAAGTGGTCCCTCTGGATCAGGAAGTGTTGCTACCTCCGCAAATGCCACCCCTCTCAATCCTTTTGCACTGGCTGTCCTGTAGATATCCAGCAGTTCTTTTGCCTGTCCATCCGGAATGAGCGTTTCTGGTGCTCCTAGTACGAATGTCCTTTGTTCTGAACCCAACTTCAGCCTTACTGCGCTCCAACGGCGGGAGGAGCTAAATGGCACTTGCCCGTCTGTCGCAGCGGTGTTCTTAACTTCTGCAAAATGGTCCGCGAGTGCTGAGGCAGTCTTGCTTTCCCCGGCGGTGGCTTCCGTGAATGTCCCGAGCCAGCCTTCTAGCCCTGATACTCCGGGTGCCCACGCTACCTTTTGTACGGTCAATTGGTTTGCGGTAATTGTCCCCGTCTTGTCCAGGCAGATGATGTCTGCGTAGTTGAGGGCCTCCACTGCCTGGATGTCTTGCACGATTGCCCCGGATCGTGAAACCCGTACCGCGCCCACTGCGAATGCCACTGTTATGCCCAGCAGTAGGCCAACAGGAACGATGGTTGTCACGGTGGCTACCAGTGCCTTGAGGGAATCAGCGATAGCTCGGTCTTCCACGCTATAGGAGATCAGAAGCGCAACCGTCAGCACAATCGTTGCGCCGACTAGGACTCGCAGTAAGCGTTTCAGGTGCATCTGCAGGGGTGTAAGGCGGTGTACTAGCTGGCGTGCGTCTGCCGTGAGCCTTAGGGCATAGGCTTCGTTCCCAACTTTCTCAGCTGTGTAGTAGATGTCTCCGGCAACGCAGAACGATCCGGAGAGCACTTGGTCCCCCTGTGCTTTCCGGATGGAATCTGACTCTCCTGTGATTAGAGACTCATCGATTTCCCCGGAGTGGCCGACCACAGGGCCGTCGGCCACTACTTGGTCTCCCTGCCGCAGATGCAAGAGATCTCCAAGTACAACCTCTTCTGCTGGAATCTCTCTTTCCTTCCCATCTCGGATGACCACTGCTTGGGGTGCGGTGAGAGCCACGAGAGAGCGCAGTGTCCGCACCGCCTTTAGCTCCTGATAGGTCGAAACCACCACATTTGCGAATACCACCACCCCGACAAAAAGTCCGTCCCGGAACTCTCCTGCTACTAACAGTGCAACTATTAAGACCAGCAGTACTACGTTGAAAAACGAGAGTGTGTTTGACCGAACTACATCCAAGTCACTGCGTTGGCGAGTGGTGTCGATGTTCCCTTTGCCTGTTTCTAGGCGATGAGCTGCCTCTAGCTTTGTAAGGCCACTGCTAGGAGGATTGCTCATTTCTGCAGATGCGCTCGCCATAACACTTAAATGGTACGCCCTGAGAGCTATTGGCTCTTTACGAACATTGAATGAAAGAGGAGGAGGTTTGCGGAAGTACCAAGGCCCTTTGGGGACCGCTGGTTACTTGTTGGCGAGGCGGCCCTGTAAAAGCCTGACCACAACTGTTGTCCCGCTTGCTACTCCCAACGCGAACAATGTCCAGTAACACTGCCCCGCTATGGTGCCTGCCGCCGCTCCTAATAGACGTACATCACGGGTGGCCAACATGGCGAGCATGGAACCGAGCCTGCTATTCCCAGCGTTTCCTATTGGCCACAGCCCCTCTCCTTCTGCTCGTGCCCGGCTGTAACTAACCGTTAATGCTCCTGCCAGGGCTAGGCCTCCTACTGCTTCTGCATGGGGCCAGTTTTCGAAACGGGCGGCGTAAATAGTCATGCCCCCCAGGATTGCAGCGTCTGCATATCGGTCTGCAATCGCGTCCAGGGCTGCTCCGAAACGAGATGTTCGTCCGGTGAGCCGTGCTAAGTCTCCATCAACCCCGTCGATGATGCTGGCCAGTTGGATGCCTATGCCGCCTGCTACCCCATGGCCGAGGGCAATCAAGGCTGCTACTCCTAACGAGAATGCCAGGGTAAAAGCACTAGCCCCGTTTGGTGAGACTGGTGTGTGCGCAAGCATCGCAGCTAATGGGCGGCTGAGCGGCCGATTTAGGTAACGCGAAACAATCCCGTCGTGCATGTGTCCTAGCGGTTACGAGTTTCTCGGCAGGGGTATTCCTTGAAGGATTCCCCCATCGTTTTGATGCCAACATTGAGAAAGCAAAAGGAGTGCAGAGGTGGCCATAGGGCGCCTGGCTGCCAATGGTTCCAGCCCGATGGCAAGTGCAGGGCGGCCACCCTGAGTCCTATCCCATCCCGCCTAGCGAGAGGCCCACCAATAATCCGATGAACCCTAGGCAGGTTAAGCTGAGCAACCCAATTGTCGTCCACATGTCTGCAAGTCTACCCGAGGAGCGCGCCCGCTCCAGTGGCATCGGCCATTTCTACTGCGCTCCTAGGAACCACTCACATACGACGCCATCGTTATCGAGGTCCTTTTCCAGTGGTACCCGGTAGTCAGGGAAGCCGCCCCCATAGGGTGGGATGTTCAAGTACGCCTCTGTGCACGAACCATAAGCGCTTGCGATTAGGATGAGTTTTTGCTCACTTACCCACTCTTCGAATGTCGAATAGAACTCCGGTAGTGTCACCCCGAACACTTCTTTGAAAGCTGCCTCGACCTCCCACCCGATCTGTACGTGCCGGTAGAACTGCACCCAGTTTCCGAATGTGCCGTACTCCTGTACCGCGAAAACGAAGACCAACTCCCGCAGGCTGGCGTCCTCCCTACCCAAACGAACGTCGCCAGCTCGTTTGAAAAGGACCGCACTGCGGAGGCGATGCTCGTCTAATTGGGTCGCATTTCCAGTAAGGAAATGGTTTTTGAAATGACCAAAGGCGTTTTCTGACAGCCAAACAGGGCTTAGATCCGGTACCCCCACAGCGCGCTGGAACCATTCTGTAACCAGAACCTCATCGTCAGAACGGCAATGGGGTCCCAGAAATATGTGTTCTCCTTCCTGGAACGAACAGGAGCTTGGTAAAGAGCCCGGGGCATAACCTAGGACCTCTTGGTATCTCAAAGAGAGTCCGCCACTTGAATGGGCGATGTTGATAACTATGTTTCCGTAGTGTTGGAAGCCGTAGGTTTCATTTGCGAAGTCGACGATTCGTTGCATAGCCGCCACAACGTTTGTTTGGGCCTCGAGGTCGTCGTTCATGCCACGTATGTCGCAGCAAGTGCCTGTAGCGAGTGCCGGTTTCAACTGAGGGTTACCGGTCGGGGAGGTGGTTGCTGGCTCTGAAACCTCTACCTGGACCTCAACGGGAACGGTAACGGTCACAAGGTTACTCCGCTCGTATCTGCCAGTGGCCCCTTCTGAAGTCATCTGAAGTGCGCTGCTGGTGGACCAGTTGCCCCCCTCTGGTCGTGTGCTTAGGAATAGTGTGCCGTCGGATACGCGGCGCCATACTCCCACCTCGACGTTAGCGTTAGTTTCGATCGTTCTGGTGGCGGCAAATGCCCCCAGTGCCCCGCCAATGGCGATAGCAGCTATCAAGGCAGCGATTACGGCGTTTTTCACGGGTCTCCCTGTAATATGTCTGGTAACAGCATAGCGGTTGAACCGCTAATTCATGCAGTGTTATTGGCCTAGGGCGTCTTACTTTGCACTCACTGGTAACCTTTAACCGCATTTGGCGTTATAGCCCTTGACTACATGCGCGTAGGCGTTCGTGGGCCTGCGTGCGTGGGTGGACAAGGTTGACCGTCGGCCATACGAATCGTAGGCTCACTTCAACTCTATCCGCTCAATGTTCCACGGAGTAAAGGAGGCCGCCTTCCCCCGCTGAGCGAGGCGCGCGCGCAGCCCTAACGGGTAACCGCGAGAGACGTAGACGCGAGGGTTTCACCACAGAAGCACGCATAGGGGAAGGCCCGGACCCGCCTGGAGCTTTGCGCCAGGCACTGGCGGCAGACGCGCGGGCGGCCCCACAGAGGTTGCGGAGCATTGCTTTGCAAACCGCCCGCAGATCCGGGTGAGTCCGGAACACGACCAGCCCTTCGGGGCCCAAGACCGAACAAACTCAACACCCAACAAGAGGGGTACTTGATTTGCAGAACAACCTAATTAGCGCAATCGCTGGCTGGAAGAGCGCTGCTCTGCTAGCGATTGTCGCCTTGGTGGCAACTGTCGCATTTAGCGGCGTTCTCACCAGCACAAAGACCGCGGAAGCGGCGACAGTAACGCTGGCAGCAGGTGCCACTACTGTTGATGCAGCGCCTGGTGATACCGTCCTGATTCAGGGTGGTAACCCAGATGGTTCAGGCGGCGTCAATAACGTAGCGATTATGAACTACGCTATTGGTGCTTCCAGCACGGCATCTGGTTCTTTCAATTCCGGCGGTGGACAGTCACTATCCTGTAGCGACTCGACCACGGGTCTGGCTTGTGACCAGGCTACCGCTGCGAACGTAGTTTCAGTAAAACTTGACATTCCTGCGACCTCGGCAGATGGCTACATCATCGTCACTCGTACGGTGATCCTGCCTGTGGGCGGAACTAACGACACAGTCGTTATTACCGTTACCACTCAGCCGGCTCCGGCGAGCATGACGGCTACTGCTTCAGCAGCAACTATTTCTGCGGCTGTTGGCACGACGTCGACTATCACGGCCAATGTCAAGAACAACGCAGCTACTCCGGTCGGCATGAACGGCCAGACGCTGACAGTCTCAACGAACCTGGGCACTATTAGCTGCCCAGAGACAACCTCTGGTGGAGTCACGATCGCTGCGGCGACTAACGTGCAGCTCTGCCAGCTGTATACAACTAACACCGGTGGCGCAGACGGCAACGCAGTTATTACCCTCACGGGTCAGGGCGTTGGCGGTACTGCAACAGTCACAATCACTCACGGCACACTGGGTTCAGTAACCTCCGCCGTAGTGATGTATGGCGCTGCTGCTAACGTCGCTTCGTCGATTTCTCAGTCTTCTGTTGAAATCGGTGGTTCGGTGTACGTCACGCTTACCGTCACAGACGCAGCGGGTAATGCCGTTGCAGGTGCCCTGCCCGTCGCGGCAGCAGCGAATGCAATCGTTGCTCCGTCGACTGCTGCTGGTACTAACGCTGTGACCACAAGCTTCACGGCAAACCTTGACGTTGACGACGACGGCGTTGTGGACGCAGGCGTGGATATTCCTTCATGTACTGCCCACACCGACGGTGGCGAATTTGCTTCGACTGGTACTGACGCTAATGGTCAGTGTGTGGTCAAGGTAACTGCCCCGGCCGACAACGCTGGTACAGCGGCTGACGAGGCTGCTACCCGTGGCACGAACACACTCAACTTCGCGTTGGGTACGCTCACGGCTTCGGCCAACGTTACGGTTGCTGGTGCCGCTGCTAGCTTCACCAGTGATGCTCCCGCGAATGTGGACGCGCTTAGCGACACAACGATTACTGTCACGGTTCTAGACGATGAGGGTGTCCTCGTCGGCGCGACCGCTATCAACGTAATCATCGTCGCTGGTGACGGCATCGCCGAAGGTGCAGCAACGCTGGCTAATGCGACCACGGTGAATGGTGCTTCCACCTTCACCTACGCTGCTGGCTTGTCCGGTAGCAACGTCGTCTTCCGCGTAATTGCTGGGACCGGTGCCACTGCGGTTAGGGGAACTATCTCCGTCGCAATTGGTGCTCCAGCTGTTGCCCAGACGTGGTCCGCCACGCTTGTTTCTGGCACACACAACCTTGTGTGGCTGGGTGCAGACGCTGCAGATCCTTCCACGGCCTCCACTGGCGTTTCCGCCATCTGGCAGTGGAACGGCACGGGCTGGGACGGCTACTTCCCATCCGCCGCTGGCGTTCCGGGTGGCAACACCCTCACCTCGCTCAGCAACGGCAGCGCCTACTGGGTGATTGTCGACTAACACTGTCCGTAACCGATCCCTACTCCCGTTTCCGCGTTTTGCGGGCCGGGGGTGGGGGGCCGGTTAGGGCTTTAGCCACAACGGACAGCTAGCAAGGAGCAAACGGAATGACCAAAACTCTAAAGTGGCTTGGTGGGGGCATCGCAGCAGCTATGTTGCTTGGCCTCGCTGGCCTCTTCAGTGGAGAGGTGGCCGAGGCTCAGCCGTCTGGTCCGCCTCACCGCTTCGCCGGCACTGTCACTGTTGACGGTGAAGGTGCGGCTGCAGGCACATCGGTTGTCGCCATTGTCGACGGCGCACAGTGTGGTGCCGCTACCGTCCTAACGGGCGCGAGTGGTTCTACATATGCTCTCGACGTTCCGGCTACCTGTGCATCCGCCGGTGATGCCGTTACATTCCAGGTCGGTGGCAGCGATGCTGCTGAGGCTGGAACATGGAGCGGCGGTGGATTCACCGGTCTCAACCTGACGGTTTCAACGGCCGTTCCGGAAGAGCCGGCAGAAGAAGCGAGTGCGGGCGATGATGCGGCTGCCGACGATCCGTCGGAGCCTGCCGAGCCTGATGAGGCCGAAGACGCCGGCGATCCCGCAGTGGGTGACACCGGTACTGGTCTCGCAACCACCACGAGCACGTCACTTGGTGCAATCCTCGGTGTGATGGCCTTGGCCGTCATGCTCGGTGGTTACACCTATGCCCGCCGACGCAGCTAAATAGCAAACGTCGCAACGGGAAAAGACAAAAGGGGCCCTTCAAGGGCCCCTTTTGTGATCTCTCTGCTAAGAGATCGAAAGAACTACGCATTTTTGTGAGGGCGGAGCCACGTAAACTCAGCTTGTGGATCTTATTCTTGCCAATCGTGCGTTAGTCGACCACGAGACCCTTCCCGGAGAGGGCAAGGGCCTGGCTCCTGCTGTTGGGGGCCTGGTTGAAGCGGTACGGCCGATTCTCGTTCCTTGGGATGGGGTTGATGGGACCACTTGGATTGGCGCAGGTCGGGGAGCACAAGACCAGGCTTGGACAGATTCTGCCGGGTTGGAGTTACTTGAGACGGCGGCTGGTCCCATCCGACACCAGAGGATCTACTTAGGGGAGGCTGACTGGCAGGGCTACTACTCGCAGGTTGCTAACGGTTTTTTTTGGCCTCTTTTGCATCTTGTTCGGGTGGATCTTCCCGACAAGGTGAATTACTACCCAACTCCAGCGCCACCTTCTGATGAGGCTTGGGAAGCCTTTAAACGTGTCAATCGTGCCTTTGGTGACGCGGCCCTGGCCGCAGGAGGGAGGACTTGTTGGGTACAGGACTATCAACTAGCCCTTGTTCCCTCCGTCCTTCGCGAGGGTGGGTTTTCGGGGCGAGTCGGTTTTTTTCTGCACACCCCCTTTCCTAGTCTTGGTGTTGCTGAGTCTGCATTGCCGTCACCAGCTCGAGCCCGCTTTTCTGAATGGCTCAGGGGTATTTTTTCTTCTGATTTGGTTGGTGTTCAGACGGAAGCCGATGCCGAACGGCTGCGTCAGGCTGGTGAACAGCTCTGTGGTGGGCGTGTGGACGGTCCGGATATTCGGGTTGATGGGCGACTGGTACGGATTGCGGCGTTTCCGGTTGGGATCGATACGGAAGACCTTTCTCGCCAAGTTTTAGGGAGTAGGCTTCCCAGCTCTGTTTCGGATAAGCGCCCCTTGCCCCTTGTGGTTGGTCTTGAGCGGGCGGATTACACCAAAGGCGTTCCTGAGCGGCTAGCGGCAGTGGGCGCGGCACTCGAAGAGGGAATGCGCTTCGCCTACGCGGGTTTTTCTGCCCCGACTCGCGCTGGAGTTCCTGCCTACGATGACCTTCAGGCTGAATGCGACCGGTTGGCTACAGGTATCTCCCGGTTGGCGGCGGAACGGAACCTACCTTTTATTCAAAGCCTCGAGACGCTTAGGTGGACAGAGGTACTTGCCCTTCTGCGGGAAGCGGCGGTGGTATTTACTGCTTCGCTGGCCGACGGGATGAACCTTGTGCCGCTGCAGGCGGCGGTAGCGCAGGCGTCTCGGCCCCTTGGGGAACGGGGTGTTGTTCTAGCTGGCTGCGATGCGGGGGTAGCTTCCGCTTATAAAGACTTCAGAGAAGAGGGGCTGGTTACCTTCGATCCTCTTGATGCTGGAGCGGCGAGGAATGCTCTGGCGGAGGCTTTGAATGGCCGCCCTGGTCGCGTTGGTGACCGTCTTGTGGCGGCTATTCGCGAGCACGATGCTCATGCCTGGGGCCGGAACTTTTTGGCTGCATTGGACAACGCGTAATGATTGATGCAGTGGTGCGGAAACGGCTTCGTGAGTTTGCAGACGGTTCCGCACCCTGGCTTATTGCAACAGATCTTGATGGAACTCTCGCCCCTATCGCTCTTCATCCAGGTGATGTTCAGCTTGGTGCTGCCACCCTGGAAACCCTGAGAGAGCTTTCTGAGTTAGCTCACGTGGCAATTGTTACAGGCCGTGATCTGGCTGCGGCGCGTGCTTTGGTGCCGGTGAACGGGGTGGAATTTGTAGCTAGCCACGGTAGCGAAGCTTCCTTCAGTGCGGCTGCTCTTCCTGCCTTCGCCCCAGTCTTGCTAGAACCCCTTGAAACGTTCGCCCGTAAAGTAGAAACCCAATTTTTAGGTGAGGCTTTGCATGTGGAGAGAAAGGCTTGTTCACTCGCTTTCCACTACAGAGCAAACCCTGTCCTTGCGCAACGACTCCGTGTGGCTTTGCAGGAGTTGCCAGAAGGTTTCTGTTTACAGCCTGGGCGGCGCGTTCTGGAAGTTTTGCCGGTGGGAGGGGGTAAGGACACCGCTGTTGCTGCTTTGGTAGAGCGCTTTCGGCCAGGTTCGGTGTTGGCATTGGGAGATGACCTAACCGATAAGGCAATGTTTCAGGCGGTGCACGCTTTACAAATTGAAGGTATCTCGGTTCTTGCGCTTGCTGTTGCGGGTGGCCAGGAGACGCCATTGGAGGTTGTGGAAGCTGGTGATCTGTTGGTCACCCAGCCAGAGGTTACTGAATTGCTCTCGTTTCTTGCTGCTGCCCTCGTAGATCCGTTTTTGGCCTGATTGCCCCGGTATACTCGGCGGGATGGAACTGCCACAGGATCCAAGGGATGGTCCCGACCAAACGCAGGATGCCTTCGATTTTGGGCAGGAAGCCCTGGGTTTGCCGCCCCTGCTTGCGCGTCAAATGCAGGAGGCTGCTGAGAGCTTGACGGAGATGGCCACTGAACAACGCCGCAACTTAGCAGTTGCAATGACCGCCGTAGGTGCGATGTGGGTGGCTCCAATAGTTGCAGCCAGACGCCGTCGCAGGAGACGGCGTCGACGGTCGTCACAGCCGGGTCGTGCCTCTTCATAATGCAGTGACTGCTGAAGCCCTTAATGCTTTGAATCGTGAGATCGTTGAATGTCGGGCTTGTCCACGATTGGTAGCTTGGTGCGAGGAAGTGGCTCGGGAGAAACGAGCGGCTTACCGTGAATGGAACTACTGGGGTCGACCCGTGCCGGGCTTTGGGGATCCTCACGCTAAGGTCTATGTTGTTGGGCTAGCTCCTGCAGCACATGGTGGAAACCGTACCGGAAGGGTTTTTACCGGCGATCGTTCGGGAGATTGGGTATACGGAGCGCTGTGCCGAGCTGGCTATGCAAATCAAGAAACGAGCATAGATGTTGATGATGGCTTGCTCCTGACCGGGGCTTACATAGGTGCAATTGTGCGTTGCGCACCTCCCGATAACCGTCCTACTCGGGAAGAGCGGGCGGCATGCTTGCCCTATACAGAGAGAGAGTTGGGTTTGCTTGGTGGAGCACGGGTAGTTGTCGCTCTCGGTGCTTATGCTCATGACGCTGTTTCCGATCTTTTCGGCCTGCGACCCCGCCCTAAGTTTGGCCATATGGCTGAGGCTAAACTTCCTGAGGGCCTTACTTTGCTCGACTCCTATCACCCCAGCCAACGCAACACGTTCACGGGGAGGCTTACGCAGGAGATGTTCGATGCGGTCTTCGCTCGGGCGCGTGAGATTGCTGACAGTTTCTAGCTACGGGCGAGGGCTACGGCCACCACGGCTGCAGTTTCAGTACGAAGTGTGTTCGGCCCAAGGGAAGCTACGAGGGCACCAGCTTGGGTTGCGGCTTCGATCTCTACTGTGCTGAATCCACCCTCAGGTCCCACGGCCACGGCTAAGGGTGCGTGTTTTGGAAGCTTGGCAGTAATATCGAACCAGGGCCTGCCTTCTTGGTGTGCGATCACAAGCGTGCCGGTCCACCCTTTCAGGGTTTCCTCGAAAGATAAGACAGGGGTTATCACAGGTAAGTAAAGGCGGCCACATTGTTCTGCTGCCTCTACCGCGATGCGACGCCATCGATCATGCCGACCAAGCGACAGCTCCTTCCCTCGGGCTGAGTGTTCTGTGTTGATAGGGCGGAAGACATTTACACCCGCCTCCACGCACTTTTCGATAGCCCATTCCATCCTTTTGACCCGCACGTTGGCGCACCACACTTCGACTTCAGGGGTGGGTGGAGGCTCCTGCCTAACGGAGTCGTATACAGTTGCTATTACGCGGTCGTGTGATACGTTCTCGACCCTTGCTGGGTACTCGAGCCCATCTCCGGCAAACACAAGAAAAGCGTCACCGTCTCTCAGGCGTCGGGCTCCTGCTAGGTGTCGTGCCTGGCTCCCCTGAAGCTCGAGAGGTCCCGGTTGGACCCCTTTGGAAACGCAGATGCGTGGTAAGCCATTCATCTTTTAGTTGGCTACCAATTCGATAAGGGTCCACTCGTGCTCCTGGCGTTCACCTGTTAGGCGAAGACCTTGTTGAGTGAAGGCAGCCACTACCTCGTCTCGATCGCCGATAAGGAAACCGCTTGCGATCAGCCGACCTCCGGTTTTTAGTGAAGCTGCTAGCGGACCAGCCAGATCGATGTCGGCCCGTGCGCTGACGTTCACGATGGTCAAGTCACATTTGGGTACACTTTCGGTAGGGAAGCTGCCCCGAACGGTGACACGGTTTCCGGTGTTGTTCGCTTCACAGTTAGCCCGTGCTACATCCGCAGCGATCGGATCGATCTCGAAGGCGTCCACGCGGCCTGCTCCTAGTACAACCGCAGCGATTGAGAGGATGCCCGATCCTGTTCCAACATCGCAGATGTGTGCTCCTGGCGACACTGCCTCGTCAAGGGCAGCCAGGCAGAGCCGGGTGGTTTCATGGTGGCCCGTTCCGAAGGCTTGGCCTGGGTCGAGTTGTACAATCAGTTGGTCTGGCTTGGGCTCAAACTCCACCCATGACGGCACAATTGCTAGGCGCCCTGCTATCACGGGTCCGAAGAATTCTCGCCAGCTGACTGCCCAGTCCTTCTCATAGATTGGGCGAGCGGTTAGCTCGACGTCAGTAAAGTCCTCCAGATCTTCTCGCAGGCGTTGGGTGAGCACTGCTCCCAGCTCGCTGGCAGGTAGGTAGATACGGAGTGCAACAGGTTCATCTATTCGTACTTCGTACCCTTCCTCGGGGCCGAGAAGATCGACCGGCTCCTCTATTGCCAATCCTCCTGGCGCAGAATCTCGCATGATGGCTGAAACGACTTCGACCAGAGCCGGTGGCGTCTCGGCTGTAATCTCGTACCAGAGACCGGTCATGCGAGTGCCCCCGCCTTGTCCCTAGCCGGCGACCGCGTCGCGCAGCCGCTCCAAAAAACTCTTGTGTCTGCTCGGCAAAGACGGTGTACCCAGGGTGTCCGCTAGTTGCTTCAACAGAACTTGCTGCTCTTCAGTTAGGGACTCTGGAACCACCACGGTTGCCCGCACGATCATGTCGCCGCGCCGGGTGCTATTAAGGCGGGGTACACCCTGGCCACGAATCGTGAATTCGTCGCCGCTTTGTGTGCCTGCGGGCACGTCGAAGTCTATGTTGCCTTCAAGCGTGGGTATCTTGAGATCCGTTCCTAGTGCTGCCTGCGCTAGGTTTAGGGGCAGATCGTACAGGATGTGGTCATCGATCCGTTCAAATAACCCGTGAGGTTGCACGTCGAGTAACACGTAGAGGTTTCCTGGTTGGCCGCCCCGATCTCCGACTTCGCCCTCACCTGTCAGTCTAACTTGTTGTCCGTCGTCTACCCCTGGGGGAATCTTTACACTAATTTGTCGGGCTCGCCGTACGCCTCCACGGCCTCGGCAGTTGTCGCAGGGATTCGTGACAACCCTGCCTTCTCCTCTGCACCTTCCGCATGTTGAGACGTTTACGAATTGTCCGAAAACGCTCTGCTGGGCCCGGCGGATTTCACCAGCTCCATTGCACTCGGGGCAGACCTCTGGCTGACTGCCAGTTGCTGCTCCTGAGCCACTGCACTCCTCACAATGCTCAAGGCGGGTGTAGTCAAGCTCTTTCTCCGTGCCGAATGCTGCCTCTTCGAAGGTTAGAGTGATCTGAGCTCGGAGATCGGAACCCCGCGCGGGGCCTCGCCGCCGCCCGCCCCGCCCCGCTCCGCTAAAGAAGGCATCGAAAATGTCGCCGAACCCGTCGAAAGTGGAGAACCCGTCGAAACCCGCAGGACCACCTGCTCCATCAACGCCGGCATGGCCAAAGCGATCGTAAGCGCTGCGCTTGTCGGTGTCTGAAAGAACCTCGTAGGCGCGGTTGATTTCCTTAAAGCGCTCTGCTGCATCCTCACTGGAGTTGCGGTCTGGGTGGTACTCCATAGCCAGCTTCCGGTAAGCCCGCTTGATATCTTCCGGGGACGCATCCCGAGCGATGCTGAGTACCTCATAGAAGTCGCGCTGAGCCGAAGGCATAAGTCCTGGCAGTTTAGCACCGGCTTGGGGTAGGGGAGTGGTGCAGAAATTTCATGTCTCAACTCAGCGCATAGCGATAGTGCTCTCATACACTGTGTTGGTGCCCCGTGTACCCGATCGCCACACTGGTAACTACGAGCGCTATTCGCGCGGCCCTGCTTTGGTCAGGGAGGCTCTTGCTGGAACCGACCCTGCCACCCTCAATCGGCGTCTACCAGACGAGGATTGGTCCATGCGGGATGTCATCATTCATCTTGCCGACTCTGAGCTCGTCCATGCTGTTCAGATGCGCTTTGTTCTGGCCAGTGATGATTCTGAACTTTTTGGCTTCGACCAGGACCTTTGGAAGCGAAGGTTGCTCTACGTATTTCGTGATCCTGAGGCGGCGCTAAGTGTCTTCCAACAGGTGCGCTATGGTGTTGCGGAGCTTCTACGTGAGTGCGCTCCGGATGCTTGGGAGCGCACTTCTAGTCATCCTCAGTATGGGACCGTTTCCGTTGCCGATCTGATGCGGAGGGCTGCAGACCACGTTGAACAACATGTAGTCCAGCTTGGAAACATGCGGCAGAAATAAAAAGGCTAGCCCCATACTTCGTCTATGAGGGTGTCCTCGATGTCGAAGACCGAGGGTCCGTCCGGCAGGGGAAGGGCTTCGTCTCGTAGCCATTGTGGAAGGCGATCATCCTCGCGGTCGAAGCCTGCTCGACGGTTGAACTCTAGCTCTGTTTCAATCGCCTCTCTTGAAAGAACTAGGAGTTGTTCATCGCTCATCTTGGTGTCGAAACGCTCGCTGATGAATGTGGCCATATCTCCCGGAAGAGCGTTTGTAAACTGACAAACCCCTACTGAGTCGACTGCCATCATCACCAGCTGTTCGTGGCGACTCTGTTTAACAAGAGTGTCAGGGGTGGCGCCTCGAGCTGTTACCATGCCGGCCGTGTGGTCGGCGCCCTGTGGGCTAGTACTGTAGGTGATGCCCATCCCCTTTAAAGTTCGGGGTTCCCAGGCAGGTAACCCCTGGCCCTTTACCACCGGTACTCGGTCTACTCCATAGGTGGCAGCGACATGGGCGGTTCCGCCCCCGATGATTCGACCAAGAGGGGTGCCGGTGCGGATATCTTCATCAAGTAATCGCTTGGTACTTTCCCAGTCCCCCCATGTCAGCACACCGGCTTCCATCGCCACCCCGATTGCGTTCCCTACCTCTATTGTGTCGAGACCGATGTCGTCGCAAAGTCGGTCTAGCTCTGCAACGGCGTCCGCAGGACCGATTTCGAGATTCGAACCTAGTAGTGCGATTGTCTCGAACTCCAGGGCCGTCGTTACGTGCTCGCCGCTTGAGTCGTTGAAGAGGATTGCACACTTGATGATGCACCCTGCCATACAGGGAAGCATCTTGCCGCCGCGCTCTTTACCGAGCTCCTCGATGGCCTGGCCACTTATCGAATCGGCATGCTCCCAACTTCCCTCTCGATGATTGCGGGTTGGCATAGAGAGGACGTTTTCACGATTAACGAATTTGATTACACCGGCGGTTCCATAGCGGCTGGTGTTATGGACGCGGGGATCTTCGAGCACCATTTTGCTGAACTTAACAACTTCGCCCTTGAACTCCTTGGCATTTTCCCCGGGCACAGTGCGAACTCCCTGGGCGTCGTCCACGACGATAGCTTTTAGGCCTTTGGCACCCATCACTGCACCGGGACCGCCCCGGGCTGCATGACGAGTAGGGCGTCCCTCCGGATCTGTCACGGCTATCGAGGCGGAGGCCATGCGGTGTTCGCCGGCAGGCCCTATGGTCGCTGCGGCCCGCGTTCGGAGCGCTTCACCTACAAGCTCTTGATGAAGGTCATAGTTGCTCCGCCCAACAAGGTCATCAGCCTTCGAAATTCGTGCGCCACTTCCGTCGATATCAAGGCGTTTCCAGCCGTCAGATGAGGCACCCGACACGATGATCGCCTTGATTCCGAGGCGTGCCAGCCGATGCCCTAACTGGCCTCCTACATTGGACTCTTTGGTTCCTCCAGTAAGTGGGCTTTTGAAGCCAAAACTTGTGCGGCCACTGGTGGTAACGGCTGTTCCTGCCAGTAATCCCGGCGCTATGAAAAGCTTGGCTGCTTCGCTCAGCGGATGGATCCGAGCATCGGTCTCATCCAGCAAAAGACGTGAGGTCAGGGCGCGTCCACCAAGCAGCGCATACTCTTTGGGAGTCCCCTCTTCGGTAACTTCCCCTGTGGTCATATCCACGCGAATAATGCGGTCGATGGCCATAGTCCTGCCTTCACTGGTGGGGTTATTAATGTCGATGGAATATTTATCGTACAGTAAGGCTCACTGGGAGCTAGACAAGTAGTCGGTTCAGCTTTCCTACGGAACTTCCCTTAGAAGCAGCATTGAGGGAAGTCGCATTGCCCTAGAAGAACGGATCATGCCACCGAGGTGTGACCACATTTAAAGTTAGCCAGACTGTTCCCGCTCCTAGGGCCAGCACCATCAAGTCAGGCAATAGGCGAAGTGGGTATAGCGTTATCGTTGCTCTGGAGAAGGCAGACCAGTTTGTGAATCCCCAAAGCACTGCTGCTGCTAAAACGCCCAGGAGCAATCCCCCGATGTGCCCCCCCATCGAGATGCCTGGTATCGCGAGCGAAATAACGATGTTGATAAGCAGGAAACCGAGTACCCCCGAGTCCTGACGGTCTAAGCGGAAGGTCCGTTCTGCCACGACAACTGCTCCACCCAACCCAAACACTGCACCTGATGCCCCTGCCGTTGCCACTCGCAATCCCGGATCTAAGACCAGTGCTCCTAGAGAACCTCCCAGCAGGGCTACGCTATAGATCATTAGCAATCTCAACCCACCGATTGCTGGTTCTAGCGTTCGCCCTAGCCACCACAGCACTAGCATGTTCATACCTAAGTGCAGCAGGCCGTAGTGCAAAAACCCTGAGGTCACTAGCCGCCAGTAGTCACCGTTATCCACGGATGGTCCATGTAGCGCGAAGTCTCTGTGAACTGTGGTGACCTCTCCTCCCCAGAGCGATATATCTCCAGTGGCTGCGACTACAACGAACCAAACCAAGACGTTTAGACCTATCAGTGTGGGGGTTACCACTAAAGGCGTCCGCGCTCCTACTGACCACTGGCGCGTTCTGTTCATGCCCGACTTCACGCAATCCGGACATTGGAATCCCACTGCGGCGGAAACCATGCATTGGGTGCAAATAGGCTGCTCACAGTGTTGGCAACGGACTGCCGTCTCACGCCTTGGGTGGCGGTAGCATGGGGCGAAGTTAGTGCTCATAGTGTGAGTATAGGGAGCCTTCCAGGGTCACCTTGGAGTTGAGCAGCCCTTGCCCTTAATCTTCGGGGCGTAGCTGGCACTTAGGAGGGGTCTTCATGGAAGTTCCTGCACCGGCCGCATTCCAAGAGTGGTTGCGGGGTCTCCATGGATATGAGGAGGCGGTGGTGCTTGGGCTTCGGTTCGTTGAAGGCGGAGCTTCTAATGTCATTCTTCGAACTTCTCTTGAAAATGCGCCCCTCCCTGCCGTTCTTCTACGCCTGGAGCGTGATCGAGGGATTTTTGAGCCATACGACGTTATTGGAGAAGCGGCGTTGTTGCGACGTCTCGCCTTCTCCGACATTCCTGTTCCCGCTGTAATAGGTGAGGAGCCCAAGGCAGATGTATTAGGCGCTCCCTTCATTGTGCTGGAGTGGGTTGATGCGCCCCACATGGGCATGGCCGGCCCGGAAGCAAATTTCAATGCCTATGCTGGGATGGTTGCCCGTATTCACGATCTCGACTGGCAAGGTCTGGGGTTGGATGAAGTGTTGCCTGTTCCGGCTTCCTCCGCGGAAGCAACGCGTTTGGGGCTAGAAGTGATTGAAAGACGCATGGGGCGCTTTCCAGGTGCGGATGCTCCTATTCTTCGACGGGCCCTCGATCTGCTGCTACAGGAAGCTCCTGAGGGATCACCTATCAGCTTCTGCCAAGGCGACATTAACGTCTTCAACTATCTCTTCCGGGAGGGTGATGTGGTCTCTGTCGTTGATTGGGAGCAGGCCCATCTAGGAGATTTGCGAAATGATGTGGGTCAGATATTGGCACTGGGTCACCTCAAGGGTGCTCCATTCGGCCCCGTGCGGGACCAGTTTTTCCTGCAGGCGTATGAGCAGAAACGGGCTACCGGGGAACTTACTAGTATGGAGTTCTTCCGTGCCCGGTGGCTCTTCGAGCTAGGTGTTATCTACCACGGGTGGCGTGCTTTCAACGACGATCTTCCCTGGTACACGTGGGACCACTTAGTTGAACTTCTTGGGCTGGCTCTGGATGAGGTAACTCCCTCTCTGTCTTGAAAGGACAAAGTCGTTAACAGGCCATTAATGCTTCCTCCATATTTTCGGCGTGCGTGGTCTCTTTGGATTGCCCCTTCGGCCTATTAACTAAAGCGCTGCATACTCGCATCGGGGTAAGGGATCTGTGCGCTGAACCCGTGGGAGGTCTTGGGTGGCCTTAGCAAACACCACGGACAGCACGGGCCTTTCTCACCAAATGCGCAAGCGGCCGTTCCGTCGCCCTGGCGAAAATCTCATCATGGTTGCGCTTGTGCTCTGCGCAGCCGTTTCCATTGCCACTACGTTTGCCATCGTCTTTGTCCTATTTGCTGATGCGATAGGGTTTTTTCGAGAGGTTTCCTTTTGGCACTTTTTCAACTTTGCCAACGATTGGCAGACACTCTTTGATCCCCGCAGTTTCGGGGTTTGGGAACTCGTCGCCGGCACCGTAAATGTCACTCTCTGGTCGATGGTGATCGCACTTCCTCTCGGCCTTGCTGCTGCCATCTACCTCAGCGAGTACGCTCATCCCCAGACACGGCGCTTCCTCAAGCCGCTGCTTGAACTGTTGGCTGGAGTGCCTACCGTGGTCTACGCGTACTTCGCCCTAACATTCATCTCCGACGATATTTTGTTACCGCTATTCGGCGAAAACATTTCGTTTTTCAACTCTCTTTCCGCCAGCGTGATGCTTGCAGTAATGATTCTTCCGACGATTGCTTCAGTATCGGAGGACGCGATGGCCAGCGTACCTCGCGATTTGCGCGAGGCTGCTTATGGGCTCGGTGCTACCCGCCTCGAGGTCGCCTTTCGCGTGGTTTTCCCGGCAGCGATCTCTGGCATTATGGCCGCGATCCTTCTCGCTATAGCTCGGGTTATTGGCGAGACGATGATTGTTGCAGTCGCGGCAGGTTCTACGCCCAACCTAACTCTTTGGCCGCACGAGAGTATCCAAACCATGACGGGCTATATGCTCCAAGTGGCTCTTGGTGATGCTGCTCGTGGAACTACCGATTACACCTCTCTCTTTGCCGTAGGTGCCCTCCTCTTCGTCATGACATTTGCGCTCAATGTGGCAGCCCAGATCATCGTCCGGCGCTTCCGAGAGGCCTACGAATAATGAGTTTCGTGGAAGCTACCCCAGATGCCATCACTCTTCGCGCAGAAGGGAGGGTTGCGAGGCGACAGGCTTGGTCGCGAGCCTCGCGGTGGATTCTCCTTGGAGCTACAGGGGTGGGCTTGGTCGTCCTCGTTATCCTCGGAATAGACAACGCTATTGTTGGCATTCCCTCGCTCGACTGGGACTTTCTTTCCAGCTATCCGTCGCGGAAAGCCGAAATTGCAGGGATTCGCTCTTCGATTTTCGGCTCTGTTTGGGTTTTGGTGTTTACGGTGGCCTTTGCCATTCCAGTAGCAGTGGGCTCTGCCATCTGGATGGAGGAATTTGCTCCTCAGAACGCTATTCTTACCACTGTCCGTCTGAATATAGCGAACCTTGCCGGTGTCCCTAGCATCATCTACGGCATTCTCGGGCTGGCGGTATTTGTTCGCCTAATGGAATTAGGACCTAGCATTCTGGCAGGTGCACTCACCTTAGCCCTCATGATTCTGCCTATGACGGTCATTACCTCTGTAGAGGCAATCAATCAGGTTCCCCCCAGCATTCGTGAGGGTTCGTTAGCTCTAGGTGCTACCAGGTGGCAGACGGTTTGGTACCACGTTCTTCCCGGCGCTATGCCCGGAATAATGACCGGCACTATTCTTGCCGTAGCTCGGGCGGCTGGCGAGACTGCTGCCCTAATTATGATTGGCGCTTTTACCTTTATCGCCTTCGATCCCGCGCTAAGTTTCAGTGGCCTGCTAGATTCCTTCACTACGTTGCCGATCCAGGTCTACAACTGGACATTGCGTCCCCAAACTGAATTCCGTGCTAATGCGGCTGCCGGAATCATTGTTCTCATGATTGCCGTCATAGGACTTAACGCCCTTGCGCTTGTGGTCCGCGATCGGTTACGCCAAAGCTGATGGTAGTAGGATAGGAGTCCCCAGTGTCCATTCGTGTTCGATCAACTAACCCTACTGACGACGAGGCGCGAGAGGCCCTGCAAGGTAGACCTGCAGAGGAACATGTGCCGTCCCACAACATCACCAAGCCTGAGGGTGAGCCGGCCTTCTCGATTTCGGACCTGAATTTTTGGTATGGGACGAAGCAGGCCTTGACTAATGTTGGCCTGGATATTCCTCGCAAGAAGGTTACGGCCCTTATTGGGCCTTCTGGCTGCGGTAAGAGCACCCTTCTGCGTTGCCTTAACCGGATGAATGACCTTATTCCTGGAGTAACTATCGAGGGGAATGTCAGGTATCGCAGTGCAGATATTTACGGGCCTGGTGTCGATCCCGTGGAGGTCCGGCGCAGGATTGGAATGGTCTTCCAGAAGCCAAATCCATTCCCCAAATCCATTTATGAAAACGTTGCATTCGGAGCACGGGTAAATGGCTTTCGAGGCAATTTGGATGACCTCGTAGAAGGCTCTTTGCAGCGTGCTGCGCTCTGGGACGAGGTGAAGGGTGACCTCAAGCAGTCAGGGTTGGCTCTTTCAGGGGGGCAACAGCAGCGGCTTTGTATCGCCCGGGCTCTAGCAAACAATCCTGATGTCATCCTAATGGACGAACCTTGTTCAGCTCTCGACCCCATCGCCACTCTTAAAATTGAGGACCTTATAAGGGAACTTTCGACTGACTACACAATCGTTGTGGTCACCCACAACATGCAGCAGGCTGCGCGGGTTTCTGACTACACCGCATTTATGCTCACTGACGAAGAAATTACAGGGCAGCTTATAGAGTATGCTCCAACTGAAATGATGTTCACCCAGCCTGGCGATCAGCGCACCGAGGATTACATCAGCGGACGGTTTGGCTAGGGGGTGCTTCTTGACTAGAGAGCTTTTTCAAAAAGAGCTAACTGATCTGCAGGATGATGTTTTGATCCTGGGCTCCATGGCCGAGAAGGCCGTGGTGGATAGTGTGGAGGCCCTCCGTTCTGCTGATCTTGAATGGGCCCAGCGTATCATCGACGAAGATGCAGCCATCAATAAGAAGCGCTTTGACATCGAAGAGCGTGCTCTTTTCGTAATTGCTTCTCAGCAGCCACTTGCCAGCGACCTGCGCTCAATAATTAGCGCCCTGATGATAATCACCGACCTGGAACGTATTGCAGACCACGCTGAGGGCATAGCTAGCATCAATCTACGACTGGGCGAGTCGGAAACCATTCCCCGGCGTCTTGGCTACATCCCTGCTATGGCCGATCGCTCAATTGCTATGTTGCGTGACAGCTTGAAGGCCTACGTTGAACGCAATGTAGAGGAGGCGCGTCGTGTCTGCGATGCTGATGATGAAGTGGACCGGCTCCAGGATGCTGTGTACGACGAGACCTTACGTGGAATGATCGAGGAACCAGCGACGATAGAGCGCAATACCTATTACCTTTGGACTGCCCACAACCTTGAGCGAATAGCTGATCGTTGTACGAATATCTGTGAACGTGTGATTTTTGTTGTAACCGGAAGGATGGAGGAGATTAACGTCTCCAAGTACTAGGGTGCGTTGCCCATGTGGGCGAGCTAGCTGATACTGAGCGGGCCCGCCGGATGGCGGGCTATTCGTCTGCGAGCTAAACGCTTTCGCAGACACGGCAGAGAGAGCCGAAACCTATGGCAAAGAAAGTTCGCGCAACGCTCACCCTCCAAATAGAGGCCGGGAAGGCAAATCCTGCGCCTCCCATTGGTCCTGCCTTAGGGCAACATGGGGCCAATATCATGGAGTTCTGTAAAGAGTACAACTCCCGCACACAGTCACAGGCTGGGAGCATCATTCCGGCCCAATTAACGATTTATGAGGATCGGTCTTTCAGCTTTATCCTCAAGACACCCCCTGCCGCCGACCTTCTTCGCAAGGCCGCTGGTGTGGAGAAGGGCGCTGGAGCGTCCAAAATAGAAAAGGCGGGTACGGTTACAACCGCAGATATTCGTCGGATTGCCGAAACGAAACTACCTGACCTCAACGCCAACGACATCGAAGCCGCAATGAACATCGTTGCCGGTACTGCCCGCAGTATGGGCATCGATGTAGAAAATTAGTTCCGGAGAGCTCCCAATGAAGCAAGGCAAGCGGTTTACAACGGCTACGGACAAGATCGATAGCACACAAAAGTACTCGCCCGACGAGGCGATAGCCCTTGTGAAAGAAACTGCCACTGCCAAGTTTGACGAGACGGTTGAGATGCATCTACTCACTGGCTTGGACCCGCGTCATGCTGAGCAGCAGATACGGGGTAGCACAGTTCTTCCGCACGGTTTGGGTAAGGAGATAAGAATCCTTGTCTTTACCGAGGGGGAGCCTGCTCGTGAAGCTCAGCAGGCTGGTGCCGATATCGTTGGCGGTGATGATCTTATTCAGCGTGTGCAGGATGGCTTCATTGACTTTGATACCGCCATCGCTACCCGCGAAATGATGGGTAAGGTGGGTGGTCTTGGTCGTATTCTTGGTCCCCGTGGGCTAATGCCTAATCCGCGTTCCGGTACTGTCGTTGCCCCTGAAGATATTGGGCGTACCGTGACCGAGGCTAAGCGAGGACGAGTCGAGTTTCGCCTTGATCGGCTGGCCAATATCCATGTCTCACTAGGTAAGGCTTCTTTCGATGAGGACAAGCTGCGCGACAACATGGCTGTTTTCATTGAAGCAATCAATGAGGCTCGACCGGATGTGAAGGGTGTGTTTATTCGCTCGGTCACGCTTACGAGCACTATGGGCCCTGCTGTTGGCGTCGATGTGAACCAAACGCTGGCTTTGAAACCGGCCTGAACCCTTCCCCAGGCTTGGGTTCTCACTACCCATCTGAAAATTGTAGGGTCAGCTCCGGAAACTTGGTCTGTAACAATAGGTCTTACAAACCACTACCATCCCCAGGAGGGGCAGGAGGTTGGCGATGCCTAGACTTGACGATAGTGGTGCCGGTTTCGCCGGCATTTATAGCCAGCACCGCGAGCTCTGGGAGGCGTTCCAGGTTCAATGGGGCACTATCTGGGAGTATGGCTCCCTTGAGCCCCGAATTCGTGACCTAATCCGCATTAAGTCTGCTTCTCTTCACTCCTGCGATTTCTGAGCGCCCGCGCGAACTGCTGCGGCGCAGCAGGATGGTATGGATGAGAGAATGGTCTCGGCTATACACGACCTCGAGGGGGCGGAGCTGGAACCTCGGGTGATGTTGGCCATGATGTTTGTAGAGCGTTGGGTGAGGGACGATGCTCGTTCTATCGACGAAACGTTCTTCACAAAGCTACTTGAACATTTCAGTGAGCGTGAACTGGTGGAACTAGCTATTACTACTGGCACTGTAGAGCTTTCTCACAAGTTCAACACTGCCTTCGCCGTCATTCCTAGGCATGATGGGGATACCTATGAGGTGGGCACTCCTGGCGCACCTCAGCACATGCGTGATCATCTTTCATCCCTTGGAATTAAGTCTCCCCGAGCAAAGGAAGACGACTAACGTGTCTTCTTTCGCTACGGTTCCTGAACTACTTGCCGTTGGTATTCCAGATGCGGTTGCATTGCAAGGTGATGGGGAGAGTGAGGCCACCTTTGCAGAGCTTCGCGAGGCGGTAGAAGGACTAGCTGGCCAGCTGCGTAGCGTTGGGATCACTCCTGGTGCTCGAGTCGGCATCGTCCTTCCCAATAGCCCAGGGATGGCCGTGGTTTTTCTTGCTGCCGCCACTGCTGGTACAGCAGCCCCGCTCAACCCTCGCTACGGTGAAGAGGAGCTAACCCTCTCGTTCAAGGAGCTCGACGTTCGCGTCGTGGTAACCACTGCCGAGGCAGAAGGGATTCCCTCGATGCCTGGGGTCCGACGGCTTGATCTGCAAGGCAATGGGCTCGAGCTGACCCTTACTGAGAATGGCGATGTCATTAGCTTTTCCCCTGGTGTTTCTCCCTCCCCTGATCATCTGGCGCTGGTGCTTCAGACTTCAGGTACTACTTCTCGCCCAAAAACAGTACCCCTTACCCACGCCAATCTCGCTGTTTCCGCGGGAAATATTGCAGAGTCTCTGGGACTTACGTCTGCGGATCGCTGTTTGCTGGTAATGCCGCTTTTCCACATACACGGGCTCATTGCAGGTCTGCTGGCACCTCTCTCTACTGGTGGTGCAATCGCCTGCCCTGGTGACTTCAATGCCTTCCGTTTCTTTGAGTGGCTCGATGCGTTTGAGCCTAGTTGGTACACCGCTGTTCCTACCATGCACCAGCTTGTACTTTCTCGTGCAGAACGGCATGCCGAGGTTCTTCAACGCACCCGCTTGCGCTTTGTACGCTCTTCCTCTGCCCCCTTGCCGCCAGTAGTTCTGGAGCGGATTGAGGAGTTATTTGGGGCTCCCATGATTGAGGCATACGGTATGACTGAGGCGTCACACCAGATGGCTGCTCAACCTATTCCGCCGGGGCTCCGTAAGCTCGGAGCTGTTGGCCGTCCGACCGGCATTGAGATGGCTATTCTCGACGCCAGCGGCGGTAGCTTAGTTGCCAATGAACGTGGCGAGGTCTGCATCCGTGGGGCGAGCGTGACCGATGGCTACGAGGCTAATGCAGAGGCCAACGCAGAGGCCTTCACTGCTACTGGCTGGTTCCGTACCGGCGATGAGGGTTATCTCGACGAGGATGGCTACCTCTTTCTTACCGGACGCCTAAAAGAGCTTATCAATCGAGGTGGTGAGAAGGTTGCACCTCGTGAGATTGAGGAAGTAATTCTTCGTCATCCTGCTGTCCGCCAGGCTGTTTGTTTCGCACTTTCCCACGCTACCCTTGGAGAGGACGTGGCAGCAGCAGTGGTTCCCGAACCTGAAAGTGACCTTGACGAAGCTGCTGTTCGAGATCTCTGCGGTCAGCATCTGGCTGCTTTCAAGGTACCCCGTACTGTGATCTTTGTAGATGAGATCCCAGTAGGGCCTACAGGGAAACTACAGCGGATTGGTTTGGCCGAACGTCTTGGTCTTGAATAAAAAGGAATCCTCTTCCCCAGCACTCCTATAATTCCTTGTATACGAAATTCCAGGAGGGACCTTATGCCTGAGTATGAGAACTTGCTCCTCGACCGTGTCGGTACCGACGGGCGCGTCGGACGGATCACCCTCAATCGCCCTGAAAAGATGAATGCTCTCTCGCAGGAGCTCCTCTTTGAATTCAACGGGGCTCTTCACGATTACGAGGCTGATGACAGTGTGCGGGTCATCATCATCAAAGGTGCGGGCCGCTGTTTTAGCGCTGGCTATGATCTCACCCCACCCCAGGGCCGTGGTGCTGATGCTGTTGTCCGGCGCCATCGTGCGGTTGACGAACAAGGCCGTCGTCTTCTTTGGAACATGCGCACTGGTATGCAGCAAATCACCGACATACAGATGTACTACTGGAATATGGCCAAGGTGACCATCGCCCAGCTGCATGGCTACGCTCTCGCGGGTGGCTGTGAAATGGCAATGATGTCCGACATGGTTACTGCTGCGGAAGATGTTCGTATAGGACACCCCGGAGTTCGTGGCCTCGGAGTAGCTCGGAATGGGGCTATCTTTCCTTTTGTTCTCGGTATGCGTAAGGCCAAAGAGCTCTACTACACAGGCGATAACGTTACTGGTACCGAAGCCGAGGAGATTGGCATGGTCAACTATGCTTGGCCTGCGGACGAGCTTGAGGACCGCACAACTGCGTTCGCTGACCGAATTGCTAACCTAAGCGCTGATCACCTGGCGATAGCGAAGACCAGCATGAACCGCTTTTACGAAAACATGGGCATCTACTCATCTATCCGTAGCTCCACCGATCTCGATGCCGCTGGCCAGTTCACTGCTCAGGCCTATGCCTGGCAGGATCGTACTAGTAAGGCTATGGAAAGCGGGGGCGGATTGAAGGAAGCGCTCGATTGGAGAGATGGTCCCTATCGAGATTACCGCGCGAGCAGCCGATAGGGAGAAGTCTTACAGCTAGTAAGCGAGGCCTTCCTTTCCCAGTAGGGACCGGGCAAAGGAGGCGCGGCCTAGGTGTCCGTTCGCGTGCCCGATGAGGCCGTGTCCGATCGCCTCCATACGAGATATCTCTCCCCATGGCCGGAACAGTTGGAAAGTGGTTAGGTATTCGTCGCTCATGGCTGCAATGCGTGGAACCACCCCATCCCTCAGTGCTTCGGTATAACGGTCGAATTCTTCTGGCCCAGGGAAGCGAAGGTTGTATGCCTCTTCTGGTGTCATATTTGTGCCCTGTTCGACCCGTGGTAGTTGCCAGCTTTGGTCGAATCCCTGCGTTAGCCAGATGGGTTGGTCCCGGTCAAAAGCGAAGTGAATGATGTTGTCGATCGTGCGCTGTACGTGCCATACATCGAAGGCTATTGAGTTTGTCCGCCGGTTTTGTGTGTCGCAAAGCTCTTCGTAGGTCAAGCCGGATACTGCCTGTTTGCAGTAGTCGAGTACTCTTTCGACTAGCCGCGCGTACTGCGCTTGCACCGTGGCATCGACTCCCATGCCGGACATCGTCATGGGGTGTGCTCTTTAAGAAAGCTGCGAATGATTTCGATAGTTTCTGTTACCTTTGCTTCGCTGCGGCAGTCCACGTCTAGGCAGAGAGCATTTTTTGCATCTCTGCATATCTGCTCGGCGATGCTAGTGGGGTGGAATTGGTCGCTGCCTGGCAGAATTAGCAGAGGGGTCTCGCAATTCTGTACCCATCCAGCGTCGACGCTAAAGTAAGGTGGTCGGTCTGGCCAGATAGCATCTGCGTAAGATTCGATGAGCCGGACGTATGCTGCTGTGGTCATTGCTTGGATCTCCTCACGGAATCCAGCATCGTCGTGAATGCGCCGAGCAAACGGTCCCGCCGCGTTGTTCGCCATGAAGATTGGATTCGCTAAGGCTGCTTCAACGACGGCCTGCACCCCTTCGCGTCGCGCTAGAGTGAGAGTCGGCTGAAACATGTCCATGAAGGTTTCCAATGAGTTCGTATGGTTCAGCCCTACGGGGTCCTGTCCCACCCCGGCTGTGATGCGGGCCGGAGCTTCTTGGGCGATGCGGAGAATGTAGGCAACCCCGATGCAACCCCCATAGGTGTGTGCTTGGGCTGCGCCGATGTCGTCGAGGACTGCAATCTGGTCGGCCACCAGTACGTCGTAGGGCGCTGGCCTAGCGGGAGCAGGACTCTTGCCAGCATTTCGTTGGTCCATTCCGATAACCATGAAGTCTGACGCGAATTCTTTGATTGGGTTGATTGCGCTAATCGACCAAAAGTCAATCTCGCTATTCACTCCACCCGGTGCGAAGCACAGCAAGGGGAATCCGTTGCCAAATGTTTCGTAATGGATGACTGCTCCGTCGGGTCGCTCAATATCCGGCATACACCACCTCCAGCGCACCGGATTCTATCTTCTCTAGGAGGAAGCCTCGCACTCGAGTCTTTGGGTTGAGTGCATTGACGGCTTGGCGTTCTCCGTCTCACTTAAGGGGCGTATGGAGAATGCCGCCCAAAGACCAGGCTGCAAATGGCTAGCAGTCCAGAGAAAAAAGCGGCGCTAAGGCTTTTCTACCGTGAGGTGCAGACTTACTCGACGGCTATGGTAGCGCCTGCCTCTTCAAGCTTGCCCTTGATCTCGTCGGCCTCTTCCTTGGAGATGCCTTCCTTAACCTTGGCAGGAGCACCCTCAACGAGTTCCTTGGCCTCTTTGAGGCCTAGGCCGGTCACGACCTCGCGAACGGCCTTGATCACATTGATCTTCTTCTCGCCAAAGTCCTTTAGGACAACGTCGAACTCTGCCTTTTCTTCACTTCCTGCTCCCGCACCTTCGCCACCGGCAGCAGGAGCTGCTGCTGCCATCATCATGGGTGCGGCTGCTGTGATGTCGAACTCCTCTTCTATTGCCTTGTTAAGGTCACGGAGCTCTAGCAGCGTCATGTCTTTAATGATTTCCAGGGCTTCTTCGATCTTAGTAGCCATTGCAGTTCTCCTTTGATATGTGTGGCATTTCTGGTGGAAGGAGCCGCTAGGCGGCTTCACCCTCTTCTAGCTGGTTGGCGCGGGCTTCGACGAGTCCACTGAAGTCGCGCAGTGTGGTTTGTAGAAGACTTGAGAGATTCTGGACCGGCGATTGCAGTTTCCCCATGATCTGAGCTAGGAGCTCATCCTTCGAGGGGATCTTGGCAAGTTCCTCCACTTCGGCGGCGCTCAGCAGCCGACCTTCGAGCCAGCCCCCGTGAATGGGGAGTTCTAGCCGCTCTGCCTGCAGGTACTCCATCAACAGACGCGCTGGTGCAACGGGATCGCCGTAGCCAAGTGTCAGTGTGGTAGGACCTTTCAGGAGTTCAGCTAATTCCGGACGCCCGGACTCCTCAGCAGCCAGCTTTGCGAGAGAATTCTTGACGACGCGAATTCGCACGTCAGCGGAACCAAGAGCCCGGCGCAATGCTTGGAAGGCTTGCACGTCGAGACCGCTGTGGTCGCTTCCTATAGCAACCTCAGCCCGCTCTAGGTCCTGCTTGATTTCGGCGACGAGCGCCACTTTCTTCGCGGCAGGCACGAAAGAAACTCCAGTCCAGCGAAGGGGAGAGAGGAATGCGAGTGGCGCGCGTTTAGGCGCTCTCCTCGCGCATCGCCTCGACAGGCGCCTATTTGTTTAAGGCTTATCCCCACTGGGGACCTGAGGTCTCCGGCAATCGCTTGCGGACCCAAGGGTACGATGCGGTACGAATACGGGGAAGGGTTTGCTATGGGCCACCTGGAAGGGCTGTAGTCACTCCTGTTATTTGGTCCGTGCCCAGGTGCGAGGTCGAGCCCGCTGCTACAAGAATTAGTTGTCCTTCGACTACATTGATTGTGGTAATTGAGGTATTACCGATCTTAACTGGAACTACTCGATCGTCGTCTAGCGCCTTGCCGATGGCCGCACAAATGGCGATGTAATGAGTCACAACAATGATGTCGGTGCCGTCGTTTCCGAGAGCAATCAGAGTTGAGATGACACGACTGTACCAGGCCTGGAGAGTTTCACTCTGCTTGCTCCAATGGCCGTCCATAAAAGGCCCAATGATCTTCTTTCGTTCTTTGGGGGAAAGGGAGGGATCGAATACTTCGGCGACCTCATGCCGGATCTCAGGATCGAGACCAAAGACTTCTGTAAGTGGATTCGCTGTCTCTCGTGTGCGGCGCAAGGGCGAGACGATAAGCCGCGCTGGTGCCAGGTGCTTCAGAGTCTCTGCAGTTAGCAAGGCCTGCTGATGCCCGAGCGGGGCCAGCCCCGGGTCGAGGTCATCGAGCCCGGCGGAGGCCAAGCCGTGACGGATCAAATAAAGGGTCACGCCGCGCTTAGGAGACGTTTTCGCTGAAAAACATCTTCTCGACTTCATCCGAGAGCTTGACGTTCATCAGTCGAGCGCGCTGCAGTGCTTCCCAGTAGTAGCGATAGGTAGCGCGGTCATGCAGGTCTCCCTCGTGCTGGATTGGCCCCCAATCAGCTTCGTAGGCTTTCAACATGATCGCCTCTCCCAGTGCAACCTCTGGTGCTTCAGGAGCCATGGCACGGGTAATTGGTTCGATCTGGGCAGGGTATATCGACCACTGTCGCATGAAGCCGAACTCTTCTCGGGCACGTCGAGCATCTCCATAGATCACCTCTTCGTCGCGCAGTTCAAGCGTCACGTTATGCGCTGGTACCACGCCATGTGCCAGTGCTGCTGCTACGACCTCGCCCTTGGCCCGGCGGATGAGCTGATGGTTGAATTGCCCTGGCGAGCGCATTGCTGCGGCTGGAATAGTCCCGTGATGAGCCGAGACGAAGTCCATTAGCCCAAAGTCCAAAACTTGGACGTTCGGCAGAGCGGCAAGTGCCCAAGCATCGTGTAAGGCACCATGTGTCTCTACCAGGATGTGAATGGGAATTTCGCGGTTGATGCCTGCTTTCTGGGTGCGCTCGCGGATGTATTCGATCATTTCGTCGCCCTGGGTCGCATCAGTGCATTTAGGGACGGTGATGTAGGCCACCCGGTCCGCGGCCTCACCAACCACGATGTCGACGTCCGAGCGCCAGTTGGGGAGGGTGTAATCGTGGATACGGACTCCTGACATGTTGTACTTGTTTTCCGGGCTGCTCTGCATCCGTGCGGCCATCTGTGCGTGATTCTGTTCCTCGCCGGTAGGAGCGCCGTCCTCAAGGTCCATAGTGATGTCGAAGACGCCACCCATTTCTTGCTGGAGTTCGAATGCTTTCTGAATGCGCTGTTCCGTCCCTGCAAAATGCTCGCAGGACGGAATCACAGGCATCAAAGGCTCACCTTCGAAAAGGGCTTCATTCGGATGTCGGGGCATTAAAACGTCTCCCTGATGTTGCTATTGGTAATTACAAAGTGCGCGAGCAAGTATCAGCCTTCAGCTCGCCACGGTCACGCTCTAGG
This sequence comes from Dehalococcoidia bacterium UBA2991, assembly GCA_002346645.1. GTDB lineage: Bacteria > Chloroflexota > Dehalococcoidia > Tepidiformales > Tepidiformaceae > UBA2991. The sequence continues at coordinate 112,161 of DEAD01000016.1, forward strand.
GTAGTTCTCTACTCCCATTCTGTAAGTGCAATGTCGATTGCCTCGTTGATGACTTTTGCAGTTTCTGTTGGCACTGTTTTACCAAGGTCAGCTAGGCGGGCTCCTATATATAGACGTGCCGACTCCACGCTATACACGTCGTCACTCGTTGCCGCTTCTTTAAGAAGCGCTCGTGAGAAACGAATCGGGTCGTTGGCAATGGCCTGCCCTGCCTCACTGAGGTCGGTAAACGGCTCTTCCAGCATCCTGCATAGTTGGGTTAAATGTATCTCGTCGGACACGGGTTTCCCGCCCTTAAACTGGCTATCGAGGGGGGGCTTCCTGCCGGGGCGGGCGAATCTTGTTATAGCAGGTGCTGCAGTAGACGGGACGGTCCCCCCGAGGCTGAAATGGAACTTCAGTCATCTGGCCGCAGTCGGCGCAGGCGGCAGGGTGCATTTGGCGGGGAGTCTTTCCCCCAAAGCTGGCGAAGTTCCCATAGCGTACGTATCCGTCCATCTCCTCCAGTGAGCTACGGTTCGAACGTCTTGACTGGCGGCATGAAGGACAACGCGAGGGCTCGTTCATCAGCCCTTTGTTCGCGTAGAACTCTTGTTCACCGGCGGTGAATGTGAAACTGGTGCTGCAATCGCGGCAGACGATTTGCTTATCGGCGTAGGCCAAGGGCTCAAGGCTCCTTATCTCTGGGTCTCTGATCAGTGTACCAGTCGCTTAGTTTGCAGCCGCCTTTTCTCCTACGCCACCAGTGATACCACTTCCGCGATTTCTTCCGGTGTGAGTTTCCATTCGACTGCGGATACATTCGCCTGGAGTTGCTCCGGCTTTGTCGCACCCGAAATGACGCTGGCCACGTGTGGTTGGGAAGCTAGCCATCCGATGGCAAGCTCGAGCACCGTGTGGCCGCGATCCCCCGCCCATGCTTCCAGCCGCTCAAGGGTCAAGAAGTTTTTTTCGGTCAGGATGCCACCGGCGCGGTCGCCCCAGGCGGCAAGCCGCGTACCTTCAGCTGTTTCCTCGCCGGGGCGGTACTTACCAGTAAGGAAACCACTTGCGAGAGGGAAGTAGGGCAGGATGCCGAGTCCGTAGCGATTTGCTGCTGGCACAACCTCTGTCTCGACGCTTCGCTCGATTAGGTTGTAATGATTTTGTGCTGAGATCATCTTTGTGAGGTGGTGCTTGTCTGCCGTCCAGTGTGCCTCACTTATTTGCCACCCCTTGAAATTCGAGTTGCCGAGGTAGCGCACTTTTCCAGCTCGTACCAGGTCATCAAGTGCCTGGAGGGTTTCTTCGATTGGGGTGTGTGTGTCAGGGATATGCATCTGGTAGAGGTCAATGTAGTCCGTACCCAAGCGGCGCAGGCTTGCTTCGCAGGCCTCTGTAATCCAGTGCCGTGAGCCACCTTGACGCATGGGGCCGTCGCCCATGGGAATGGCGAACTTCGTTGCGATTAAGACCTCGTGGCGGCGTCCTGCTAGTGCTCGCCCCAACATTTCCTCTGAGGCACCCTGGCCATAAACGTCGGCAGTGTCGAAGAGGGTCACCCCCGCGTCGAGGGCTGCGTTAGTTACCCGTTCCGCAGCTTCATAGTCGATGCGCATACCGAAGTTGTTACAACCTAGTCCCGCTACGGAGACATGCAGTCCCGATTGTCCAAGGCGCCGGTATTCCATTAGTTGCCTCCTGCCTAGTCTTGCCCGGTGGGTACCCGAGTATAGGCTGCGCGTTGGTCATGCGGGTGGGGTTAGGCTTAGAGGAGTTCTTTTAGGGCATAGAGTAAGGTCATGGGATTGGTCAATGAAACCAGTCGTTTCTCCAATAGCTTTTGTTGTGGCTGAGCGAAGTTCTATCCGGTGAAACGCACTATTGGAGTTGTCTTCCCCCAAAGGTCTTCTAGTCGGTAGTAGTCTCGCTTCTCCGGAGAAAATACGTGAACTATCACGTCGCCAAAGTCGATCAAAACCCAGCCGCTTTCTCTGTGGCCTTCCTCGTGGCGTGGGGGAATTCCAGCTTCCTTGAGTTCATGCCCAAGGCGCTCCACGATTGCGCTGAATTGCAGTGGAGAGTGTGCTGTTGCCAAGACAAAATAGTCTGCGAAGCTCGAAGCCTTACCAATGTCGAGGAGCGCGATGTCCTCAGCCTGGAGCTCAGAGAGAAGATCTATGATCCTGTGGGCAAGGGGCTCGGGTTCCAGAGCGCCAGCTCCACTCCGCCTGCTGCGGAGATAAGGATGGTAGCACAGAGATGAATGCGCCTCGGGTTGTTTGTGCCATGTCTGGCGGCGTGGATAGCTCTGCTGCCGCCGCTATCCTGGTGGATAAGGGTTATGACGTTGTGGGTGTGACCATGCGTCTATGGACTGAGGAGCGCCCAGGCGAGCTGCGTGGCCACCAGCAGTGCTGCAGTGTTGAGGACATCGACGATGCTCGGCGTGTCGCTGGCCAGCTTGGCATCCGACACTACGTCCTCAACCTGGAAGAAGCGTTCCGCCAGCATGTGGTTGACCCTTTCGTATCTGAGTATGTGGCTGGCCGTACTCCAAACCCTTGTGCCCGATGCAATGAGCACATTAAGTACCGGGCCTTGCTTGATCGGCTACCCGCTTTCAATGCTGATCTCTTGGCAACCGGACATTACGCTCGCGTGGACTATGGCGAGAAAGGCCGTCCACACCGTCTCCTCAAGGGTGTCGATGACAGTAAAGATCAGTCATACGTTCTTTACATGCTTGGGCAGGAACAGATAGAGAAGTTGCTACTGCCCGTGGGTAATTTGCACAAGGGCGAAGTCCGTGAGGTCGCCCGGCAAGCTGGCCTTGATGTTGCGGAAAAGCCCGATAGTGTCGACATCTGCTTTGTGCCGGGGAACGATTACCGGGCCTTCGTTTCCGATCGGATTGAATCCCGCCCCGGTGAGATCCGTGATGCTAACGGCGTTGTGCTTTCGGATCACGAAGGTGTCATTGGCTTTACTGTTGGCCAGCGCAAAGGTCTCGGTTTCGCTCTTGGTGAGCCCCAGTATGTAACTTCCATTGACGCTTCTGCGAATGTCGTCGTAGTGGGCGATGAGGTTGACCTATATGCCGATCATGCGGAAATAGAGGCGCTATCGTGGGTGGCCGGTGTCCCTGCTTTGCCTGGTGAGCCTATCGAAGCGAAGGCCCGGTATAAGGCGGAAGCAGCTCCCGCCACCTTGGTTGGAATTGATAGTGATCTTGCCACTATCCGTTTTGAGAGCCGACAACGCGCTCTTACCCCTGGCCAGGCGGTGACTTTCTATCGGGGTGAGGAGGTTCTTGGAGGTGGCACTATCGCCCGGGCCTGGCGGAGTTAGGGGCGATTAGCTCAAACAAGTCGACGCACTTGACTTCATGCTGCTACCCTCAGCCTGCTTGGGTAACTGGCGAATGTGCGGAGTACCGCGGGGGAGCCTGAGTAGTTTCAGTAATGGCCGTTCGCCTGGGCCGGTCCGTTCGTACGGACGGGCCTTTTGCTTCTTTGGATAGAAGCCTGGAGGTGGGGAGTGCGCGCTCTTCTCGGCGTTTACGACAAGACTGGCATTGAGGACTTTGCTCGAGGGTTACACGAACTTGGCTGGGAGCTTGTTTCTACAGGTGGGACCCGGAGGGCGATTGAGGCTGCAGGAGTGCCTGTTACCGGTATCGAAGAGGTTACCGGTTTCCCGGAGATGCTTGATGGCCGTGTGAAGACCCTCCACCCTGCTGTACATGCAGGTATCCTCTCCCGCCGTGATCAGCCCGAGCATGGTGATTCGCTGGAAAGACATGGCTTCAAAACCATAGATCTAGTCGCTTGCAACCTCTATCCATTCCGTTCTGTCGTTACGCAGGAAGGTGGTGCCTCTTTTGCAGAGGGAATTGAGAACATAGATATCGGTGGGCCGACCATGCTTCGCGCTGCAGCTAAGAACCACGCTGATGTGGTCGTCCTTTCTAGTCCTAGTGACTACGGCTCTACCCTAGAAGCACTTGGTGGAGGGGGATTGGATTCTGCTGCCCGTCGCCATCTTGCTTGGAAGGCATTCCAGCATGTGGCCAGTTACGACAGTGCTGTTGCGGAGTGGCTCTGGGATGGGGGTGACTGGCCGCCATCAATAAGTGTCTCGCTCGAGCGCGTCGCCGGCCTGCGTTATGGGGAAAACCCACACCAGGGTGCTGCATTCTATCGAGACGATTCCCTTGGAGAGAACAGACTGGGGGGTATTGCTACGGCTCTTCAGCACCATGGCAAAGAACTTTCCTACAACAACTATCTAGACGCTGATGCTGCGTGGAATGCGGTTAACGACTTCCCTGAACCTGCGTGTGTAATTGTTAAGCACACCAATCCCTGTGGTGCGGCGTCGCGTGACAACCTTCAAGAGGCCTATCGTCTGGCCGTCCTAGGAGACCCAGTGAGTGCCTTTGGGGGAATCGTCGCTTTCAACCGTCCGCTCGATGAAACCTTAGCCCAGGAATTGCGTGAGTTTCGGAATCCAACTGATGGTTCAACGCGCATGTTCTACGAGATAGTAATAGCACCTGAGTACACTGAAGAAAGTCTGCGTGTGCTCAAAGGGAAGTCAAAGGATTTGCGGATCCTAGAGGCCCATCCTCGGATACCAGGTGGGCGCTCCCTTCGACAGGTTGGGGGTGGTTGGCTATTGCAAAATTCGGATGAGATCGCACCGGAGGAAATCGACTATCAGGTCGTTTCGAAGACGCAGCCCACCGAGGCGCAACTTAACGATCTGCGCTTCGCTTGGCGGTGCGTGAAGCACATCAAGAGTAATGCCATCACCCTTGCAAAAGACGGACGGCTTTTGGGAATGGGCAGTGGCCAGCCCAACCGGGTTAAAAGCGTTGAAATTGCTATGGAGAAAGCAGGCGATGAGCTTCGGGGGGCAGCCCTCGCTAGTGATGCCTTCTTCCCCTTCTCTTGGAATGATGCAGTGGAACGCGCCTGTCAGGCTGGGGTTGCTGCTATTGCCCATCCTGGCGGGAGCCGGCGTGATCAGGATTGCATTGATTGTTGCGATAAGTACGGGGTTGCCCTTGTCTTCACGGGCACGCGTCACTTTCGACACTAGGTAGGTGGGTTGACTGGCGGAGAGGGTGGGATTCGAACCCACGAGGGGCTTGCACCCCTACACGATTTCCAGTCGTGCCTGTTCAGCCACTCCAGCACCTCTCCGCGAGGTTTCTGGGCTAGCGTAGCAAGGGTTAGCGACTTGGGCTTGTGGGGCTACTGCTAACGCTCTTGGCGTCGTCCCTTTGTAAGTTCATGGTAGCGAGCCCATAGTTGCTCTTCTTTTTGCTGTGCTTCCTTCCGGGCGATGTTGATTGCCTTGCGCGCGGCCGAGCGGAGTTCTTCCAGGATCTCATCGGGAGTGGGGTTGTTTTCATCCCCAATGACGGGTTCATCCAGTGATTCCTCTGGGCTCAAGAATCGCTCCGAAACCGGCCACTTAGTGATCCGAGCGCATCCAATCCTTTTCGCATACCGCTAACGACGGAGTACAAACGGATGATTGGGGTCACCGCAGACTCGCCTACGAACTCGGCTGTTCCTCGTACTTCGTCCACGAGGTTGCGGGTTGAGTCCAGGAGTGGGACTACGTTTTGGTTCACAGCACGTCTAACTATCAAGGCAATTCCGATCAGTACTGCGAGTAAAGTGCAGGCGAGGATCCCGGCCAGTCCAATTAGTAGGGCCATAGCTACTACGGCAATATCACGCCATTCACTCCAGCTGTCAGGAGCGGACCAGGCGTCGGGCTCAGCCCCATTGGGAAAGATATTCCCGCCGAAGTATCCATCCACCAGCCAGCTCACGATTAGGTAGACCACCACAATCAAAATGGCCGCAAGGACTACCGTCAGCAAGAAGCGCACTGCGCTGTTCATGACAGTCATGATAGAGGCATCGCCGCTGAAGCGCGTCTGGAATCTTCGCTGCCTACCCTACCTGGGCGAAAGCTCGAATATCTCTAGCATGTTGGCTATGGCCTCGAAAGTGGTCGCGTGCCCTAGTAGCGAATCAACATAGTTGAGGTCGATTGCACTCCCCAGGCTCATACCTATGGCCTGGGCGAGTGTATCTAGGTACTCCTGCGCGACTGGTTCGACGGGGGCACTAGAGTTCGTTTCACCAAAGTAGGAAGACGCGATCAGGTCTGCAAAGGAACGGTGCATAACGCCTGACTCCGGGAGTACTTCACGGCCATGGGGACTGGGCAGAATCCCAAGTGCTTCTGGAGTTTTCCGTCCGCTGTTAAGCATTGCCAAGGCTTCGATATTGAAGTTGCGGGCTAGGGGGGAGGTGTCAAACGCCAGCTCTGGTTTTGAAAGAAGCAGGTGTATGTATAGGAACACGTCGATAGCGCTGGCAACGATTTCTTCTTCTAGGCTATCGACTTGGTCACAATGAATTGCCTCGTGAGCGACTAGAGGTATGAGCAGTTCGAAAGGGGCTGCTTCAAGATCTGGGCGGATGGAGAGGATTCGGCGACCATTGTCATCGTAGGTCACACGGGCGATCAGTTCGGCTTCGCCGGGTGGTTTCTGGAATCCAATGAAGGCTGCTCGTGTCCCTGTGCAGTTTTCTGGACTCAGGAGCGAGCGAACCGCTGCGTCCGCGAAGGTTCCTGCTAGAGCTGCTAGAGCTGCCCGCAACTTTGGAGCCGGCACAATCTCTTCCGCCATGCCGTCGTATAAAGCAAGTACTGTCTCCCTTACGGTTACTGAGGCTTGACGGTCCTCGAGGTGGTCTTGCAGTTCGGCTCTTACTACGTTGGAATCACGATCAACCGCGGTGGGTTCCTCAACCTGGCGAGGTGCTACCACTGAGAGGTCATCAAAGCCGAAGACCCCTCCGGCAAGTACTACCCCAAGCTCGGTGAACTCGCTCGAAATTGTGATAGTCAGCTCCTCGTCCGATCCTGAGAGGGCTTTAGCCATCACTTGCAGGGTCGAACCATTGGCAATGAGGCTTCCGACCGTTATCTCAATGGTTTGGGAGCTCACCACTTCTATGTTTTCAATCGGCATTTCCCCAAGTGAGTGACCGGTAAGTGGTGAATCTTCCGGCAGCTTTAGCTGGAAGGCAGTATTCAGTGCCCGCAACGTAACCGGTTTGAATTCCCGATTGAAATGAATGTGTACCACTGAGCGAGCTAGTGGTAGGTCGTTTTCGTATAGACGCTCTGCATTGGCCTGTAGGGGACGAATGGGTGTCGGCGGTGGATTGTTACTGTTGCAAGAAACCGTTAGCACAACAGTGAGTGCCAGGATTCCGCCCACTAGGACTCGATTCATTCTGAAAGCGTACATTGCCAGGTTGCCCGATGGCTGTTCGGTCCGACTCGCGCGCTGGGTGCTATCTCGGCGATGATTGGGGAATGACCTTGACTGACGACGGTTCGATGGCCTTGAGCGGCACTCCTTGGGTGGAGATAAAGCGCAAGCCTGATGGAAGTGAACGACGTTACCGATGTGTTCTGGAATATGCGTCATCTTCGCTAGTGGTGGTGAGCTATGTCATGCGCCAGGGTGGCAGTGTGTTTGGTACGCCCATAGATATCCCCCCAGGGTCGGTATCGTACGGTTACTTCTGGCGATTCCGGCCGTATACGGTCTATCGGATGCGAGAAAGTGATCGAATTGTTGCGCATCGTTTTGATGCTGTTGCAGGCGTCCGGCTTCGACCAGGCGAGGTCTCCTACCGTGACCTTGCCCTGGACTGGTGGCTCACTCCTGAGGGGGATCTAATCGAGGAGGATCGCGATGAGTTTGAAGCCTTTCGCGACAAAGGAACCTTCAGTCCTTCCGATCTAGTCGCTGTTGCGCGGGCTGAGCGCGTTATCGCCGGATCCTGTGAGCGCTTGTTGTCGGAACTTTCGGAAATTGAACGCAGTTGCGGCGTTATTTAGCCCACATACAGTTATGAGTGCATCGCCACCCGCCTTTTCGGATGTCGTCTCTGCCCTTGAGGTTATGCACTGTTCTGAGTTTTGGCACTGGACAGCAGAAAGTAATCCCTTTGAGGTGGTGGTAGGTGCGATCTTGGTTCAGCACACCAACTGGACTAACGCCGAACGGGCCTTGGCTCGCTTAAGGCTGGCAGGCATTCTCGAGCCGAAATTGCTGGCGGGGTTAACTGACAAGGAAATTGAAGAGTTAATTCGCTCGAGTGGGGAATACCACACTAAGGCTAAAAAGCTTCGTGCCTTCCTCTGTCTGATTGCCCGGTATGGTTCTCTAGAGGCGTTGTTAGAAGAACCAGTTCACAAACTTCGCGATCAACTGCTTGATACCTGGGGTATTGGTGAGGAGACTGCTGACGCCATCGTGCTATATGCGGCGCGCCAGCCTGCGGTGGTAGTAGATGGCTACACCCGTCGTCTGTTTGGCCGTCTTGGGCTGGGTCCATCCCCTAGTGATTCCTACCGAGAATGGCAGGCTTACCTGAAAGCAGAGCTCCCGGAATCAGTTCAGGAGTTGGCTGCATTTCATGCTTTTGTAGTGCTCCACGCGAAAAAGCTCTGCCTAGCCCGCCACCCTCGTTGCTCTGATTGTAATTTGGCTAGCCGATGCGCCTTTGCAAATGACCCTCCTCTACCCCCTTGAGGCGTGCACGGGTAGGTTCCCACAATGCGTGTGGGAATTATTGGGTTACCACGTTCGGGGAAGACGACTATCTTTAATGCTGTTGCCCTGGGGCTAGAGCCCGTTGGTGGATTTGGTGGGGTAAGCAAGCCCAATATCCGATCGGTTGCTGTTCCCGACTTTCGCATCGATCGATTGGCGGAAATCTACAAACCTAAGAGAACAACCTATGCCACTGTGGAGTACGTTGACTTCCCGACTGCTGGAGAGAGTTTAGGAACGGGAGAAGGACTGGCGGGAGGTTTTCTAAACGAATTGGCTGCGGTTGATGCCCTTATCCATGTCGTAAGAGGTTTCCAGAACGAGGCAGTTCCTCATCCAGAGGGTTCCATCGACCCGGCTAGGGATATTGAAATCTTGGACCTGGAACTAGCCCTAGCCGATCTCGCCCAAATCGAAAGGCGAATTGAACGGATGGATCCTGAGTTGCGTACTCTTAAAGCTGGAGAGAGGGGCCAGCTTCAGGCCTTGCGGGATTTACTCGGGCGCATGCGCGGCGAGCTTGAAGGGGAAACCCCAGTTCGGGCTATGTCCCTCGATCCAGATGAACGCCGTCTCCTTGCGGGAAGCCAATTTCTCACAGAAAAGCCCCTTCTCGATCTCTTAAACGTAGGCGAGGAAGACCTACCAAGGCGGCACGAGATCGAGGAAGGGATGGGGAGAGCTGATAGTCCTCCTGGGCGGGATCTTGCCGTTATGGGTGGGCGCTTCGAGATGGAGCTCAACGAATTGAGCGAGGATGAAGCCGCAGAATTTAGGGAGGCAGTAGGAGTGGAGCAGAGTGGCATGGCAGAAGCAGTTCTACGCAGCTATGGCCTTCTTGGCCTAATTAGCTTCCTGACGGTTGGCCCTGATGAATGTCGTGCATGGACTGTGACTGAAGGAGCCAATGCGCCGGAAGCTGCTGGGAAGATACACACAGATCTCCAACGCGGCTTTATCCGTGCCGAGGTCATCCGTTATGAGGACCTGATTGAATGTGGCAGTGAGGTGGAAGCTAAGCGTAGGGGTTTGCAGCGCACTGAAGGTAAGGATTACAAAGTGCAGGACGGGGATGTAGTCCACGTTCTATTCAATGTCTGAGCAGATTGCTGCTTAATTAAAAGACTTGTCGTTGTCCGGGAGTTCGGAGTTAGGCTTTCCCTCGTCTTGTTCCCTGCGGGCTGAGCGCTGTCCAAATATCCGTACTGCGAGGGCATTGCGAAGCATTCGGTAGGCTTCATCTGCCTCCTCGCCATCCTGATTGTTTTCCCGGCTGGCGGAGGCGTAGCGAGCTTCCTCGAAGGCAGTGCTAAGCAGGCTGGCTTCCTCTGGTCGTTCGAGTGTGGAGCCGAGGCGAATTCCCCACTGCCGCACCGTTTCTGATTCCTTCGGCTGAAGCCCGGCCCAGCCCGCCAAGCGTTCGATGCCTCCCCATTGTCGCGGTAGACCGCGCAACCCTCGCAAGCCCCAAACCCAATAAAGTCGTGTCCCCAGAGACACGACCACTAGTGTTCCCATGGTCCCTGCCAGGATCCAGATCACCATCCAAGGAGGGCCGCTCTTGCGCTCAAGTTCGACTGGAGTCAGCAGTTCTCCCAGAAGGACTGAGCCATCGTTGATTGTTTCCTCCAGAGGTATGAGGTCAAAGGGGAGATCTGGTAAGGGCTCATTGTTGGTGCTGGATATCAGGCCTTCGAATGTCGCACCTACGAGGGTAAGTTCGTCCGATGGGTTGAAGTCGATCCATCCATAGGTTGGGAAATACACCTCCACCCAGGAGTAGGCGTCGTTCTTACGCACGGAGAATGTACCTTCTTCGAAGTCCTCAGGGTCGAGAACGTAACCCACCGCGACGCGGGCTGGCACACCCTGTGTGCGCAGCATCACTGCCATTGCTGTTGAGAAATAGTCGAAGTAGCCGCGTTGGAGATCGAACAGGAGGAAGTCGACCGCATCCCGTCGCGATGGTGCTGAACGCACACTTGTATCAACCTCAAATTCGCGAAGATATGCCTGGATAGCCAGGGTTAGGTCATACGGGTTTGTCACTCCCTCGGTAACCTCTGCCGTTTCGTCATAGATTCGGTCCGGCAGATCGTTGGGAAGCTGTAAATATCGATCCCGTATCCAGTCTGGGTAATCTGCTGAGTCTGCCCTTAGTTTGTCAGGGTTGGCAATACTGACTGTTCCCGCTACGCGGTACCGGTCACCTTCTTGTAGGTCTTCTTGGCTGCGAATTCTTTCGATGTCGCCAGGGAAGGAGTCTGGTAGGGCAGCGATGGCATCGATGTTGGCGCCCAAGGGAGTTCCTACCGAAAACAGAGTGTCTTCATCATCAAAAACCTCTATGTCGAGCCTAGTTACTATGCGATCTCGGTAAGTGCGTGCCTGGATGTCTGCGGATGTAGGAGTTCCAGCGTTAACCTCCTGCTCGTTGCGATTGGAAGAACGCCAGCCCGAGCCGGTGTAATAGTCGTAGCTCGTCCCCCGTACAAGGCCTAAATGTTCCCCGCGTACTTCAAAGAGGATCCGGGAGCCGAGGCTGATGTCGCCCCGAATGGGTAAGGTTCTCCCGAACTTGTGGAAATTGCCTCCCCCTCCCGCTAGGTCCAGGACTAGGCGATTGAGGGGCTCTAAGGCTTCTTCGATGGGTTTTGTTACGTAATTGATAGTGCTATCGATGGCATCTGCTTGTTTTCCTAATGGTACCTGCCAGGCAATCACGACCATGACTACCGTGAGGACTAATGTGAACTGGGCTGCCTGAAGACTTAGCCATTCAGGGTACTCAACTCGGATGCGGTCCCACCGGGCGAATGCCCGCTGTAGGTGTAGTCGGGAGATGAGGAGGAGGGCCCCAAGGGAGAACATTAAGAAGGCGCCACTGGGTTGGCCCTTGGTAGTTGCGATGATGACCAATAGCCCGGCGCAGGCTGGCACAACCGCGAGCCAAATATTGCGCCAACGGAATACTGCCCAGGCTGCGAGGTAGGAGATGAGCACCCCTAGGGCGTGCACCAGAAGCACGAAAGGCAGGTTGTCGGTACTGACGTCATTTTCGCGAACCACCACCACCCATTCATTCATGCGGGCAACAATGTCGTCGACACGAGAGACTATTGAACCGCCATCTCCGTAGGGAGAGGCTGTCAGTGTAAGTAGCATCAGACCGAAAAGCAGTGCTGAGGGATGCACGATGAACTGGCTAGCCCGCGTTCGTGCTGCTAAGAGTCCAATTACGAGCCCGCCTATGACGGTAGGTGCCAGCGAAGGGAAGTCCCGGACCCAATCGGCCTGCTGGATAGCGATTGCGATGGAGAGGTATACCACGAGGGCAGGCAGGAGAGTTAGCCAGTCCTCCCAGCTCATCAGAAGCCGGGGGGTCTCGATGGCGAACCGTCGCAGACGGGACCCCATGTTTCCTGGAGGAAGTGTTTCTAGTTCTGCCATGCTTCAGCCCCTTCGCCAGTGCTGCTCAGGACGAAGGAGAGATCGTCTCCCTGGGCCACCACATAACTCAGGATGTCGCTTGCTGTCAGCTCGCCGTACAGGAGCAGGGGTGATCCCTCACCCCCGAATGTGCTTGGGTCCACCAGCACTACTGCTGCGCGAACTCCACGCTGGACTAGCGACTGTACCGGTGAAACCCAGCTATCGTCTGTGGAGGCCGTCACCACCACAAGAGTTGTGTGGCGGCCAAATCGACGTTGCTCTTCCATAAGAAGGTTAGCTAAAGGTGCTTCTCCAGTTGCCTTCGCTACTGCTAGCGATTCAAGGATGCGGGAGAGCTGTTGCTGTCCTCGCTCCGTCTCCACCACCGTGTAGTCCTCTCCGAAAGCAATCAGCCCTACGGAGCGATTCGCGGCGATATAACGCTGGGCAACGCTGGCGGCCACAGTAATGATGTATTCCTCTGTACTTTCTTCGCCATCCCCTGCTTGGATGCTTCCTTCCAGGTCAGCGATTACCCAGATATCGCTTGTGGGATCGAGCTCGAATGTCTTTACCATCAGTTCGCCTGTGTGGGCTGTGGAGCGCCAATGTATACGGCTTAAGGGATCACCCGGTGCATAGTCGCGGATGCCACTCGCATTTGGTGTGATGTAGTGGGTGCGTCGCCGGAAACGACCCTCCCCGGGCAAGCTTGCAGGTGGAGTCTGAAAACGGGGCAAATCCACCACTCGTGGGTAGACCAAGATTTGCTGGGGAGTCCCATAGCGGCGTTCAGAATAGAAAATGCCGAACGGATCGCCCCCCCGGACTAGCAGTGGTCCCCAGTCGTAAAGGCCGCGTCGCTTCAGCACAGTGCTAACGACCCAGCTGCGTAATCCTCTACTTGGTATTACGACAGCCCGTCGTGACTGGTGACCAGGTAGGTCACAGGGATCCTCCAGTTCCACCCAGAGTTTTGGAATAAGGCTTCGGTTGCGCACTTCAATAAGTTCCTCCGCCTCCTGGCCCACCTGTCCTCGCAGTGTTCGTCGGTCTACGTTTACGTTGAGGGCACGTGTATTGAGCCAGGCGATGACTAGGGCTACTGGAATGCCCATAGCAAGGATGTAGGCAATTCGGTAGAGCAGCCAAAAACCCGTTCCCGTTGCGATAAAAATCGCCGCTACGAGAATGACGACAAGCACAGTGAGTGCCCGCCGCTGGGGCATAAATGGCCAGGTCAGTACCTGCCTCAACATTGTGGACCTTAGGCGCGCGCGCGCGCGCCAGGAACAGGTACTCGTGCTAGGCAGTCTGCCACCACGTCTGCTGCTGTTGCGCCCTTCACGCGAGCCCCTGGGCTAATGATGACGCGATGTCCCAGAGTCACGAAGGCTAGTTCCTTAACGTCGTCAGGGATGACATAGTCCCGATTTTCAAGCAGGGCCCGTGCTTGAGAAGTACGAAAGAGAGCAATTGAACCGCGGGGGCTAGCCCCAAGGTAGACATTCTCGTGGGTCCGTGTCGCACTTGAGAGTCCCACAATGTACTGCTTGATTAGTGGATCTACATAGATGTCACGCACGGCTCGTTGTAACTGACGGATCTCCGTTGCGTCTGTTACGGACTCAAGGTTTTCGATGGGATGGGCTACCTGCTGGTCGTCGAGGACAGTAACTTCATCCTGCGCACTGGGATAACCGAGGTTTACTCTGATCAGGAAGCGATCAAGTTGTGCCTCTGGTAGAGGGAAAGTGCCTTCGTATTCGATAGGGTTCTGTGTGGCCATTACCATGAACGGTGATGGCATTGTGTGCGTGACGCCATCCACGGACATCTGGCGCTCCTCCATCGCTTCCAGCAGGGAGGACTGAGTTTTGGGCGTGGCTCGGTTTATTTCGTCAGCGAGAACGATTTGAGCCATGATTGGACCGGACCGGAACTCGAAGTCTCCGGACTTTTGGTTATAGATCGAGACACCTGTTACATCGCTAGGTAGCAGGTCGGGTGTGAACTGGATGCGTTTGAAGCTGCATCCGGTGGAGATTGCCAGTGCGCGGGCTAGCATGGTCTTTCCCACCCCTGGTACATCCTCCACAAGCATGTGGCCGCCGCAGAGAAGGGCGGTGATTGCGAGTCGTAGCTCACGGTCCTTGCCGACGATGACCTTTTGGACGTTGTCGATGATTCGTTGGGAAACGAGCTGTGGCTCTTCCAAGACGTTTGCTCCATTTCAGTAGGGCGAAGAAATTTGAGTATAGCAATCTAGTGCTCGCTTCCGTCGAGCAAGCCGCTAGACTGCGGATAATGCCTGATTCGGAAGTAGTTGCCCTTGCCGCTTCTTTGGCTGAGCGCTTCGCCGAGCGCGCAACAGGCCATGATCGTGACGGCTCCTTCCCGCATGAGAACTTTGCTGACCTACGGGAGGCTGGATTTCTAAAGCTTACGGTGCCGCGTACACACGGCGGTGATGAGATTTCCCTGACAGAATTTGTGCAGGTTCAGGAGGCACTTGCGCGAGGTGATGGCTCTACCGCCCTTGCGCTCAATATGCATCTCATCCGCTTTGGAGCCGAGCGTGAGTCGCACAGCTACCCCCCGTTTTGGTTCGACGAACTTTGTAGGGGAGCAGTTGAGGACGGTCGGTTGGTAAATACTGCTGCTACCGAGGAGGGACTCGGTAGCCCCGCTGGAGGCGGAATCCCCGAGACTGTAGCGACTCCTGTGGAAGGCGGCTGGGTGCTGGGGGGTCGCAAGACATTTGTCACTCTCGCACCTGAGCTTTGGTACATGCCCGTTCTGGCACGGATCGATCCCCGCGATGGTGGTGAGGCCGAAATCGGGGACTTCATGGTTCTTCGCGACGACTCCGGGGTTAGCATCGATGAGACTTGGGATGCCCTAGGTATGCGTGCCACGGGAAGTCATGATCTTGTACTCGAAGGTGTTCGTCTTGGTAACGATCGCTTCCTTGGCTATCGCTCCCGTCCCAAACCCAGCCCCCGGGGCCGAGCGAGCGGTGTTTGGTTTGCACTCGGCGTTGCTGCTACTACCACGGGCGTGGCGCAGGCAGCCTTTGACTACGCTGTAAGCTTCGCTCGCGAGCGGGCTCCCAATGGCCTCCGCACGATTGCGGAATTTCCCGGTGTTCGTCGGCGAATTGCCAGAATCGCGCTTCTTCTGCAGCGAAACCGGGCTCTTATTGCTGATGCTGCGGCAGCATGGGAGGGAGGAGAGGAAAGTGGGATGCTTGCCAGTGACCGTGTTGTGGTTGCGAAGATAGATGCACTGAACAATGCTATCGAGGCGGTGGATGAGGCAATGCGTGTGGTGGGTGGGGTGAGCTTGCAAAAGCATCGTCCCATCGAGCGCTATTATCGTGATGTTCGTGCCGGGCTCCACAACCCTCCGTTGGAAGACCGTGCTCTCGAGCAAATTGCCCGTACTGCTCTGGATTTTCCTGATGCCGGATAACCCCTCCTAATTCAATCCATTCCTAGCTGGTGTAGACGGGTATCGTCTAGACCAAAGTAGTGGCCTATTTCGTGCAGTACGGTTGTTCGTACCTGCTCACGCACTTCATCGTCCGTTGCACAGATTGATTCGATGGGTGCTTGGTAGATGCTGATCTTGTCGGGTAACACGAGGTTGTAGTTCTCCCCTCGGTTTGGAAGAGGTACTCCGTGGTAGAGGCCGAGTAGTTGGCTCCCCTGGTTTAGGCCGGCCTGCTGGCGGTCGATTGCTGTGGGCCGCCACTCGATCAAGATCTCTACATTCTGAACGCGTGAGAGTAGTCCGTTTGGCAGGGAAACCAGTGCTTCACGGACAAGCTCTCGGAAGTGCTCTCGGTCCATTGATGCGAGTGTAAGCACTTTGGTGGATTCGGGGTTTGGATGGCGGCTAAAGAACAGGACTCTTCCCCCAGGCCCGGATCGGATGTACCTTGACGCTTAAGTAGTGTCTGCGTGCCGCCCTTATCCCGACGGGTGGAGGGAACCGGCCCCGTGAAGCTCGGGCAACCTATCTCGCAGGAGAAAAGGTGCCAAAGCCGGAAATCCCCTAGGGGGAGAAAGATGAGAGCGCCAGTGCTCAAGGACCCGGCCCGCACACGAGGAGAGAAGATGTCAGCACCTCTGGGCCGAATGTTTATGTCCCTGGTCCCGTAAGGGGCCACCCTCGCCATTTAAACGCCTTGCGCCTGGGGGTGGTTGTGCCTTGGTTTGGCCGCTCCTCCACACCGCGATACCCGAGTAACGAGAGAGAGACATGAGCTACGCACAAAATCTGCGCTGTCGAGAATGTAATCGCGACTATCCCCTCGCAGCCCTCCATGTATGTGAGTTTTGTTTTGGCCCCCTTGAAGTCGTTTATGACGATGAGGGCATTAGGGCCGCTGTTTCCCGCGAAGAGATCGTGTCCCGTCCGGCCAATCTCTGGCGCTACCACGAATTTCTCCCGTGTGATCCGGAAGCTGCCATTAATATCGGGGCTGGCTTCACTCCCCTTATTCATGCAAAGAATCTTGGAAAAGCGGTGGGTCTTCCTAACCTCTACATTAAGAACGATACCGCTAACCCGACCTGGTCCTTTAAGGATCGTGTGGTTGCGGTAGCCAGCTCTCGGGCCCGGGAGCTAGGTTATGAGAAGCTTGCCTGCGCCAGCACAGGGAACCTTGCTAATAGCGTGAGTGCCCACGCTGCTGCCGCTGGTATGGAGGCGGTCGTCCTTATTCCGGATGATCTGGAGTCAGGCAAGGTGCTGGGATCCAGTATTTACAGCCCCACCTTGGTCAAGGTGCACGGGAACTACGATGCTGTGAACCGTCTTTGCGCTGAGTTGGCAGGATCGCGGAACTGGGCCTTCGTCAATGTCAACGTAAGGCCCTATTACGCTGAGGGCTCCAAGACGCTCGGCTTTGAGGTCGCCGAGCAGCTCGGTTGGCGGGCACCAGACCACTGCGTTGTGCCCATTGCAAGTGGCTCTCTCTTTGTGAAGATCCGCAAGGGGCTGAACGAGTTTGCCAAGGCGGGACTCATTGATGCACCCCAAACGCGAATGAGTGGTGCTCAGGCTACGGGTTGCTCGCCTGTTGCCACAGCCTGGACTGAGGGCAGTATGAACTTCCGCCCCCAGCGCCCAGATACAATCGCTAAGTCACTCGCAATTGGCAATCCTGCTGATGGGTACTACAGCCTTGTTCAGCTTCGGGACACTAATGGTGCTTGTGCTTCTGTAAGCGATGAGGAGATCGTGGATGGAATGAAGTTGCTTGCCGAGACTGAGGGCATCTTCGCTGAGACTGCCGGTGGTGTGACTGTTGCGAGCGTTAAGCAGCTTGCTGCCGCAGGTAGAATTGATTCGGAGGAGCTTGTGGTGGCGTTCATCACCGGGGCAGGTTTTAAGACTGCTGAGGCCGTCGTTGAACATCTGGGTCCTGCTCTCGAGATTGATGCGACTGTCGAAAGCTTCGAGGCTGCTTATCAGGATCCTGAGGGGGTTTCCATCTAATGGCTGTGCAAAGGCTTCGCTTCACCTTCCCTACAGATCTGATCACGGAGCCAGTGATCTATCTAATTGCAAAGCAGTTCGAGGTAATTACTAATATCCGCATGGCCGATGTGGATGAAAGCACGGGTTGGGTCATACTCGAGCTTGAAGGCACCACAGAAGAGATTGCCCGCAGTGTCGCCTGGGCCGAGAGCCGGGGCGTGCGGGTAGATCCAATCACCGGTGACGTAATAGAAGGCTAACAACTACCAAGGAACGGAGACGATCACTTGGCTGCAACAGTCCTCATTCCCCAGCCCCTTCGCCCCATTATGGGCGACCAGGCAACCGTTGATGGTGCGGTAGGCACTCTCTCGGCTTGCATTGAAGACCTCGAGGTGCGCTTTCCCGGAGTGCGTGAGCGCATGCTAGATGAGGACGGAGAGCTTCGTCGCTTCGTCAATGTCTACATCAATGGTGAAGACGTTCGCTTTGAGGATGGCCTGGCTACTGTCATCAATGATGGTGACGAAGTCAGCATCGTCCCAGCTGTTGCCGGGGGAGCAATCTAAGCTTCCAAGGAAAACCGTTAACAGGAACTGTTCTAAATAACCCGTTAGGGCAGGACATCATCTCAATGTGATGTCTTGGCGCAGGGCGCTAGAAGACGTTTCGTGTGCCGCTGTCGCTAGGTGGCGTCTCTGTTGGTGGGGCAGCGGGCTGCTGGGAAGCGGAGGGCGGAGGTGTCTCCGGCTGAGTTTCGGCCTTGACCTCTTGGGTGGCGCCTTCCTCTTCTGTCTCGTCATCCCGAACGGCTCGTCGGAATTCCTTGATCGAGGAGCCTAAGTCGCCCCCGATCCTGCTAATACGGCCAACACCGAAGAGCAGGACGATGACCCCGACAATGATGGCGAGCTCTAGGGGTCCAAGCGGACCAATGAGCAGCGGACCAGACATAAAGCCCTCCTCGTCCTCCGACCCTAGCCAGAGGAATCAGCCCTTTCATGGTACATGATGCTGCAATGGGGGGAAGGGCAATGTCTTTGCGTAGTTTTTCTGCGCGTATTTGCTTGGGCGGTTAACTAACTGAGATTGACTCAGTTAGGACACTTTTGAGAAAAGGAACTTTAGGTAAGGCGTTCGACGAATACGTCCATTACGCCGCCGCAGATTTTGTCCTCTCCGTCTGTGGGTTCCGTAAGGTCCACAGTGACGATACGGGTACTGCCGTCTTCCAGCACTTCCATGGCCTCCTGCCATACCTCCGCCTCTCCACAGCCTCCGCCGATGGTACCGAAGAACGAGCCATCCTTGCGGACCACCATCTTGGCCCCTGTTTTACGTGGGGTGGATCCCCGTGTTCGAGCAACTGTCGCCAGCACAACCGGCTCCTCTTGCTCTAGAGCGCTTGCAATTTGCCTAAAGATTTCTTCATTCACCTTTTGATACTGCCGCCCCCAGGCGCCCCCCGCAAGCCGATAAGGCTTTTGTCCCCCTAATTCTCTACCATCGTGTGGATGACCGCTCTTGTTATTGATCATTTAATTTTGGCGACGGCCAATATCGAGAAAACGGTATCGAGGCTCAAAAGCGACTACGGTCTCATTTCAGTTCGGGGCGGCAGGCATGCCGGTCAAGGTACCGGCAATAGTATCGTTCCTATAGGTGACGCTTATATAGAGATCCTGGGTATCGTCGATGAAATCGAAGCCGAAGCTAGTCCCATGGGAACCTGGCTTCGGCAGCAAACCAGGAATGGGGATTGCATTGCTGGTCTCTGCTTACGGGCAGGTTCGGCTAGATTCGATGATATCTGCGCTCGACTAGACCTGCGGTCCCTCTTGATGTCTCGGGACGCTCCTAATGGTGTAACTCTCCACTGGAGACTGGCTGGCCTTGCTGAGACAATGGGTGACCCTTCTCGCGCCTTTTTTATTGATTGGGATGTTCCTCTAGAACACCATCCCTCCCGTAGTTTCGTCTCCCACCAAATAGAGCCTCTCGGTTTTGCTTGGGTTGAGCTCGCGGGTAATCCCGAGGATATCCAGGGATGGGTAGGTGAAAAGGTCCGTGGCCTGCGCACCTCATCTGCGGAACCCCGGGGGATAAGCGCTGCTATTGCTCTTGCAGACGGGAGGGAAATTTTATTGAGTTAGCCGTACTCGTTCTCGTATGAAGGCTTGTATGTGTCGGGTGGCTTCTCGTCCTATTGCAATAGGGGCAGCGTCGAAGCCATGAGGACCACCAGGATAGACAGCTAGCTCTGATTCGTTCCCAGCTGCCAGCCAGCGGGTATGCATGAATAGTGAGTCATCTAGAAGCGGGTCATACGAACCGACTGTGAAGAGGGCGGGTGGCATGTTTTGGAGGTTGGCATTCAGAGGCGATATATCTGGATCGGCAGTGTCCTGTCCCGGGATAAACATCTCATAGAAGCGCTCGATCGCGACACGGTCGAGTCCCCCCTCGGGCCCTACCCCTAATCGTTGACTTGGTGTCATAGAAAGGTCGTACGGTCCGTAGACGAGATTAGCTCCTGCAAAGTTGGTGTACCCGTGCCGATCTCGCATCCGCAGCAGGGTAACGGCTGCAAGGTGTGCTCCCGCCGACCCTCCCCCGATGAGTAGCTTTTCTGTCCCAAAATTTGCTGATGCATTTTCAGCAAGCCACACGGCCGCGGCTTCACAGTCGTCGGGGCCTGCAGGGTAGGGGTGCTCTGGAGCAAGGCGATAGTCGACGCTCACGGTAGCGAGGCCAAATGTTTCTACGAGTGCTAGGTTGGCCTGGTCGCTCATGCGTGCCCGGCCGATTACCCAGCCCCCTCCGTGAATGTCGAGATAAACCCCAGTGGGCTCCCTGTCCTCTGGTCTGATAATGCGCACTGTGGCGCCCTTACCCATGCCTGGGACTGCGTATTCCTCAGCGCGGTCGACAGAGGGAGGTACAGGAAAGGCTCCTCCTCCTTCATCCATCAGCTGCCGAAGTTGACCAAGGTCAGTGTTGTCCATTGAAGGCATCTGCTCGCGCATTGCTATTGAAGCTGCTACGAAGTCGCGTGTCTCCTGGGTGATGGCGTCATCCCCGAAAACGCTGGCGTCAAAAGGCAAGGTAGTCCTCCTAAGAAGGCTTTAGGCCAAAAGAGTGGATAAGTCGCCCGAAGCCCATATAGCTAATAATGGCCCAGCCGATTTCCATGATCTGTTCCTCGGTGTAATGCTGACTGAGTTCTTCGAATAATTCGTTGTCAATGTTGGAGTGATCAATAAAGAGACGTTCGGTGTAGTGGAAAGCGGCCTTTTCAGCCTCATTGAAATCTTGGTCAACCCACGTCGCAATTTTGGAAACGGTCGTCTCCCCGAGAATGTCTCCTTCCCCTGACAGAGGAAGTCGGGCTGCTTGTCAGAAAGCGCAGGCGTTCAGTTGGGCAACCCTGAGACGGATCATTTCCTTCAAACGAGCAGAGACGGCACCGCTCTTGATTAGGGGCTGATACCAGGCCATCCATGCGTCTAGAAGTTCTGCGTTGTGTCCGAAGACACGTGTGAAATTGTCCTTACTGCCACGAAGCCGTGCAGGTAGCTCCTCATCCTGGGCAAGACGGATGTGGGGTAGTGGGGATTCGGTCACGGCGTGAAGTCTACCCTAGGTACGCTGACCCGGACCTCCTACCTTTCGGGTCGGTCAGCACATTAACCAGGGCAACTGTATTGGCTGAGAGGGCCTCCTTAATTGCAGGGATGATGTCAGCCGGATCCTCGACACGACGGGACCATCCTCCCACCATCTCTACCGTTTTTTCGTATGCGATGGGCAGAAGAGCAGCGATTGGGGGGGCGTCCTCGGCGAACTGGCGGTCTTGGATGGAGTGCCCTGCGATGCCACCGTTGTTTGACACGACGATGACGATATTTGCTCCCACGCGAGCAGCTGTTTCCACCTCCATGGCGGCAGCGCCGAAGGCATAGTCTCCAAGTACGGCTACGACCTGCTGCTCAGGGCGAGCTAGCTTGGCTCCGATAGCGTAGGGAAGGCCAGTCCCCATGCATCCGGTAGTGCCGGAATTGAGGCGCATCCGCGACCCGAAGCTGGGAATAACCGCACGGGCGACGCCCATTGTTAATTCAGCGTCGACTGTAACCGTGGCGTCACGATCGAGGCAGTCGCGTACGTCGCGTAACAGGCGGAAGTGATTGATGGGTACCTCGTCGGAGGCCATTGCCTCTTCCGAGCTTGCTTCGTTGCGGGAGCGTGTCTCCGACAGTGTGCTTACCCAGTCGGTGGTGCTCACACGTAGCCTGCGTCCCTCCAGTAGTCCATTGAGCTGGTCTACGGCAATAGCGCAGTCCGCGACGATACCTGTCTCGATGTCTGCTCCGCTGTAGAACTCCTCTGCAACGATGTCGATATGGGCGAGGCGAACCCCTTGGGCAAATCGAGGAGCGCGTCCGAACTGGAACACCCAATTGAATCGTCCTCCAACCATGAGAACTGCATCCGCGTTGCTCAGTGCTGAAGATCGAGCAGCGTTCATGAACATAGGGTGGTCGTCAGGAATTGAGCCTCGCCCCATGGGGGAGGAGACGAAAGGAATTCCGAGGTCCACGAGCCTTTGCAGAGACGGACCTGCCTCTGCCCAACCGGCACCTTTTCCCATGATTACCAGAGGGCGTTCCGCCTCGGTGAGCATGTCTGCTACCGCAGACAGGGCTGCTGGGTCAGGATGGGGGGCCGTAATCTCAGGCTCGTTTGTTCGCCATAGGACAGCATCCTCGTCAAAGCGCGTTCGGATTAGCTCAGCTGGAAAGTCGAGGTAGACAGAGCCTGGGCGACCATTCAGGGAGCGTCCTAAGGCGAGATGTAAATACTCGGCGATACGTTCCTGGCTATCGACCTGGGTCGCCCATTTGCAGGCAGGAGCGGCAAATGCGACCTGGTTAGCTTCCTGAAAGGCTCCTAACCCGCGTTCTTTGCTCGCTGACGAGCCCCCTAAAACAACCAATGGCATGGCACTTTCAGTGGCCACGTACATGGGTGTGATGGCGTTGGTAAGGGCAGGGCCTGAACCGACTACGAGCACGCCTGGCTTTCCTCTCGCCCAGCCCCAAGCTGAAGCTGCGAAGCCTGCTGAAACTTCGTGACGGCAATTCACCACAGTAATGCCCTCTCGCTCCATTGCTGCCATGACCTCGATCATGGGTCCCGCTACCACGCCAAAGGCCGTGTCTATGCCGGCTGCCTTTAGTTGACGCGCGATAATCTCTCCGCCGTTCAGTTCTGCCACGTCTTTGTCTCCGTCTTGAGGTGGGCGCAATCGTACGCCCCGAGCGGGGCAGTTCGTGCGAAGCCTAGAATCGGGCGTCGCTATCGCGACTGAGGAGGGTCTATGGATCGGCTTGAAGGGAAAGTGGCACTCGTAACAGGGGCAGGCTCAGGAATTGGCAAGTCTTCGGCAATGCGTTTCGCTGCCGAGGGTGCAAGTGTTATGTGTCTGGACCTTGACGAATCTGCTGCGCAAGGGACCGCCGCTGCAATAGCTGAGGGCGGTGGCTCAAGTGCCGCTCTGGTT
The DNA here is from genome assembly GCA_002346645.1 of Dehalococcoidia bacterium UBA2991. Lineage (GTDB taxonomy): Bacteria > Chloroflexota > Dehalococcoidia > Tepidiformales > Tepidiformaceae > UBA2991. The sequence goes on from DEAD01000016.1 coordinate 135,290, forward strand.
GTGGACGTTTCTGTGGAAGAGGAGGTGAAGGCTTCCTGTGAGAAAACAGTTCGTGAGTTGGGTGGCCTAGACGTGCTCATGAACAACGCTGGTATCGGTCGTGCCGAGTGGGATGTCACAATCGCCATCAACTTGAGTGGTGTCTACTATGGTCTTCTTCATGGTGGCGCCTTAATGGCGGAGCGCGGAGGGGGATCTATCATTAGCACGGCTTCGATTGCGGGGCTTGTTGGCCTCGTCAGTAGCCGTGTAACTGAGTTTCCTCCAGTCGATGGTTCTGGTGCGTACATCGCTGCCAAGCACGGGGTTGTAGGACTCACTCGCCAGTTTTCGCTTATTTATGCCCAGCATGATGTGCGCGTTAATGCCATTGCCCCTGGTTACATCCGTACGCCGCTAATAAACGAGACGTTGGAAGATTTGGAAGCGGTTTACAACTTGGAGTCGCTGCATCCTATGGGCCGTCTCGGAGAACCTGAGGAGATTGCCGCCGCTGCTGCCTTCCTCGCCAGTGACGATGCATCGTTCATTACCGGGATCACTCTTCCTGTGGATGGAGGCTATACAGCTCGATAAAGGGGCGTAGTGCTATGGACACTTCCCTGGGATGACGCTGTAACCATTGCAAAATGGCAGAGGGTTCTAATTGGATCGGGCAATCTTTAGGTCTGCTCGGGCCGCAACTCGCATGCCCCCCTGGTCACTGCTGATCGTCACGAGCTGGAAGCCTGAAGCAGCATGTTTTTCGGCAAGATCTGCGTTGGCGTGGATACCTGCAACCACTCCCGAGGCCTTGCAGGCTTTGGCTATTCTTAAGCGCTCCTTTTCGAAGCGTCCCTCGTTGGCCATCGCCGGTTGTTGTCCCAGGGTGATGCTAAGGTCGGCTGGTCCCACATAAACAGCATCGATTCCGGGCACTGAGAGGATATTGTCGAGGTTATCAAGAGCCTGCTCTGTTTCGATCATTGGGATGCAGGCCACCTCAGTGTTTGCGTGTTCGAAGTAATCCGCTCCCGCATAAATAGTTGCCCGTAGGGGGCCAAAGCTACGATTTCCCAGGGGGTGGTAGCGGCAGGCCGCTACTGCTGCAGTAGCTTCCTCCACGCTGTTCACCATTGGAATGATGACTCCCATTGCCCCTGCATCGAGCATCTTCATGATGATTCCAGGCTCGTTCCAGGGGACCCGAACAAAAGGCATTGTTTCTGTGGTGCTGATCGCCTGCAGCATTGTGAGGGCTGTTTGGTAGTCAATGCCGCCATGCTGCATGTCGATGCAGACATAGTCGAAGTCCTCGTTGGCCATGATTTCAGCGCTTAGGGAGCTTGGTAGAGAGAGCCAGCCCCCATAGGCCACAGCACCTGCTCGCCAGAGGGACTTCACTGTGTTCTCACGCATGGACAACCACCTTCCCTAATGGGCCCAGCTTACTGTTCAACTGGCAGTATTTACTCGTTGGTCATGATGATCGTGCCCGATGCCATGAACATTCCTCCTACCCCATGGCAGACGCTGATTTTTGCATCGGGTACCTGGGCAGGTGCAGTGCCTCGCATCTGGCGGACGCTCTCCTGTAGGGCGTACATGCCGTACATACCTGAGTGCATGTAGCTAAGGCCTCCCCCATTTGTATTGACAGGTAGGGTGCCTCCAGGAGCTGTGTTGCGGGCTTCGATGAATGATCCAGCTTCACCTCGTCCCACGAAACCGAGATCTTCGAGGCCATAAAGGGGTAGGTGGGCAAAGGCGTCGTAGATCATCACATGGTCTACCTCATCGTGTGTAATGCCTGCCTCCCCGAACGCTTTACTGCCAGCTACGCGGAAGGCACGTGAAGTGGTCATGTCCTCCATTTGACTGATCATTGGGGTTTCAACGCTTTCCCCGGTTCCGAGTAGGTAAACGGGTTTGGTGGGGAAGTCACGGGCCCGCTCCTTCGAAACCAGGATTAGAGCCCCGCCCCCGTCTGTTACAAGGCAACACTGCAGGAGACGGAAGGGGTATGCAATCATGCGTGAGTTCAGCACATCCTCAACCGTAATTGGGTCTTTGAAGGTTGAGCGAGGATTGAGTGCTGCCCATTCGCGCTGTACTACTGATACAGAGGCAAGCTGTTCATGTGTCAGGCCGGTTTCTTTCATGTAACGAAGTACGCCTAGCGTGAACATTGAGGGTGGTCCGCTTAGTCCATAGGGCGCCTCGTATTGACCTGCAAGAGAGGCTGGTGCCGCAGCGTAGCGACCACTGCCAACACGAGAGCGACCGCTTTCACCGTGTGTAACTAGTGCAACGTCGCATAGTCCTTCGTTGATAGCCGCGGCTGCATGTCGAACGTGCAACATAAACGAGCAGCCACCTACGGCTGTGCCGTCTACCCATGTTGGAGTAATCCCCAGGTAGTGGGCGATATTAGCGGGAGTTTCTCCTGCTGTGGCAACGCCGTCTATTTCGCCGGGACTGATGCCGCAGTCCTGCATGGCATTCAGGGCCGCGTCTGCGTGAAGTTGGATCTGGGAAAGGCCGGGAATGCGCCCGAGATCGGTGGTCTCGGCCGCTCCGACAATGGCAACAGAACGGGGCTCCATGGCTAACCTCCCACTGGCCGAAACTTCGGCAGCGATATCTCGTCGGTAATGGGTGTAAACGCAACCTCAAGGGGCATGTCGAGTACGAGTGCTTCGGGTGTCTGCTCGCAATCAATGATGTTGCTCATCATGCGGGGTCCCTCATCCAGTTCGACAATGGCAATGGCGTGTGGGTCGGGACCGAAGCCGCGTGGTGGGCGGTGGTTGATGACATAGCTATAAAGCTTGGCCCGACCACTGGCAGTGAAGCTGGAGACCGAGCGGGAGGCACAACCGGGGCAAAATGGGCGAGGGGGAAAAATGACGTTCTTGCAGTCATCACATTGCTGCAGGCGAAGCTCCCCTCGCTTCGCCCCATCCCAGAAGTCTTCGGTCTCTGGTGTGGGTTCGGGAACCGGCCCTTCATAATCAGCCATGAACGAACCGCCTTTCGCGGGGTTTAGCGCATATTGGCGCACGCGTCAGCGCATCCTACGAGCTTCACCGGGAACGTGGGAGCGAGATCCCGTAGAGGTGGGATTGGAAGAGGCCTAAGTTTTTTTGGTGGAGACTCCGTAATCGCATACCCAAACGCGGCGCGCCACCTGCGTGCCAATCAAGATCTCCCGAGCATCAATGTCGATAGTGACCGTCCCTCGGTAGGGCTCCGAGGATGTTAACTGTGCTACCGCACCGGGGCGGATACCCTCGGTGTCGAAGAACTGGAGCAACAGTTCGTCCTCTTCAAAGACACGTTCAATTTCTACGGTATTTCCTTCGGGTACATCTGCCAGTGTGGTCATTGAAAGGTCTCCGGCATTAGCCAAGCCTGGAATCGGGTACCCGAAGGGGCTTCGGAGGGGATTATTCAGCGTCTCAATGAGGTGCGGTTCCGTAATGTCTGAGATGCCATGCTCCAACAGATGAGCTTCTTCATAAGCTCTCCACCACGGCACTTTCAGGACCCTGGTTAGTAGGCATTCGGCGAGGCGATGTCGCCGAACCATTTCTTCTGCTCGTCTCAAGCCTTCCGGTGTTAGCTCGATAATTTTGCGTCGATCGATAGAAACGAGGTTGTCGCGCTGTAAGCGTTTTAGCATCCCTGCTACTGACGGAGGCGTAACTCCGAGACGGTCGGCCAGACGCACGGCGATGACATTTTCGCCTTCGTCATGATGGAGACGATAGATTGCGCTCAGATAGTCGTCGCTTGCGACATTGATGACTTGTTTTGGCATCACCCTGATGGTGCCATGCTTCGCGGCTGTTGTCTTGACCTTATGCCCCTTCTATTCGTGTGTGAGCGGCCGTACACTCCAGGGCGAATAGCTCTCTGCGAGGGGGGAATCCATGGGCGCAGCGCCAGAGACTCCCCGGCTTGATCTGTCTTGGTTAGACCTCTATGGGGATTCCGCTTCGGCCGAGCTAACCAAGAAAGGTCTCACACTCGACGCCATTGACATTGGTCGATACGGTTCTCGTAACGATCTTCCGCGGGACATGACCCCCCGATTGCGTGGTGCCGTTTCTCGTGAGGATGCTGGTCGGCAGGGCTTGACCTACCAGACTAAGGGCGATGTCTGGGCAGACCAGTGTCGTTCCCTCTATGAGGAAGCGATTCAGAGGCAGTGGTCTTCTGCGCGGGACATCCCCTGGTATACGCTGAAAGAGCTTCCTGACGAGAAGGAACGTGCTATGTGTCAGGTTGCCACCATGCTTGCCGAGGTTGAGTTCATTGCTGCCGATGTGCCTGGTCAGTGGTTACCAGCCATCAGTGGCGATGAGTTTGAGGTTGGTCTCTTCCTCATGTCCCAGATCATGGACGAATCGCGTCACGCTGATGTGTTTCGTAAGCGTGCCCTTGCTAATGGGGGAGGCCTACTGAAACAGGGCGCTGGTCTTGGCCTCCGGAATTTACTTGAGGCACAGGACTTCACCGAGATGTCTGTGTTAATGCATGTTCAAGCGGAGGGCTTTGTTCAGTCGATGTTCCGTATGGGAGAGCTTATTGGGCCCACGCAGGCAGATAAGCGCATCTTTCGTATGGCTGGTCAGGATGAGTCGCGCCACCTTGCCTTCGGTGTGATGCATCTCAAGCACATCCTTGCTGAGACACCTGAACGCCGTGAGGAGATACACCACTATCTCGATAAGGCTGAGGAGACTTCTGCTGGTGGAGGAAGCGGCGACATTACTTTTCCGCCGGTTTTCGAGTCGCTCTGCATCCTTCTTGGTGGAGGCAAGGAGCACTTTGACGAGGGGGTGGCTAAGTTTCTGCTTCTTCGCCGCCGCCAGGTGAAGGAGTATCTCCACCGCCTCGAGGTTGCTGGGCTCGGTGACCGCCAAGAGCGCCTGGGCCCAGCCCTCGCTCAATTTGCTAATTAGCGCAATGGCTGAAGATCCTGTCCCCTCTTCAGGACTTATCACCGATGGGATGCGTGCTGCTGCTAAGGCTCTCAATTGGGAAGTAGGTCTTCTCGACCGGGCTCTCGATTATGGATATAGCGTGCATACCCTCATTAGCGCGCTTGGGGCAAATCTCACGACCGAACAGGCTACCGGCTTCCTTGATCACGAACCCTTTAAGCCCAGTCTGGCTTGGATGGATGCTCCTACAGAGTGGGGGGTGCGGGCTACTCAGGCTGACCCGGTAATGGGCCTCACTCTGGGCGACATCATGGTGGGTTCTTATGGTGAGGTTCCCGACCTTTGGACTGATCGTACGGAGATTGCTAGAGGTTCTAGTCCCACCCCTGGCCAAGAAGACATGGGGTATACCATTTTCGAGAAGGCCGTTGTTTGGGCGCCTTCCGTTGCTGACCTTTACGAGTGGGCTATTCGCGATCGCTGGGCGCCTGCAACTGATCTTGGCTGGGGTAGCCTTGAGGCTCTTCCTGGTGATGTTGAGCACGCCATTTGTCAGGTGATGACGGAATACAGCGAGCGCGCTTACGCGGAGGCAACCGTTCTCGGCAGGTGGTTGCCCCAGATTAGCTATGGCTTTATCGAGATGAAGCTCTTTATGGGGAGCGTTATCTATGACCTGGGACGTCACGCTGAGGCCTTTCGTAAACGCGCCCTTGCGAATGGTGGCGGGCTTGGTCTGCAGGCTCCCACTGACCTAATTCGTGGTGCTCGTGAAGCTCGCACCTTTTCTGAGTTAATGACCTACCTGTTCCTCCAAGATAGCGCTTTCTATACTTTTTTCCGTTTTGCTGGCGAATTGGCCCAGAACCAACTCGAAAGCGATCTCTATGCTCTAGTTGCCAACGACCGGAAGCGGTTGCTCGACTATCAGGTTGAGCGGCTGGAGTCCTATTTGGAGGCGATGCCCGACCGCCGTGAGGAGCAGCAACGCTATATGCATAAGGCCGAGGTGCGTCTTGCTCGAGAATGGGACGACCCGGCTGTGCGAGAACCGTTGGTTTTGCTTTTAGGTGGTGGTCGCAACCAAGATGGGGGGGGAGAAAAGGCCCTTCATGCTCTACGTCGCCGTCAAGTGGAGGAGTACCTTGCTCATCTAGATAGAGTTGGCTTTATCCGTAACCGCCTTCACTCTGGACTCGCTGCATACCTAGAGGATTAGAAAAGGACTCACTCGTATCCCCATTTGCTAGAAGGATTGTGCCTGTTTAGCCCTTAACCAACACTTCAAGTGCTGCACGCACGACCTTTGGGCTCGTTCCGATTGCAAATAGGACCTCGCGGCCTAGCGGTTCCAGCAGGCCAACCACGCGACCGTTCTCCCAGGTTCCCAGGATGCAGTTTTCTTCTGCCAATATTTCTGCGTGCCTCGCCGTTGCTGCGTAATGCTCCTTTGTAAACTCAGCGGCCTCTTTTTCGTCCTCAAATCGCACACGGACGATAAGGACTTGCTCCTCGTTTCCTTTCTCAAAAAGTGCATACCGATCCCCGACCCAGCCTTCAGCAGCCCGGATAGCCCGTTCAACTCTTGGAAATTCTTCAGTGTTCAAGTAGTAAGGAGTATCCGTGGCAAGCAGGTAATTCTGCAGTTGAAATTCTCCTAATGAGCCCAATAGGCCCATTTGCCATTCAGGCCCAAGGCTGGCCTGAATGTCGTGCTCTGGAAAGGAACCTAGTGAGTTGGATTCAGGGATCCAATCTGTATCCATTAATTCTGGGTGGAGGATCATGCTTGTAGCTGAGGGTGGGTCAGTGAGAAACGCATTGAGAGCATCTACTCCTCTACTCTGAATCACGACGTGGGCCCATTCAGCTCCCGTTGTGTAGGGAAAGTAGAGCTCCCGGATGATGGGGGAGGGAAGATCGGAAATATGAGAGGAATTGGTTCCTAGGAACAGGAATGTGCTTGCTACTGGCGCTGCTAGGTGGTGGATCTGGCTGGAGTGATTGGAGTGAACAACGGCATCTCCTTCCACAACCGATGTGAAGGCTAAAGTGGCATCAAGGTCAAATGTGATTGCCGAGATGGTACTCCCAAGGTCGAAGTGGTAGTCCTGTATTGCGTGAATAATCTCGTGCACCAGAGTCTCTTGCTGTTTACGCGAAAGGTCCTCCAAGCCGACTTCCTCTCGCTGGGTAACGACCCAAAGAGTCTTGTGCTCGATCGAATAAAAACCGAGTACAGAGTCCAGCATTGAGATAGTGATGTCCCAAAGATTTTGGTCTGCGCTCAGGTAGCCGAGGAGGCGATAGAGCTTCGTTGTCTCCTCCATCTCGAAAAGGTCCCTTTCGGTGATTAGGGCCGTATAGACATCGCGCAGGTCTCGCCTAGCAACCGTTAGGGCACGGAGGTTGGGGGGTGACTGCAGGCCACGAATTTCTTCGACATGGGCCAAAATCCTCTGAACCTTTTCCGGGATGGAGGATGGCTGCCTAGTTGGTGTGACAGACGAATTAGTTGGTGCAGCAGAACTTTTTGATGGTCTAGGAGTCGAATTGGAAGCTGGTGAAGAGTTATTGGTGGGGGAAGGTGAGGGTTGAGAGCTCCCCTCTTCCCCTACGCATGCCGCGATGGTGGACGCTAGGAGAAGCGATATAAAGAAGAGAGCAGTCGTGCGGCTCAAACTTATTTCCATTCTTGCCCCGTGGCGCGCGGCTGCGCTAGATTGAAGGCGGAGGCGCATTCGTCTAGCGGCCTAGGACACCGCCCTCTCAAGGCGGAGATCAGGGGTTCGAATCCCCTATGCGCTACCAATAATAGGCAGGTAGTATCGTTTGATTACATTTCAAGAAAAACTTATAACAGCAGCCACTACTAACCGGTCTTTAGTTTGCGTAGGATTGGATATAGACACTTCTAGGATCCCTTGTTCTGATCCATTGGAATTTTGTAGACAAATAATTGATGCTACTTCAGAATTTGTTTGTAGCTATAAACCTAATTTAGCCTTCTTTGAAATGATGGGTACAGAGGGGTGGGCATTATTGGATCAGGTTATCAAGATGGTTCCGCCAGAAATACCTGTGATTGGAGATGGTAAGATCGGTGATATAGGATCAACTGCCTCGGCGTATGCAAAAGCCCTATTTGAGAAATTGGATTTCGATGCTGTTACTATTAATCCATATATGGGACAGGATTCAGTAGAACCGTTTATTGCGTATCCAGAGAAAGGGATATTTATCTTGTGCAAAACCTCCAATCAAGGTTCTGAGGACTTTCAAGACTTGATTACGTCAACAGGTAAACCCCTTTATATGGTAGTAGCAGAAAAAGCGCAGGAGTGGAATAGAAATGATAATATTGGTCTTGTCGTTGGTGCCACATATCCTGAGGAACTGAAAAGAATACGTTATTCTTGCCCGGATATGCCGATTCTTATTCCTGGTATCGGAGTTCAAGGAGGGACTTTAAATGAAGCGGTGCAGTTTGGCTCTGATAAATCTGGTAGGGGTGCGATAATAAATTCCTCAAGGGCTATATTATACGCATCTGCTGGACCAGACTTTGCTGAATCAGCTAGAGAGGCTGCTCGTTCACTGAGAGATCAGATCAATTCTGTTCTTCATGAGAACAATTATGATTGGAGTTGATCCCTATTGTTGTCACCCGCCACATTTATTGTTTTCTTGTACGATGCATCAGTAAATTTGACCTAGAAAATACAAGGGACTATTATGAGCGTATAAGCTTCCTGAGAGGTGATTTGGGTGTTTGAATTAACCATAGATAGTATTAGAGTTAGCCTGATGAATTACCAAAGGGTAGTCATCCTCAAGGAGAAGGATGCTAATCGTTATTTACCTATTTGGATTGGACCAGCGGAGGCGGATGCGATAGCAGTCAAATTGCAAGATGTATCTGTGCCGAGGCCTCTGACTCATGATTTGTTGTCAGCGGCTATTACAACTCTTGGAGGGGATGTGAATCATATCCTTCTATCTGATCTTGAAAACGATACCTTTTATGCTAAGGTCGTTTTGAAGGCTAGTGATGAGACTATTCAACTGGACGCACGTCCTAGTGATGCGATAGCCTTGGCCGTTCGAGCCAAAGTACCTATATTTGTTGAGGAATCTGTGTTGGAGAAAGCTGGGGTGATTCTTGATAAAGAATCAGCCGAACAGTCTTCCTTGCAGCTGGATCAAGAAGATTTAGGAACAGTCAAAACCCAGGGTAAGGAATTGAATACTGAGGAGCTTAGTAAGCTCTCGGCATTTAAAGACTTTGTCGACACCCTTGACTTAGAGGGACTGGAATAACATCAGTGGTATTTAGGAGATACTAATACAGGGTTCTTTGGAACTCATAATAGCTATCTTAAGTCTTTTACATGTAAGCTTATCAATCGAAGAAATTGATCAATAATAGTGTTGACGGAATTCGTAATCTGATGTTAATATTTCCCTAGGAGTTAGCCTTGGTTAATTGGGTTCGTGTAGTGCAATTCCTGATCCTTGGATGGTATGTTGGTTTTTGCATTGTGGGGGGCATAGCTTTAGGCGTGATTCTCGATGAGGAAATGGGCACTGGTCCTGTCTTGACTGTTGTAGGCCTTATCTCGGGAATAATTCTAGCCTTCTTTGGTTTATACAGGATGGTCAGGTCAATCGCTTTTAAAGATTAGTTTTTGGCTCGTATAATGATACAAATATTTCCATATTGGCAGCGTGTATTTTGAGAACAGTGAAATCTATCGTTTTCCCTTCCATTCTGCTTGTTATTGTTGCATTGCTTATAACCGGTCTGATGACTGGAGCTATAGGGGCAGCATTTGCTGGTAAGGATCATGGTTATTTACCGACACCTGAAGTTCATCTTCCTGCTCAGCAAATTATTGGCACTCTCACTCTCACTGAGTCTCATGACGGGCATGGAGAGTCACACGCTGTGTTACCTAGTGGATCATTTGTTTTTACGAACACTATCCTTTCCGCATTAATAGCATCTGTGCTGCTGATGGTGTTGTTCTTTTTTAGTACGAGAAAGATGAAGCTAGTGCCTACTGGAATGCAGAATTTCATGGAATGGATCGTAGAGTCCTTGTTTAATTTCTGTGAAAACGTGGCTGGAAAAGCAAATGCCAGGAAATTTTTTCCTGTGATAGGAACTATTTTTCTCTTTGTGAGTTTCAACGCTTGGTTGGGCTTAGTTCCTATATATCAGAGCTTTGGATATATTGAAGGAGATCATATTGCTAGGCACTTCTTTAGACCTGCCGGTACTGATGTTAATATGCCTCTGGCAATTGCTATTGTCTCCTTCTTTTTTGTTGAATTTTGGGGACTGCGTACTTTAGGGTGGGGTTATCTCACTAAGTTTTTCAAGTTTGATAATTTGCTTAAAGGTAAGGTTTTCCAAGGTTTTGTTGATCTTTTTGTTGGAATGCTTGAATTGCTTTCAGAGTTTGTACGTGTTGTGAGTTTCACTTTCAGGTTGTTTGGAAATATGTTGGCTGGCGAAGTGTTACTGCTCGTCGCAGCCTTCTTGGTTCCTTTTATTTTCTCAATTCCTTTCTACGGATTAGAGGTTTTGGTTGGGTTTGTTCAGGGACTAATATTTGCTGGTTTAACTTTGGTCTTTGCAGTTTTGGCAGTTACTCCTCATGCAGAGGAACATTAAATAAGTATAGAGAAGGAGTTAAAGATATGGATGCTTTAGGGGTTATCATCTCGTTTGCTATTTTTGGCGTATTAGCTGCCGGGGTTGGTGGAATATTCGCGATTTATACGAAACAAGATTAGAGATGCACTATATATCATAAGAAACCATTACTAATTACTTTATAAAATAGATGGTTGTCTAATTTATCACTTTAATTTTCAATAGGAGGAAAACGTGGAAGCTTTAACAGAAGGTGCGGCTAAATTATTAGGAGCTGGTATCGCTATAGGAATGGGTTTGATTGGACCAGGTATTGGAATTGGTATTTTGGGTGCAGCAGCAATGAATGCTATCGGTCGTAACCCAGAGGCACGTGGAGCTATTTTAACGAATATGATACTTGCTATAGCATTCGCGGAAGCTCTAGGTATTTATGCACTTATCGTGGCAGTTATATTAGCGTTGGTAGCTTAGTATAGCTATCAGGTAGGAGATCTGTATGGAATCATTAGGCTTTCATTGGCCTAGTTTGATTGTTTATCTCGTTAACTTCTTGATTGTACTTGGCGTACTTTACAGGATGGGGTATAAACCTATCCTGCGAATGCTTGATGAGAGGTCTAAACGTATAGAAAGCAGCTTAGCTGCTGCTGAGAAAGCTAGTAAGGAATCAGCGGACTCTCAAGATCGTATAAAACAAGAACTTAATGAGGCTCGACAAGAAGGCCAAAAATTAATGGCGCAAGCTAAAGAAATAGCTGATCGCTATCGCGATGAAGAAATGGAGAAAATTAAGCTTGAGATCCAGGCACTGGCAGAGAAAGCACATCAAGATATTGAACATGAACGGCAGGTTGCTTTAGCGGGCTTAAAGGAACAGTTTGCAGATCTTGTTCTTATGGCTGCTGGTCAGGTAGTGGATCGGTCTTTAGATCCAAGTGTTCATAAGGATTTGATTGAAAAAGCTATTTCTCAGAGCTCTAAATTCAAAAACTAGGGGGTTAAGTAATGGCGCGTAGGCCAACTGGCAAGAGATATGCTCGTGCTCTTTTTGACTTGGCTGTTGATAACAACAGTATTGAAGAATGGACGGGTGTACTAGTTGATATTGTTGCTGTCTTGGATGAAGAGAACAGTTCTCGTTCTGACTCACTGTTTGAGCTTTCGTCATCCAAACAGAAATCTATATTCCTGCCTGCTGTTAATGAATTACACCAAATTCTGCAGAACCTTATCGCGCTGTTGATAGCGCGATCATCCCTCGCATTACTACCAAGTATTGCTGGTGAGTTTAAGGATCTTGCAGACAAGCATTACGGAAGGGAGAGAGGCGTTGTCTACACAGCTGTGGACTTGGAACCGCCAGCTCTCGACCGTTTAAAAAAGATTCTGGAACAATCCTTTGGAAAATCAATTCTTTTGGAAAATCAAGTGGATGAGTCAATTGTAGGGGGAATATTGGTTCAGATAGGGGATACGGTTTTAGATGGTACAACTGCTAGCAGATTGTCTTCGTTGAGAAATTCGTTGATGGAAAATACTGCTAGATAAAATTGAGTTAATAGAATTCGGAGGTTTACATGGCATCTAGAGGGGAAGATATAGCATCAGTTCTTAAACGTCAGATACAGGAGTTTTCTGGCGAAATTACAATGTCTGAGGTAGGAGTGGTCATAGAGGTTGGTGATGGAATCGCTAGGATTCATGGACTGGCTGGTTGTCGATACAACGAACTATTACAGTTCCCTAATGATATTATTGGCCTTGCTCTAAACCTAGAGGAAGACAGTATTAGTGCTGTTCTACTGGGTGATGATTCTTTAGTTAAAGAAGGAGACCAAGTTAAAGCAACCGGTCGAATAGTAGAGGTTCCTGTTGGTGTTGGGCTGCTTGGTAGAGTAGTGGATCCACTGGGTAGACCTCTAGACGGCAAAGGCCCTGTTCAATCGAGTGCTCAAAGGCCAGTAGAAAAAGTTGCTCCCAACGTGGTGACTCGAAAGTCAGTTAGTACTCCTGTTCAAACTGGAATTAAGTCAATTGACGGAATGATTCCTATTGGACGTGGTCAGAGAGAACTAATCATTGGTGATAGATCAACAGGTAAGACTGCCATTGCAGTTGACACAATCATCAACCAGAAAGATGGTGACTTAGTCTGTATTTATGTGGCTATTGGTCAAAAAGTTGGTAAAGTAGCCCAAATCAGGACTGTTTTGGAAGAAAGTGGTGCCTTAGATCATACGATTATTGTAGCTGCTAACGCGTCAGATCCTGCCCCGCTTCAATTCTTAGCTCCTTATTCAGGTTGTGCTATAGGTGAGGAGTTTATGGCTGATGGAAAAGATGCATTAATTATCTACGATGATTTGACTAAGCACGCGTGGGCTTATCGACAGCTATCGCTTCTTCTGCGAAGACCACCGGGTCGAGAGGCTTACCCTGGTGATGTTTTCTATTTGCACAGTAGGCTTTTGGAACGTGCAGCTAGGCTGGATGAAAATAATGGAGGAGGCTCTTTGACTGCTTTACCTGTTTTGGAAACTCAGGCAGGAGATGTTTCGGCTTATGTACCCACGAATGTTATTTCTATCACAGATGGCCAGATTTATTTGGAAGCAGATATGTTTAATAGTGGTATTAGACCGGCAGTTAATGCAGGTTTGTCTGTTTCAAGAGTAGGAGGAGCGGCTCAAACAAAGGCTATGAAAAAAGTTGCTGGCAGATTGCGGTTAGAGTTGGCTCAGTATAGAGAACTTGCAAGTTTTGCCCAGTTTGGGACCTCAGATCTTGATGCTGTTACTAGGGCTCAATTAGAGCGTGGCCAGAGAATCATAGAGGTACTTAAGCAAGATCAATATGCCCCTGCCTCATTAGCTGAACAGGTGATGATTATGTATGGCATCACCAATGGGCACTTGGATGACGTTCCTGTGGAAAAAATCAAGACATTTGAATCTGCATTTCTAGAATATGTTAAAACAAGTGCACCCGATATTGCTAAGGGAATAACTGAGACGAAGGACATAACAGATGAAATAGCCAATAAGTTAAACACTGCGTTGGGTGATTTCAAATCAATGGCCTCTTTTTAAGAAGACAATCAGAATGAGAACTGTAGGACATAATAGTGGCAATAGTAACTAATGTACGAACAATAAAGAGAAGAATTCGTAGTGTTCAGAACACTGCGAAAATAACCAAAGCTATGCAGATGGTAGCTGCATCCAAGATGCGGAAGGCACAGCAACAAGTGATTGCCTCTAGACCATATGCTGTAAAGTTGTCTGAAATACTTGCAGATATAAAGGCTACGTTAGATGATGAAGACCTGCAAAATCCATTGCTCGTAACTAGACCAGTCAAGTCAGTGATGGTAATTCACATTACCCCTGACAGAGGTTTGTGTGGTGGGTTGAACTCGAATCTAAATAAAAGTGCGGGGAGTTTTGTTTTAGCTCAAGATGATCCTGTTTCTATAATTACTGTGGGTAAAAAAGGTAGAGACTTTATGGTCCGGTCAGGTGCTTCGGTTTTAGCAGAATTTACTGGAATTGGTGATCAGCCAAGTTATGA
>DEAD01000016.1:149830-151003 GCA_002346645.1 Dehalococcoidia bacterium UBA2991
GATAAAGTCTTTCTTTCCTTTGCTGAATTTGTGAATACAACTATACAAAGACCTTTGATGAGGCAACTATTACCCTTAGAAATTCCTGAATCTGCTGAATCATCTAGTGGGCAATACTTTTACGAGCCGGATGTTATTAACGTATTGGATGATTTAGTACCTCGATATATTGAGACTCAGATATATCAAGGATTACTGGAAGCAGTGGCAAGTGAACACTCAGCAAGAATGGTTGCCATGCAGAATGCTACGGATAACGCTAAGGATATGATAGAAGACTTGAAATTAACTATGAATAAAGTTCGCCAAGAGACAATTACTAAAGAATTGTTGGAAGTTATTGGAGGCGTGGCGGCACTGAACTAAAAAGGAGAGTTATATGACGGAGAGCTCGAAAGGTAAAATAGTACAGATTATTGGTACTGTCGTAGACGTAGAATTTAATGAAGGAGAATTACCAGCCTTGTTTAATGCGCTGGAGGTCGAAGAAGTAACTGAGCGATTAGTACTTGAAGTGGAACAGCACATTGGGAATAATTGGGTCAGATGTTTGTCTCTTGCTCCAACAGATGGCTTGATGAGAGGACAGCCTGTGACAGATACAGGAAAGCCAATTTCTGTTCCTGTGGGAGAAGGATCTTTGGGGCGTATGTTTAATGTTATTGGAGAGCCTCTTGATAATCTTGGTGATCCCAAAACAGAAGAATACTGGCCTATTCATAGAGCAGCTCCATCTTTTGATGAACAGGCAACTACCACGGATATGCTGGAAACTGGATTAAAAGTAGTTGACCTGATCACTCCGTTTACAAAAGGTGGGAAAATTGGAGCGTACGGTGGGGCAGGGGTAGGAAAAACCGTAATTATTATGGAGCTTATCCGTAATATTGCTACAGTGCACAAAGGTTATTCTGTTTTTGCTGGGGTTGGCGAAAGGTCTAGGGAAGGTAATGACCTTTGGCATGAGATGCAGGACTCAGGAGTTATTAATAATACAGTATTGGTATTTGGTCAGATGAATGAGCCGCCTGGTGTTCGACTGAGAATAGGCTTAACTGGTTTAACTATGGCAGAGTACTTTAGAGACACCCAAGGGCAGGATGTACTGTTGTTCATAGATAATATTTATCGGTATATTTTGGCAGGAATGGAAGTTTCAGCAACACTTGGGAG
>DEAD01000004.1:0-508 GCA_002346645.1 Dehalococcoidia bacterium UBA2991
ACAGATCGACCTCTACGATCGTCACAACCGCTATCTGGTACCAATGGGAATCGTTAGCCCGCGGTACCCAAATCCGGACGAGGTCACAGATGGCCTCCAGGGACGGTTACGAAATGCAGGGGTTGACCCGGCCGACTTCGAAGGTCGAAGCGGAGAAGTGCGCCCATTCCTCCAAAAGCGTGCACGGGAGGTCGCCGAGGAAGAGGGCATGGACGTCTCAGAGTTAAACGACGACCAGATGTCGGACGACTACCACTACTACATCTTCCCTAACCTCACCTTTAACACGCACCATCGCAGTTTCGGATTCTTCCGACAGCGACCACACGCAACGGACCCCAACAAGATGTACTTCGACATTCAGAGCTATGCACGTCTTCCAGAGGGCTCCGAGGTTCCACGTCCAATTCACACTCAGCACAAACATGGCGAGATTTCGCTAGGCCTAGTGATGGACCAGGACTCGTACAACCTGCCGCGTGTGCAGAAGGGCATGAACTCGCGGGCG
>DEAD01000004.1:824-2257 GCA_002346645.1 Dehalococcoidia bacterium UBA2991
GTTCAAGGGCCTGCTCATCAATTACCGTGAACGACGAATTCGTCATATGAACAAAGTCATCGACGACTATCTGTTCGGCCCAGATCGCTAGAGAGTTGCAAAAAGCAACGACAGCGCCCGATGGGCAGCAATGAGTAGTGGTTAGCGAAGCGGTGGCGCTTGAAGCGCCACCGCTTCGTGATCTCAGTGAAATGAGCAGCCCTTAGTCAAGACCAGAATCGTTTCAGAAAGGAAAAAGGCATTTGGATATCGGATTTGCTGTCGGGCCCTGGGGAGTCACCTTTGATGAAGTTAGATATTCGATGCTCGCCGCCGAGAAGCACGGCTTTGCGTCTTACTACCTAGGAGACCACTTCTTCGTGGGGGAACAACTTGATTCGCTTGAGCCTTACCTACTGTTCGCCCTAGCGGCCCGGGAAACAAACCACATCCGCTTCGGACCACTCGTGACACCCGTGATGTTCCGTCCTCCTTCAAACGTAGGGCGGCTAGCAGCCCAAATCGACCTCCTCAGCGGAGGGCGTTTCGTTCTAGGCCTAGGGGTTGGATGGGGGGATGCGGAGCACCATACTTACGGGCTTTCCTACCCCTCATTGGGAGAGCGTTTCGACCGACTCGATGAGTTCATCGCAGTGATACAAGCCATGTGGGCAAAGGGGCCTGCTACTTTCGATGGACACTATTACCAGTTAGACGGGGCGCAGACGCTACCAAAACCGGCAATCGGACGACCGCCCATCCTAATCGGTGGGACGGGCGAGAAGCGGACCCTGAAATTAGTGGCGAAATACGCCAATGAGTGGAATAGCGTGGACCTTACCCCAGACATTTATCGGCATAAATGCGAGGTGTTAGCCGCACACTGTGCTGACATGGGCCGGGAACCATCGGAGATCCGGCGCTCGATGACCACCATTGGGTTCGTGGGAGCAACGGACGAGGACGTAGAGGCCGCAACGCTGACGCAAATGCACCGAACACCTCCTCCAGGCAATCCCACTCCCGCCGAATACCGCACAGCTATGCGAGCGAGGGGTGCAATCATGGGGACTGCCCCTGAGATAGTAGACCAGCTCGGAAAGCTTTCTGAGGAGGGCTTGAACGAGGTGCAATTCGTCTATTTCGACCTTACCACCGACAGAATGCCGGCGTTCCTTGCGAGCGAAGTCCTACCACAGGTCGCAAAGCTGTAGGAGTACATATATGGATGTTGGACTTGTAATCGGGCCCTGGGGAGTGACCTTCCAAGAGGCCATCGCATCGATGCAGGCTACCGAGAAGCATGGGTTTGACTCGTACTATCTGGGCGACCACTTCTACACCGTGAATCAAATCGACTCGATCGATCCGTACTTACTGTTCACCTTGGCAGCAAGGGAGACAGAGCGGATAAGGTTCGGCTCGCTTGTCACCCCAGTTATGTTTCGGCCCCC
>DEAD01000004.1:2578-5293 GCA_002346645.1 Dehalococcoidia bacterium UBA2991
TCGAACGTAGGAAGGATGGCAGCCCAGCTCGACATCCTAAGCAATGGCCGCTTCTTGTTGGGCCTGGGGGTTGGGTGGAACGAGAGCGAGCACACGACTTACGGAATTGATTACCCATCCCTCGGGGAACGATTCGATCGCCTTGAGGAATACCTCAAAGTTTTGGGCCTTATGTGGAACAATGGACCATCATCGTTTGAGGGGCGCTACTACCAGCTTAACAATGCCCAAGCGCTACCAAAACCGAGGCCAGGGCGCCCCACTGTCTTAATAGCCGGTGGAGGCGAGAAGCGCACCCTGCCGCTTGTAGCGAGATATGCAAACGAGTGGAACGCGGTTGACCTTACACTAGATTCCTATCGCCTCAAGTCCGAGATACTAGCCAGCTACTGCGACGAGCTTGGGCGAGATCCCAGTGAAATACGGCATCTCATGACAACAATGGGCATCATCGGAGCAACCGATAGGGAGGTGGAAACAGCAACACTCCTCCAGATGGAGCGCATGCCGCCACCACCCCACATGTCGCCGAAGGACTATCGCGAGATGCTTCGAGAAATGGGGGCAATCATGGGAACTCCCGGCGAGATAGTAGATAAACTCGGCCACCTCGCAGAGGCAGGCGTCTCCGAAGTGCAGTTCACATACTTTGACCTGTCCACAGACAGCACGCCTGCATGGCTCGCAAGCGAGGTGCTACCGCAAATCAAAGCCCTATAGCAGAAGGGCCAACATCAAAGTTGATTAACAGTTCGCTGGGAGCCGCGCCGTACAAGTTCATGGCGCTTAATACGCCACTGCCCGTCTGAACCCCGAACCATGTCATCTACATAGGTAGCCCAAAGAGTCATGATCGCATCCGGGTCGTCCTTCAAAAAGTGCGTGGCCTGGACCTCAGTGCGGACTAAGGCTACGTCCCCATCGAGCTCCACTACTTGATTACCCATCAGATGCTGAGTTCCAGGGAAGTTCTTCAGGGCTGTTACGACGTAGTCGAGATAGGCATCAGCTCCCTCCATGGCCTCAGGGCCATATCCGACAACGACAACGTCTTCAGTGAAGCAGGAGCGATAGCGTTCCATCTCACGAGCATCGACAGCGGTTCCATACTTGACCATGACATCCATGATGGCGATGCGATCAGCTAAGAATTGAGCATCAGCAGGCATTTGGTAGCTCCCTTCGGGTTGGGGCGCGATTCTAGCGCGAGTTGCCGGTTCCGCCATCACCAATCGGCCATTAACTCCAGAAGTGCACCTTTTCTTTTTTGAAGGCGCGCGCACCAAAGCAAGACGGTCATCGTCATATTTAACCGAGGCTTCTCTCCTACACAGAAGACAAATTGCTTCCTGGAACTTGGGGATCTGACAGAATCAACTAATGATCGAGAAGGTTTACGGCTTTGTGATACGCGAGGGAGAAGAGGGCCTCGAGTTGCTCGTGTATGAGTGCCCCAGTATGCCCGAGGTAGGAATTCAAGTTCCTGGCGGAGCAGTCCAGATACACGAGACGCCAGTACAGGCAGTTGCACGTGAATTACTAGAAGGAAGCGGTCTTCCTCTTGGCGGATGGCAGGTAGCGCCATCGTTTGAGGTGGAAGGCGAATACTGGCACTGTTTCTTCACAACACCGGAGGTTGTCCTGCCCGACGCATGGCGCTGCGAGCCAATAGGCCAGGAGGCCGTGAAGGGACTCCGTTTCGAGTACCGTTGGATCCCACTAGCCGGAGAGGACGAACTAATAGGGGACCAGGAGGGGGCGCGACGAACAGTAGCTTCTTTAGCCAGCGGCTCGCAGCAATTCACGAATCTTTAGAAGGCTCTCCTATACTGGAACCTGGACGCAGAGAGGATTTTTACACCCATGAACGGCATCAAGACCGGTTTCCTTCTGGCGGTCCTCACCGCCCTCTTACTCCTAATCGGATACATGATTGGAGGCACTGGGGGTTTAGTCGTTTTCCTCATCATCGCAGCAGTAATGAACTTCTCAGCCTTCTGGTGGAGCGACAAGTTTGCGCTGCGCATGGCTGGTGCCCAGGAAGTTACGGCTGAAGAAGCTCCGAAGCTGCACGACATGGTCTATGAGGTGGCCTACCGCGCAGGGATGCCCATGCCTAAGGTCTACATTATCGAGAATCCCACGCCGAACGCTTTTGCCACAGGCCGAAGTCCGGAAAAAGGGGTGGTTGCCGTAACCACAGGCATCATGCAACTGCTGGAGGAGCGGGAACTTAGGGCCGTTATCGGCCATGAGATGGCCCATGTTAAAAACCGGGACACTCTAACAAGTTCGATTGTGGCGACGATCGCAGGGGCGATCTCAATGATCTCGTTCATGCTGATCTTCTTTGGGGGTCAGCGGAACGCGCTTGCTTCGATCGCGATCATGATCCTGGCACCCCTGGCAGCCTCAATCATCCAGTTCGCAATTAGTAGAACTCGCGAGTTCGCTGCTGACGAGGCAGGTGCCCGCATCGTGGGTGATCCCCATGCACTTGCGAGTGCATTGGCAAAGCTGCATCAGGGCGTTGCCCACTCTCCCATGAAGGAGACACCCCAACAGGAAGCAGTGGCTGCTCTCTATATCGTGCATCCGTTTTCCGGAGGGGGGATCTCCAAGTTATTTAGCACACACCCACCCCTTGAAGAGCGCATCGAACGTCTACAGCGGATGGGTTTGTAGACATCCGCCACCGCCCTCTTGTCGCCAGCA
>DEAD01000004.1:5614-5923 GCA_002346645.1 Dehalococcoidia bacterium UBA2991
TGCTGGCGACAAGGAGAATTATTTGGGGTGGATTGCCCCTAATCCAATTAGACCCAATCCACCCCTCGAACATCCGTTCCCTTCGGGTTACACTTGCATAATGGCGTCCGAGGAACGCGAGACCGATGGGGCCGTCCAAGACGAGGAGGAGCTCCAGACAGAGCAAACTCTGCGACCGCAGCGGCTAAGCGATTTCCCCGGACAGGAGCGGGTCAAGGAAGTCCTAGAAATAGCAATCGAGGCGGCGAAGAAACGGGAAGAGCCTCTCGACCACCACCTCTTCTACGGCCCACCAGGGCTAGGCAAGAC
>DEAD01000004.1:6212-6416 GCA_002346645.1 Dehalococcoidia bacterium UBA2991
CGGCCCACCAGGGCTAGGCAAGACGACACTTGCACACATCCTTGCAGCCGAGATGAGTGCCCCCATCCGTACCACAAGCGGCCCTGCAATCGAGCGAGCTGGGGACCTTGCTGCCATCCTCACCAATTTGAAGGAAGGCGAGGTCCTCTTCATAGACGAGATCCACCGCCTTGCTCGTGCAGTAGAGGAGATCCTCTATCCCGC
>DEAD01000004.1:6716-7910 GCA_002346645.1 Dehalococcoidia bacterium UBA2991
GGAGATCCTCTATCCCGCTATGGAGGACTTCGCAATTGACCTCGTAATCGGTAAGGGCCCCGGGGCGCGTTCCATCCGGTTACAGCTACCTAACTTCACCGTCATCGGGGCAACCACGCGATACGCAATGATCAGCGCACCGTTACGAGACCGATTCGGATCGGTATATCGACTTGATTTTTACGAGCTAGGCGCACTTACCACAATCGTGCGCCGCTCTGCCGGACTGCTTGGCATCTCACTTTCTAACGATGCAGCTCGTGAGATTGCACAGCGGGCACGAGGAACACCACGCATAGCCAACCGCATCCTCCGCCGTGTCCGTGATTACGCTGAGGTTCGCGCCGACGGGGTCGCAACACTCGAAGCGACACGCGAGGCTATCGACCTACTGGAAGTTGATACATTAGGACTGGACGTTAACGACAGGCGCCTGCTACTGGCCATCATCGAGCAGTTTGAAGGCGGGCCAGTAGGTCTAGAGACCATCGCGGCCGCAATTAGCGAAGAATCCGATACCGTTTTCGATGTGTACGAACCGTTCCTTCTCAAGTGTGGGCTACTGCAGCGCACACCACGGGGCCGCATAGCCACGCCTGCAGCCTGGCACCATGTCGGCATTGACCCGCCTGCAACTTTCGAAGGCGGGTCCCAGGGAGAGCTGTGGAACAAGCCTGAGCCGGACGGAAAATTGTCCCTCAACACGCCAACTCCCCATGATTAGCGGCACTAAAAAGCCAATAGAGGAGATCAGGCCAAGTGTTTGAGCGAACGGTGCTGCCTAACGGACTAAGGGTCATTACCAGCGAGATGCCACAAACTCGCTCCGCTACTGTCAGCGTATACGTGGGGGCTGGTAGCCGATACGAACAGGACGATGAGGCTGGGCTCTCCCATTTCCTCGAGCACATGCTCTTCAAAGGAGCCTCCCGTAGGCCTACCGCCCAGGAGATCTCGGAAGCCATCGAATCCGTTGGGGGTCTACACAACGCTGCCACCGACCGCGAACTGACCGTCTATTACGCAAAAACACCAGACTGGGCCGCTCTCGAAACCATAGACATTCTCTCCGACATGGTGACAGCTCCTGAGATGGACCCTGCCGAGTTGGAGAAGGAGCGCATGGTCATCCTCGAGGAGCTGGCAGGGGTGGAGGACAGCCCCGGAGAACTAGCAGGAATCCTCGCGGACGAG
>DEAD01000004.1:8230-14582 GCA_002346645.1 Dehalococcoidia bacterium UBA2991
CCCTCTGGCCAGACCAGCCACTAGGACGCAACATCGGAGGTACTACCGAGACAGCCCGTAAATTGCCGCTCTCAGCAGTAGAACACTACTTCCGAGCTCAGTACGTGCCCTCGAATATAGTGCTGTCAGTAGCAGGAAATATCACTCATGAAACCGTGGTGGAGGCGGCCTTTCGCTGGCTTGGCCATTCCCCCCAGGGTGACCCACGCCCATGGCACCCCATCGAGCCGCGTGGGCAGCGGCCGCGGGTGGGCATCCGCACCAAGGCTTCTGAGCAGGCTCATCTTTGCCTAACTTATCCAGCCCTTCCCCTAGGTCACCCTGACCAGTATGCGGCCAGCCTTCTCAGCGCCCTGTTGGGTGAGGGTATGTCGAGTCGACTCTTCCTAGAACTGCGTGAAAAGCGAGCGCTCGTGTACGACGTGCATTCCTACCTTAGCGAGTACCACGATGCAGGAGCCCTCACTATCTATGCCGGCTGTGACCCTTCAAACGCACGTGTCACATTAGAAGTAGTCCGTGAAGAGATTGACCACTTCCTAATCGATGTCACCGATGAGGAGCTAGAAAAGGGGAAGCGGATGGCGGCGGGACGCATGCAGCTACGTATGGAAGACACACGTGCCGTAGCTGCTTGGATCGGCGGTCAGGAGTTGGTGCTGGAAGAAGTACTAACTGTCGATGAGGTAGTAACAATGATCGAGGAGGTGACCCTTGATGACCTGCGCCGGGTGGGAGGAACACTGCTGCAGACGCAAGAAGCCACTATCGCAGCAGTTGGCCCCTTCGAGGACGATTCTACCTTTGTCGGCATCATTTGATGGCAGGAGTCCTACTAACAGTCCACGTCGTGCCAGTGCTAAATGGTCGGGTCGTTGCCTTTCTCCTAAATGCCGAAAAGGGGCCGAGCGGCCAGTGGCTGCCATGGACAGTCTTGAAGCACGGCTCCAACCCCTACGAGATTGCCTCGGCCCTCGTAGACGAATGGTGCGAAGGCCCCATGTCAGACCTTCGCCTCGTGGATGTCCTTTCTAAGCAGTCTGAAGACGGCTGGGAGCTTTCCATCGTCTTCCGGGCGGAACTAACCTCCCTACCAGGGGATGCACGCGGTTCCCCCCAAGCCTGCGAACCTCAGAACCTTGCCGATATTCATGGCTTCCAAGCAGTCGATTTGAAACGTTGGTTAGAAATGGCATCCCCAAGTCCGAAACTTCAAGAGGCCCCCACCCAGGCCAGTGGGGACGACCCAAGCCTGGTCTTCTAAGAACCACTCTCGCCACCCTACGGGAGGCTCCTGTACGCTACGACTCCCGCCACGGCCTGCACCGGGCGCAGGCAAAACACTCAGGAGTCAGACCATGACCGATATCGCCAGCCGCGGGTACTCCAACCCTGATGTTCTCGTCAGTACCGACTGGGTTGCCGAGCACCTGGATGATGCCAATGTTCGCATCGTCGAGTCTAACGAAGACCAGCTGCTTTACCCCGCTGGCCATATCGCCGGAGCGGTACAGGTGGACTGGGCCACGGACCTAAATGACCAACTACGGCGTGATTATCTGCAGCGAGAGGGGTTCGAAGAACTCATGTCGCGGAACGGCATCACTCGTGATTCCACCGTCGTCTTTTACGGCGATCGAAACAACTGGTGGGCTACCTATGCCTATTGGGTATTTCAACTATTTGGCCATAGCAACAGTAAGGTAATGGATGGCGGTCGCCAGAAGTGGGAACAGGAAGGACGCGACCTCGTGCGAGAGGTTCCTTCCTATGAAAAAACCAGCTACGTAGCTCCCGACCGTTCTGACGCTCCTATCCGCGCCTTCCGCGAGGACGTTCTAGGACACCTAGCGGAAGGGGGCCAATTGGTAGATGTGCGCAGTCCACAGGAATACTCAGGTGAGCGCCTCCACATGCCTGATTTTCCAAACGAAGGGGCCCTCCGCGGCGGCCACATCCCTACCGCCCGGAACATACCCTGGGCACGTGCTGCAAACCCTGAGGATGGCACCTTTAAAACCGCCACCGAACTGAAAGATATCTACCTGAATGAGCAGGGACTCACCCCAGATGACGACACTATTGCCTACTGCCGCATAGGTGAACGCAGCAGCCATACCTGGTTCGTACTAACCCACCTTCTGGGCTTCAAAAACGTTCGTAACTACGACGGCTCCTGGACAGAGTGGGGCAACCTAGTGAACGTGCCCATCGAGAAGTGAGCGAGCCACAAATCCCACAAGCACTAACCGAACTACTAGAGGAGTTCTCTTTTCTCGATCGCAACGAGCGAATCGACTTCCTAATTGAGTACGCAGACCAGTTCGAGAACGTGCCCGAAAACATCGCTTTACGACCCTACCCAGAAGAACGGCGGGTGAAGCGCTGCGAATCACAGGCTTATGTTTGGGCCGAAGACAACGACAACGGAACCCAGAAGTACTACTTCGCGGTGGAGAACCCTCAGGGGATCTCTGCAAAGTCTTTCTGCGCAATCCTGGACAACACCATCTCGGACGCCACCCTGGAAGAGGTCCTGCAAATCTCTGGTGATCTAGTCTTCGACATCTACGGTCGGGAAATCTCAATGGGAAAGGGGGAGGGATTACTCGGCATCCTGACATCGGTACAGGCTTTCGCCCGCCAAGCCAGCAAACAACATCAGTCTTGACGAACCTCCATATTCTCGCCGCCATTAGGTCGGAAATCAGCTTGTTTCGAACAGGACACCGGTGAACGCCTATCTTCTTCTTTGGTTTGTCTTGACCGCGTAAGGACAGGCACCACTAGACTTCGCCACGCATGGAGCCAAAGTCCTGCTACATAAACTCCCAACGGGTACGA
This sequence comes from Dehalococcoidia bacterium UBA2991, assembly GCA_002346645.1. GTDB lineage: Bacteria > Chloroflexota > Dehalococcoidia > Tepidiformales > Tepidiformaceae > UBA2991. Next base: position 11,075 of record DEAD01000004.1, read on the forward strand.
ATCCACTATGTAACGTGGGGGGAGGCGGGAAACCCCCCGCTGATCCTCTTACACGGCGGGCGGGACCATGCCCGCTCCTGGGACCGCACTGCATTAGCACTTTGTGACCGCTACCAGGTCTTCGTACCCGATCTACGAGGGCACGGCGACTCCGACTGGGCGCTCGGGGGCAACTACTCGATCATTGATTTCTCGCTTGATCTGCACTCATTGGTGGAGGAAATTGGGCGCACCCCAGTAACACTGGTTGCTCACTCACTAGGGGGTAGCATCGCCCTACAGTACGCAGGCACGGTGCCAGAGAACGTGGCTGCCGTCGTTAGCATCGAGGGATTAGGGCGGCTTCAGTGGACAGGCGCAGAGCACCGGCCGGCTCATCAACGCATGCGCGATTGGCTAGCGGATATGCGCAAGCTGGCCGGACGCCAACCCCGCATCTACGCCACTTTCGAGGACGCGGTAAAGAGAATGCGTGAGGCCAATGGGCACCTGTCACCCGAACTGGCTCGTCATCTGACCGAACACGGTGTACGCGAGATGGAGGACGGGGGCTTCACCTGGAAATTCGACCACCATGTACGCTCCCGTTCACCCTATGAGTTCAACATGGAAGATGCCCGGGATATCTGGAACCAGATCCGGGCACCCATCCTTTTCATCCAGGGAGCCGAGAGCTGGGGGGCCCAGGACACCGCCGCTGACTTCAGCGCCTTCCACAACTATCGTGCAGAGACAGTGGAAAAGGCAGGTCACTGGGTTCACCACGACCGTTTCGAAAGATTCTTGGAACTAGTAGAGGGGTTTCTGGTAGAGACCTCCAGCTAACAAAGCCCTACTCAAACCACCGTACCCTTAGCGCATCCTTTGCTATCCTCGACTCGATGTCGAACCGGCAGGCACGTCGAGAGCAGAGCCGTCAGTCCCGTAGGCAGACGACCTCCTATAGAGGCGGCCGTTCTCAAGGATCCTCGCCAGAAGGAGGAAGCCCCGGAGGCGGCAGCGGTGGACGCGGATCAAACTTCCTAAGTTGGCCCTTCCTTATCGGTGTAAGCCTTCTTGCAGCGGGCCTACTAGCCGTAGTGATAGTCATGGCCCTCCGCAGCGATAGCAGCGACGAAGAGCAAAGCCTATCCGCCATCGACCAAGCGCTAGCAGACCTTCCGGTAGAGATGCAGAACGGCAACAAATTGGGCAACGATGACGCTCCTGTAAAGATGATCCAGTACGAGGATTTCCAGTGCCCTCACTGTCTGCGGTATACATTGATTCACGAACCCTTCCTCATTGAGGAATTTGTTAAGCCTGGACTCCTCCAAATCGAATTCCGCCACTATCCCGTGGTCGGCCAGGAATCAACTACAGCAGCGATCGGAGCTTCCTGCGCAGCTGAACAGAATCGCATGTTCGAGTACGCAAACAGACTCTTTGCTAAGCAAGCCGACGACAGTTTCCGCCCAGACCAAGGTGCTTTCTCCCAGGATGCGCTGGTCGCAATCGCCAGCAATTTAGGGCTTGATACCGCTGCCTTTGCCGACTGCCAGGCAAACCCGGATGCACTTGGCCCAATCGCTAGCGACCAAGGATCAGCGCTGGCGATTGGCTTCCGAGGCACACCCAATTTCGTAATCAACGGCTTGCCAGTGCAGAGTCCCCCACAGTCGACTGACCGCTGGCGCGAGATTATTCAAGCGGAGATCGATCGCAGAACCACTGAGGAAACGGCCGAGGACGATGACGGGAGCTAAACCATCCTGGCTAGGCAGGAACACGCTCACCCCTCAAATCTCGCTTCCAATCATCGCCGTGCTTATAGCCACAGTGGCATTGCTAGCAATCCTACTAATCCTTAGCGATTGCAGGGGTGCGGAACCTACATGCAAAGTTGGTACACCTGGCTGCGAGCTGCGTCAGAATGTGCACTGGCACGCTGACTTCGCTTTGTACATCCACGGCGACCAGTATGACTTCAACCAAAAAAGATTCTTCTCAGACGAAGACCATGAGCTTAGCGATAACGCCCATCTCCACCCACCCCGTCACAATGTGGTTCACGTCCACCGCGAGGGCACAACTTGGAGTGAGTTCTTTAGCTCACTCGGCTTCAGGCTCACGGACACATGCCTTACCACACCAGAAGGCCAACAGTTTTGTAGCTCCGACAGCGGGGAGCTTTCCTTTGTGCTCAACGGGGTCAGACTCGATGCGCTCGCCTTCCAGGACATCACCGATATTGACCGTGCTCTTATCTCTTTCGGAGACGAGAGTGCCCAAGAACTAATGGAACAATACAAAGGTGTCTCAAACGAGGCCTGCATTGTCTCGCTACTTTGCGAGAAGCGGCTTCCCCCCGGCGGCATCGAAGACGAACCCTGCACGGGCCGAAGTGAGTGCAACTAGGCCAGAGCGCAGACCCACAGGTAACCCCCGACTAAACAATCCTGAATCCGTTGTTTGACGAATCGGCTAGCAGCTTGGCGAGAGCCAGAAGAATTAAAAACCGATTTACAGTTTCTCTACCTGAAGGAAATCTAACTCCACAGGTGTCTCTCGTCCAAGCATGCTCACAAGCACCCGAACCTTGCCCTTCTCTGTGTTTATCTCCTCGACCGAGCCCACTAGGTCCTCAAAGGGACCGGATGAGATACGAATGCTCTCACCAACCTGGAAACCAACCCGAACACGGGGTTGCTCCATGCGCATAGCCCGGAGGATGTTGTTAACTTCGTCCTGCGTAAGGGCCACAGGCTTCGGTGTGCTCCCAGCAAGCTCCGAGCCTGCACTTACGAACCCGGTGACACCACTGGTGTTGCGAATCATGTGCCAGAGGCTATCGGACTCGGCGTTGCCCTCTTCCAAGGTGATCGTCTGAATCAGCACGTAACCAGGGTAGAGCTTGCGCTTAACGGTGCGCCGCTGGCCCTCGCGAATCTCGATCTCATCCTCAGTAGGAACGATCACATGGAAAACAGCATCACTCGCATCCATCTGGTCGATGGTGGCCTTGATAGCGTGGCGCACCTTGTATTCGTGGCCGCTATAAGTGTTGACGAAGTACCAAGAGCGCCCTGCGGCACTAATCTCCTCGTCACTGATCTGGTCTTGCTCCTCTTGCTCCTCACGGCGACCCCGCCGACGGGTGGTCGACTGTTGGCCAACCTCGTCTGGGCCGGCTTCAGGGAGCGCTTCGTGGTCTACTGTGTCCTGGAGTTCCACATTGTCCTCACTCATTGCTAACTAAAAAAAGAGCTGCTCGACGATCCAGCCGAACAGCAGGTCGAAAAGGCCCAAGATCAGGCCGACTACAATAGCGACAACCGCAACGACGATGGTGAGGTAGCGCGTTTCAGCGAACGTTGGCCATGTAACCTTACGCAGCTCCGAAATCACGTCGGCAACCGCCCGAGGCTGAAGCCGCTTTAGGAAACCGAACGGATTCCAGCTTCGGCTGCGCCGGGGCTGCATTCGCGAGGTGGCAGCCGCGGCAACGGCGTTACCGCCCTCCTCAGTT
>DEAD01000004.1:14903-15195 GCA_002346645.1 Dehalococcoidia bacterium UBA2991
CCTCCTCAGAACCGCCAGTGTTGCGGTGTTCGCGGGATGCACGACGACCGCGCGATCCACGTCGACGTTGGGCGCGTGCCATCTTTCTACCTTGTTTCCCGATGCAGCTGATGTTTCCGGCAGCGGGGGCAGAACTTACGGAGCTCCAGCCGATCCGGATCGTTGCGTCGGCTCTTCGAACTAGTATAGGTGCGCTCGCGACATTCAGTGCAGCCTAGCGTGATTATCTGGCGATCACCTTTCCCCGGCATCGTGTACCCCCTACTCGACTACCTTCGTGACGACGCCGGCG
>DEAD01000009.1 GCA_002346645.1 Dehalococcoidia bacterium UBA2991
TCGTCGGTTCAAATCCGATCGGGGTCGCCAGCTATTTCCCTAATGAGGTCTCCCCAATGGGGGACTTCCTAACCCGATCTTCCCATAAGCGATCTATTGGCCTGGTAGAGGCAGTGTGTCCTGACAGTAATCTAGCTACTGCCAGCCAAACTTAATAGGTGGATTACCTAGCTTGTTACTGCGCCCTGGGAGGCGCTAGAAACTGTGGCGGCATACTTTGAGAACACACCTCTCTCGTATCGAGGCGTTGGTGCCGACCAAGAAGCTAATCGAAGTTGCAGCTCTTCGTCGTTAATTTCGATGTCTAGCCGGCGGTTCTCAATGTCGAAGGAGATTAGGTCTCCTTCTTTTATCGTTGCGATAGGTCCCCCCACTGCTGCTTCGGGGGCAACGTGTCCAGCCATCAACCCATGCGTGGCACCACTGAAGCGTCCGTCTGTGAGTAGAGCTACGGAATCACCTAATCCCTCGCCTACAAGGGCTGCGGTCACGCCTAGCATTTCCCGCATACCAGGGCCGCCTTTGGGACCTTCGTAACGGATTACAACGACGTCACCTGGAGATATTCGCCGCTCTGAAACTGCCGCGAAAGCATCCTCTTCACGGTCGAATACTCGAGCTGGACCACGGTGCTTCATTATTTCGTGGCCTGCTACTTTGATTACACAGCCTTCGGGAGCAAGATTCCCCTTCAGGATCACGAGTCCTCCAGTCTCTTTGAGGGGCTCTTCTAGAGGTAAAATGACATCCTGGCCGGATGTCTCCGTTGCCTCTCCAGCTTCTTCTGCAATTGTTCGACCAGTAACGGTTAACTGGCTCCCGTGGATTTTTCCACCTTCTAATAACCGCTTGGCCAATAGCCGGGTTCCACCAGCACGGTCCATATCTAATGCCACATAGCGGCCACCTGGTCGTAGGTCTCCAATGATTGGAGTGCGTTCGCTGATCGAATCAAAATCGTCGATGCTTAGGGAGATTCCGACTTCTCGTGCCATCGCCAATAGGTGCAGAACTGCGTTTGTTGATCCTCCTGTCGATGCGACGCAAACAATGGCGTTCTCGAAGGCCTCACGGGTCATCACATCTCCTGGAAGCTGGCCTCGAGACAGAATGTCCATTACGAGTGTTCCGGCCTCGTAACCGGCGTTGTTTTTGCGGGGATCTGTTGCTCCTGCTGATCCGCTTCCCATCGGAGAGATGCCGAGAAATTCGATTGCCGTTGCCATCGTGTTTGCTGTGTATTGCGCTCCGCATGCTCCAGCGCCCGGGCAAGCTACATCTTCTAGTGCAGTTAACTGCTCGTCAGTCATATCCCCCGCGGCGTGTCGTCCAACTCCTTCAAAAACGTCCTGAATAGTGACATCGCGCCCTTCATAGTTGCCGGGCGCAATGGAACCGCTATAGAAAACAAGTCCTGGAATGCCTAGTCGTGAAAGCCCCATTACGCCGCCTGGAATGGTCTTGTCACAACCGACAATTACTACGGCAGCATCGAACAAATAGCCGCGGCCACATAGCTCGATGCTGTCTGCAACGATCTCTCGGCTTATTAGTGAAGCCTTCATTCCTTCGGTTCCCATTGCGATGCCATCGCTGATGGAGACAGTATTCACCTCCATTGGTGTGCCTCCTGCGTCGCGTATCCCCTGCATTACTTCGGCGGCTAATTCCCGTTGGTTGAAGTTGCAAGGCATGGTCCCGATCCAACTATGGGCAACCATTACCAATGGACGTTTTAATGCTTCCGAATCGAAGCCGACGGACTTGAGCATTGCACGCGCTGGTGCTCGGTCGGGCCCATCGACGAGTTTATGGCTTTGGTGGCGAGGATCGAGCGGCATAACGGAACTCCATGCAGGAAAACTTGGAAAAACGAGCCTACCCGCTGCCCAGTTCCCGAGCCACAGTAGTGGTAGGCCAACTTGTCATTTTACCGTCGATGTAGACGCGACCTCACTTAGCGCCTCTGCCAATCTGTGAATGCCTTCTTCGATCTCTTCAATAGGGGTATAGCTGAAGGCGATGCGCAGGTGCTGGGTAGTGTTGTTGTCTGCAAAGAAGTGTGGTCCTGCGCCGATTATCACTGCTTTTTCATTCGCTACTCTCTGCACCTCCAGCGCCGATAACCCTTCGCGAAGCTTGACCCAAACAAAGAAGCCTCCATCCGGACGAAGGTAACTTACGTAGTCGCTGCAGTGTTCCTCCAGCGCATTGCAGACACGGTCGAGTTTGCCGCGGTAGATAGTCCTCAGTCGATTCACGTGACGATCGAGGTCTTCACTCCGGATCATTTCCGCAACAATACGGCCCAGATATGGACTAGAGCCCATGTCGTAACGGAGGGCAGCCATACGGTTGATGAATGCTGGAGGTGCTAAGTTCCAGCCCAGGCGCAGGCCAGTGGCGATTATCTTTGAAAAGGTGGCCACTTTGATTGCGAGTTCCCCGCCCGAAAGAGCGAAGAGAGATGGCGGTGGGGGCTCGTCACCCAACCAGAGCTCTCCATAGGCATCGTCTTCCATAAGGAGAATTCGGTGGTCTCGTGCTATCTCCAACAAACGCTCCCGCCTTTCTAGGGGAAGTGTTGACCCTGCAGGGTTCTGGTGGGTTGGAATTAAGTAGAGTAGTTTCGCTTGCTTTCCCTCATCGGAAGCTTTCTGGATTTTTTCCTCCACCAGGTCTACTCGAATGCCCTGGTCGTCCATCGGTACTGCTTCGACGTCGGCTCCGAAAGAGTGGATGGTGCGGAGGCTGCCGGGGAAGGTAGGGCTTTCTACGAGCACCGTGTCACCTGGATCGATGATTGCTTCACAGGCGATCCCGATGCCATGTGCTGCACCTGAGCTGATGATTACGTGCTCCGCATTGAGGGGTATCCCTTCAATGTGGGATGAGCGCTCTGCAATTGCCTCACGTAACGGCTGGGGCCCAAAGGTGCCCCCGTATTGAAGTGCTTCCCGGCGTTCCCGGTTTAGGACGTTGCGAGTGGCTCGTAGTAATTCCTCACTTGGAAGCGAAGCTACGTCCGGTAGTCCTCCCGCGAAGGAGATTACTGGGCGCTCGTCGGGTCGGGCAGCGGCCCATACCCCGGGCCCCATGATTTTTGCGCGAGAGCTTAGAAGGTCCTCAATGGAATCCTCGCTCCAGAATGACGGTTCGGGCATTGTTCAAGTATGGATGTGCCGAACCTCAGTGGCGAGAGGAGAGGGTGTAATTACTGAATAACGTCTGGGGGGGATCTCGAGTGCACGATACCGGTATACTGATCGTTCACCCGTGCGACTGCTGGAAGGCGTCAGCCTTGCGAGACGAGGCGCGGGGAAGCGTACCCCGCGCCGGGGGCCACCATTCTGGGTGGCGCCGTACCGGGCAAAATGAATGAGAGGAGATGCTTGATGGTCGCGCATACCCGACCCCAGAAGCAGGGTCTCTACGATCCGCGCCTCGAGCATGACTCCTGTGGCGTGGGGTTCCTGGTGCATCTCAAGGGACAGCGTTCCCACATGATTGTCGAGAAGGCGATCGAGGCTCTTTCTAATCTTAATCACCGTGGTGCTAGTGGGGCTGAGGCAAATACTGGCGATGGTGCGGGCCTTCTTATCCAGATCCCGGATGAGTTTTTCCACCATGAATGTGCTCAGCTTGGGATTCAACTGCCTGCTCGTGGTCAGTATGGAGCTGGGATGCTTTTCTGCCATGGAGATGAAGATGCTCGTCGACTTGCGATGAACCTTCTAGCAGAGATTGTTCGGGGTGAGGGGCAGCATCTGTTGGGTTGGCGCGATGTTCCAACTGACAATTCGATGTTAGGGGAGACATCCCTGGCGGCGGAGCCCTCTGTTCACCAAGTGTTTATTGGCCGAGGTACATGGGTGGAGTCGGAGGACGATTTTGAGCGCCGGCTTTTCGTCATAAGAAAGCTTTTCGAGCGAGAGGTGGAGCGACGGGGAATTGGGCCTTCAGAGGCCTTCTATTTCCCTAGTCTCTCTTGCCGAACGGTGGTTTATAAGGGGATGCTCACCGCCCTCCAGCTGGCTGAGTACTATCCCGACTTACGCGATCCCCGAATGGTTTCAGCTCTGGCGATGTTCCATTCTCGATTCAGCACGAATACCTTCCCCAGTTGGAAGCTGGCACACCCATATCGCACCATCTCCCACAACGGGGAGATCAACACGCTTCGTGGAAATAAAAACTGGATGGCTGCTCGCGAAGCCCTGCTCGAAACTCCCTATTTCGACGACATTCAGAAGATATTGCCGATCATTGATGAAGCAGGTAGCGACACCGCCGCTTTAGACAATGCTCTCGAGCTTTTGGCACTCGGTGGGCGTTCTATAGAGCACGCCATGATGATGCTTATCCCTGAGGCTTGGTCAGGGCACGAAACGATGAGCGTCGAGAAGAAGGCTTTTTACGAATACCACAGCCTGCTTCTGGAACCTTGGGATGGCCCAGCATCCGTTGCCTTTACTGATGGACTTACGATTGGTGCGGTACTCGACCGCAATGGACTGCGCCCATCTCGCTACACCGTAACGAAAGACGATCTGGTCATTATGGCCTCAGAGTCGGGAGTCCTCCCGGTTGAAGATGACAATGTTTTAGTGAAAGGTCGCCTTCAGCCGGGACGTATGTTTCTGGTTAGCCTTGAAGAAGGTCGCATCATCGGTGATGAGGAATTAAAGGAACGGCTAGCACGGGCTAATGACTACGGTGGTTGGCTTGATGAGAATCTATCGCGTCTGGCTGACTTACCTGAAGTTGAGGCGCTTGCTCCTATTGAGGGGCCCGATCTTCTGGAACGCCAGATCGCTTTCGGGTACACGGTTGAAGACCCGAAATATCACCTTGGCCCAATGGCACGACAAGGCCAGGAGTCACTCGGTTCAATGGGAACTGATACGCCGCTCGCGGTTCTCTCCGAAAGGCCTCAGCCACTCTACAACTACTTCAAGCAGCTGTTTGCCCAGGTAACGAACCCGCCTCTGGATGCTATTCGGGAGGAGATTGTGACTTCCGTCGACACTCTTCTTGGAGCTGAGGGGAACCTCTTCAGCGAAGGGATCGATGACGACTATTGCATGATTGCCCTGCCTACACCTTTTCTCAGTAACGCTGAGTTAGCACAACTCCGAGTGCTTGATGTAGAGGGTTTTAATTCGGCTGTTCTGCCGATGACCATGCTTGCGGAAGACGGACCAGCGGGAATGAAGACAGCACTCGACACTCTCTTCGCCCGTGCAGATGAGGCTATCGAGAGTGGGGCCAATATTCTTATTCTGTCTGACCGCGCTATGGACAGAGAGCACGCTCCTATTCCTGCGCTGTTGGCTACCGCCGGCCTGCATCACCACCTCGTTCGCAACAAAAGGAGAACTAAGGTGGGCCTTGTTGTCGAAACGGGTGAAGCAAGGGAAGTTCACCACTTTGCTCTACTGATTGGCTATGGGGCGGGCGCGGTAAATCCATACCTTGCACTCGACACCTTGCACGCGATGAAGATCGATGGGTCTCTTGAGAGCGATATGTCCTGGGAGGAGGTGGAGGAGAACTTCATGAAGGCCCTAAAGAAGGGTGTGGTGAAGGTGATGTCTAAGATGGGCATCTCTACGGTTCAGAGCTATCGGGGTGCCCAAATCTTCGAAGCGGTTGGGCTTAACGAGGATCTTGTTGACCGATACTTCACTGGAACTGTTTCTCGGATTAGTGGTGCAGGGCTCGAACAGATTGCTGCTGAGATGTTGGCACACCACGCTCGTGCTTATCCGGAGCGAGAGGGAGGGCTCTATGGGGTTGGCTGGGGAGGGCAGTACCAATGGCGTCATGGGGGAGAGCTCCACCTGTTCAATCCGGACACCATCTTCAAGCTCCAGCACGCTACGAGAACAAAGCGCAGCGAGATTTTTCGCGAATACACGACCTCGGTGAACGATCAGGCCCAACAGATGGCGACACTCCGAGGATTGATGGAGTTTAGTTCCGATCGTGAACCGGTTCCCATTGAGGAAGTGGAGCCGGTTGCTAGTATTTTTTCGCGATTCGCTACCGGTGCAATGTCGTTTGGCTCAATCAGTGCAGAAGCCCACGAGACTCTAGCTATCGCAATGAACCGCATTGGTGGTCGGAGTAACACTGGTGAGGGGGGTGAGGATCCCCGACGGTTTATGCCCGATGAGAATGGCGATCTTCGCCGCAGCTCAATTAAGCAGGTTGCCTCTGGTCGTTTTGGTGTCACCAGTGAGTACCTCGTGAATGCCGATGAGCTCCAAATAAAAATGGCCCAAGGTGCTAAGCCAGGAGAGGGAGGACAGCTTCCTGGACACAAGGTCTGGCCCTGGATTGCCCAGGTTAGGTTCTCAACTCCGGGGGTAGGGCTCATCAGCCCTCCTCCTCATCATGACATTTATTCCATCGAAGATTTGGCCCAGCTCATTCATGACTTAAAGAACGCAAACCCTCGAGCTCGTATAAGCGTCAAGCTGGTAGCTGAGGTGGGTGTGGGCACTGTGGCTGCAGGAGTAGCTAAGGCCAAGTCAGACGTGGTCCTTATTAGTGGTCACGATGGAGGGACCGGCGCCAGTCCTCTCACCTCACTAAAGCACGCGGGCGTGCCCTGGGAGTTAGGGCTGGCTGAGACCCAGCAGACGCTTGTGCTCAATAAACTGCGTGATCGCATCATCGTCCAGACGGATGGGCAGATGAAAACTGGTCGTGATGTTGTTATAGCAGCACTCCTTGGTGCAGAAGAGTATGGATTTGCTACAGCCCCGTTAGTTGTGATGGGCTGCATCATGATGCGTGTCTGTCATCTCGATACCTGCCCCGTTGGGGTTGCCACTCAAAACCCAGAGCTTCGCGAGAAGTTCACAGGTAAAGCTGATCACGTGGTCAACTTCTTCGAATTCATTGCCGAGGAAATCCGGGAGATTCTTGCTGAATTGGGGTATCGATCCCTTGATGAAGTCATTGGCAGAAGTGATCTGATTGATGCCCGCAGGGCAGTTGATCACTACAAGGCACAAGGTGTTGATCTATCCGCAATTCTGTTTCGGCCGCAGGTACCAGAACATGTTGCGACCCGCCGTATTGCTGAGCAGGACCATGGTTTGCGCAATGCTCTGGACCAGGAACTAATCCAACTTGCAGCCCCAGCTCTAGAAAGGGGGGAGAGTGTGGATGTAGTGGTTCCTATACGAAACGTTAATCGTGTAGTGGGAACGATTCTAGGAAGCGAAATTTCGCGGCGTTATGGAGCCACAGGCCTTCCTCCTGAAACAATTACATTCCGCTTTAAGGGTTCGGCAGGACAGAGCTTTGGGGCGTTTATTCCCAAGGGCCTCACTCTTTTGCTTTCAGGCGATGCCAATGACTACTTTGGCAAGGGCCTTTCCGGTGGTCGACTCGTTGCGGCGCCTCCTCCGAAATCCACCTTTGTGCCTGAAGATAATGTCATTATCGGTAACGTCGCTTTGTATGGGGCTACTGGAGGAACGGCGTTTGTACGTGGCCTCGCCGGTGAGCGTTTTGGTGTGCGCAATAGTGGTGCCCATGCGGTTGTTGAGGGAACTGGAGATCACTGTTGTGAGTACATGACGGGTGGTCGTGTAGTGGTAATCGGTCCTACTGGCCGAAATTTTGGTGCTGGTATGAGTGGTGGAATAGCGTATGTCCTCGATGAGGATGGCGACTTTGCTGTTCGGTGTAATAGAGAAATGGTTGACTTGGAGCCCCTTAGCAATGAAGAGGATGTAGGTCTTGTGCGAGGCCTTCTTGAACGTCATCGGGAGTACACAGGTAGTACTGTGGCAGAAAGGCTTCTTGAGGAATGGGAGGCAACTGTTTCTCGCTTTGTGAAGGTGATGCCACTTGATTACCGCCGTGTCCTTGAGGAACAGCGTTCCGCAGAGAAGGACCAGCAGAAAGAGCTTGGGGTAATAAATGGCTAAGCCCACTGGCTTTATAGAATTCGAGCGGAAGGGGCCACCTAGTCGGCCTGTGGACGAACGTCTTACCGATTGGCTCGAGTACTACGAGGAAATGCCACCAACCCAGCTCAACCAGCAGGCCGCACGCTGCATGGATTGTGGTGTTCCGTTTTGTCATCAGGGCTGCCCCCTGGGGAATATCATTCCTGATTGGAACGATCTTGTTTATCGCGGTCATTGGCGTGACGCTATTGAGCGCCTGCATGCCACTAATAATTTCCCTGAATTTACCGGAAGGCTCTGTCCGGCCCCCTGTGAGGCTGCTTGCGTACTTGGAATCAATGATGACCCCGTCACAATTAAACAGGTTGAAATCAGCATTATTGAGCGTGCTTGGCGTGAAGGATGGATTGCTCCTGAACCTCCAGAAAACCGCACTGAGCGACGGGTTGCGATCATTGGGTCAGGCCCGGCTGGCCTAGCTGCGGCTCAGCAGTTACGGCGGGCAGGCCATGAAGTTACTGTGTTTGAACGGGATGATCGGATAGGAGGACTTCTCCGCTACGGTATTCCTGAATTCAAAATGGAGAAACGCTTCATCGATAGGCGCTTAGAGCAGATGGAGGCCGAGGGGGTTATCTTCCGCCCTAATGTAAATATTGGTGTAGGTGTGGATGCTCGCGATTTATTGGAAGAGTTTGATGCCATCTGTCTATCAGGGGGCGCGACGCAATCGCGTGATCTAGACGTTCCTGGGCGTGATCTGGATGGTGTTCATCTGGCAATGGATTTCCTCCCTCCACAAAATCGCATTATTGCTGGTGATGCCGTTCCTGAAAGTGAGCGTATCTCTGCAGCAGGCAAACGCGTCATTGTTTTGGGAGGTGGCGACACCGGTGCAGACTGCCTCGGCACCGTACACCGGCATGGAGCCCTAAGTGTTAAGCAGTGGGAGCTTCTGCCTAGGCCGCCCGATACTCGATCGCCGGAGACACCTTGGCCTATGTGGCCCAACATCTTTCGCACATCTGGCGCTCATCAGGAAGGTGGGGATCGGGACTACAGCATTCTTACCAAAGAATTTACAGGTGAGGATGGTCGCCTAACTACCCTGCATGGAGTTCGGCTGGAGTGGGCTCGTCAGGATGATGGGCGAATGGGAATGACGGAGATCCCAGGAAGCGAGTTTGAGGAACCGGTTGACCTGGTGCTCCTCGCGTTGGGCTTCCTTGGCCCGGAACGATTGGGCATGTTGGAACAGTTTGGGGTGGAACTAACGGAACGTGGGAATGTTGCTGCTGATGAGAACAAGATGACGAGTGTGCCTGGAGTTTTTACCGCTGGCGATATGACTCGTGGCCAGTCGTTGATTGTGTGGGCTATCGCAGAGGGCCGTGATGCTGCACGGGGAATCGACCGGTACCTGATGGGTGAAACTAGATTGCCCTAGCTATCCAGCGCGTTGAATCAGATAGCGCGCGACTGTCGCTAGTTGTTCCCGTTCCTCCTCGTGCAGGCCTAGGTCATTGAGCAAGGTTCCGGCCGCGTCTACGAAGCTCTGTGCGTACTCTTCTGCTATTTCTCGGATACCCTCGGCTTCCATCTGCAATGAGACTGCTTCTATCTCGGTGGTAGGAGGATTCTCCTGGGCGAACAACCGGCTAAGGTGGCCTTGAGTGCTGGGTGCTGACAGTGCTGCGATAACAGGTAATGTCTTTTTGTGTCGTGCGAGGTCGTTCTGGTTTGACTTTCCTGTGATGGCAGGGTTTCCCCAGATTCCTAGGATGTCGTCCTGTACCTGGAATGCGAGGCCTACCTTGCGGCCCCAATCCCGAAGGCGATCGCTCTGGTCTTTTGGAGCCCCGCTAAGGATCGCTCCTATTTGGAGAGGTGCTCCAATAAGTGCCCCCGTCTTGCCCTCTACCATAGCAAGGTAGTCTTCAATGGAGACATCACCCCGAGGTTCGAAACTGAGGTCGCTCCACTGACCTCCTATCATGTCGTCAGTTGCCGTCAGAAGTGCATTAAGGGCTGCTAAGCGCCGTTCGGGTGGGGTAGCTGATTCTGAAAGTGCCCGTATTGCATGTGTAAGTAGGAAGTCCCCGATGTTTATGGCCTGGGCTTCCCCCACTAGGCGCCAGATTGTGGGGCGGTGGTGGCGTTCGGCGTCACGATCTTGAATTTCGTCATGTACTAGGGAGAAGTTATGCACCAGTTCGACTGCGACCGCGCCAGGCATCGCTTCCAGTGCGGAACCGCCTAGGACCTCAGCTGCAAGTAAGCAAAGGGCGGGCCTTATGCGCTTTCCCCCGGTGGTTGTTGGGCGACCGGCTTCGTCCTCCCACCCCATTACATAACGAGAGGAGGCGGCCAAGCCCCCCTTCTCTGCGCCTATGGCGGAACGGAGAGCGGTCTCAAGGTCATTGAGATGAGCAGTTAGAGACTGGGGGGGAGGCGAAGCGGCAGGAGTTGTCATGTGGCCGGCCCCCTTCAGGCGGGTGCAAGGCTTCCCTTCCGTTCGGGTCGACGGTCCAACAGCACCTTCATCGCCTGACGGGCAATGCCTTCGCCATCAAGGTCGTAAACCCCTCGGTATACTTTCTGAGGGCCGTGGTCCACGATGTCATCTGGCATCGTTAGGTTGAGCAAGAGCGCTTCTGGGGCCTTGTGGTCTGCTAGGAGTGCAAGAACCGCCTCACCGAAACCGCCGGCTCGAACATTTTCTTCAGCAGTGATGATGCCACCGGTCTCACGTGCTGCCGCGAGAATCATGTCTTGGTCGAGTGGTTTTGCGAATCGAGCGTTGATCACGCGAGCTTCCACACCTTCAAGTAATAGTAGTTCGCTCGCTTTTACGCACTCGATTACTGAGGCGCCAAAGCCGATAAGGGTGACGTCCATTCCGTCCCGTAGAAGCTCGGATTTTCCAATTGGAATGTTTTTCATGGGTTGGTCGGTGGGTGCTCCTGGGCCTGCTCCTCGGGGATAGCGCACTGAGAAGGGGGAGTCTTGTGTCACGGCTGTAAATAGTAAGTCGCGCAACTCTGCCTCATCCTTGGGTGCAGTGACCACCATGTTCGGTAAGCAGCGCATATAGGAAGTGTCGATGAAGCCCTGGTGAGTTTTTCCGTCATCGCCTACAAAACCTGCACGGTCCAGAGCAAAAATGACTGGGAGCTTCTGGACAACAATGTCGTGGACGATTGAGTCAAAGCCTCTTTGTAGGAATGTGGAGTAAATAGCTGCGATTGGGCGCATTCCTTGTGTGGCTAGGCCAGCAGCGAAAGTTACCCCATGTTGTTCCGCAATACCGACATCGAAGACTCGGTCCGGATGCTCTTTTTGGGTGGAGGCTAAACCTGTTCCCTCGAGCATTGCTGCGGTGATAGCCACTACCCGAGAGTCCTTCTCGATTAGTTCACCCACGGCTTGGGCGAAAACCTGGCTATAGGTTGGGGGGGCCTTTGGAGCATCTGGGGCTGGAGCTTCTTTCAACCAAAAGGTGCCACTGTGGCTCTTTACAGGGTCTGCTGCTGCCTCTGGGATGCCATGCCCTTTTTCGGTAAGAACGTGGAGTAGGACTGGCTTTCCGCGAACTTTCTTTACTTGCGAGAGTGTTTCCTCTAGTTCATTCAAGTTATGGCCGTCTATAGGACCGTAGTAGTCGAAGCCAAACTGTTCCCAGAAACTGGCTGGGACGATCAGGTCACGCATGCTCGACTTAACGCGCTGTGCCGTGTTCCACATCTGTTCGGCAAGGTTTCTTCCAATGGGAAACTGCTCGACGATTTCGCCAATCTCTTGTTTAGCTCGACGATAGTGTGGTTCGATACGCAGCTTGTTCACGTTGCGACTAAGCGCCCCCACATTGGGGGAGATGGACATGGAGTTGTCATTCAGGATGACGATCAGGTTGGTACCTAGATGCCCAGCATGATTCAAGCCCTCGAAGGCCATTCCGGCGGTCATTGCGCCATCTCCGATGATCGCGATTACGTGGTGGTCCTCCCCCCGAAGATCACGGGCGGCGGCCATGCCGGTAGCTGCTGAAATTGAGGTGCCTGCGTGGCCGGCACCGAAGAGGTCATGGGGGCTTTCATTTCGATCTGCGAATCCGGAAAGGCCCTCGTACTGTCGGATTGTGGCCATCTGATCCCGCCGGCCGGTCACCATTTTATGAACGTAGACCTGGTGGCTGACGTCCCAAAGCATTCGGTCGGTAGGGGAGTCGAACTGGCGATGTAACGAAAGCGTTAGCTCCACTACTCCCAGGTTGGATGCGAGGTGGCCGCCTCCGCCAATGCCCTGAATTGTATTGACGAGCTCTTCGCGAATTTCTCCGGCCAGCTGCTCCAGCTCTTCAGAGGAAAGAGACCGCAAGTCGGCGGGGGAATTGATCTTGTCTAACAAAAGGGCCATAAGAGCGTCCTTTTAAATCCTGTGCAAAGAGTGAAACAGATACTGTTGTTAGCTGCAGTCAGGGCGCTTATGACCACAACTCGAGAGCGTTGTGTCGGACATATACGCGAGCCAGAGCCACGAGGTCAAGGAAGGGTTACGGTTTGAGGGACTCGGCTGCCATGAAGTCGGCCTCGTTTGTAGCAGTTGAGTGGGGTAGCTCGAGTGTGAAAATGGTCCCTTGGCCAGGCTCCGATTGAACCTCTACAGATCCCCCCAAGGAGTCCATTAGTTCTTTGACAATGGCTAGGCCAAGGCCGGATCCTCCCCGGCCGCGCACGCGGCTTCTATCAACCCGATAAAACCGGTCGAAGATGTGCGCTAGGTCCTGTTTGGGTATGCCAGGGCCATCGTCTTTTACCCGAATCCAGACATGTTCTTCATCACATCCGGTTTCTGCCATGATGGACGTGCCTTCTCCGGTGTGTTTCACGGCATTGTCAATTAAATTTAGCACGCAGCGATAGAGCAAATCGGTCCGCGTAACCACTTCACAATCCCCTTCCGCGTGAAAAGAAAGGTTGATGTTGGCACGCTCAGTAATCGGCTCCAACTCCTCGATTGCAACACCTACCAGGTCGCTGGAGTGCACTGCTTCCAACGGAAGGGGAGCTTGAGGAGCTGTTAACAGAAGTAGATCTTCACTAAGTCGGGTTAGGCGCTCAGTTTGGCCTTTTATTGTGTTCATCAGGTCCCGCTGATCTTTGGTTACGTTGCCATCGGCCATTTCCGCGACTTCGATGTTGGTTCGGATAGCGGCCAGGGGAGTCCGGAGTTCATGGGAGGCATCTTGAACAAACCTTCGTTGTAACTCGAACCCTCCCTCGATGCGTTCGATCATTGCGTCGAATGTGTCTGCCAGCTGTTTGAGCTCGTCGTCAGGTCCTTCGTGATTAATTCTCTGAGAGAGATTTGTTGCACTGATTTCAGAAGCCACTTCTGTAATGTTCCGCATCGGTCGTAGGATGATGCCTGAAAGTGCAAATCCGCCAAATCCGGAGATGATTGCCAGGCCGAAGCCTGCCACGATGGACCAAGTGCGTAGCCGGTTGAGGTTCTCCGTCTGAAATTCGTCTCCCGCCTCTTCGACCAACTGGGCCGGTGTCATGGATTCGATGGCTTTGTTGGCTGTCCCCTCGGTTTGTATGACAGCCATCCTCCATTGAGCTGGACTTAGCCCCATTTCCTTCATGACCGCTTGGTCGTCCGGCTCATCAAGACGTGCCGCTACGTTTAGAAAGAGGATGAACGCCAGACCGAGAATAAGAAGGAGCGTGGAATACCAGACCGTCAGCCTGAAGCGGACGGTCCTTACCACCGGTGGCAGGTGTGGTTTAAAGGACGTAGCCCTTCCCTCGGACAGTAGTGATCATTGGCTCCCCAAGGCTGTTGGTCAGTTTCCGGCGAAGGTTGTTCATGTGTACTTTTACAGTTTGCGTGAATGGGTTCATGCGGTCGTCCCAGACGTGCTGGATCAGTTCTTCTTGGGGAATAGCCCGGCCTTCATGTTTTGCTAAGTAGTACAAGAGCTCAAATTCCTTGGGAGTTAATTCGATGGAGAGTTCGTTTCGTTTCACGCTGTTCCTGTTTGGGTTTAATTCCAGGCCCCTTGCTGAGACTACTGGGTAGAGAGGACCTGCTTCGCGCCTGGTTACTGCGCGGATCCGTGCTGCCAGCTCACTAAAGGCGAAGGGTTTTACCAGATAATCATCGGCGCCATGGTCCAACCCTTCCACTCGTTCCCGGATGCCACTCCTGGCAGTCAACATAATAACCCCACCACTGAAAAGCTCTGCTCGGAGTCGTCGGCAGACTTCCAAACCGTCTACCCGTGGCAGGTTCAAGTCGAGACAAATGACGTCGTAGTGGGCCTTCCCTGTTTGCTCAAGTGCCTCTTCTCCGTCGTATGCCACATCGACTGTGTAGCCAAGGTTTTGCAAACCACGCTCGAGTGCCGATGCTAAGGACTCTTCATCTTCTACAACTAGGACTCGCATAGGGCCTCCAATGCGGTGACCTCTGATATTAGCCTAGGGCAAGGTGTGAAAATGTAAGGTAAAGAAGGAGTTGTTTCTCTAAGGGGTATTAGAGGAACAGAAGACAGAGCGTACCGCCCCCCTTCTCACATAACTGCAATAGTGCGAAGTTCATATCTGGCTTGCTACGTTGCTTTATGTCCAAGGGCTCCTAGGGGAGCTGCTCATGACCCGTCATCGCCTACAATTCCGCAGGAGGCATCCCTATCTTGTTCGCCCCTATTGTTGCCGCTGAGCCTGGAAAGGCTGTAGTTCTTCTTCGCTCCAATGAAGAGGGCTGGGCTCGCTCAACGCTAGCCCGTGCGGGATTTTGGCCAACTTGGCGACCCGGACACGAAGCCATTGGTGTTTCGGTGGTGGTTGATGAAGGAAAGAAACAGCGTAGTTCGGTAGAGATGCTTGATCTTGAGGGCAATCACTTGCGTACCCTCTTTGAGAGTCCCATCGGTGGTGATGCAGTAATTGCGCAGAATGTACCTCACTATGTCGTCTGGTCCCCGGACGGCACTCAAGTCGCCGTCGTAGCTCAAGGAAGTGCGGGGCTCACTCTTTTTCTCAGCGAAGCTGAGGGACCGCTTATAGCTGATCCGATCCAGACGGGGGCTCCGTTATTCCTTGCTTGGTCGCCTGATGGAGGACGCCTTGCTGTTCATGCAGGTGTGAACCTGTCGGTGCTTGAACTTGCTGAGGCAAGAGCCTCCCGTCCCATCTCTGCCGATGCGCGAGGCTTTAGGACTCCCGTCTTCAGCGATGATGGCAAGTTGCTAGCGTTTGCTACTCCAGGCGCTACTGGGGAGGGCGTAGTAGTAAGGGTAGTAAGGGGATTGGGCGAAGAGAATGAACCCGCTCATGAACTGCCTGGAGGTGTGGCTCTCGGATTTCGCCCAGGGTCTTACATATTGACGATTGCGGTGACCACTAGCCCTGCTTCTGGTGCCTTTGATGAGTTATGGACGATTGACCTCAGTACTAACGATGGAGAACCGACGCTTTTAGTACGTCGCCCGTTCACCAGCTTCTTTTGGGATCCCACTGGCGAAAAGCTGGCTTTTGTCGTTCCTTCCACTACCGGTGATGGGATGGTCTCGCTACAGGCACGTTCCGCGCAGGGTGAGTTCATGGGGGCTAGCCCCCCCTTCTTACCATCGATTGACTATCAGACGATGGCAGGTTTCTTTGACCAATATGGTACCTCCCACCACCTGTGGTCTCCTGATGGCTCTGTATTCTTGGCAGCGGGCCGATTATTGACAGACTCTCCTGCCGTCTCCTTTGGTGATGGGTCTCGAGACTCTCTCTTTGGTTGGAATCCTCGCCGTGGAGCGCCTCTCGAGCATATTACGGAGGGTGGTATTGGGTTCTTTCCGCCGGTGGCTCTTGGATAGAGTCTGGGGAGGATTCGCGTTGCCGCCCAACAAACCCCCACATAAACTCGGGTGAGAGCCATACAAGCGTCCCGGAGCATCTAATGGAGATCTCGCCAGAACCTCCTCAACTTAAGCCCAATCGCTCAAATGTTGTTCGTGGGATTGCATTCACATTGCTTGCGGTGTCTGGCCTTCTGTTGATGTTTGGCCTTGGGTATGCCGTTAACGATCTTCTTAACGATGATGAGTCTGCAGCACCATCTGAAAATGTAGCCCAAGGGACGCAGGCAAAGGAGGAAGCCGAGGAACGGGTTCAGCAAGAGGCCAGTGAGGGGTCCACGCTGCAGTTGGGGACCTCTATCCTCGAGGAGGCTTTCGAGATTCTGCAGGATGAGTTTGTCGACAAAGAGATTCTCGACGAACGCTCATTTCGAGATGCAGCCATTCGAGGGGCTATCGATTCTCTCAACGATCCGTATACCGAATACCTGAGCCCCGGAGACATCGCCTTAGGGGTTGGTGGGATCGAGTCAACTTACGAAGGGATCGGCGCGACGGTTACTGATCGGAATGGGGTTGTGCAGATTGTCTCACCCTTCCGGAGCTCCCCGGCTGAGGAAGCAGGGATCCGCGCTGGGGACATCATCCTAGCTGTGGATGGCGAGTCTTCGGAGGGCTGGACTACCCAGCAGGCTGTCGAACGTATTCGAGGGCCTCGTGGTACTGAGGTTGTTCTGACTGTGCAGCACACAGACCTCGCGACGGGTGGTGCAGGTCCAGAGATCGAGGACATTACTATTGTTCGTGGCCAGATCCAGATAGCAAGCGTTTTTACGGAACCCAGGCTAGAGGTGATTCCCGGGGAGACGGGACCAAACATTGTCGATCGTGATGGAAATATCGTAGAAGATATATTTTATGTAAATATTGCACAGTTTCACTCGGATACTCCAGAAGAGCTCGTATCCGTTTTAGAAGACATTGAAAGTGGTCGCTTCAAAGGTTTGATCCTCGACCTTCGGGGCAATCCTGGGGGTTTCCTCCGTCAGACGGTGCAGGCTACTGACGAGTTTCTTGAGGAGGGCGCGATCCTGAGTGAAATTGATGCAGATGGAGATATACAGACGTTCGGAGCTACTCCCGGGGGGGTTGCGACCTCTATTCCTATCGTCGTAATCCAAGATGAGGCCAGCGCAAGTGGTGCAGAGGTTCTTGCAGCTGCTCTGGTAGATAACGGACGGGCCGTGATTGTTGGCACTAGATCCTTCGGTAAAGGCACTGTTAATCAGCTGCACCCGCTGCGCAAATGCGGAGCCCCTGAAGGTTGCGGTGCCCTCTATATCACCGTGGGCCGTTGGCTTCGTCCAAATGGACAAGTTATTGAGGGCTTGGGGGTCGCTCCAACCTATGAAGTGCCCCTCAATGGAGACGATTACATCGACTTTGGGGATCTTCAGATCTTTGCAGCCATAGATGTACTGCGCGGCAGGGAGCTACCGCCCGTGCCGCAGCAGTCCGAAGGCCAGTAACCTATTTGGCACAAGCTTGGGTAAGCGCCCGGTGCGTGCGAGACTGATGCTATGGCTGCTGGAGAGGCAATTGTTGCCAGGAACCGTCGGGCTTTTCGAGACTACGAGATCCTCGAAACCTATGAGGCCGGGCTTGTACTGACCGGGACTGAGATCAAGTCCATTCGGCTGGGTAAGGTGGATCTTCAGGGCGCATACGGCCGAATTCGCAATAACGAGGCCTGGCTGTTCGAATCGTATATTGCCCCGTATGACAACGCTGGGTACATCAATCATGAGGCGCGCCGGGATCGAAAGTTGCTGCTCCATAAAAAAGAACTGCGTCGAATACGGGCCTCGCTTGATGAACGAGGGTTAACTCTCGTTCCCCTTAATCTCCACCTGCGTCGTGGAATGGCCAAAGTTGAGCTAGGGATTGCTCGCGGTATTAAACGTTATGACAAAAGGCGAAAGATTCGGGAGCGGGAGGAAGGCCGGCAAGTTGCCCGTGCACTTCGCCATTCGGTCTGAAGCCTTGCGTAATGCTGGGTGGGATAGAGGAACACCTGTGCTACCATTTATGTAATTGGGGACGAAAGGAATCGACAGGAGGGAACGTAACCGGGTAGCAGGTCGAGGTTGGTCGCCACCCTCGTTAATCAGGCGGCTATTTGAGTAAGCGCCGAAGATCGCGAACTCGCTCTCGCGGCATAGTCCGTGAGACGTCTCACCGATGTCCCCCTCCCTGACGGGGCGCGGTGAGGCGCCATAAAAGTTGGGGCGCTGTGGGCTGACGCCGATACTGCCCACCTAAGATTCATCGGCTGGTTCTTCTGTATTCGCGTCCCACCTGCGGAGCGGAAGAACGAGATCCTAATTGGTGGGAAAGCCTGTAGGACAACTCGGAGCAGACCTTCGCTGGACCGGGAGTTCGATTCTCCCGCGTCTCCACCAACTGAGAGTTACAAACAGGGCGCATTAATGCGCCCTGTTTGGTGTTTAAGAGCAGGTTCTTTAAGTGCGCTCAGAAATGAGGGTGTCTAACTCATACTTCAAACGGTCCAGGACTGCGTCGTATGGGTAGGCGCCCAGCTCCTCCTCGCCCCGTTTCAAATTGACGAAATTAGGGGCGCACCATAAGCCAAGGTCTGCGTCATCAGTTTCTCCTGGACCATTCACTCGGCAGCCCATGACTGCAATGGTTATGTCGTATTCCTTTGCGTAGGCCGTCATCTCTTTGACGTCTTGTGCTAACTCGATGAACGCTTCGTTTTCAACACGACTACAACTTGGGCAGCTGATGATATTCAGGCCATCTTCTATGAAGTCCGGAACAGATCGAAAGCGTCCAGCCTCGATGTCATTCAGGATTGATCTTCCCGCTTCTACTTCACGCCATTTTTCTGCGAAGGGGAGCGTTAAAGACACTCGGATGGTGTCTCCTACCCCCTGGCTTAGTAACTGTTCGAACGCTATTCGGGTTTTGATAATGCCTTCGGGAGGCATGCCGGCTTCGGTGACGCCCAGGTGAAGGGGTATTTCGGGACGTGCTTCCGCAAATCGTTTGTTACCGGCGATCACTTTCCGGGGATCGCTATCCTTCATTGAAACTACGTACCTTGTGAAACCTAGATCGTCGAGCATTTTGGTGTGCTCCAGCGCGCTCTCTACCATTGCGGTAACCCCGCCAAGGCCGGGAGGGTCCGCGCCCTCGTACTTTTCGTCCATTGCAGGATCGACAGAACCACAATTGACGCCGACGCGAATTGCGCAGTCGTTTTCTCCTGCAGTTTCTGCAATGAACGCTACCTTCTCCTTAATGGGCTTCGATTTTTCATGGTGGTAAAGATGCCCGGGGTTATAGCGAACCTTGTCAACGTGTGGGGCCACTTGGGTTACGAGTCGATAGCTTTCCTGCAGGTCTACTACGAAGTTGGCTTCGGGTACGGCCTGTCGTATGCGGGCGAGGCACTCGACGTCCTTTCGACTGTCAACGGCCACGCGGACTAGACCAGCACCGGCCTCATGGATCATTCGGACTTGTTCAATGGTAGCCTCGATATTTTGGGTCTTGGTGGCGGCCATTGACTGCACAACGACGGGGGCCCCGCCCCCGATGGTTATTGAACCAGCCTTAACAGGTCGGGTTTCTGCTCGCTTCATGGGAGGAGTGTAGCTCGAGTTCTACAAGCGGCGATAGGAGGTTGGTTTAAGTCCACCACGACCGTGCGAGGCCCGTGAACACGAGAAATGGAACTAATAGCAACGCTGCGATTGATGCCAAAGCTAGTATTGGACCGCGATTGAGGTTGGTGAAGTGCTCTTGGGGACCTTCATATACGCTACCGCTGGCTGCAACGATGCTGCCTTGCTGAGTGCGTAGTCGGAGACTGTTGGCCATCACGCTTACCGAGCTTAGCGCCATCGCCCCTCCGGCGATGATCGGGTTCAGTAGTCCTGCCATGGCGATTGGAATCGCTAAAACGTTATAGCCGAGGGCCCAGCTTAGGTTTTGCTTAATGGTTCGGAGGGTGGCGCGGCTTAGCAAGATGGCTTCCCCTATCTTGTCGAGGTCGCCGTTCAAAAGAGTTATGTCGCTAGTTTCGATGGCTGTATCGGACCCTGTGCTCATTGCAATACTTACATCAGCTTGTGCTAGGGCTGCCGAATCGTTTATTCCGTCTCCGACTACTGCGACACGGAATCCTAGTGCTTGTAGTTTTCGCACAAGCTCTAGTTTGTCTTCGGGCCCTAAGCCTGCATGAGCTTCCCGTATTCCTAGGGCATCGGCTGCTGCAAGGACGCTTCCTTCGTTATCTCCGCTGGCTATTGCGGTGCGGACCCCCAGAAGGTGAAGCGCATTGATTGCTCTTTTGGCGTTTGGCTTGAGTGGGTCGGCAAAGGATAGCGCTCCTGTGTAATGTTCATCGACAGAGATGAGGGCAATTGAGTGTCCCTTTTGCTCCAACCTTGCGAGGTCCTGTTCAGTGCTAGGGCTAAGGGTGATACCACGCTCCTCGAACAGTCTTCTTGTTCCGATGAGAACCTTTTGTCCGCTTACTTCACCGGCTAGTCCCGCTCCCGGCAATGCCTCAAGCTTCTGTGCGGGAAGGATGTTGAGGCCTCGAGCTTTTGCCTCTTCGACCACGGCTTTACTCAGAGGGTGCTCACTCAGTGATTCGACTGCAGCGGCCCATTCCAAAGCCGCCTCTTCATTGAGATTTGCTACTGGGACAACTTCAACCAGTTTTGGTTGGCCCTCCGTGAGCGTTCCTGTTTTATCGACCACCATTATGTCTAAGCGTGCAGCTGCCTCCAACGCTTCCGCATTGCGAATCAGGATTCCCCGCTCTGCTCCCATGCCCATTCCTGCCACTACGGCTGTTGGGGTTGCGAGGCCTAGCGCACAGGGGCAGGCGATTACAAGCACTGCAACAGCAAACACCATAGCGTCTACGAACGATTCCCCGAGGAAACCCCAGCCAAGGAAGGTTGCTAACGCTAGGACTAGCACGATTGGCACAAAGACTGCTGTCAGTGAGTCCACCATCCGTTCGATGCGGGCTCTCGACCCCTGCGCTTCTGCTACTAAGGTAGCCATACGGTGTAGAACGGTGGCGTCTCCTACTGCGGTTGCTTCGACGTCTAATACTCCATGCTGATTCATGGTTCCGCCGACCACCCGTTCGCCTGGCCCTCGTTCGACTGGCATCCACTCACCAGTCAAAGAAGATTCATCCAGCACGCTCTCCCCTGCATGTACTATCCCATCCACCGCGATGCGTTCACCAGGCCTTACCCGGAACACACTGCCCACACTTAAGTGCTCAATCGGTAATGTTTGCTCTACTCCGCCCTGAATTACGTTTACGGACTTGGTTGTGAGGGATAAAAGGGTGCGGATGGCACTTCCTGAGCTTCTTCTAGCCCGGTTTTCAAAAAATCTTCCCAGGGTCACGAATAGTAGTACTGCTGCGCTTACATCGAAAAACATCGCTTCGGGTTGTCTGAATAGAACTACCCAAGCGCTAAATGCGAAGGCGACTGTTGTGCCAATGGCAACTAGTACGTCCATGTTTGGGGTTAGGGCGCGCAAGGCAGGCCATAGGGACCGGTAAAAGGGCTGGCCCAGTAGCACCTGCACTAGGGCTGCTCCGCCAAGGAGAAGATACCCTGTCAGCTGGTCGCTACCCCCAAAGGTAAGATCGGCGATATCCATCGCCATGCTGGCGATAATGGTGGGGATTGCCAGAGCTGTTCCAGCAATCAGCGTGACTGACTTTGCCCGCGGTAGGGATTCAATGAAAGGCGTGCCTGCGTTGAGCTCAACTGCCTTATAGCCGGCTCTCTCCACGGCGTCGACAAGTTCGTCAGTTGGGATAGCTTCCTCTAGGGAGACGCGGGCAGTAGCAGATGCAAAATTGACGCTTGCGGTCTCAACGCCTTCTATACGGCTAAGGGTGCGTTCAACTCGTCGCACGCAGGAAGCACAAGTCATGCCCCCTATTCGCAATGTGATTGCGGGTTGGGCAGAGCTCATGAAGCTGTTGTTTGAGTGGCCTCGTAGCCCTCTTCCGTTATGGCCGCGACGACGGTAGGCAAATCAATCCCATCGCCTATGACACTGGCTAATTGAGAATCAAGGTCCACCTTTGCCTCGAGCACGCCCTCTACGCCACTAATAGCTTCCGTAACTGCGCGGACGCAGTGCTCGCAGGTCATTCCGGTTACTGTTAATTCGATCTTTTCAGGCACTATCGCCTCCCTCTTGGTCCATTTGAATTGCTGTCGTGCTCTCTGTTGGCCCCTGGATCTTGTATACCCTCAAGAGCTCTTGTACTGCGCGCTCGGATTCTCCATTAGTGACTTGTTCAATCACATGCGTCCGGAGGTGCCCCTCCAGTACGAGTGCATCCAAGCTACGTAGTGCTCGCTGTACCGATAGCGACAGGTCGAGTAAGTCCAGGCAGTACCGATCCTCCTCAACCTTTTTTTGAAGGGCTTCAACTTGTCCGGCGATGATCTTCAGACGTCGGCGAGCATGGCTTTGTGTATCTGGAAGCATAGGACCTTCCTTGATAGGGTACCCCCCTATCCTAAACGGGCGCCCACGATCAACGCCGCGTAGACTCCAAGGCATGCGAGTTGGTGCCCATATCTCTTCAGCTGGAGGCCCTGAAAAGGTCTTTGCTCGTGCCGAGCAGATTGGCGCCGAGGCAATCCAGCTCTTTGTCTCTCCCCCCCAGCAGTGGCGGTCTCCCAAAATAGGAGAGGAGGTTGTGGCTGAATTCCGAAAAGAAGACAAGCGCCTTGGGCTACCCGTTTTCTTTCACGGTATCTATCTAATTAATCTAGGTACACAGGATGAAAAGCTGCTGCATCGTTCTATTGGCTCGCTTCAACAATATGTGGAATGGGCAGGAATCCTTGGGGTTGAGGGCACTATCTTTCATGTAGGAAGCCATAAGGGGGCTGGTTTTGCAGCAGTAAAGGAGCAAATTTGCCTTGCTATGCTCCAAGTTCTTGAAGCTGCTGATAACGAGTCAATGCTGTTGATTGAGAACAACGCTGGGCAAGGCAATGGGATTGGCTCAA
This sequence comes from Dehalococcoidia bacterium UBA2991, assembly GCA_002346645.1. GTDB lineage: Bacteria > Chloroflexota > Dehalococcoidia > Tepidiformales > Tepidiformaceae > UBA2991. The sequence goes on from DEAD01000009.1 coordinate 22,893, forward strand.
CTTTTTCAGAAATTGGGGAAATTATTAGGGGTTGTGATGGCCATCCCCGCATTGGGGTTTGCTTAGATACCTGCCATGCCTTTGCGATGGGCTACGACATCACACAGCGAGAAGGCTGCGAGCTGGCGATGACCGAATTTGATCAAGAGATAGGCCTAGATCGACTTCGGGCTGTCCATGCTAACGATAGCAAAATGCCTCTCGGGGGCGTTCGGGATCGGCACGAAAACATAGGTGACGGTCATATGGGCATCGAAGGGTTCAAGGTCATTCTGTCCCACGCCGCTTTTCGCGAGGTGCCCCTGCTTTTGGAGGTTCCCGGAATTGAGGGGGATGGGCCTGACAGAGAGAACGTTAATCGTCTGAAGCTCATCAGGGAGGAAGTAGGGGCGCAGGGGGTTGATGGGTTGTGAGCACCGGGAAAATGAGGAAGCTAGAGGGACCACTACTTGAGGAGTGTGCGTCCTGGATCTGGGAGCAGGTTCAGG